>CAZGPA010000007.1:0-70422 GCA_964527525.1 uncultured Alistipes sp. | reverse complement strand
TTCGCTCACGCGACTTCTCGTTTGTATTAGAGGAGAAGTTTGCCGGAATATTCTCGTTGTTGGAACGCTATCGCGTAAAGGCCAACTTGATCCACAACTCGGCGATCAATCTGAGTTTGTGTGTCGACAACTCATGGCATATTGGCGAGGCGGTCGAAGCTTTGCGTGAAGCCGGCTTCGATGTGATGCAGGCCGAAAATATGGAGTTGCTGACCATTCGCGGCTATACCGACGAGTTATGGCGTCGCTACGCCTGTGGCCCGCAGGTGTTTGTACAACAAGCAACCCAAGCGACCGTACGCATCGTTCGAAAGAGAGAGTAATCAGAGCGTATCCTGACGCAGATTACGAAGAATAGCCAAATAGGAATCACCGCGGATCTCTCCGCGGTGTTTCATTTCTATAATTGTGCGGATGATATAACGGGAGATATTGCGTTGAAGTCGTTTATACAACGGGCAACGTGTATAGTTTTCGTTATCAAGCAACACATCGCGCACCGGCCGCAACGAATTGGTATAATTCGACATCTCGTTACGCAAGGCCACTCCGCGCTTCTCCGAAGCGTTGATACGGGCTATGGAGAGGTCGCGCAATTTCTCGCAAACCGAGTTGAGCAACACCATCACCACATTATCCATCAGCGTATGGCCGTGCATAAAAAGATAGGTATTCTCCGGTGTCAACCCGCGCGATTGCAACTGTTTTTCGAAGAGTTTCATCGGCTCGATCATCTGCGGATTACGCGAGACAAGTAACTGCCGACGTTTTTCGACATTACGACGCAACCACTCGATCGTATTGGCGCCATTATCGGTGATATCCAGATAACCTAAACGCACGGAGGCCTTAAAATCGACAAGCGGAAAAACATTTACCGTATCCAGCTGTGCAGAGAACGCATACCACACGAAAAGCGGATAGATCGTACACGAGTAGTCGTGCATGAACTTCACAAAATCGAAAATCCGTGTATCGTTTTTGGTCGCCTTGACACAGATGTTGTGTAGCGACGGAGCATAACAAAGATAATTTTCCGTAGCATAGGCAAACGTATGAAACAGAAATTTCGAGCCGTTAACCTCTTGCGATTGGGGAGTACGACCGGCAAAAAGGTAGTCGAAATCCGAATCCATACAGAGCAACAACTCTTCGGATGATCGAGGCAACATACTGAGCAGCACCTTTTTGCCCTTAGGAAGATCGCCGCGATCGGGAACCGATATTTCAAAGCGCAGATAGGGATTGCGGAAATGATCAAAAATACCACGCCAGAAAGCCACATCTTCATACCCCTCGACATAGACCCGCACCAATCGTTGGTTGGGATCGGTCGGCAACGGTTGCGGCATCTCTTTCGGCTTCGTCGAATAAGAAAACGGATTGAGCCGGCGCAAATGTTCTCGTATCTTTTTTGCCATAATGTGTCTGAATCTTTATCCTCACCACCGAAACCGATTTCCGAAAGCATCTGTCCAAGAGCAAGAGGATCATCCTTTTGACAAAGATAATATTTTTGTTATTTTTGCGCAAAATACGTCGCTTTTTTCGGCGTTATATTCCAACAAATCGAACAAAATGGCAGACAACGACTGGAAATCACGGCTCGGCATGGTCTATTCGACCAACCCCGACTTCAAATACACCACCGACGAAGAGCCCGAGGCAGAACTGCTACCTCCGGCACAACAACAATTGCGTATATGGCTCGACCGTAAGCAGCGAGCCGGTAAGGTAGTAACATTGATCAAAGGTTTTGTGGGTCCCGATGCCGACCTGCAAGCATTGGCCCGACTGCTGAAAAACAAGTGCGGAGTGGGAGGCTCGGCCAAAGAGGGCGAGATCATCATTCAGGGCGATCATCGGGATCGTATCCTGAACATTCTGACCCAAGCGGGATATGGTTGTAAAAAAGCGGGAGCATAAATGAAGGCCTTGCGTTACATATTGTTTGTATTCTCTTTATTGGCGGGGATCCATCCGATCTTCGCACAATACTACACATGGGGAGCAGATGCCCCGACAAAATGGTCGGAGATTCGCGGCCCGAAGGTGCGTGTGATCTATCCGGACAGCGCCGATGCGTTGGGACGTCGAGCCCTGCACTACATACGGAGCGTGCAGCCCGACATCTCTTATGGGTTCTCACGTCCTGCAATGCGCATCCCCTTTGTACTGCATACCGAAAATTTTCAATCGAACGGTATGGTGATGTACATGCCCAAACGAGTTGATTTTCTGACAACCCCGACCGAAAATAACTACTCGATGCCGTGGATCAAACAATTGGTGGCACACGAATACCGACATGCCGTGCAATACAACAACCTCGATCGAGGTGTTCTGCGCGTCTTACGCTATCTGTTGGGGCAACAAGGTGCCACATTAGGCATGCTTTTCATGCCGACATGGGCCATGGAAGGCGATGCCGTGATGAGCGAAACGATGATGTCCTCCTTCGGGCGCGGCTTGCAGCCCTCGTTTTCGATGGGTTATCGCGCCATTGGTCGCATTGGAACGGATCATCGGGGACGTGACCGAAAAAATACCGACCGATGGTTTTGCGGCTCTTACCGCGACTATATCCCCAACCACTACGAATTGGGATATCAACTCTGCTCCTACGCCTATGATCGCTATGGGGAGAATATCTGGGACAAAGTTACGCGCTATGGAGCGCGCAACCCGTATCTCTTTGCCACCACCCGCATAGCCTTGAAAAAATACTACAACACCAGTGTCAACCAACTGTTCCGCGAGACATTCGACGCTCTGAAACGCCATTGGGACTCGATCCCCACACCGACAAACAGTTCCACTCCTTTGGTTGAGCTTGATACTCGAAATTATACCACTTACCAATGGCCTATTCCACTCGACGAACAGACCGTCTTGGTCGTGAAGAGTGACTTCGACCGCACCGGCCGATTCGTACGGGTAGATCTTCGCAGCGGCAAGGAAACAACAGTGGCTTATACGGGATCGCTGTCAAGTCGTCCGGCATTGGGCAATAGCCGCATCTGGTGGACCGAATACCGTCGATCGAAACTCTTCGAGGAGCGTGTCAACTCGCAACTCTGCTATATGGATCTTGCCAATGGCAAGCCCCGACAAGTAAACGGAGAGCGCAACTCGCTCTACCCCACTCCCGCAGGCGATAAACTCTATTGGGCAACCTACCATCCAAACGGGCACTATGCAATCGTGGTCAAACAAGCCGAGGAGGTACAACCGGTGTTAACCCTTCCCGCCGACAAGGAGATTCACGGATTGGCTTGGGACAATCAAACGGCAGCCCTCTACGGAATAATTACCGACGATAGTGGCATGTGGTTGGCCCGTATAGACTCCCGAGGGTTGCACCCCTTAACCACAAAAGCCTACATCACATTGAGCGACCTGCGCGCTGCAAACGGGTGGCTCTATTACGGATCGATCGCCTCGGGTCGCGACGAAGTACACGGATACGACCTGTCGAAACAGCGTGAATATCGTCTAACAAACTCAACTTACGGTTCTTTTGATGGTATTCCGTCACAGAAAGGCGACCAACTTCTGCTGACAACGTATGAGCAACGAGGTTACCGCCTTTCACGACAACCACTGAGCAGCACCTCGCTGAGTGTCGTGAAAAATTCCCGACTGCCGATCAATCTGGTAAATCCGCCTCGCAAGCAATGGGACGTAATCAACCTCGATATAGTAGATTTCACCCCCTCTGATCTCCAAAAGCAGCAAACAAACACTCCATCCAAACGCTATCGACACGGGCTACACCTATTCAACGTACACAGCTGGATGCCGGCATCGCTCAACATCTTTGATGCGATCGACGAGCATCAAATAGATACCAATGTAGGGCTTACTCTGTTATCGCAAAACCAATTGTCGAATACCGAAGCTTATGCCACCTACGGTTGGAATCGCAACGAAGGATCGCTGTTCAAGATGGGGATACGTTATTTCGGATTGGGCGTGCACCTCAACTTCGATGCCTCTTATGGCGGAGATCAAATCATTTACTCTCCGTGGATCTACGATCCGGCAAACAATCAACTTTTCCGCATAAAACCGCAACCCGAAAAATACTACTCGATCGGATTATCGGCGCTCCTCCCCCTCTATTTCCAACGAGGATACCATACCCGCATCTTATCGGCATCGGCCGGCTGGAACTACTCCAACGGATTGATTGCCGATTTGAGCAATGCCGTTTGGTACAACGGTCTGAACATCAACCCCCAACTCAGATTCAAAAAAGGGTTACACAAATTATCGCTCGGTGTAGGTTTTACCGATCAGGTGCGCATGGCTCATCGGGATTTTGCTCCTCGTTGGGGATACAGTCTAAAAGCCTATTACACAATCAATCCGGCCAATCGTCAATACAGCGATCTCGTATCGTTCTACGGCGAAACCTATTTGCCGGCATTATTCCGACATCATTCGTTGAAATTGGCTGCCAACTACCAGACGACGATCGGAGGATACCAATATCCGGCAGGTTATTCACTCCTCGGATACCGCTCGACGCAGCTCATTCCGCGCGGATTCTCATCTACCGATATCGAGGCCGACAACTATTTCGCCATTTCAGGCAACTACCAACTCCCGCTATGTTATCCCGAAGGAGGTATTCCCTCCGTATTGTATATCAAGCGAATCCGGCTGAACATCGGAGGCGATTACGCGCATTTCGACATCGGGCCGTTCGGATCGCAGGGGTTATGGGCCGTGGGCGGAGATTTGATCTTCGATTTCAACGTCTTGCGATTGCCGGCCAAAGGTACTTCGACATTCAAGCTCTCGATATACAAACCTTCGATAGGCGATTGGTGGATCAGCGGATCGATCGGCTTACCTTTTTAATAGCCGAATGAGCAATCGAAGCGGCTCTTTTCGATCGGGCATAAGATAAAAATTACTATCTTTGCAACCGACATACCTGCCGACCTAACAAGGCAGCGAACAGACTATGGCAAAAAAGCAGAAAAAGGGGATCAACCCCAAAATTATACGATATATCTGGCTGGGGGCATTCGCACCATTTGCACTGATAGGCATACTACTGATACTTACGGCATTGGGAGTATTCGGCCGCATGCCTTCATTCGAAGAGTTGGAGAATCCGCGTAGCAATTTGGCTACGGAGATCTACTCCGAGGATGGCAAGGTCATCGGCACATTCTTCGTACAGAATCGTTCGTATGTACAATATGCCGATCTGTTTCCTGCCGACTCCACACTGCATATTCGTTTGGGAGACCACGATGTTCCCCCGATCGTGGCGGCTCTGATATCAACAGAGGATATTCGTTTCCGCAACCATGCCGGAATCGACATTCAGTCGTTGGCTCGTGTGGCGATCAAGACATTGTTGTTGCAAAACACCTCACAAGGTGGCGGCTCGACCATCACCCAGCAGTTGGCCAAAAACCTTTTCCCGCGTGACACCACACGACGCGGAAGCATCGGTCGCAAGGCCGTGTTGGTCGTATCGAAACTCAAAGAGTGGATCACAGCATTGAAACTCGAATACAACTACACCAAAGAGGAGATTGCCGCCATGTACCTCAACACGGTGGAGTACGGCTCCAACTCCTACGGCATAAAAGCCGCTGCGCAAACTTTCTTCAACAAAGAGCCGAATCAACTCAACGTACAAGAGGCCGCTATGATGGTCGGTGTGGTCAATGCTCCCACCCGCTACTCGCCCGTGCGTAACCCCGACAATGCGTTGGCACGCCGCAATCTGGTACTGTCGCGTATGCAGACTGCCGGCGCTTTGACCCGACAGCAATACGACTCCATCGCGGCTCTACCGATCGTACTCAACTACAAACCTATTTCGCACAATCAGGGCACAGCCACCTATTTCCGCGAAATGTTGCGCTTGGTAATGAACGCCAAGAAACCCTCGCGTCGCCAATTCTACACCGAGTGGGACTATAACGAGGCCGTTCGCGAATACGAGGAGAATCCGCTCTATGGCTGGTGTCACAAAAACCGGAAAGCCGACGGCAGCCCCTACGACATCTACCGCGACGGCTTGAAAATCTACACCACGATCAACTCCGTGATGCAGGTCTATGCCGAGCAGGCCGTACAACAGCAGCTGGAAAAGAGCATCCAGCCCCGCATGGATGCCCAATATCGACGTACCAAAGTGCTGTTCAACGATGCCGAGCCCGAAGAACGTGACCGCATCATTCGGCAGGCAATCCGCTATTCGGATCGTTACCGCGAGATGAAAGAGGCCGGCTTTGCCACCCGAGATATCGAAGCCTCGTTCGACAAGCCTTGTCGCATGAAGATCTTCACCTACAAAGGCGAACGCGATACACTGATGACCCCGCGCGACTCGATTCTCCATCATAAGCGAATCATGCGTGCCGCGTTTGTGGCCATCGAGCCTCATACGGGTTTTGTCAAAGCATACGTCGGTGGCCCTAATTTCCGCTACTTCAAATACGACATGGCCAAGCAGGGCAAACGCCAGATCGGCTCGACAATCAAACCCTTCGTCTATACTTTCGCCATCGACCACTTGGGTATGACCCCTTGCACGATGGTTCCCAACCTGCCCGTCACGATCGAAACCTCGAACGGCACGGCATGGTCGCCCAAAGAGGCCGGCAAAGTGGAGTACGACGGCGTGTTGCATCCGTTGCAATGGGGTTTGGCACGCAGCCGCAACAACTACTCGGCATGGATCATGAAGCAGGCCAAGCAGCCCGAAGCCGTTGCCGATTTCATCCACAACATGGGTATTCGCAGCTTTGTCGATCCGGTATATGCCTTGTGTCTCGGATCGTCGGAGTCGAATGTCTTCGAGCTGGCGAGTGCCTTCTCGACCTTCGCAAACAAAGGTGTCCACAACGATGCGACTTTCGTAACCCGCATCGAAGATCGTCAAGGCAACCTGATCGCCACATTCATCCCGCAATCGCAGGATGCAATCAGCGAACGCACAGCCTATACGATGTTGGGAATGTTACAGAATGTAGTCAACGGCGGAACGGCCGGACGTCTGAAATGGATGTTCGGGTTCGACGACGTGGAGATTGGTGGCAAGACCGGCACCTCGAATCACAACCGCGACGCTTGGTTTATGGGTGTTGCACCGCGTATTGTGGCCGGCGCGTGGGTCGGTGGCGAGGACCAATATGTACACCTCACCTCATCGGGTGAGGGTAGCGTGGTTGCCCTGCCCATCGTAGGCGAGTTCTTGAAAAAGGTCTATGACGACGGGAGGCTCGGTATCAGCCGCACCGACCGTTTTATACGGCCGGCTTTGATGCCGCAATACGACTGCGAAGAGGAGGCGGCCGCAAAACAAACCAAGCCGACCAAACCGGAAGAGAATTTTTTTGATTAGTGTCAACAAATAACAAGCAAAGATGAAAATTGCAATCGTGGGCGCCAGTGGTGCCGTAGGACAGGAATTTTTGAGAATTTTGGAGGAGCGACCGTTGCAAATCGACGAGTTGTTGCTCTTCGGATCGGAGCGTAGCGCGGGTAAAACCTACAAATTCCGCGGCAAAGATATTACCGTCAAATTGTTGCAACACAACGACGACTTCCGCGGTGTGGATTTCGCCCTCACCTCAGCCGGAGCGGGCACTTCGCGCGAATTTGCCGAGACGATCACCAAACACGGAACGATCATGATCGACAATTCGAGTGCTTTCCGCATGGACGAGGATGTACCTTTGGTCGTTCCCGAGGTGAATGCCGCCGATGCCAAGCATGCACCGCGTCGCATCATCGCCAACCCCAACTGCACCACGATCCAAATGGTGGTGGCATTGCAGGCTCTCGAACAGGTGTCGCACATCCGCCGCGTACACGTCGCAACCTATCAGTCGGCCAGCGGTGCGGGAGCTGCCGCCATGGCCGAGTTGGAACAGCAGTATGCCGAGATCGGTGCCGGCAAAGAGCCTACGGTAGAGAAATTTGCCTTCCAGCTCGCCTATAACGTCATTCCGCATATCGACGTCTTCACCGACAACGACTACACCAAAGAGGAGATGAAGATGTTCCACGAGACCCGCAAGATCATGCACTCGGATATCCGTGTTTCGGCCACCTGCATCCGCGTTCCTGTGATGCGTGCGCACTCGGAGAGTGTTTGGGTGGAGACCGAACGTCCGATCTCACCGGAGGAGGCACGCGCAGCCTTTGCCGCGGCTCAGGGTGTGGTGCTGATGGACGAGCCGGCCAACAAGATCTATCCCATGCCGCTCTTCCTTGCCGGTCACGATCCCGTTTATGTGGGTCGCATCCGCAAGGACCTCACCAACGACAACGGGCTGACTTTCTGGTGCGTCAGCGACCAGATCCGCAAGGGTGCAGCCCTCAATGCCGTACAGATCCTCGAAACACTGATCTAAACGGAGTTTCTCCCAATAAAATCAGGCGTATGCTGTGGCCGAAAGCCCGCATACGCCTGAAATTATTTTGAATATTAAAACTATGGGAGGCAAACCACACGAAAACCGTTGTAGTAGATACGGCTCGAAGGAGTATTGCCGTCACGATTCGAAACGCAACAGCGCCGCGCAACACTGCGCCAGCTACCGCCACGCAACACGCGAAATTGACCCGAACTTTCGTCCAAAGGTCGATCATTTCGATCAATAATATCCCAAATAACCACCTTCTGCTTGGCGAAGATGGATAAACCTTGTGCTGTGGCAACCTCATGCAGCAAGGTCACCACACACAACAGAAGAAATACAACTATTTTTCGTTTCATCGTCATTTATTTAGTTTCATATCTTTCTCCGCCGACATAGGAATTTATCAAATTTGAAATCAGGAAATTTCAGAAAACCATCATGCAAGCATTGTACTGACCCCTTAAAAGTCGGACGGAATAAAAAATTAAACTATTCTATCATTTTTTGTTCTTTAAGACTTACACCATACATAGCCGTACCCAAATAATTCCAACGGTAAATCTGAAATTCAAAGAAATTGTACTTGTCCAAATCGACCTTAAAATACTTAAAGTCCTGTTGTTGTCTGATTTCCAAATGATGTACCCCGTTTCCGTGTTTAGGTACTCTAATCGTAAAGCCTGTACTTAATGTCCCTGAACCAACCTTCTCGTTGTCAAATTCGACAAACAGAGGTCGATCTTTATGTTTCTCTTTTTTCGGCTGGTATCCAGATGGCAAGTAAAAAACGACCTCGCCTTTTTTAGGCATTGGTTTTATCCCCTGCTCATTTTGAATAGCGGATGCAGAACGATTACTGCCGACATCATTATTACCATATGCCGAGGCATCAACAACAGCCGATTGTTGTGTTGTACCGGTTGGTGAAGATGTTGCATGCTGTGTCGGCTGAGTATGTGCCGGCTGCTGTTGCTCAGGTTGTACCGGTTGCTCTTGTGCGGTTAACTGTTCTCCAAGCAAATTACTCAAAAGTTTAGCACAGGCAGCCGGAATCTCTTTCACATCGCTCTTCATATCAACGTATGCCATTCGTTCGCTCTTTTGAGTCTCGGCACTATACAGATCAGAAGCCAAATGCACTTGATAATTGTCATAAGAGGTGGCATGCTGTATCACATTTATTGTAGTAAACAGCACGAAATCAACCTTATACAACTCACGAACAATTTTTGCAATATTGACAGATGACGTAGTAAGCCCTTTGGCGGAAATCCGATTTTTCACATCGTTCATATTTCCCTCAAAAACCTCGTAATTGCGCGAGTTTACAAAAGCATCGACAATTGCCGTGCGAATTTGAGTTTTGGTTGCATCGGCAACCTTGACATCATTGTTGCGATCAAAGACTTCCCAAACCACCACCTTTTGCTTGGCAAAGAATTGCGCCTCGGAAACTCTCGGCAAGAGAATCGCCACGCACAACAGAAAGAAAACAGATATTTTTCGAGTCATTGCTACACAAAAATTTGGATTAGATCGCACCAACCAATTTATAGGCAAGCGTATTGCAAGCCGGACGCAGGCAGTCGATACTTGCATAGGTACGCACCGACGACGAGGCAACGATTCGGCCGCTGGCGGTATTCACAATACGCGCACTGAGCAGCACGGTACGTTTGTCGAGCGGAGTAACCTCCGAAACCAAAATATACTCCATCATCTGCTTTTTGACGTAGGTAAGCGTGGCATTGGAGATATTTCCCGTCTTGTCGAAGTTCATTTCAAGCGACAAAAAACTGATTTGGGCATAACCCTCATAACCATCGGAGTTGGTGATGGCGTCGGTCAAGGCACTGCGGATAAAGGTCTTCGTACCATTGGCCACATCGCCGCTTTTATCCACGACCTCGGTGATAGCCACCTTCTTACGATTGTAGAATTGAGCCGAAACAGACGAGGAGATCAGCGCGAAAAGCGCAACCAAGAGGAAAAATTTGGTCTTCATAATAGATAGAGTTTAAGTTAATAATTATTGTTTGTTCTCAAATACAACAATGTCTATTCGGGTGCAACCTTGCACCCACTCTATCCGCTCCTCGATAGTGGATTACCTTATTATATAATAAATAGAAAGTGTGGAGCAGACTTTCGTTTATCTGACAAGAGGCTCTGGAATGCCCAACCAAAAACAAACGATTACAAGACCCCACACCTGTAATTGGCATGGTTAGAATGCATACCAATACAGATGACGAGTGTTGTCGTTATCCTTTCGGTTGTGAAATTTTCCAGATTTCTTGTCAAGGATAAAAGCGAAAACACTTTCATCAAAATATGTACGCCGAGAGCATACCGCCCACGACGCCACAAAGTTAGAAAAATTTTCGCAACGAACAACACTCTTCGGGGGTCTTGTCCCGAAATAATACGAAAAAAGGAGGCAGATCCGCCGATAAAATCGATATGAGCAAATTTATATACTCCATTTTCGGCACTCTATTTGCTCTACGACCGAATGAGTTTCAAAAAAAACGACCGATTATGAAAAAATACCGCTGTACTGTCTGTGAGTACATTTACGACCCCGCTTTGGGCGATCCCGACAACGGCATTGCGCCAAACACCTCATTCGAAGATCTTCCCGACGGGTGGCTCTGTCCCGTATGTGGCGAAGGCAAAGAGGTTTTCGATCCATACGACGAGGAATAAAAACCATATCTTATGAATACACTGATCGTTTCACTTTTCCTATTTTTGACTATGCCAACCGACACCACGACACAAACCCGCTTCACGGTGCGGGAACTCCCCTACGCCTACGACGCACTTGCGCCACAGATCTCCGAGGAGACGATGCGCTACCACCACGACAAGCATTATGCAGGGTACGTCGATAAGCTCAACGAACTCATCATCGACACACCCCATGCTGCACAGCCGTTAGAAGATATCGTACTTTCATCCGACGGCCCGATCTTCAACAATGCCGCGCAGGTATGGAATCACGAATTTTTCTTCGAACAGCTCTCACCCGCACCGCAACAACAACCCACAGGTGCACTCAAAGAGGCCATTGATCGTTCGTTCGGCTCATTTGCGCAGATGAAGGCACAGATGAACAAAGCCGCGGCAGGATTATTCGGGTCGGGATGGGTTTGGTTGATAGAGGATAAAACGGGGCGGCTGGCGATTGTCAGCGAGCAGAATGCCGGAAATCCGTTGCGCCACGGAATGAAACCCCTGCTCGGAATCGACGTTTGGGAACACGCCTACTACATCGACTACCGCAACCGTCGAGCCGACTCGGTAGCCGCGCTTTGGAACTGCATCGATTGGAAGATTATCGGTGAGCGATATGAGCGCAAATAAACATTCGACTGAAAAGCACAAAAAAAGTGGGTGTCCAAACCGAATACGTTGGACACCCACACTTTTATTAGAGTCTCGGATTAAGCCTTACCTGCCGAGCCGAGCACATTTTCGCACTTGTGCATGTAGAGTTTCTTCAACTCCTCACGAGCCGGACCCAGATACTTGCGGGGGTCAAACTCTGCGGGATTCTCTGCAAGCACCTGACGCACGGCAGCAGTCATGGCCAAGCGACCATCCGAGTCGATGTTGATTTTGCAAACTGCGCTCTTGGAGGCTTGACGCAGCTGCTCCTCGGGAATACCTACGGCATCTTTCAACGCACCGCCATAGGAGTTGATGATCTTCACATACTCCTGCGGAACCGACGACGATCCGTGCAATACGATGGGGAAGCCGGGCAACTGTTTTTCGATCTCGGCAAGGATGTCGAAACGCAGGGGCGGCGGCAACAAGATACCCTCCTCGTTGCGGGTGCACTGCTCGGGCTTGAACTTATTGGCACCATGCGACGTACCGATCGAGATAGCCAACGAGTCAACACCCGTCTTCGAAACGAAATCAACCACCTCTTCGGGACGGGTATAGGTGTGATGCTCGGCCGAAACCTCATCCTCAACACCTGCCAATACGCCCAACTCGCCCTCGACCGTTACGTCGAACTGGTGTGCATACTCTACCACCTGTTTCGTAAGTGCAACGTTCTCCTCATAAGGGAGGTGCGAGCCGTCGATCATTACCGACGAGAAGCCCATATCGATACAACTTTTGCACAACTCAAACGAGTTACCATGGTCGAGATGCAAAGCGATGGGGATATTCTTGCCCAACTCTTTGGCGTACTCCACAGCTCCTTGCGCCATATAACGCAACAGGGTCTGATTCGCATATTTACGAGCACCCGACGATACCTGCAAAATAACCGGCGACGAGCACTCCACACAAGCCGAGATGATAGCCTGCATCTGCTCCATGTTATTGAAGTTGAAAGCCGGAATGGCATAACCTCCTTTGATTGCCTTGGCAAACATCTCTCGTGTGTTTACCAGACCTAAATCTTTATAAGATACCATAAAAATAAGAGTTTTGAAATTTGTTGTTTTCATCATCAATTTCAGCCGATCTTTTACAACCTTTCTGCCAACCTTAAACTTCTTTATCGACCGGTTTCATCTTTTCATGTCATGCAATGTCATGCAAAGACCGCACAAAGTTAATAATTTTTTTTAATAACCACCTATTCTCCATAAAAAATAACGACATACGAAAAATTAGTTATGCAATACGGATTGTTTTTTGTATTTTTGCATGAATTTAACGCCAATACTAACAAATACATAAAATTATGGCCGATTTCATCTATCAAGAGCCTTATCCCATCAGCGAGGATAAAACTCAGTATCGTCTGTTGACAAAGGATTACATCAAGGTTGTCGAATGTGACGGCCGGAAGATCTTGAAAGTCGATCCCGCCGGTTTGGAATTGCTGTCGAAGGCCGCTTATAACGATGTTTCGTTCTACCTGCGCGCTTCGCACCTCCAAAAATTACGCAACATTCTCGAAGACCCCGAAGCCTCCGACAACGACAAATTCGTAGCCTACACCATGTTGCTCAATCAGTCTGTTGCTGCCGAAGGCGAACTGCCCACATGTCAGGATACGGGTACGGCAATCTGCATCGCCCACAAAGGCGAAGATGTTTACACGGGAGCCGACGACGCCGAGTGCATCGCCAAAGGTGTCTATGAAACCTACAAGGAGCGCAACCTCCGTTATTCGCAGGTCGTTCCTTTCACGATGATCGACGAGAAGAATTCCGGCACGAATCTTCCGGCACAGATCGATATCTATGCCGGCAAGCCCGGGATGGAGTACGAATTCCTCTTCATCACCAAAGGAGGTGGCTCGGCCAACAAAACATTCCTCTATCAGCAGACCAAAGCACTGCTCAACGAGGCTTCGCTGACCAAATTTATCACCGAGCATATCAAAGACCTCGGCACTTCGGCTTGTCCTCCCTACCACCTTGCCATCTGCATCGGTGGCACCTCGGCCGAAATGTGTCTTTCAACAGTAAAGAAGGCATCGGCCGGTTATCTCGACGAACTGCCCACTTCGGGCAATGAGGGCGGCCGTTGTTTCCGCGACCTCGAATGGGAAGAGAAGGTATTGAAAATCTGTCGCGAGAGCGGTATCGGAGCTCAATTTGGCGGCAAATATCTCGTACACGACGTACGCGTAATTCGTGCTCCGCGTCACGCTGCCTCCTGCCCCGTAGCCATCGGTGTCAGCTGCTCGGCCGACCGCAACATCAAAGCCAAAATCACTCCCGAGGGTATCTTCCTCGAAGAGTTGGAGAAGAATCCCGCACGTTTCCTTCCCGAGACATCACCGGCCATGTCGCCCGCTGTGGAGATCGACCTCGATGAGGGTATGGACAAAGTGCGTGAGATCCTGACCAAATATCCGATCAAAACACGTTTGAACCTCAAAGGTACGCTCATCGTTGCCCGCGACATTGCTCATGCCCGCATCAAACAGATGCTCGACGAGGGTCAACCCATGCCCGAATACTTCAAAAAGCATCCGGTATATTATGCAGGTCCGGCCAAAACTCCGCAAGGTATGGCTTCGGGATCGTTTGGTCCGACCACTGCCGGACGTATGGATCCCTATGTTGACCTCTTCCAATCGGTAGGCGGCTCGATGGTTATGGTAGCCAAAGGCAACCGCTCGCAAGAGGTTACCGATGCCTGCCGGAAACACGGGGGATTCTACCTCGGTTCGATCGGTGGTCCTGCTGCGGTTTTGGCCAAGAACGCGATCAAATCGGTTGAGGTGGTTGATTTTCCGGAGTTGGGCATGGAAGCTGTTCGCAAAATCTATGTCGAGAATTTCCCCGCCTTCATCATCGTTGATGATAAAGGCAATGACTTTTTTGCGGATTTCAAACACTAAATCCGTCTAAAATGCGTTGTATTGCAGGAAATTCGGAAATAATTTAACTAATGAGGAATTTTATTGCAAAAATAGGGTTCGCTCTACTGCTCACATGGACGACTTTTTCGGCATCTGCTGCCGAAAAAGTCGTTTTCGAGGCTTCCTCCCCGCTAACAGTGGCTGTCGGCGAGGCTTTTCGAGTAGAGTTCACACTCAATGCCAAACCGGATAGCGATTCGTTTCAAGCCCCCACATTCGAAGGGTTTGAGGTATTGGCCGGTCCTGCTGTCGCAAGCGGGTCATCGATCCAGATCATCAACGGATCTATGACCAAAAGCGTCAACTACACCTATACATTCGTTTTGTTGCCTCAGGCCGCCGGCAACGTCACCATCGGAGTTGCCTCCGTTGTGGTTGATGGCGAAACTTATCGCACCAATGCCCTGCCTATCGAGATCGTTGCCGAAAACAACAACCAAGACAGCAACAGCCCAAACGGGCAGCCATCGCGGCAGCGAGAGGCCGAGCAGTCATCGAATTCGGCACAAGGGCAAATTGCCAAAGACGACCTGTTATTACGAACAATCGTGTCGCGGACCTCGGTTTTCAAGGGCGAGCCGTTGCGTGTCACATTCAAACTCTACGAACGTGCCAATGTCGTCGGTTATGAGGATGTCAAATTCCCCTCATTCAACGGATTCTGGGCTCAGGAGTTGCGCACGGACAACGCCCGTCGTCAACGCGAAACCTACAACGGCAAGGTCTATGAGACATTGGTTGCTCGCGAGTTTTTGCTCTACCCGCAACAAGCCGGCTCGTTGACGATCGACCCTGCCGAGTTGACCGCCATAGCACAGGTTGTGGTTCCGAGTCGCCATCCCATTGACCCCTTCTTCGGAGGTGGACATGAAGTCTATAACGTCCCTCGCAAATTGCAAAGTCAGCGGGTAACGGTCTCCGTCAAATCGTTACCGGCAGGAGCTCCGAGCGGATTCAGTGGTGCCGTAGGTCGTTTCAACCTCGAAGCTTCTTATCCGCAAGAGCGTTTTGCCGCCAACTCGGCCGCAACTTATACAATTAAGATCTCGGGTACGGGCAACCTCACGTTCATACAAGCTCCCCCGCTGACGCTTCCGACATCGTTCGAGCAGTACAATGTCAAAACCACCGAGTCGATCAACACCTCTGCGGCCGGCATATCGGGCTATCGTCAGTTCGAATATCCTTTCATTGCCCGTGCCGAAGGCAGCTACGACATCGCACCCATCGAATTTTCCTATTTCGATCCGGCGCGCATGCAGTATGTCACTTTGCAGTCCAAACCGCTCACGTTGGAGATCACTCCCGATGCACAAGGCGGAGGTGATGCCGTTGTGATGCGAGGACAAGGCATGTCGAAGGAGGCAGTAAAACTTTTGGGGCAGGATATTCGTTTCATCAAGTTGGGAGCGGCTCAATTACAACTCAACCGCAAGCCGTTCCTCTTCGGTCGAACATATTGGCTGTTGCTTTCTGCCATTCTGCTGCTTTTCGTCGGTAGCTATATTGCCCTCCGCCGGAAGATTCGCGAGTCGAAGAACTTGGTACTTGTTCGCGGGAAACGTGCCAACAAAGTTGCCGTACAACGTTTCCGTGCCGCCAAGCGGTACATGGAGGAGCAAAACCGTCACGCGTTCTACGAAGAGATGCTTCGAGCCTTGTGGGGATATATGAGCGACAAGTTGAATATTCCGGTCGCCAATCTCACAAAAGAGAATGTCCGCGAGGAGTTGCATAAACGTGGCATCTCTGCCGAACAATCGCAACGCTTTACGACCATCATCACCCAATGCGACGAGGCACAATACTCGCCATCGGCTTATGCTCAAATGAGCGACATCTATGCCGAAGGAGTCGATTTTATCTCCCGCATCGAGAGTTCCATAAAACGATAGAGCCATGATGAAAAAGATCATAACATCGTTCTTGCTGTTGGTTGCCGGTTTTGCCACAGCACAACCAACATCCGCTGTTCAGCCGACTGAATCGCCGCAGCCGGCAGTCTCCGATAGCACCGAAATCAATTCACCGGTAGCCATCGATCCGACAGCAACTCCCAATCAACTTTGGGATCAAGCCAGCACCGCATATATCAACAACGATTTCCACCGTGCCATCAAGTCCTATGAACAACTTCTTACCCAAGGGTTAAGTTCGGCCAAACTCTATTATAATCTGGGTAATGCCTACTTCAAGGACAACCAGCTGGGACGAGCCATTCTCTGCTATCGGCGGGCTCTGCGTCTTGCTCCGGGCAACGATGATATTCGTTACAATTTGAGTGTTGCCGAAGCCCGCACGAAAGATACCATCGAACAGATTCCCGAGTTCTTTCTCGGCGAATGGTTGCGTGCCGTGCGCCATACGATGAGTTGTACGGCTTGGAGTCTGTTGTCGTTGGGGATGTTGACCATTGCGCTGGTGTCGGTATTGCTCTTTTTGTTGGCACAACAGTTGATGTGGCGAAAGGTCGGCTTCTACGGAGCACTTGCCACCGGCATTCTCTTTGTGATAACCACCATCTTCGCCGCAGGAGAACGTCGCGAAATGCTCGACCGCACCCAAGCCGTAGTATTATCCAACTCCGCTGCGGTGAAGAGCTCGCCCGACAAATCATCGGCCGATCTTTTTGTATTGCACGAAGGGACGCTGGTACGAATCACCGACCAACTCGACGATTGGTATGAAATATCCATCGCCGATGGCAAGAAAGGATGGCTTGACTCCCGTAAAATCGAGATTATCTGATGTCGCAGCTGCTTTATGATGTGGTTGGCGAGCTTTCGAAGCTCCCGGGAATCGGTCGCCGCACGGCCATGCGTCTTGCAATCCATATGTTACGCATGGAACCCGATTCGGTGCGCGATATGACGCGCAGCATCGACCGGTTTCGCCACGAGATCAAATATTGCTCTTGCTGCAACAATCTCTCCGACGATACGATCTGCCCGATATGCGCCAACGACGAGCGCGACCACTCAACCATCTGTGTCGTAGAGCAGGTTGCCGATCTGCTTTCGATTGAGAATACTCGTCAATATCGAGGGTTGTACCACGTCCTCGGAGGGGTGATCTCTCCGATGCAGGGGATCTCGCCTTCCGACCTGAAAATCGATCTGCTGGTCGATCGAGTTGCTCAAAAAGAGGTAAAAGAGGTTATTCTCGCCATCCCCACCTCGGTCGAGGGGGAAACGACTCTCTTCTATCTGATGAATCGCCTACGCCAGTTCCCCGACTTGAAAGTCACCGCCATCGCGCGGGGAATCGGATTTGGCGACGAATTGGAATATGTCGATGAACTGACCATCACCCACGCCTTGTTGAATCGCCGCGAATTGGAGTAATCGGTCACCAGATTTACGAATTTATATCCGCCATAAAAAAAACGAATTATGCTTATTCAATTCCTATTTGTACTCACGGCCATAATCGTAGGCGCCCGTCTTGGAGGTATCGGCCTCGGTGTCATGGGAGGTGTAGGATTAGCCATCCTTACGTTTGTCTTCGGTCTTCAACCCACCGCCCCTCCGATCGATGTGATGCTCATGATCGCGGCAGTTATCTCCGCCGCATCGTGCATGCAGGCCGCAGGAGGTCTTGATTACATGGTAAAGATCGCCGAGCGCATTTTGCGTCGCAATCCCGCCCATGTGACACTCCTCTCTCCGTTTGTGACCTATCTGTTCACATTCCTTGCGGGAACCGGCCACGTCGCCTACTCGCTACTCCCCGTTATTGCCGAAGTCGCCACAGAGACCAAAATCCGTCCCGAACGGCCGTTATCCATCGCCGTAATCGCCTCCCAACAAGGCATTACCGCAAGCCCCATATCGGCAGCTACCGTGGCTCTGCTGGGAATGCTCACCGGATTTGGGGTAACCCTCTTCGACATTTTGAAAATCTGCATACCGGCAACCCTTATCGGCATATTGGCAGGCGCTTTCTATTCGATGCGGATAGGCAAAGAGTTGGTCGATGATCCCGAATACATCAAACGTTTGAAGAGTGGCATGCTCGACAACAAACGCACCGAGCTGACCGACGTAAAAAACCGTTCGAAAGCCCGCCTTTCGGTTGCGATATTCCTCATCACCACCCTGCTCATCGTACTTTTCGGTTCGATTCCTTCGTTACGACCCTCTTTCGATGGCACAGCTTTGAGCATGCCGCTACTCATTGAGATTCTGATGCTCTCCGCGGCTGCTCTCATTCTGTTGCTCACCCGCACCAATGGAGCCGAGGCTACCCAAGGAAGCATATTTCCTGCCGGCATGCAGGCTGTGATTGCCATATTCGGAATCGCATGGATGGGCGACACCTTCATCAACGGCAATATCGGAGAGTTGAAACTCTCCATCGAAAGCATCGTGACACAAATGCCGTGGCTGTTCGGAGTGGCACTCTTTGTGATGTCGATATTGCTTTACAGTCAGGCTGCCACCATCCGCGCCATAGCCCCGCTGGGCATTGCATTGGGTATATCGCCGATGATGATGATCGCCTTGTTTCCTGCCGTGAATGGTTATTTCTTCATTCCCAACTACCCGACTGTCGTGGCCGCCATAAACTTCGACCGCACGGGTACTACCGGAATCGGAAAATGGGTACTCAACCACTCGTTCATGATGCCCGGATTGATCACTACAATTGTATCGATCGCCACCGGATTGCTTTTGATACAGTTGTTCTAATATAGGTATCACGCAAAAATTACCCTTTTCTCGCGTCTAAACCTTTACGCCCACCACTATACTACTAACTCCCCTGTCCGAGGCCGGGGAGTTAGTACTTATATGGCTATCATTTACCGCACTCTCCCCCAAGTTGAAGAAACATAGAATTCGGGCAATATTGCTTTTCAGCAACCTTTTTCCGAAATTTGTCGCCGCAATACCCCGAGAGTGTTGTATTTCGACGAAATAATTTCTACCTTTGCATTGCTTATCCTCAAAAGGATAGCAACATAATTTCAGTAGAAGTGTTTCGCTTCTATTCCTGAATGGAAATCTGGAAAATTTCGTGTGAACAGGAATAGGCAATACAAACACTCATCACCGTGTATAGTTGTATCATTCTTGATATACACTATTCGGTGTGGGGTATTGTTTATTTGTTCACGGGTATTCCAGAACCTCCATTCAGATAGACGGACGACTCCACACTTCTTTTTTATTACTGCCGCACGGGAGTCGCTACGGCAAAACTTCAAAACTTATTATGAAGAGATTCAAACTCTTTCTGTTGCTTGCAGCTCTTTTCTGCGGCAGCGCAACCTTTACCGGCTGTTCCGATGATGATGGAGGCGGAGCCAATAATCCTTTAATCGGCACATGGAAATACACATTCAGCACAGGATATCACCTGTATTATTTCGGCAATAATGGACATGGTTGGGAACAAGAATATGACAATGGTCGTTGGGGGAGCAAACACACTCTTAAATACAACTATCTTTCCTCAATTAATCAAATAATTATTGTTGACGATGAAGGATACACATTAACCATCGATATCATCAGTTTAACATCCGACTTTTTAGTATGTCGTTATGATGAATCTAAAAGTGAATCAGAAACTTGGTATCGCGTAAACTAAGCAATCAAAGGGCTGACCAACAAACTTGTTGCAACAGCCCTTTTGCTAATAATAACGCCTAATTGGGCAAGTTTTTAGTCCCTTCCACTCATAACCACCAACTCGGCAAGTTTCGAAGTAAAGGCCTTTTCGTCGATCAGCTGTTCCAAAGTAAGGTGCATCCGATAACGCCAATAGTGACGTGGGACTGCCGGTATATTGATCCGCTCCTTCTCCGGATCGCGGTAGCGTAACCCACCATCGATTGCCAACCAATCCTGCAACGGCAGAATCGTAAAGATTGCCGGCGAGGCAAGATGTTGTTCGACGATGCGTTGGCAGATCCACGGCTCGCAGTCGAGCGGGGCTTCTCCGTTTTGTCCCAGCACCTCATGCCAAAAGCGTTGGGTAAGTTCTCTATTTTCGTTCCACCACGCACGAATCGGGCTCATATCATGCGTCGAAGTGGTACAAACCGACCAATAGGGATACCGCGCCGGATCGGCAAAGATCTCGGCCGGATGCTTGGGCATACGCTGAATTTCCAGCGAGAGGATTCGCAGATCCTGCATCGTCTGTGGCACACACTCCGGAATCATGCCGAGATCCTCGCCACAGGCCAACATTCCCGTAGCTTCGAGCAACGCCGGAAGTTTACGCATGGCCGACTCTCGCCAAAAACCATCGTGTCGTCGATAGAAGAAATCATCGTGCAACCGATTGAACGCCTCGCGCCGTTGCTCATCGAGTCGGCGATATGCAAAGGTCGATTGTGCCGCAATACGCGGATGATAACAGCCTCGATGCGCGGGATCTTCGACAAACAAGACATCGTCGAGCAGAGTCATCAATCCCTCGCGCAACCGCTCTGTATGCGGATCACGGGCGACAAGTTGTGCAGCGACCTTCCATTGGGTGTCACAGGTCGGAATCAGGTGGCCATCGCGAATATACGAGGTCTGCACCTCCTCGGCCAACTCACCGAACAACTCGACCAGCAACTCCTTATCGACACTCGGAATGACATATTTTCCTCCCGAGAGGTCGAAACCCCGCTCCCGCAACTCTTCGGCCGAATAGGGCAAGGCGGGATTGAAATGTCCCAACACGCCATGTACGGCATGCAACGGGATCTCCCAGATGCGAAAAAATCCCAACAGATGGTCGATTCGGAACGCATCGAAGTATTCCGACATTTTTCTCAGACGTGCCCGCCACCATGCGTAATCGTCTTGTGCCATCCGCTCCCAATGGTAGGTCGGGAAACCCCAATTCTGCCCCGAGGCCGAGAACGCATCGGGGGGAGCTCCCGCCTGCGAATCCATACGGAATAATTCGGGCGAGCACCACGCGTCGCAACTTGTGCGGCTGACACCGATCGGCAGATCCCCTTTCAACACAATACCGCGAGCATGCGCATAGTTGCGCACTGCGGTCAACTGACAATGCAGGTGGTATTGTACATAATAATAGTATTCGACATTTTCCGACTCTTCGCGGCACAACGTTTCGATCTGTGCCCGATCATAGACCGCATATTCGCCCCATTGTGTGAAATCAGCCGTCCCAAAGCGATCGCGCAACACACAGAATGCGGCATAAGGAGTGAGCCACGCGGCATTATCCTCGACAAACATTCGGTAATCCTGCTGCATCGCGACTTTCGCTCCGTGCGTTTTGTATGCTTCGCGTAATAACCGTTCTTTGTGTAGATTGACCTGTTCGTAATCCACAGCGGGAAGGCTATTCAGCTCTTTACGCAAACGACGATACGCATCGTTTTCCTCAACACCGGCCTCGGTAAGTCGAATAAACTGCGGGTGCAGGGCAAACGACGAGTTGGCATTATACGGATACGAATCCTCCCATGTGCGCGCCATGGTCGTATCGTTGATCGGCAAAAGTTGCAACACCTTTTGTCCGGTTGCCACCGCCCAATCGACCAAGAGCTTCAAATCTTCGAACTCTCCAATGCCAAAACCCAGCTCCGAGCGCAACGAGAAGAGCGGAATTGCCGTGCCGGCACCTCGCCATTGTCGATCGGGAATTCGAGGCACGGCCGACATATCGAGCAGATACTCGTCGGGGGCAGGGATCTCTGTCCATCGGCGATTCTCGCCCTCTTCCCAGCAACGAGGGGTCAATGTGGCACGATCGACAATCAAAAACTTATATTCAAACGGCTCGGATATGGGCAACGTCACCCGCCATTCAGGAAAACAGCTATCGTCCATCGGAACGATACGTTGCCACTCTCGCAACACCTTACCGCTTCCGGCTATGGCCAAAATTTCATCCGGACGAAGCGACGGAAACGAGGTTTGCAGCATGATATTCCCCATCTCTTTAAGCTGACAATCAGAGGCTTGTCGGGCGAAAATTCCCTGCGTGAAAGCTGTCGAATAGAACGGTGCATCGCTCGGCCGATCGAGCCATCGATCACGGATTACAATCCGCCGGCCGACCGCACTTTCAGACAATAACAACCTGTGCGGTCGCCATTCGCGACGAATGGTGGCACCGTCGCGTTCGAGTTCGTAACGGTATTCGATCGGCTTCTCAAAAGCCAAATTTTCGACACACCCTGTCCACCGACACCCATCGACACACTGCAATCCGAGTCGTCGGTCGCCAAGTAGTAAAACAAGTTGTTCGCCCCAACGCGTATAATATTCGATGTCAAAATATAGTTTCATCTCTTCTCGACCCATAAAATCTCTTCGGAATTTTGGATAAAGATAGAAAAAATTTTGCCAATACGTATATTTTCAATCGCTTTCAAAAAAACGTGCACAACCCCACAAAAAAAATGCTCAAAAAAGATCCTATTTCCCAAGTGTTTTTCGTATCTTTGTTTCGGTATATATCCTTCTATCGGATCAAATCCCGATAGGATATATTTATCCGATTGATTAATAGATAATTACAAAATACACACAAGGAAAATCAAGCCTTATATATATTTGGTAACCGACAAATATCACGGCAAAAAACACCGAATAGATAGGAACGATTTCCCAATTAATGCAGGGGTAAAATTATGGGACTTTTTTCATTGACTCAGGAGTTGGCTATCGACCTTGGAACAGCCAATACGCTGATCATTCATAACGGCAAAGTCGTCGTTGACGAACCTTCGATCGTAGCGATCGATGTTCATACGGGTAAATTGATGGCCATCGGTCAGCAGGCTCGTTTGATGCACGAAAAAACCAATCCGAACATCAAGACCATTCGGCCGTTGAAAGATGGCGTGATCGCCGACTACAATGCCACCGAGTTGATGTTGCGCGGCATGATCAAGAAGGTCAAAATGTCGGGCAGTCTGTTTGCCCCTTCGTTACGCATGGTAATCTGCATTCCGTCGGGTTCGACCAATGTCGAAATTCGTGCCGTACGCGACTCGGCCGAGCATGCCGGCGGACGCGAGGTTTGTATGATTTACGAGCCGATGGCAGCCGCTTTGGGTGCCGGATTGGATGTCGAAGCCCCCGAAGGCAACATGGTAATCGATATCGGCGGCGGTACCTCGGAGATCGCCTGCATCTCGCTGGGCGGTATCGTCTGCTCCGAGACGGTCAATGTCGCCGGAGATGTCTTTACGGCCGACATTCAAAGTTATGTACGCCAACAACACAACATCCGCATCGGCGAACGTACGGCCGAGGCGATCAAGTGTTCGATCGGTGCAGCCGTTTCCAACCTGGACGAGGAGCCCGAAAACTTTGTGGTAACAGGTCCCGACATGCTCACAGCACTGCCCAAAACCGTTACACTCTCCTACCAAGAGATTGCCTATGCCCTCGAAAACTCGCTGACAAAGATCGACGAGGCTTTGATGACCGTATTGCAATCCATGCCGCCCGAACTCTTCTCCGACATTGTCAACAACGGCATCTATTTGGCCGGTGGCGGTGCCTTGATCAAAGGGCTCGACAAACGTTTGAGCACCAAGACCGGTGTTTCGTTCCACATTGCCGAAGACCCCTTGCGTTCGGTGGCTCGCGGTACGGGATTGGCGCTGAAAAACATCAACCGCTTCTCGTTCCTGATGAAATAAACCGGTTCAAAGAGACTCCCAAGTCGGATCTCTTGAACGCCAAGCCGTTACAATCAACAAAAATGAGATTGCGGGGTAATCCCGCAATCTGTTTAATAGAATAGTTCCCGTGCATAAACTGATCGAGTTCATACGCAGCATCTATGTATTTGTACTCTTCGTGCTGTTGGAGATCGTGGCTATCAGCTACTATGCCAACTCCACACACTATACCCAAGCCCGACTGATTGCCCGATCGAATCAGGTGGTCGGAGGTCTGCATGGCATGTTGGCAAATATGCGGCACTATTTTCTGCTCGGAGAGGAGAATCGTGCATTGTTGGCACAAGTTGCCGAACTGCGGGAACGACTTTCGCACTACGAGGAGGCTGAAACATTGGCCGGTTTCACAACATCGTTGGTCCAAATCGGGGGATCAAAACTGCGCGTGTTGAATGCCGCAGTGATCTCCAATTCATTGACCCGTCCGGAAAATTTCATCGTTTTGAATCGAGGAAACAGCGAAGGAGTTGTCCCCGACATGGCTGTTCTTGCCGCAGACGGCTCGATGGTGGGTTACATTGTCGATTGTAACGAACACTATGCAGTGGCGATCTCAATCCTCAACACCTCGTTCCGTGCCAGCGGGAAGTTGGCCAACTCGGACTATTTCGGCTCGATCTATTGGGATGGTACAGATCCCGAATATGTAACCCTCGACGAACTATCCAAATATGCCGAGCCCCAAGTCGGACAAGAAGTGGTATCCACAGGATTCTCGATCTATTTTCCGGCGGGCATTCGTATCGGCACGGTCGAGAGTACCGAATTGAATGAAACGCGCACAGCTTATAAGGTTCGGGTGCGGTTGGCAGCCCCCATGTCGCGTTTATCCAATGTCTCATTAATCGAAAATCTCGATCTCTACAACATTCGGGAGCTGACAAACAGCGAACAGGTACAACAACACAGCCGTCAAAAGAAATGATGCACCGCTTCTTACCACATACGTTACTCTTCATCGCTGTAACGCTGTTGCAAACTTTTTTGTTTGACAATTTATCGATCAGTATCTATTTTAACCCGCTGATCTATATCGTATTTTTGTTATTAATGCCCCTCGACACTCCTCCGATCGGATTATTGAGTGTAGCTCTATTATTGGGAGTTAGCATGGACTATACGATGGGTGCTGCCGGCATAAATACCATCGCCACGCTGCCGATCGCCTTTTTCCGACCGTGGATCATCGATCTGTTTGTCAACCGTGACGAAATCCGAGAGGGAGGTATTCCTTCGGCCGATCGCATGGGCGCTCGGAAATTCATCGAATATCTGATCGTGACGATCTTACTCCATCATGTGATTTTCTTCTCTTTCGAAGCCCTCTCGTGGAGCCATGTATCACAAACCGTGTTGCGAATTGCAGTAAGCACAATCGTCACAATCGGTTTTTCGTGGTTGATTGCCCGATTTTTCACTGCAAAACTTACGGTACGCGTATGATCGGCTCTTCGGAAGGATACTCGCGGATGCGAACATTGCAGGTGGTTGTGTTGCTGATCTTTGCGACACTGATCGGCCGTTTGGCCTACATCCAATTGATCGACAAACGTTACGACAAATTGGCACGAGGAAATACGTTGCGCTATGTTGTACAATATCCGCCTCGTGGCGAAGTTTTCGACCGCAACGGGGAGTATTTGGTGCAAAGTCGCGCCTGCTACGATCTGATGGTCATATTCAAGGATCTTGATGCAGCCGGATTCGACACTTTGCATCTCTGCTCGGCGACCGGCGTCTCGATCGAGAAGTTGCGCCGCGAACTCACCAAAGCACGCCAGCACCCCAAAGCTCCGCATCTGGTTCTCAGTTATCTGTCAACCGAAGATAAATTGCGTTTCGAGGAGTACAACTTCTCCGGATTCTATACCGTTCACCGCACCATGCGGGAGTATCCGCGCAAAATCGGAGGCAACCTGTTGGGATATGTCGGAGAGGTCAGCGAGAATATTCTCAAACGCCGTCCCGAATACAGTGCCGGCGATTATATCGGCATGAGTGGTGTAGAATACTCTTACGAAGAGGAGTTGCGCGGAAAGAAAGGGGTACGTATTCAGGAGAAAGATACCCACGGAGCAATCAAAGGATCGTATATGGAGGGGCGCTACGACTCGCTCCCCACCTCGGGGCGTTATTTGATAAGCACCATTGATGCACGGCTACAACTGCTCGGCGAGGAGTTGATGCGGGGCAAAGTAGGAGCTGCGGTAGCGATCGAGCCGGCCACCGGAGAGATTTTGATGATGGTTTCGTCGCCAACTTATGATCCCGACGAACTGTTAGGCCGCGAACGAGGCAACCACTACATGGAGTTGCTCAACAACAAACGTCAACCTCTCTTCAACCGCGCCGTCAAAGCCAAGTACCCCCCGGGATCAACCTTCAAGCTGGTACAAGGACTTATCGGCATGCAGGAGGGCGTACTTCGCCCCTCCGACATTCACTCCTGCCACATGGGGTATCAGGTCGGACATTCGAAGATGGGATGTCACGCACACGCCTCACCGCTCGATCTGCGCTATGCTGTGGCCACATCGTGCAACGCTTACTTCTGTTATGTTTTCCGCGACATCCTCGACAACCCGAAACACGGAGGGGTCAAAAACGGATTTGATGTATGGCGCAAGTATGTCGAAAGTTTCGGATTCGGGCGTAAGTTAGGCTCTGATTTCCTCGATGAGGGCAGCGGATATGTTCCGGATCGGGCATTCTACGATCGCTGCTATCGCGGTTCATGGAATTCGCTGACGGCTTTGTCGCTTTCAATCGGACAAGGCGAATTGGGATGCACCCCGTTGCAGTTAGCAAATCTGGCTTGTATTGTAGCCAATCGCGGATACTATTATATACCGCACATCATCAAGAAGATCGAAGGCCAAGACTCGATTGATCGTCGATTCTACGAACGACAATACACCAAAGTCGAAGCCAAGCATTTCGAGCCGATAGTCGAAGGCATGTGGCGTGGTGTCCATGTGAGCGGGACCTCGATGATGGCGCGTATTCCCGGCTATGATGTTTGCGGCAAGACCGGAACGGCAGAGAACTCCCGCGGAAAAGACCACTCGACCTTTTTATCGTTTGCACCCAAAGACAATCCGAAGATTGCCATCTCGGTCTATGTCGAGAACGGAGGTTTCGGAGCATCGGTGGCATTGCCTATCGCCAGTCTGTTGGAGGAGTACTATTTGACAGACACCATCCGTCGGCCGGAGATGCTCGACAGAGTGAAAAACATGCACATTTATTACCCCGCCTATGACCGCTGATCGCCGTATTCATATCTTTGAGGGTGTCGATCGGGTGACACTCCTACTCTACCTGCTGATCGTACTTGTGGGCTGGATTTCGATTACCTCGGCCTCATACGACGAAACGACTGCCGACATCTTTGCTTTCTCGCACTTCTACATGAAACAAATGGTGTGGATCGGATTGGCCGGCATCGCGGCATTGGTCGTCTTGTTGCTCGACGAACGCTACTATCACATGTTTGCCTATCCGGCCTACATCGGCGGCATTCTCCTACTATTGGCCGCACTGATCTTCGGCAAAGAGGTCAACGGCGCCAAAGCGTGGTTTGAGTTCGGCTCGTTTCGTGTACAGCCCGTCGAGTTCGCCAAGATTGCCACAGCATTGGCATTGGCGCGTGTGATGAGTGCCTACTCATTTTCCATCTCCCGACCCGACAACTTGATAAAGGTCGCAATGGTCATTTGCATACCGCTCTTTATCATCATCTTACAGAACGACACCGGCTCGGGTATTGTACTCGGATCTTTTCTATTTGTGCTCTACCGAGAGGGGTTGAGCAAATGGCTCTGTATTCCGGTGTTGTTGGTTGCGACATTGTTTATCGTCTCGTTCCTGCTTACGCCCATGACCCTGCTGGTTTCATTGATTTTGGTCTGCACACTCTGTGACGTGATGATGAACGGTCAATGGCGCTCTCGGATCATCTTTTTGGCTGCTTTGGCATTGGCAAGTATCCTATTGTGGGCCATTGCAGCTTGGATTGTTCCGGATGGGTTGAGTTTATATGGCAGTTTATTGACCGTAACCCTGCTCTCATTGGTCGGAATAGCCATTTATGCTTTTCGCACACAACTGAACAACATCTTTCTGCTGCTGTTGCTCTTTGTCGGTTCGATGATCTTCCTGCCCACGACCGATTATATCTTCCAGTCGATTTTGAAGAGTCATCAACAGGATCGTATTGTGAGTTTTCTGGGTATCGTAAACGATCCGCGAGGTATCGACTACAATGTCAATCAATCGAAGATCGCCATCGGATCGGGCGGTTTTTTCGGGAAAGGATTTTTAGAAGGAACGCAAATCAAGCACGGCTTTGTCCCCGAACGGCACACCGACTTCATCTTCTGTACGGTGGGAGAGGAGTGGGGTTTTTTAGGAACACTTGTCGTACTATCGTTGCTATGTCTGTTGATCTTACGATTGTTGCGTATGGGAGAACGCCAAGAAGAGGCCTTCGGACGTATCTATTGTTACTGCGTCGCATCAATTCTACTCTTCCATGTATTGGTCAATGTCGGAATGACAATCGGCTTGATGCCGGTCATGGGTATTCCGTTGCCATTCATGAGTTATGGAGGTTCGTCGTTAATTGCATTCACCATATTGCTATTTATAGCCATACGTCTCGATGCTTCAACCAAACAATTTGCATTAAATAACCAATTCTGATCATGATAGATTTTAACCCGCAGGGGCTAACCCAAGCACAAGTCGAAAAGAGCCGAAACGAGCACGGCATCAATGTCATCACGCCACCCAAAGACGATTCTGTATGGCGATTATTCTTTGAAAAGTTCTGCGATCCCATCATCCGCATTTTATTATTGGCTGCGATTTTATCGTTAACCATCGGAGCCATCAACGGAGATTTTACCGAGTCGATAGGAATCATCGGAGCAATCATTTTGGCCACCTGCGTAAGTTTCTGGTTCGAGTGGGATGCCCGCCGTCGGTTTCGTCGGCTGAATCAGGTCAACGACGATATTCCCGTAAAGGTAATACGCAACGGAGAGGTATGCCAAGTACCGCGTCGCGACGTGGTTGTCGGCGACTTGGTGGTTTTCGAGAATGGCGAGACAGTGCCGGCCGATGGAGAATTGGTGGAGGCCGTATCGTTGAAAATCAACGAATCAACACTCACCGGAGAACCCGAAGTCGATAAAACAACCGATCCCGCACATTTTGACTCGGAGGCTACCTATCCCTCGAATGTATTGTTGCGAGGAACAACCGTAGTCGATGGCTACGGACGAATGATCGTCACGGCGGTAGGTGATGCCAGCGAAGCCGGCCGCGTCACAGAGCAATCGACCGTTCGCAACGAAGAGCCAACGCCCCTCGACCGGCAACTCACCCGTCTTTCGCAACTCATCGGGAAAATCGGCATCTGGGTCTCAGCCATCATCTTCTGCATGATGCTCGGCAAAGCCGTGTGGGCCGGCAATCTGTTGGATCAATCGTGGCTCGACATTTCGCATCAGGTATTGCATATTTTCATGATCTCGGTAGCCATTATTGTCATGGCTGTTCCCGAAGGGTTGCCCATGAGTATTACGCTCTCGTTAGCTCTGTCGATGCGACGCATGTTGAAGACCAACAATTTGGTGCGCAAAATGCACGCCTGCGAAACGATGGGTGCCGTCACGGTAATTTGCACCGATAAAACCGGAACTCTGACGCTCAACCAGATGTCGGTTCAAGAGCTGGTGCAGTATGATACATTGCCACAGCCCGAATTATGTGAGATAATAGCCGCCAACTCCACCGCATTTCTCGACGCCGCAGGGAGTGTGATCGGAAATCCGACCGAGGGTGCTCTGTTGCTATGGATGCGCAAATACGGAATCGATTATGAGAAGTTACGTTCGGAAACAAAAGTCATCGACCGTTTGACCTTCTCGACCGAGCGAAAATATATGGCGACAATCATTGAAAGCGGAATCTCGGGGCGACGACTGCTCTGCGTGAAGGGTGCTCCCGAAATCGTACGAGCCATGTGTATCGACGATGGTCGCGGAGAGGAAATTACGGCGACATTACTCGATTTTCAAAACCACGCCATGCGTACATTGGCCATCGCATGGGTCGAAACCGATGGCGCAGATTGCATCTCGGCAGTCGAGAGCAGAAACCTGCATTTTTCGGCCGTGGCAGCCATTGCCGATCCCGTACGCGAAGATGTCCCCGCCGCCGTGCGTCGCTGTCTTGATGCCGGAATTGCCGTAAAGATTGTTACGGGCGACACCCCCGCCACAGCCTGCGAAATTGCCCGACGTATCGGCTTGTGGAACGACGATACAGACAGCGAGCGCAACCACATCACCGGAAGTGATTTCGCTGCCATGAGTGACGAGGAACTACTCGATCAAGTACAGGATTTGAAGGTCATGTCACGCGCCCGACCGCTCGACAAACAGCGTTTGGTGCGCCTTTTACAACAACAAGACGAAATCGTGGCCGTCACCGGAGATGGTACAAACGATGCTCCGGCACTCAACTTTGCCAATGTCGGACTATCGATGGGATCGGGAACTTCCGTAGCCAAAGATGCGTCGGATATTACGTTACTCGACGACTCGTTTGCCTCGATCGCAACAGCAGTCATGTGGGGACGTTCGCTCTACCGCAACATTCAACGATTCGTATTATTCCAGCTAACCATCAATTTAGTGGCCATTGTCGTATGTTTCATCGGAGCGATAGTCGGTACCGACATGCCGCTTACGGTGGTACAGATCCTATGGGTGAATATCATCATGGACACCTTTGCAGCTATGGCAATGGCATCGTTGCCGCCTAATCCGGATGTGATGCTCGATCGTCCGCGAGGGCGCAACGAGTTTATCATCTCGCCGGCAATGGCGCGTACCATCTTCTCGTGCGGATTGGTGATGATTGCCGTATTGTTGAGCCTGCTGTTCTATTGGGCAGAGCCGTCGGGCGATCTCGACATTCGCCATCTGACCCTCTTCTTCTCGACATTTGTATTCTTCCAACTTTGGAACATGTTCAATGCCAAAGGATTTGCTACGCACCACTCGGTATTATCCGATTGGAAAGGCTGTCGCGAATTTCTGTTGATCTTGGGAGCTATTGCCATAGGACAGGTGTTGATCGTCGAGATAGGAGGTGCGGTTTTCCGTACCGTACCATTAGCACTTAATGAATGGCTGACGGTCATCGGTGCCACCTCGTTATTGGCATTCGGCGGGGAGGCTATTCGCGCCCTAATACGCCGACACGCCGGCAAGAAGTAGGCAGAAGGATGCAAGCACGCAATTGGCATTTTCTATAATTTATCGAGGTATAATTTATAATTCGATTCAAATCAAAAATGCCAACTTTGTAACAAACAATCTAAAACAAAAATTTATACCTATGACACGAAGAATCCTTTTACTCCTATTGCTTATTGCAACAGCATGGGAAACGGCCTCTGCCAAATATCCGGAGCCGTACTCCTCGTGCAAACCTTACACGCGCTGGTGGTGGTTTACGGATGATATCAAAAAGCAGGATATTCGCGAACAACTGATCTGGGCCAAAGAGTTCGGATTGGGTGGCGTAGAGATCGCTTGGCTCCGTCCGAGAAGTAAAGCCGCCCGCCAAAATCCCACACAAGGACAAGAGTGGCTCTCGCCCGAATGGGCCGAGGTGGTTGCATACGCCAAACACTGTGCCGACTCATTGGGACTGGGTTGTGACTACACTTATGGTTCGTTGTGGCCCTTTATGGATCCCGATCTGCCCGAAAAATATGGTTCTCGCTACTATGGTGATACGGAATCTCCCATCAAACGAAGCGGAGGCTGGTATTGGCCGCGCCGCGCCCGCGTGCTCGACCACCTGAACAAAAAAGCCTTCAAGTGGTATGCCAACCACATGGATAAAGGTTTGAAGGATGCCTATAAAGGCTCGACTTCGGCTCTCTTTGTCGATTCGTGGGAGATCGGTCCGAAAAGATTATGGACCAAAGGTTTAGGCAAGAAGTTCTATAAAAAATACGGTTATAAGATCGAGCCGTTGATGGAACAGTTGTACTCTTCGGGATATGAGGGCGCGTACTACGACTTCACACAGCTCCTTAGCGAACAGATTATCGAGAACTTCTACAAACCTTTTACCGAGCATGCCCACAAGGTAAATGCCATCACACGTTCGCAGTGTAACGGCTCGCCCACCGACCTGCTCTCGGCTTATATGGTGGTCGATGTTCCCGAGACCGAGGCACTGCTCTATGAGCCGAAATTCGGGCGTATTGCCGCCTCGGCCGCTGCGCTCAATGGCCAGAATGTAGTTTCAGCCGAAACCTTCACCTGTCTATACGGATTCCGCCCCGTGAAAGATGGACGCGGACCGCTGATGGGTCAGGAGCAGGTTGCCGATATGCGTCTGATTGCCGACGCATTGTTGGCCAACGGTACTACACAGATCGTATGGCACGGTATGCCTTACAACAAAGTCGGCTCGAAGTATCACCACTTCTACGCCAGCGTACACCTCGCACCAACGGCCTACTTTATCGATCAGGTAAAGGACTTCAACAACTATATGACTCTTGTTTCGAGTTATATGCGCCGTGGACGTACCTACACCGACATCGCACTCTATCTTCCGGTTGAAGATTGTCAGCAGAAGTTGGCCATGCCGAAGAATCGTCCGGCTTACCAGCGTGTTCCCGGAACACAGGGGCAGCACCAACTGCGTTACGAAGATGCCCCCAAATACCTGTCGGGCTATCAGCCGTTATGGGTCAATCGCGAGGTGTTGACCAAAGCCACGATGCAGAATGGCCGTATGGTTTTCAACCAAACCTCATTCTCGGCTCTTGCTGTCGATGTCAAATTTGTCGATATTGCTTCGTTGCGACAGATTTTGCGCCTTGCCAAAGCCGGTCTGCCGATCATCCTTGCGCAAACTCCGGCACAACCCGGCTTCAAAAAATCACCCGAATATGCCGAGTTGCTGAAACAGATCAAGGCTCTGCCCAATGTTTCGCAGACTCCCGAGCCCATTTTGAAAAATATTCCCCGCCTGATCGAGGGCAAAGATCTGCCCGAATTCTGGTGCCGTGAGGAGAATGGCGACAAATACATCTTCCTTGCCAATCCGGCGGCCTGCAATATGCACTACTACCTGCGCTATTGCCAAGCCTTCGAAGATAAAGGATCGGTACGCGATGTCGTGATCAACACTGCCACCGGCCCCAAACCGATGAAATTGCAGTTCAATCCCAACGAGTCGATTCTGCTGAAAGTGGCAGCAAACGGATCGGTGGAGCAGATTGCACTCAACTTCACAGCCAAACGCATCGAAGGCCCGGGAGTTTTCTAATAGGAGCATACATACCACTTCTATATCCTCCCTCTTGCTCGATTGATTTCTTGGAAGAAGGAGGGTATTTTTTGAAATCACATAAACACCCGAAATATTCATCAAACGATTAATCCATACCATGAAAAAGATTCTTCTACTCGGACTATTGTTATTCGCCATGTGGGGAGTTGCTCAGGCTGAAAAGGTAGAGCCCTATGCCTCATGCAAGCCCTACACCCGTTGGTGGTGGTTTACAGAGGTCATTCAAAAGCAGGACATTCGCGAACAACTTATTTGGGCCAAAGAGGTCGGCTTGGGCGGTGTCGAGATCGCTTGGATTCGTCCACAAAGCAAGGTTTCTCGCCAGAAACCCATACAAGGACAAGAGTGGCTCTCGCCCGAGTGGGCCGAGATGGTGGCATACGCCAAGCATTGTGCCGACTCGTTGGGGCTGGGTTGCGACTATACCTATGGCTCGGCATGGCCCTTTATGGATCCCGACCTGCCCGAGAAATACGGGTCACGTTCTTATTGGGTTGATGAGTCACAAGCCAAACGAAGAGGCGGATGGTTTTATCCGCGTTACAGTCGCATACTCGACCATCTAAACAGCAAAGCGTTCAAGTGGTACGCCAACCGCATGGATAGTGGGTTGAAAAAAGCCTATGCGGGATCGACCTCGGCAATCTTTGTCGATTCGTGGGAAATCAATGCCCGTGGCCTATGGACCAAAGGATTGGGTGACAAGTTCTTCAAACGATTCGGCTACCGAATCGAGCCGTTGATGGACGAAGTTTACAACAAAGGTAACGAGGATCTCTACTACGATTTCATGGAGGTTCTTGGCGAGCAGGCCATCAACGAGTTTTACAAGCCTTTCACCAAACATGCCCATAAAGTAAAAGCCATCACCCGTTCGCAATGTAACGGATCACCCACCGACCTGCTTTCGGCCTATATGGTGGTCGATGTTCCCGAAACCGAAGCGTTGCTTTATGAGCCGTATTTCGGACGTATTGCTGCTTCGGCAGCCACACTTGCCAACAAACCGGTGGTGTCGGCCGAAACATTTACCTGCATCTACGGATTCCATCCTATCATAAACATACGCGGCCCCTTCATCGGTCGCGAACAGATTGCCGACATGCGTCTGGTGGCCGATGCACTATTGGCCAACGGAACAAACCAAATCATATGGCACGGCATGCCTTACAACAAAGTCGGCTCGAAGTATCACCACTTCTATGCCAGCGTACACCTCTCGCCCACGGCTTACTTCATCGGCCAGTTAAAGGAGTTCAATGACTATATGGCTCGTGTTTCGAGTTACATGCGTCGCGGCAACAACTATTCGGATGTTGCGCTCTACCTGCCTGTGGAGGATAGTCACCGCACATGGTACTACCCCAAGCATCTCCGCATCCCGGGCACAAGCGGCCAATTCCAACTGCGCTATGTGGCCGCCCCCGAATATTTGGAGGGTTACCAGCCGACATGGGTCAACCGCGAGGTAGTGACCGGAGCAAAGGTGCGCAACGGACGTATGATCTACAACCAGACTTCGTTCTCGGCATTGATCATCGATGTTAAATATGTCGATATTGCTTCATTGCGCCATATCTTACGTCTCGCCAAAGCCGGTCTGCCAATCGTATTGGCACAGACTCCGGCACAACCCGGGCGCAACAAATCACCCGAATATGCCGAGATGCTGAAACAGATCAAGGCTCTGCCCAATGTTTCGCAGCAACCCGATGCCGTGTTGAAATCCGTACCCCGTCTGATCGAGGGCAAAGATCTGCCCGAATTCTGGTGTCGCGAAGAGAATGGCGACAAGTACATCTTCATCGCCAATCCGGCGGCCTGCCGCATGCACTTCCCGTTGCGCTACTGCCAAGCCTTCGAAGATAAAGGATCGGTACGCGATGTGGTGATCAACACCGCCACCGGCCCCAAACCGATGAAATTGCAGTTCAAGCCCAACGAGTCGATTCTGCTGAAAGTGGCGGCAAACGGATCGGTGGAGCAGATTGCGCTCAACTTCAAGGCCAAGCGTATCGAAGGCCCGGGAATCTACGAATAATCTGTTCTCTAAGATTGTAATCGGAGAGGCTGTCCAACAGGTAGTGTTGCGACAGCCTCTTATCGCAAAAATTGTATAATTACCCGAATTTATACAATTCTATCAAATGTTATGCGAAATCAGACATAAACAGAGCGGTTGAAACCGCTATCTTTGCGCCATCATCACCTTAACTCTTAATTATATCATGCACAAGTATATCCATCCTGCGGCTATTCATTTCTCGCAATTTATCGAGCAGTTGCCGAAGAGATTCGATCAAGAGGGGGCAATGCTATACGAGGGGCGCAATAAGATCAAATGTTTTACGATCGAAGGGGTAAAGTTGGTTGTAAAACGTTACAAACGTCCCAATTTATTGCAATCAATCATCTATACCTTCTTTCGTAAAAGCAAGGCACAACGCGCCTACGAACATGCCATTCGACTACGAGAGATGGGATTCGACACACCGGCTCCGATCGGTTGGAGCAGATATTTCCGACACGGATTGTTGTCCGACAGTTTCCTGATCACCACACACACCTCCTATACGGCATTTACACAAGCTGCCCAAAATTGGCCGTCGGAGGAGGCAACTTCGATCTTGAATGCTTTCGCTTGTTTTTCCGTGCGACTACATGAGGCCAGAATCGAACATTGCGATCTCAACCATAGCAATATACTATATAAGTACGACGAAAAGGCCAACAACTATCGGTTTCAACTGATCGATATCAATCGCATGCGATTCCATAAACAGCAACTCAGCAAAAGACGGTGTATGATCAATTTACGACGATTGTCCGTTTCCGGCGAGGTCTTTCTCTATCTGCTGAATCGTTATGCCGAAGAGCGGAAATGGCACCTCGAAGAGACATTGCTACAAGGGGTGATTTCTCGGCTGCTCTTTTTGCGCAGACAGCGGCTGAAAAAGCAGTTCCGAGAGTATAAAACAAAGATCTCGGCAAAAAAATAGTTCAAGAATTTGCATTAAAAAATTATTTCACTACATTTGCACCCAACAAAAGCATTGAACAATGAACGCACTTGGTTTTTACGCTTATTTCTTTTACTTTTTCTTTTACGGCAAGAGAAAAAGCGGGACGGCGTGCGCATAATTAATATGGTATTAAAATAACACACAAATCCCGCTCCGAAAAGAGCGGGATTTTTTGATCAAACCCATGAAACGTATAGCCATACAAGGTATCGCAGGATGTTTCCACGACACGGCAGCCCGTGCCTGTTTCCCGAATGAGGAGATCACAACACTCCCCTGCCAAACATTCGAGGCACTATTTGCACAATTGGCCGAAGACCCCTCATTATTAGGTATTGTAGCCATCGAAAACACCATTGCCGGAAGTCTGCTTCCGAATCACGAATTGCTACGTCGAAGCAACGCCCGCATCGTCGGTGAACAGAAACTACGCATCTCGCATGTGTTGGCTGCTCTGCCCGGGCAACAGATCGAAGAGTTACACGAAGTACATTCGCACCCCATAGCACTGATGCAGTGCGGGGATTTCCTGCAAGCCCATCCGTTTTTGAAGGTTGTCGAGCGTGACGATACGGCCGGCAGTGCCCAAGAGATCGCCGAGAAGCAACTTACACATACCGCAGCCATTTGCGGTGCTGACGCTGCAAAGCTGTACGGCATGGAGATTTTGGCACGCAGCATCGAAACCAACAAGCATAATTTCACGCGTTTCCTATTACTTGCCGATAAGAGCCGTGCTGACGAGTTCTCGTGCCCCCAACATGCCGGCAAAGCCTCGATATGTTTCACATTGCCCCACAAACACGGCAGTTTGTCGCAGGTGTTGGCCGTGCTTTCGTTCTACGACATGAACCTCACCAAAATTCAATCACTACCGATCATCGGACGCGAGTGGGAGTACCAATTTTATGTGGATATCGCTTTCGATGAATTGCAACGTTTTCGTCAGGCAACAGATGCCGTTCGTCCGTTGACCAGCGAGTTCAGTATTTTGGGAGAGTACACGGCTTGTGCAACTCCTTCTCTATGATTCAAAAATAATAACCGATAAAATATCAAACCTATGGAAGATTTACAACCTATCACACTGTCGGGACTTGATCCCGTACGTCCGTTGACAATTGCCGGACCGTGTAGCGCAGAAACCGAGGAACAGGTCATTACAACTGCCCGCCAACTTGCCGCAGAAGGCATCACCATCTACCGCGCCGGTTTATGGAAACCCCGCACCAAGCCCGGAGGTTTCGAGGGTGTCGGTGCTCAGGGATTGGCGTGGTTGCGTCGCGTAAAAGCGGAAACGGGAATGTATGTGGCGACCGAGGTGGCCACACGCGAGCATGTGACGGCAGCATTGGCCGGTGGTGTCGATCTGTTGTGGATCGGAGCCCGAACAGCCGCTAATCCGTTTGCCATGCAGGAGGTTGCCGATGCACTTCACGGTCATGATGTACCGGTGTTGGTCAAAAATCCCGTAAGTCCAGACCTCGAACTATGGATTGGTGCCGTACAGCGCATCTACAATGCCGGTATTCGTCGCTTGGGCGTCATTCACCGCGGATTTACCTCGATCGACAAATCACTCTATCGCAACCATCCGATGTGGGCAATTCCGATCGAGTTGCATCGCCGTATTCCCAACCTGCCCATCTTCTGCGACCCGAGTCATATCGGCGGCAAGCGCGAACTGATTGCCCCGCTCGCCCAGCAAGCGATGGATTTAGGATTTGATGGTCTGATTATCGAATCACACTGCTCGCCTGATGACGCTTGGAGTGACAAAGCCCAGCAGGTAACACCGGATGCGTTGGCCTACATTTGCCGTAACTTAGTAATCCGTGAAGCCACAACGACAACCGAGAGTCTTTCGGAATTACGCGATCAGATCGACAAATTGGATAACCAACTGTTGGAGTTGCTGACCCACCGCATGCGCGTATCGCGCGACATCGGTCAATACAAAAAAGAGCATGACATGCCCATTCTGCAAGCGAACCGTTACGAGGAGATTCTGGCTCATCGTGCCGCACAAGCCGTTGAACTGGGGATGGATCGTGAGTTTATGCGCACGGTAATGCAAGCCATTCACGAGGAGTCGATTCGTCAGCAGGCAGAGGTATTGAAAGAGTAAAACGCACTGATACAATATATAATAATATGAGGCTGCCCAACAAGTAGTGTTGCGACAGCCTCTTTTCGTAGAAGTTGTATAACAAGTGGGATTTCAAGGCTTGCGAAGCCCGAAAAAGCGGAGTTTACCCAGAGTAAATGAGCATTTTGAGGGCAAGCGTAACGCAGAAATCACCTTGTTAGACAGCTTCATGATTAATACCCGACCGAAATGCCTATTCAAGCGAAGCCACGGCATGAGCCAGACGCTCCATCGCCTCTTGAAGAACCGATCGGGAGGTGCCGACATTCAGGCGCATGAATCCCTCTCCTCCAATACCGAACATCGCTCCATCGTTCAGAGCCAAACGGGCTCTATTGACAAACAGATCGTTCAACGCCTCGTGCGAAAGTTGCAATCCGCGACAATCGAGCCAAACCAAAAACGAAGCTTGCGGGCGCACCGGTTTGATCTTCGGGATTCGTTCGGCGCAATACTGCGATACAAAATCGACATTGCCCTCTATGTAACGCAACATAGCCCGCCGCCACGAATCTCCCTCGGAAAATGCCGCAATGGTAGCAATCGGAGCAAACAGATGCGAATGACCGAGTTCACTGGCATCGAGCCACGAATAGAATCGACGACGCAATCCGACATCGGGAACAATCGCATAGGAGCTGACAATGCCCGCAATATTGAAGGTCTTCGAGGGAGCACCGAAGGTGATGCTGCAAGCGGCAGCCTTTTCCGATACCGAGGCGAACGGGATATGTTTATTCCCCCATAAAGCCATGTCACAATGAATCTCATCGGATATGACAATGATTCCCCGACGATGACAGAAATCGGCCAACCGTTCGAGGGTCTCCCTATCCCATACGATACCGGCCGGATTATGCGGATTGGAGAGGATCAACATGCGACAAGATGAATCGGCAACCTTTTCGAGGTTTTCGAAATCCATGCGATAGCCACCCTCCGGTAGTTCGATAAGCGGATTCATAACTACCCCGCGCCCGTTTCCTTCGGGGACCAACCGAAAAGGATGGTAAACCGGAGGTTGGATGATCACCTTCTCCTCTTTTCCGACCAGCGCATTGATTGCCAAGCCAATGCCTTTAACAATACCCGGGATATAGATCATCCATTCGCGTTGCACCTCCCAACCGTGATGTTCGGAGATCCAACGAATAATAGTTGACCAATAGGCATCCGATTCGATCGTGTAGCCATACACCGGATGATCAAGCCGCCGATGCAAAGCTTCGGTGATACAGGGCGGACACTCGAAGTCCATATCGGCGACCCACAGCGGGAGCAGGTCGGAGCGTCCATAAAGCTCTTGCAGTCGTTCGAACTTCACCGTATCTGTTCCTCGACGGTCTATCGGTTTGTCAAAATTGTACTCCATATATTCAAATTCGGATTTAATACATACAAAATTACGATTTTCGAGATTCTTCTGCAATATATCGGGAAATTTATCGCACCAATAATTATCCGAACTTAATCATTTTCTCGTAAATCTTCGTATCTTTGCCCAAAACAACCGAAAATTATGGAATTTGAAGGAACAGTTTACAAAATAATGCCCGTGACCAAAGGCACTTCGGCGCGTGGCGAATGGCAGCGTCAGGATGTGGTATTCGACTACTCCGAAGGTGGAAATTTCTCCCGCAAAATCTGCGTGACATTTTTCAATCGCCCCGACGACGTAGCCAAATTGCGCGAAGGATCTGCTTATCAGGTCTCGGTCAATATCGAGTCACGCGAGTATAACGGACGTTGGTACACCGACATCCGCGCATGGCGTTTGCAGCCCAAACAGGCCGAAGCATCGGCTGCCGCAGCCATGCCCGACATGCCCCCGATTGTCGAGGAGCCGACCTATGCGGCCGCTCCGGCAGCCGAGGTTGACGACCTGCCCTTCTAACGGCGAATTTCAATTCGTGAGATAACTGCAACCCCTCGCATCAACCCAATTTTAACGCGAGGGAATTACGATTTCCACCCTATTGCCATTACCCTGCTTTCTGCGGAGAATATTCATATACTGGGGGCATCGGTAGTTGTCATCTCCGGCATTGCCGAAATTCAGGCGTATGCCGTGGATAAATTATTACCCTGCAACGCCTGCAACTAATATCAATAGGATTGGCCAATCTTAAACTAGGGGAGGCAAACCACACGAAAACCGTAGCTGCCACGGAACGAAGGAGAAATGTTGACACGATACGAAACGCGACAGTCCTGCGCATCAAAGATCCAGCTACCGCCACGCAACACGCGAAATTGGCCCGAACTTGCGCCCGTAGGGTTGTTCTGCATCGAGGAACTATATGTACCATACCAATCGCTGCACCACTCCCAGACATTTCCGCTCATATCGTACAATCCAAGCTCATTTGCTCGCTTTTGTTTCACCGGATGAGTGGAGCTACCACTATTGGAGGTGTACCAAGCAACGGCATCTATGGCATAACTGCCACTATATTTATACTTTCGGCTGTTTTTACCTCCACGAGCGGCATACTCCCACTGAGCCTCCGTAGGTAGCAGATAGGTTTTGCCTGTCAATGCACTCAACTCACGACAGAACATCTGTGCTTCCTCCCAACTGACATAATAGACGGGATGATTATCCCCGACTCCGTACATTGCCCAACTTGTATTTGCTTTATCTCGCTGTTGATAGATGGTTGTACCCATAATCTTCTGCCATTGTGCTTGGGTTACCTCGCACTCTCCAATATAACAATGAGTCGAGTTGTACATTATGGACGGGAGATTCGTCATTGAATGCCTCTCCGCTCTGTTCCGAAGTCGCACCCATTTGAAACTCTCCTCCCTCAACATAAACCATCTTCATATCCAATCCGCAATTGGCTTGCTCCACATAATCTTGCGGCATCAGAGAGCAAGCTATGCTACCCAACATCAAAAGCATAGCCAAAAGAATTAATCGGGATCTCATAACACACCTTATTTAGTAATTTATTTCCATTCAAAAGACGGCCACCCAATGGATGGCCGTCCAATGTCGCTATCCGACAATTTATTAAACGAAAGGTACTTTTACCACCTCGGCCTTCACGAGTTTCTCGCGGATGACCACAGCAACCTCTGTTCCTACTTTGGCATATTCGGCAGCCACATAACCCATAGCAACACCGATCTTCAAGCAGGGCGACATCGTACCCGACGTAACGTGACCGATCTCCGTACCATCGAGCGAAGCAACTGCATAGCCGTGACGCGGAATACCGCGATCGATCATTTTCAGACCTACCAACTTGCGGGTAACACCCTCGGCTTTCTGTTGTGCCAACACCTCACGGTCGATGAAATCTTTGCCCTCGGCAAACTTGGTGATCCATCCCAAACCGGCTTCGAGAGGCGACGTTGTATCGTCGATATCATTGCCGTAGAGACAGAAGCCCTTCTCCAAACGCAAGGTATCACGAGCACCGAGACCGATATTTTTCAGGCCATACTCCTCGCCGGCTTTCCACAGAGCCTCCCAAAGTTTGTCGGCATCCTCGTTGGCTACATAGATCTCGCAACCACCCGAACCGGTATAACCCGTGATCGAAAGGATTGCATCGCAACCACCCACCGGCATCTTCTTGAAAGTGTAGTACTCCATATCCTCAACCGGCTCGTCGCACATCTTCTGAATGATCTTCATAGCGGTAGGACCTTGTACGGCCAATTGGCAGATCTCGTCGGAAGCGTTGTAAAGCTCTTTACCATGACCGGCTTCCATACCCATCTTGGCACCCTCGGCGCAAATGTGTGCCCAATCTTTATCCACATTGGCAGCATTGACTACCAACAGATAGGTCTCGGCATCGATGCGGTAAACCAAAATATCGTCCACGATACCCCCTTTGCCGTTGGGTATGCAGGAGTATTGTACTTTGCCGTCATAGAGTTTCGAAACGTCGTTGGAGGTGATGCGCTGCAAAAGGTCGATGGCTTTGGGGCCTTTCACCCAGATTTCACCCATGTGACTTACATCGAAGACACCTGCACCGTTGCGTACGGTCATGTGTTCGTCGTTGATGCCCGAGAACTCGATCGGCATGTTATATCCTGCGAACTCGGCCATCTTGGCACCCGCAGCGATATGATACTTAGTAAAAGCGGTTGTTTTCATAGTTTTATGTTATTTGGTGTTTTGTTTATTCACGACGTTTGACTCCCAATCGCGGACAGCGATGGAACTCTCTTTCACGATCGAAGAGATAACGATAGGTGGTGTGCACTTTGTGTCGAGAGGCGCAAACATAGTTTTCGATCATGCGATTCATTACCGGATTGAAATCACCGATCCATGCCAATTCGAGGGTCTTATAGCGTGTTTGAGGGCCCATCATGAAATGCCAATAACGCGCCATGATCGCCGACTCGACACCTTTGCCATGAAACTCGGGAGCCACTCCGAAGATAATACCGAAGATACGGTCACAGCTCTTTCGAACTTTCAGTTCCCACATCAGACGCAGTTTCTGCCACAATCCGAATTTGCCGTTGAAACGGCCGATGATGCGGTTGAGGTCGGGAACGGTAATGAAAAATCCGATCGGCTCCTCGTTGAAATAGGCAAAAAAGATGATATCCGGATCGATAATGGGTTTCATCGTCCGCATGATCTGCAACGCCTCTTCGGAGGTCATGGGTTTTACTCCCGAAAAGAGAGCCCACGCTTTATTATAAACGATTCTAAAATTCTCGGCAGCCTCCTCCAAGTTGTTCATGTCGATATTCTCGACGTGGTACCCGGGCACAGCAAGCAGTCGCTCCGAACGATCGAAGATTCGGGCATTCGATTCTGTGATATTGGTGCGCCAAATAAAACTGTATTGATTGAAATAGTTCTTGAATCCGTAATTCTCGAAGAGCTCTTTATAATAAGGTGGGTTATACGGATTTTTGTACAAAGGTTGGAATTCGTATCCTTCCACCAGCAATCCCCACCAATCGCGCCGCTGGCCGAAATTGATCGGGCCATCCATGGCCTCCATTCCTCGGCTGGCCAACCACATGCGCGCGGCATCGAAAAGCATATCGGCAATTTGCTGGTCATCGATCGACTCAAAAAAGCCGCAGCCGCCTGTCGGCAACTCCTCGATGGCTGCTTTCTCGCGATTATAAAAAGCAGCAATACGACCGACAACCGCCCCCTCCTGATCGCGTACCACCCAACGAATGGCCTCACCATCGGCAAAAAGTTCGTTTTTCGCGGGGTCAAACACCTCTTTCACATCGACATCCAACGGGCACACCCAATTGCGATTGCCGGCATAGATTTTTTTGGGAAGGTCAAGCCATTCGCGCTCTTGCGCAGAGGTCACAACCTCCTGCAAAATATAATTATTGGTCGGTTTTTTCGGAGTCATCAGTCGTTTCGATTCGTTCTAAGGTTCGATATAACGTACAAAGATAATTATTTTTCCTTATTTTCGCATCAACTTACCCAACTTTGATACAATTTTTCATCGAATAATTGCTCCAAAACAGAGATAATCATCAAAAATCAAGTTTCCGAAAAAATTTCTTGGAGTTTATGACAACCTATCAGAAATATTACCTATATTTGTATGAAAATAACGACCTTTATTTATAAATTTTTTATAAATCTATCATGCAAGTAGAAAAATTAATGACGGAGCTTGAACGCAAGCATCCCGGAGAAAGCGAGTACTTACAGGCTGTTCGCGAAGTTCTCGAATCGATCGAAGAGGTGTACAACCAACACCCCGAATTCGAAAAAGCTAAAATTGTAGAGCGTATCGTTGAGCCGGATCGCATCTTCACTTTCCGCGTAACGTGGGTTGATGATAACGGCGAAGTACAGACCAACCTCGGTTATCGCGTACAATTCAACAGCGCAATCGGTCCTTACAAAGGCGGTCTGCGTTTCCACCGTGCCGTGAATCCCTCGATGTTGAAATTCCTCGGTTTCGAGCAGACGTTCAAGAACGCACTGACGACGCTGCCTATGGGTGGCGCCAAAGGTGGTTCGGACTTCGACCCCGTAGGCAAATCCGACGCTGAAATCATGCGTTTCTGCCAAGCCTTCATGACCGAGCTGTGGAACAACATCGGTGTTGACACCGACGTTCCTGCCGGAGACGTAGGCGTAGGTGGTCGTGAGATCGGCTTCCTCAACGGTATGTACCAGAAACTCGCTCGCAAGTACCACACCGGCGTTTTGACCGGCAAGGGTATGACTTGGGGTGGTTCGGTTCTCCGGCCCGAGGCTACCGGTTTCGGCGCCCTCTATTTCGTAGAGCACATGTTGGCTAAGGCCGGCAAAGACATCAAGGGCAAGACTGTGGCTCTGTCGGGCTTCGGTAACGTAGCTTGGGGTGCCGCCACAAAAGCCACCGAGTTGGGTGGTAAAGTAGTTGCCATCTCGGGTCCCGATGGCGTTTGCGAGATCCCCGCAGGTATCACCAAAGAGATGATCGACTACATGCTCGAAATGCGCGCTTCGAACCGCAACAAGGTAGAGGATATGGCAACTAAGTTCCCCGAGGCTACCAAGTTCACTGCCGGCAAGAAGGCTTGGTCGGTAAAATGCGATATCGCTCTTCCTTGCGCATTCCAGAACGAGTTGAACGGCGACGATGCAGCCGAGTTGCTTGCTAACGGCACATGGTGCTGCGCCGAGGTTTCGAACATGGGTTGTACGCCGGAGGCTATCCACACCTTCCAAAGTGCCGGCATCCTCTTCGCTCCCGGTAAGGCTGTCAACGCTGGTGGTGTTGCCACTTCGGGCTTGGAGATGACGCAGAACTGTATGCACATTTCGTGGTCGGGCAAAGAGGTTGACGAGAAACTCCACTTCATCATGGAGAGCATCCACGAGGCTTGCGTGAAATTCGGTCAAAAAGCCGACGGTAGCGTTGACTACGTGAAAGGCGCAAACATTGCCGGTTTCATGAAAGTCGCTCAGGCTATGTTAGAGCAGGGTATCTTGTAATTAAGACCTGTAACCATAAATCGGAGAGCGGCCTTGTGGGGCCGCTCTCCCTGTATAATATCATCACCGCAAAAGGCGATCGGGTACGCCACAGACCGCCCCGACCGCTTTTTTACGAAGCAATAAACCGGATTCTTCATCCGGCCTGCTGATCATTTTTTTCGCAATTCAAGCGGTTTTTCAATATTTTTTATTAACTTTAAGCCGATTTTGACACAAAAAAATAGCAAGTAATCATACAAATAAAAACAACGAACTTTATGAAAACATCTATCCTTTCCAAAATCTGCACATTAGCAACGATTTTCGCACTTGCAGTTGGGTGTAGCTCCGGTGATGACGACGGAGGTGGCAGCGGTGGAGGTGGCAGCGTACGTCCCTCCAATCAACCGCGTCTGACCAGCGACGCTGCCATTCTCTATGACATTTATACGACAATCGCAACATTCGGTTATGCTCCGACATTTGATCTGAGTGCAAAAAAAATCACGCTATCCAACAGTGGAGAGGTGACCATTACGCCCTCGGATGACACTCCTTCGTTTGTTATCTATGCCGAAAAAGACGAAGAAGATAAAACGTGGTATTGGAAATACGAGTTCGAGGGCACACAAGGCTGGCTTATGAACAACAACCAACGTGTTGCTCTGCTGAAATCATCGGCTCCGACCTTCAACACCGATGCAAAGGGCAATTTGTCGGCAAGTTTTGATAAAGGCCAAAATTATATCCAACTTTCGGATGCTGCCGGTAACCAGATCAAAATAAACGGCAAACACACCGGTCTGTTCCAGTCGATAAAGGGCAACAGCGAGAAGATCACCATCACATTGGTTAACAATCTGCCCCTCGAAATTCTCCGCAAACCCGACCAGCAAGGTGCGCTTGAAGCGATTTATGACGCATGCGATGGAGAAAACTGGGTCTCAAAAGCAGGTTGGAAACTGACCACGAATCTCGAAAATTGGCACGGAATCACTTGCAACAGCGAAGGATATGTTACCCAGATCGACCTGCGCAAAAACAAGTTGAAAGGCACCTTACCCGATGTTTTTGCTGCATTCCCCAAATGTACGACCATCCGTTTCAACAACGATTCTTCGGCAACAGCCAACGACAATGAGTTGACCGGCCAATTGCCGCAGTCGATGCGCACCTACATTGGAACTACTAACTTCTATTTGCAATACAACCACTTCGACATCACCGATTTTTACGTTCCCAAAGAGAAACTCTCCGTAGCAAGCTCCACTTACAGAGTTTATCCGCAACGTGAAGACAGCTACGATTTCCGTCTCTTCATCAACTGCGATATCGATGGTACCGGCCCCAAACACGGCCACGAGACCTGCATTCAAGTACAAAAGGCCTCCAAAGGTAAAGGTATTGATATCTACTTTATCGGTGATGGATACAATGAGGAGAACCACACCGTGGGTGGTACGTTGGATTTCTGGTTGGATGCTGCTGTCGATGCCACTTTCGGGATCCACCCGATGGACAAACTGAAAGAGTATTTCAACATCTTCTACGTTTACGGATACTCGAACGAGCGCGGAGTCGGTTTATTCAACAACTCTCGCGACTGTATATACGGCTACTGGCAAAAGAACCCGACAATACAATCGAACTGTAATTTCAATGCCCAAAGTATCGCCACCACAATCGAACGAGCCACGAAGGGACGAGCCTTCTCGACCACCGATCGTGCTTGGATCTGCATGATGGTCAACACCGCTGTACATAGTGGCATGTATCGCGGCATGCAATATTCGAAGAATGTGGTGTACAATGGGGTAAATGTTCCTATTGCCGTGGGTATAAATCCTACCTACACGGTGGACAATACGGCAGCTCTGCTCCAACACGAGTTTATCGGCCATGCCATGGGAAGACTTTTGGACGAATACGGAACTGCTTCGTCGGAAGCTCTCACAAATCCCGAGTACAACTCGACACTCAAAGAAAGAAGATACAATGTTACTTACGAGTCTGATCCTGCCAAATCACCGTGGGCTGATTTTTATAGCGATCCGCGCTACGCACATGAGAAGTTGGGATGCTACGCAGGCGCATGGAACTATGGGAACCTGTATCGCCCGACCACAACAAGTATGATGCGCAATAGTAGCGAGCGTATTTATTGGTTCAATGCTCCCTCGCGTAAAGGCATCTATTCGGAGATCATGAAACGTGCCTTTACCGCTTGGCAGTTTGACTACGAAGAGTTTGTCGCATTCGATGAGCCGGCAAAACATATTCCTCCTTACAAAGAGTAATCAACAAAACTTTCCTTGAACTGCAATCGTTGCGTTCAAGGAAAGTTTTTCATGGACAGATTTATCTCAAAACCATTCAACACGCATACCCCATGCGACGATACCTATATATCATTCTTGCGGCAGTATTCATTGCCACACTTTTTGCCACGGGAAGCAGCTTGGCCGACAACAGCACAGCAGATAAACCTGCCGGCAATAATCAGCCACAACTGAACAACGACATAAGAATCCTCCACGATTTCCAAACCATGACTGCGGGATTCGGTTTCGCAGCAGAGGTAAAAACCGGCACGAACGCATCGTACGATGTCACACTCGCCGGCAATACCAAACCTCACAACATTGTGAGTACCGATAAAGTGGCTTCGCTCATTGTTTATATCGAAAAGGGGAAAGGCAAAAAACTCTATTGGAAATATCGTGCCAACGGGAAAGATCTGTGGCTCACCGACAGCAACAAGCAACCCGTTGAGTTGTTGACCTCCCCCACTCCGATTTTCGACACCGATGCCGAGAATCGTTGGAGAGTAAGTCTCGACAAAGGCAAGACCTATACCCAACTGCTTGACGCTTCGGGCAAACCCATCGTACAGCAAGGGAAACACCCGGGATTGTTCAAGGAGATCGGCATAACAAAAGCCAATGTAACCCTTACTCTTGCAAATAACAAGAAGATCAAGTTGTCGCGTACTCCCGACCAGCGTGGCGCACTCGAAGCACTCTACTATGCGCTCGACGGAGACAACTGGTTGCGAAAAAGGAATTGGGTTTCGGGTGAAGATATCGGCACATGGCAGGGAATAACCTGCGACGACGAAGGTTATATCACCAAAATCAATCTTCGAAGAAACTGCCTGAAAGGTACACTCCCCGATGTTTTTGCCGCGTTCCCGCGATGCAAGCGCATCCTTCTCAACAACGGCGGAAAAGAGTCGGAAACCGACAACTATTTGACCGGTCTATTGCCGCAATCGATGACCACCTACATCGAAACAACGGAATTCGATCTACGATACAACGATTTCGAAACGACATCGTTTGCTGTACCCGAGGAGAAGATCGATATTGCCACCAACAATTTCAAACCCTATCCGGCAAGCAGCGCCAATTACGATTTCCGTCTCTTTATCGACAGCGATGTCGATGGCACTGGCGAGATTCACGAACACCTGAGTTGCTACCAATACCAAAAAGCCACCGAAGGAAAGGGTATTGACATCTATTTCATCGGTGATGGTTTCGATGCCGCGCACCACACCAAAGGCGGAACCGTGGATTACTGGTACAAGAAGGCTGCCGAAGCGACTTTTGCCATCGAACCGATGAACAAACTGCGCAAATACTACAACGTATTCTTCATCTATGCTCACTCGGAGGAACGAGGTGTCGGCCTTTTCAACAATCCGCGCAAATCGATGTATCGCTATTGGCAAAAGGCCCCAACCCGAGGTTCGGGAGCTCAATTCCGTTCGCAAAACGTGGCAACGGCCATCGAAAAAGCAACAGGCGGAAGACCACTACCGATGGAGGGCGAAAATCGTGTATCTATCAGCATGATTTTCAACTCGACGAACAATGGTCTTTTTGCGGGTATGATGTATTCGCGCCGTCCGATATATAATGGAGTAAAGACCCCGATCGCTGTAGCTCTGAATCCGGCTCGCGAAACTAAAAACGGAGGATTTGCCACATTGCTCCAACACGAGTTTGTAGGCCACGCCATCGGAGGAATCCACGACGAATACGGCACCGAAAAGAGTAAAAAACACCCCAATCCGACAACTGTCAAGTGGGGACCGAATCTCGACACCATTGCCGACCCCACGAAGTGCAAGTGGTCGAAATTCTACAACGACCCACGTTATGCGCATGAGAAGATCGGGTGTTACCCGGGCGGTCGCAACTATTCGAACGTATATCGCCCCACCGAAAAAAGTATCATCAACGGAGGTCGCCGGCGCACCAAAGAGTTTAATGCTCCCTCGCGAGCCAGCATCTATCGAAGAACGATGCAACGCGCGTTCGATAATTGGGCATTCGATTACGAGGAGTTTGTGAAGTTCGACGACCCGAAGCCCAAAACGACCGAGAAGTAAATATCTGATTCAAGATAACAAGTACTGACCCCAGAAGTTTACCTTCCCAAACTTTTGGGGTCTCTTCAAACAGATTGTTCGTATGATTGTTATAACGGATAAAACGGCATGCTGCGGATGTAGCGCCTGTGCCCAAGTATGCCCCAAACAGTGTATTCGCCTGTCGGCAGACAACGAAGGGTTCTTATATCCCGTCGTTGATACCGCAATCTGCATCGATTGCGGTTTGTGCGAAAAGGTCTGTCCGGTTATCAATCAAAGTGCTCCAAACTTTCCGTTAGCCACCCATGCCGCGAAAAATACCGACGAAAACATTCGCTCAAAAAGCTCTTCGGGCGGAATTTTCACCCTGCTTGCCGAGCAGATTATTTCGGAAGGCGGGGTTGTGTTCGGCGCAAAGTTCGACACGGATTGGGGTGTTGTTCACGCATATACCGAAACGATCGAAGGCCTTGCGGCCTTTCGCGGGAGCAAATATGTACAAAGCGCAATCGGAACGTGTTACCAACAAGCCGAGCGATTTCTCACCGGAGGTCGGAAAGTGTTGTTCTCGGGTACTCCTTGCCAAATCGCCGGTTTGAAGAAGTACCTGCGTAAAGAGTATGCACAACTTTTGACCATAGAGGTTGTATGTCATGGCGTTCCCAGCCCGATGGTTTGGAAAGATTATCTTGAATATAGGCGGACTCGCGCCATAGGCCGCGAAGGAGTGCCCCCAAGCACGTTGCCGACAATAACCGACATTTCATTCCGAGACAAAACAAACGGTTGGCGAAAATTTGGAGTCAGATTCTGTTTCGCCACAACCGAAAATTCAGAAACTACCCGCGAGATAACACCGTTTCACGATGATCCCTTCATGAGCGGCTTTTTAAGAAATCTCTACCTCCGCCCCTCATGCTACCATTGTGCGGCACGACAAGGAAAAAGTGAAGCCGACCTTTCGATAGCCGACTATTGGGGTGTTCACAAAATCCATCCCAAGTTTTACGACGACAGAGGTATCGGGCTGATATTGGTAAACACCGACCGAGGAGCCGAATATTACAACAGCATCAGCAGTCGGCTGAATAGTTGCAAATCCACATTGGACAAAGCCCTCAAATACAATCCGGTGATTATCCGAAGTGTGAAAGAGCCTAAGCAGCGAGCCGAATTTTGGGAACTCTACAATCATACCAATTTCGGGATCATTGCGCAGTTGTGTCCCAAGAAAAAACGCTCGTTTCTATCCAAATGCAAGCGGTTTATCAAGAAGCTTATAAACAAGGCATAACAACATGAATCGGATCTTCAAAAAATGCAGTCTGCCCATCTCGTTGAGCAGACTGCAAACCATTTATAGCAAGGCTTTCGGGAAAAACGCAGCCCTCATTTACGCCATTTCGATCAGTTGGCAAAGGTCAACCCATCGTCCGCAGCGTCGATAACGATCGGTTTCGAGCGATCGACCTCGCCCGCCAAAATTCGTTTCGAGAGATCGTTGACCACATAGCGCTGGATCGTTCGTTTCACCGGTCGGGCTCCGAACAACGGATCGTATCCTGCCGAAGCGATCCACTCACGAGCTTTGTCGGTGTATTCGAGGCGAATACCGTTCTCGGCAAGCATCTTTCGAACGATCCCCAACTGAATCTCCACAATCCGCTCGATGTCACGACGTGTCAGCGGCTCGAACATCACAATCTCGTCGATACGGTTCAAAAACTCGGGTTTGAGTTGTTGTTTCAGCAGGTCGATCACCGCCAATCGGGTACGTTCGACCACCTCCGGAGCGAGTCGATCCCCGTTGAATGCCGCAGCGAAATTCTCCTGAATAATCTGCGACCCCATGTTCGAGGTCATGATGATAATCGTATTGCGAAAATCCACCGTGCGCCCTTTGTTATCGGTCAGACGTCCGTCGTCGAGCACCTGCAAGAGGATGTTGAAGACGTCGGGATGCGCTTTTTCGATCTCATCGAGCAGCACGACCGAGTAGGGTTTACGTCGCACGGCCTCGGTCAGTTGACCACCCTCGTCGTATCCGACGTATCCCGGAGGAGCTCCGACAAGACGCGAAACGCTGTGCCGCTCCTGATACTCGCTCATATCGATACGGGTCATCATCTGGTCGTCGTTGAAGAGGAACTCGGCCAACGCTTTGGCCAACTCGGTTTTTCCGACACCCGTTGTGCCGAGGAAGATAAACGAGCCGATCGGCTTACGCGGATCGTTCAATCCGGCACGTGACCGTCGCACGGCATCCGAAATGGCCGCAATAGCCTGCTCCTGCCCCACAACCCGCTTGTGGAGTTCGGCCTCCATGTGTAACAACTTTTCACGTTCGGAGGCCAACATGCGTGTCACGGGGATTCCTGTCCAGCGTGAAACCACTTCGGCGACATCTTGTGCATCGACCTCCTCTTTGATCATCGAACCGTTGGCCGACGCCAGCCGGTACTCCTCTTTCAGTGCTTCGATCTGTTTCTCGGCCTCTTGGATCTTGCCGTAACGGATCTCGGCCACCTTGCCGTAATCGCCTTCGCGCTCGGCTTGCCGCGCCTCGACATTGAGCCGCTCGATACGATCTTTATTCTCCTGAATATGTTTCAGCAAATCGCGCTGCCCCTGCCACTTGGCCCGCATGGCGGCATCTTTGGCTTTCAGATCTTCGATCTCTTGGGTCAGCTGATCGACACGTTCTTTGTCTTTCTCGCGACGGATTGCCTCGCGTTCGATCTCCAACTGGCGTACCCGACGGTCGAGCGTATCGATCTCTTCGGGCACGGAGTTCATCTCCAAACGCAGGCGCGAAGCCGCCTCATCGACCAAGTCGATCGCTTTGTCGGGCAGAAATCGCGAAGTGATATAACGCGTAGAGAACTCGACGGCCGCCACAATCGCCTCGTCTTTGATGCGGACTTGATGGTGATTTTCGTAGCGTTCTTTCAACCCGCGAAGAATCGAGATGGCATCCTCCACGGTCGGTTCATCGACCATCACTTTTTGGAAACGACGCTCCAAGGCCTTGTCCTGCTCGAAATATTTTTGGAACTCGTCGAGTGTCGTCGCACCGATTGTCCGCAGTTCGCCTCGTGCCAAAGCAGGTTTCAGGATGTTTGCCGCATCCATTGCTCCCGACGATTTGCCGGCACCGACCAACGTATGGATCTCGTCGATGAAGAGCAGGATCTCGCCATCGCTCTGCACGACCTCCTGCACCACGGCTTTCAAACGCTCCTCGAATTCGCCTTGATACTTTGCTCCGGCGATCAAAGCTCCCATATCGAGCGAGTAGATCACCTTCGATTTCAGATTTTCGGGGACATCGCCATCGATAATCCTTCGGGCGATACCCTCGGCAATAGCCGTTTTGCCGACACCGGCCTCACCGACCAGAATCGGGTTGTTTTTGGTGCGTCGCGAGAGGATTTGCAACACACGACGAATCTCTTCGTCGCGGCCGATCACCGGATCGAGTTTACCCGATCGAGCCTGCTCGTTGAGGTTGATGGCGTATTTCCCCAGCGCATCGAACTCTTGTGAGGCTGTCGGCGAATCGACCGTTGCCCCTTTGCGGAAAGTACGGATCGCCTCGATCAGTTCTTTTTCGGTAGCTCCCTGCCGTTTGAGGATATCGGCAGCCGTTCCGCGCTCGGCAACGGCCGCCAGCAGCAAATGTTCTACCGAGGCGTAACGATCTCCGAATTTCTTCGTAAAATCCACGGCTCGCTGGATCATTTTCGAGCAATCCGTGGAGAAGAACTGCTCACCGCCTCCTTCGACGCGCGGCAACGCCTGTACGGCACGTTGTACCTCATCGCGCAATGTACGGACATTGACTCCTACACGTCCCAACAAGAAAGTTGCCAGCGAATCGTCCTCGCGCACGAGGACCGAAAGAATGTGGAGCGGCTCGACAGCCTGCTGTCCACGCTCCCGTGCTACGGAGAGTGCTGTTTGCAGCACTTCCTGTGCTTTTACAGTCAATGTGTTGATATTCATAGTTGCTTGTTTTGTTTTTCATTTCATGTTTCACAAAAGACTTGCCACAGCAGATTGCCACGACAAAGCGTCATCTTTTGTCATCTGTTTCTGCTTTTTTGGCGCTCTTTGTCACCCGTTTTCCGCCATCATACGCCATATTGACCGAAATATTTCTCGATTTTTGATTCTTAATTTTAATTTTTGATTCTTAATAGGTATCTTTGCGCTATTATGAGTGATTTTATCGTCAGCGCACGCAAATACCGTCCGGCAACCTTTGCCTCGGTTGTTGGACAGAAGCACATCACCTCCACGCTTCGCAATGCCATCGAACGTGGACAGTTGGCCCATGCCTACCTCTTCTGCGGCCCTCGCGGTGTGGGTAAAACCACTTGCGCCCGCATCTTTGCCAAAGCTATCAACTGTTTTGCCCCCAATGGAGCAGAGGCTTGCAACGAATGTGAATCGTGCCGTGCATTCAACGAAGGGCGTTCACTCAACATTCACGAATTGGATGCCGCCTCCAACAACTCGGTGGAGGATATCCGCACGCTGATCGAGCAGGTGCGTATCATCCCGCAGATCGGACGTTATTCGGTCTTCATCATCGACGAGGTACACATGCTCTCGGCCGCGGCATTCAATGCCTTCTTGAAAACTCTCGAAGAGCCACCCGCACACGCCATCTTCATCCTCGCCACCACCGAGAAACACAAAATCATACCGACGATCCTCTCGCGGTGTCAGATCTATGATTTCAACCGTATTCGGGTCGAGGACGGGGTTGAATATTTGAAATACATCGCCGCCCAAGAGGGGATATCGGCCGATGAAGAGTCGCTGAACCTCATAGCACAAAAGGCAGATGGCGGTATGCGCGACGCCCTTTCGATGTTCGACAAGGCGGTATCGTTCTGTGGCACAACGCTCGACTACCGCAACGTCGCCCGCACGCTCAACGTACTCGATTACGACACCTATTTCAACATCACGGATCTGCTGGTCTCGGGACGTTATGCCGAGGCTCTTGTGGCATTTGATTCGGTGTTGTCGAAAGGTTTTGCCGACCAGCTTTTCATGGCCGGTCTGAATCGCCACATGCGCGACCTGCTGATGGCCAAACGCCCCGACACATTGAGTCTGATCGAGATGACCGGCACGTTGCTCGAACGTTATCAGGCACAAGCCCAGATTTGCGATGCCGAATTTCTGTTCGGAGCCATTAGTATCCTAACCGAACTCGATGGCAAGATCCGACAATCTTCCAATCGTCGTTTGCTTGTGGAGTTGGGCCTGATGAAAATTGCAAGGCTCGGCGAAAAAAAAAATGACACACTGATCGGGGGTGAAACCTACTCGCTGCCGACACTATCTCCCCAACCGACAACCAGTCAGGTGGTCTCCAAGAGCCCGACAACAGAGCGTACGAAGTCCCAAGAGGAGAGTCCGCAGATACCATCGACAAAGGGTAGCTCCGCAACGCCAACAGCTGAGGTTGCGACACCGCCCACTCCGAGCAGCCAGCCTGTGACAACTCCCGCAGAGAGTCCGGCACAACCGGCACGGCAATCGATGATCTCCGGCACTTCGCTCACAGAGTTACTCGTCACAGCAACCGAAACCGATCGTAGTACTCCGGCTCCAACCCAAGATGAGACGAGCGCAAAAACCTCCTCCTCAGAGATTGATCCCGATTGCGAGAAAAAGATCAAAGCTGCACATCCGGCCATTCTCCGACTCATGCAACAGAAGAGGCCTCGTTTTGTACCTGCATTCGAGCAAATGGAGGTTGTTAACAATGAGATACGCCTAAAAGTGCCGACCCAAGAGCTTCGCGAAGAGATTCTACGCAATCAAACAGCGATTTTGTTGCGCATCACCGAACTCGCCGAGGTATCAGGGACAATTCAATTGGAGGTAACGGTCAACGAAGAGATCCGAGCCAGCCGCCCCATAAAATTGGAAGACCGCATCAAATACATCACCGACAAAAATCCGCTGGTCAACGAGCTATGTAAAGCTCTCGACCTCGAAGTAGAATAGAATCACAATCCGACAACAACAAACAAAAATAACTATGGCAATCAAAAATTTCATCGAAGAACTCGAATGGCGTGGGATGATCCACACGATCATGCCCGGAGCCAAAGAACAACTCGAAAAGGAGATGACCACGGCCTACTTGGGAATCGATCCCACAGCCGACTCTCTGCATATCGGCCACCTTGTAGGTGTCATGATCCTCAAACATTTTCAACTTTGCGGTCACCGACCGTTGGCACTCGTAGGAGGAGCTACGGGTATGATCGGTGATCCTTCGGGAAAATCACAGGAGCGTAATCTCCTCGACGAGGCAACTCTGCGCCACAACCAAGAGGCCATCAAACGCCAATTGGCCAAGCTCCTCGACTTCGAGTCCGATGCCCCGAATGCTGCCGTCATGGTCAACAACTACGACTGGATGAAGGAGTTCTCATTCCTCGATTTTATCCGCGATATCGGCAAGTTGATCACCGTCAACTACATGATGGCCAAAGATTCGGTAAAAAAACGTTTCAACGGCGAAGGTGACGGCATGTCGTTTACCGAGTTCACCTATCAACTCGTACAGGGCTACGACTTCCTGCATCTCTACCAAACGATGAATTGCCGCATCCAACTCGGAGGTGCCGACCAATGGGGAAACATCACCACCGGCACAGAGTTGATTCGTCGCAAACTCGGAGGAGAGGCCTATGCCATCACCTGCCCCTTGATCACCAAAGCCGACGGCACGAAGTTCGGCAAAACCGAGAGCGGCAACGTATGGCTTGACCCGCGCTACACATCGCCCTACAAATTCTACCAATTCTGGCTGAATGTCAGCGACGAAGACGCAGAGCGTTATATCAAGATTTTCACCCTGCTCGATCGCGAAACCATCGAATCGTTGATCACCGAGCACCAAGCCGCCCCCCACCTGCGTCTGCTCCAAAAGCGTTTGGCCGAGGAGATTACCACCATGATCCACTCGCGTGAGGAGTACGAGAAAGCCGTAGAGGCTTCGCAAATCCTCTTTGGCGGAGCAACTTCCGAGGCGCTGAAAAAACTCGACGAACAAACGCTGTTGCAGGTCTTCGAAGGAGTCCCTCAATTCCGCATCGAGCGTGCAGCATTGGGCTGCCCGATGGTTGACCTTTGCGCCGAGAAGACGCAGATCTTCGCATCGAAAGGCGAATGCCGCAAGCTGATCCAAGGAGGTGGAGTTTCGCTCAACAAAGAGAAGGTTGCCGATCCGATGCAGCTCGTCACCGATGCTGATCTGATCGCCGGCAAATATCTCCTCGTACAACGCGGTAAGAAGAACTACTATCTCGTAATCGCAGAATAGAGCGTTGTTTATGGAGTACCGTATCCGTCTCGAACGTATGGAGTTCCGCGCCCTGCACGGATGTTATGAGCTCGAACGCAAAGTGGGCAACCGTTTTACGGTCGATTTAGAGATCACAACCGAATTGGGACGTGTCGCCGACGATGATAGCGTAGAATTGGCCGTCAACTACTTGACAGCCTACGAGGTTGTTCGGGAGCAAATGGCTGTCACCCAACGAACCATCGAACGAGTGGCAATGAACATCATCGAGGCTCTCTACAAAGCGTTCCCGCAAATCAGCCACATCGTCTGCACGGTGTCGAAATTGGCTCCGCCTTTGGGAGGCAAGTTGGAGAAGGTGAGCGTCGTGCTCGAAAAATAGGATTAGGTTAGATTATGAAAGACAATTTACAAAAACGCGTCACATTTGGCGGTAAATTGAGTGCCGTACTGGTGGCAGCAGGCAGTTCCGTAGGTTTAGGAAATATCTGGCGTTTTCCGTATGTCGCCGGCGATAATGGAGGTGGAGCATTTCTCGTCATCTACATCTGCTGTGTCGTGCTGATGGGATTGCCCTTGATGATTGCCGAATTTTCCGTAGGGCGAGCCACACGTCTCAATGCCGTTGGAGCATTCCGCTCGTTGAATCCTCGGTGGAGTTTCTTGGGATACAACGGAGTATTGGCGGCTTTCTTGATTCTCGGATTCTATTTCGTAGTGGCAGGATGGACTGCCGAATATATGATCCACTCCGCAATGGGTGAATTTGCCAAGATGAGTAGAGCCGAAGAGTATAAGTCGGTTTTCAACAACTTTATTACCGACCCGTGGAAACCTCTGATTTACACCTGTCTCTTTGCACTTGCCACACACATCATCATCGCATTGGGTGTACAAAAGGGAATCGAGCGTTCAGCCAAACTGCTTATGCCGCTCTTGTTCCTCATTCTGATCATTCTGTCGATTCACTCATTGCTGATGCCCGGAGGAGGCGAAGGATTGAAATTCTTCTTCACACCCGACTTCTCGAAAGTCACCCCCTCGACCTTCCTTGTCGCACTCGGACAAGCTTTCTTCTCACTCTCGATCGGCTTGGGAACGATGGTTACCTATGCTTCGTATTTCAAACCTGACACCAGCTTGCGACACACGGCTCTCAATGTCACGATTCTCGACACCTCGGTAGCCGTACTGGCCGGAGTCATGATCTTTCCCGCGGTATTCAGCGTCGGCATTGAACCTACTTCCGGTCCCTCGTTGGTCTTCATTACTCTGCCGAGTATTTTCAACGGGTTGCCATTAAGCATGGTATGGTCCACGATCTTCTTCCTGCTTTTAGTGATCGCAGCCCTCACCTCCACCATTTCGTTGCACGAAGTCATCACTGCCTACCTCCACGAGGAGTGGCATATAAGCCGTAAGACAGCCGCTTGGCTCACCACGCTGAGTACGGCCGTTTTGGCCTGCTTCGCTTCGTTGTCGTTGGGTATTTGGAACGATTTCAAGATCTGCAATCTGAATCTTTTCGATGCTCTGGATTACCTTACAGCCAATATCATGTTGCCCGTAGGCGGTATGCTTACCTGCATATTTGTCGGCTGGAAACTCGACCAGCAGGTTCTCAAAGCTCAGATTACCAACGATGGCGCATTAAAATTCCGCATCTACAAACTCTTCCTCATTCTGCTGCGCTACTTCTGTCCGGCAGTACTGTTGCTGTTTTTTATCCACAATTTGGGGATTTTCTAAACAGGAGAGAAGAGATCCATTGTCAAACGAAAGCCCCCTTTAACCACATCAAAAGGAGGCTTTCGTTTTTTGGTTGATTCCGACAGTTGATCCACTATTTACTCTTTTATACCTTATAATAATATAAATTAGGACATCCGAATCTACTGCCATGAAACTGTTCAAACTGATTCCTTTTCTCATTCTCTGTTTCGCACAACCCATTTGTGCTGCCGATACCCTATTTGTTCGGGAACCGCAACTCCCGATTCTGATCGACCGCACCGACAACATACTTTACGAAATGCGGGTTCCGGCCAGCAAAGGAGAGATCCTCAACCGGCTGATTCTCCGTTTTGACCCGAAAACCAACACGAAAAACATTCGCGCCATTCGGCTTTTCTATGCCGGAGTAGAGGCACCCTCACGACAGGGTGATCATTTTCGCCCGACTTACTACCTTTCGCGCGACACCCCCCGATGGACACGCAAAGCCATCGACTCCTATTCGGTTCTGCAAAACGAGGTTACTCGTCCCCAACATCGGGTCGTACTCACCTCCTCACAGCCCATGTTGGCCGGCACCAATTACTTTTGGATCAGTATTGAGATGGAGAAGAATACTCCGCTCACATCGACACTCTCCGTAGAATTGGCCGAGGCTCACATCAACAACCGTCCGACAACCATCGCCGGACCTGCTGATGCCGGCCTACGACGTATGGGAATCGGGGTACGGCATGCCGGTGACGACGGTGTTGCCGCCTACCGCATCCCGGGTCTCGTGACCACACGCAAAGGAACTCTGTTGGGAGTTTACGACGTGCGCTACGACAGCAGTGTCGATCTGCAAGAGAAGGTCGATATAGGGGTCAGCCGCAGTACCGACGGAGGGCAGCATTGGGAGCCGATGCGTATCGCCATGACCTTTGGTCAGACCGGAGGTCTCCCCCACGCCCAGAACGGTGTTGGAGATCCCTCGATCCTTGTCGATGAGCAGACCGGAACGATATGGATCATTGCCGCATGGACTCACGGCATGGGCAACGGCCGTGCATGGTTCAACTCGATGCCCGGCATGAAACCCGAAGAGACTGCTCAATTGATGCTTGTGCGTAGCGACGACGACGGTCGCACATGGAGTCAACCAATCAACATTACCGCTCAGGTCAAAGATCCATCGTGGTATTTTCTACTGCAAGGCCCGGGGCGAGGGATCACCATGCAGGACGGGACATTGGTATTCCCCATTCAGTTTATCGATGCACAACGTCTGCCCCACGCCGGCATCATGTACAGCAAAGATCACGGCGCGACTTGGCATATTCACACTCCGGCTCGTTCGGATACGACCGAGGCACAAGTTGCCGAGATCGAACAGGGTGTTTTGATGCTCAACATGCGCGACAACCGCGGTGGCAGCAGAGCCGTATCGATTACACGCGATCTGGGGCGCACATGGGAAGAACACGTTTCAAACCGCAGTGCCCTGCGCGAACCTGTCTGCATGGCGAGTCTGCTGCATGTTCCCGCCTCTACGAATGTTCTCGGACGCGATCTGCTCCTCTTCTCCAATCCCGACACGACCAAAGGCCGCAACCATATTACCATCAAAGCAAGTCTCGACGGAGGTAAGAGTTGGCCGAAGGCCTACCAAATCATGCTCGACGAGGAGGATAGCTGGGGATATTCGTGTCTTTCGATGATCGACTCGAAAACCATCGGAATATTTTATGAGGCCAGCGTTGCACACATGACTTTTCAGGCAATTCCGCTGCGCGACCTGATCTCCGAGCAAAACGATGACTAATTCCTAATAATTTTGCACAAAAAATTAAAATTATTGCAAAAATGGCTCAAAAAGATAAAAAAATATAATCAAAGCATTGGAAGAATACAGAAAAACACTAACTTTGCACAATATGATATATTATGTAATAATTAGACTAAGTTTAACTAATAAATCAATAACTCTATCGACCAAAAAACAAACAAAAACAACAACTAACACAACATCCGCTCGTCTTCGATTACGCACGGGCAATTCATGAAAATCATTAAACTAACATTTATGCATTAAATTATGCGCAACTTGATTAAATCTTTGATGAGTACGTGCTGTCTCGCGCTACTTTTAATTTTTGGCGCAGAAGCATTTACTGCCCCTAAGGCTTATGCACAGGGGGGGGGTGTCACCGTTAAAGGCGTTGTCAAAGACGCTCTTGGTCCAGTCATCGGTGCCACAATCGTTACAAAAAGCGGCACATCAGGAACGACCTCCACAACGGACGGATCGTTCGCCTTGAACAAAGTAAAACAAGGTGATGTAATCGTCGTATCTTTCATCGGTTACGAAACACAAGAGATTCCCTATGCCGGACAGACTCAAATCGACATCACATTGGTTGAGTCCTCGGCGCAGATGGATGCCGTTGTTGTAACCGCTCTCGGTATCAAACGTGCGGAGAAAGCCCTTTCGTACAACGTTCAGCAGGTGAAAGCCGAAGAACTCACCGCCGCAAAAGATGCCAACTTCATGAACTCGCTTGTCGGTAAAGTTGCCGGTGTGCAGATCAACGCCGGTGCCAATGGCGCCGGTGGTGCTTCGCGTGTCGTAATGCGTGGTACCAAGTCGTTGACCGGATCGAACTTGGCACTCTATGTGATCGATGGTATTCCGATGTTCAACATGATGAACACGGCTAGCGGTAGCAACATGTCTGACCAGCCCGGTACCGATGGTGTTGCCGATATCAACCCCGACGATATTGAGTCGATCACCATGCTGACCGGTCCTTCGGCGGCTGCCCTCTATGGTAATGCCGCAGCCAGCGGTGTGGTTTTGATCACCACCAAAAAGGGTTCGGCCGACAAAACGTCTGTAACGGTTTCGAACAGCACTACTTTCTCGCAGGTATATATGATGCCCGAGATGCAGAGCAAGTACGGCAACGCCGCAGGCAAGATCGTCAGCTGGGGTAACCAAGTGAATTCGTCCTACGATCCGAAAGGTTTCTTCAACACCGGAACCAACCTGATCAACACCGTATCATTGTCAACCGGTACGCAACGTAACCAAACCTATTTGTCGGCTTCGACAACCAACTCGACGGGTATCCTGCCCAACAGTGGTTACAACCGTTACAACTTTACGGCTCGCAACACGGCTACCTTCGCCAAAGAGAAATTGACGCTCGATATCGGTGCCAACTTCGTTAAGCAGGAGGACCGCAACATGATGTCGCAGGGTATCTACTACAACCCGCTGCCGGGTCTCTATCTCTTCCCCCGTGGTGAAAGCTTCGAGGAGGTACAGATGTACGAACGCTACGACGCTGCTCTGGGTTATAATACGGTTTATTGGCCCTATGGTAACAACGCCGTTGGTATGCAGAACCCCTATTGGGTACAGCACCGCGAAGTTCGCGAGAACGAGAAGAAACGTTACATGGCTAACGCCTCGTTGAAATGGCAGATCACCGATTGGTTGGATATTACGGGTCGTGTACGCATCGACAACTACGACAACCGTCTTACCTATAAGTTGTCAGCATCGACCGATCAACTTTGGGCCAGCAAAGCCGGTCACTACCGCGATATCCGCACCAACTCGAACTCGACATACGCTGACGTGATCGCCACGGTAAACAAGACTTTCGGCGAGGATTGGACGCTCAATGTCAACCTCGGTGCATCGCTCGATGACACCAAATACGAGCAGATCGGTTACAATGGCCAACTCATCATCCCCAACCTCTTCGCTATCCACAACTTGGATTGGAGCACGAAGTTCAAGCCCACACAGTCGGGTTATCACGATCAGGCACAGGCTATCTTCGCCAACATTGAGGTAGGTTGGAAGTCGATGCTTTACCTGACGCTCACCGGCCGTAACGACTGGGAGTCGCAGTTGGCATTCTCAAACTACACTTCATTCTTCTATCCTTCGGTAGGTCTTTCGGCCGTACTCTCGAACATGTTCAACGCTCCCAAGTGGTTGTCGTTCCTCAAAGTTCGCGGATCGTACACCGAGGTAGGTAACTCCTACGATCGTTTCATGACCACGATCTCCTATCCGTTCGATGGCGAGTCGAAGAGCTGGTCCACCTCGACCACTTATCCCAACCTCGACCTGAAACCCGAGCGCACGAAGTCGTGGGAGGTAGGTATGAACGCCCGTCTGTGGAATCATGTCAACATCGACTTGACCTACTACCGTTCGCACACCTACAACCAAACTTTCTTTGCTGCTCTTCCGCAGGGTGCCGGTTATTCGAGTGTTCCCGTACAGAGCGGTGACATCATGAACCAAGGTATCGAGATGTCGTTGGGTTACAACAACAAATGGGGTGATTTCACCTTCTCGACAAACTACACACTGACATGGAACGAGAACGAGGTTGTAACGTTGGTTGACAACGTGATGAACCCCTTCACCGGCGAGTTGGTAGATATGTCCACCGTGAACCTCGACATGGGTAGCTACGGCGGTTTGGACGCAAAAGTTCGCTTGGAGGTAGGCGGCACGATGGGTGACGTATACGCCCAGCACCTGCTCAAACGCGACTTCAACGGTTACATCTACGACGATCCAGCCGGCGGTCTTGCCGTTGAGCAGAAGGAGACATTCCTCGGCTCGATCTTCCCGAAAGCCAACATGGGTTGGAATACCCACTTCGGTTGGAAAGGTATCGACCTCGGTTTCACGGTAGCAGCCCGCTTGGGCGGTATCGTAATGAGTGCCACAGAGTCGTACCTCGACCAATATGGTGTATCGCAGCGTTCGGCTGACTTACGCGACAAGGGTGGTATGAAGATCAATCAGGGAACCGTCTCGGCGGAGAAATATCTCTCGACGATCGCAGGTAATGCCGCTTACTATACTTATGACGCTACCAACGTACGTCTTTCGGAGTTGACCCTCAACTATACGCTTCCGGCCAAGTGGTTCCGCAACAAGGTCAAGATGAGCGTAGGTTTCGTGGCCAAGAACCTTTGGATGATTTACTGCAAGGCTCCGTTCGATCCTGAGGTTTCGGGAGAGGTATCCTCGAACTACTATCAAGGTTTCGACTCCTTCATGTTGCCGAGTACACGAAACATCGGTTTCAACGTCAAACTTCAATTCTAAACCAACACCGAGTTATGAACAAAATATTGAAATATATTTCGGGTATTGCCCTGTTGAGCACGGTTGTCGGCTGTACAAGCGGCTTCGAGAAGTTCAACACCAATCCCTACGAGCCCGCGACGTTGCCCGTGACAAGTTTCTTTCCGGCAATGATCGACTGTCTGGCATCTCCCGAGGAGAACCCCTGCCAGCGTAACAATACGTTCTGGGCCTGCTTCGGCGGCTATGTTACAGCTCCCCACTCATGGAGCCGCAACACGCTCTTCTCAACTTACAGCGTTGATGACGATTGGAATAAATGGACCGTCGATTGGTATTATGAGCACTTCTACACCGCGTGGTTCGAAGTTTCTCGTCTTACCGAGAATCAAGGTTACTACTACCAAATGGCTCAGTTGCTCCGTGTTTACACGATGCAGATGGTAGCCTCGTTGCAGGGTCCGTTGACCTACTCGCAAATTGCTGCCGGTCAGTTCTATGTACCTTACGACAACGAAGAGGATGCATGGAAAGCCATGTTCGATGATCTCGATGCCGCAATCGTTGAGATTCAGTCGGCCGTAACTTCGACCTCGCGTCCGTTGGAGGATGTCGATCGCGTATATGGTGGCGACAACAGCAAATGGCTCAAATTTGCCAACACACTCAAACTGCGTATGGCCATGCGTATCAGCAATGCCGATCCCGAATATGCTCGTCAGAAAGCCGAGGAGGCTGTTGCCGGCGGTGTGATGACATCGACAAGCGACAGTGCTTACGACCTGCTGAACGGACGTTATCCCAACGGTTACTATCAGATCTCGGCCGGCTGGGGCGGTGAGGCAAAAGCCAACGCATCGATCGTTTCCTATATGAACGGTTACAACGACCCGCGTCGCGAGAAATACTTCACGGCACAGACTGCTGCCGAGGGTAGCGATCCCTATATGGGTGTCCGCTCGGGTATTCAGGGTATGGTTAAGAACGACTATATCAACTACTCGGGTCTGATCTACGAGGAGTCGAACGGCAAAACTGCCCCGATGCCCGTCATGCTGGCTGCCGAGGCTGCATTCCTGCGTGCCGAGGGTGCTTTGAAGGGTTGGAACATGGGTGGCACAGCTCAGGATCTCTACGAGCAGGGCGTACGCCTTTCGTTCGAGGAGTGGGGAGCTACGGGTGCTGACGCCTATTTGGCCGACAATACTTCGACCCCTGCCGACTATACCGACGCAGTTAACTCTTCGAACAGCATCGCCAACCAATCAACCATCACGATCGCTTGGGACGAAAGTGCTACCGACGAAAAGAAACTCGAACGTATCATCACCCAAAAGTGGATTGCCGGCTATCCCAACGGTTTGGAGGGATGGAGCGACTTCCGTCGTACGGGTTATCCCTACCTCTTCCCGCCGAAAAACAACCTCTCGACACAAGGTTGTACAAACGAGCGAGGCCAACGTCGTCTGCGTTTCTCGATCGACGAGTATTCGAACAATCGTGCAAACGTAACGGCTGCCGTACAGATGCTTTCCAACGGTACCGACAGCGACAACACCGATCTCTGGTGGGCACTGAAATCGGGAAGCAAATATTAATAATCAGCTAACAAGAGACAAACAATGAAACGACTGATCAATATTTTGCTCGTTGCCGTGCTGACCATTCCCGCCTTCATCCGTTGCAGCGACTGGACGGAGACCGAGGCTTTGAAATACGATCCGAACATGACGGATGCAAACCACGGCGAAAAATATTATGCTAACCTCCGTGCCTACAAGGCCGAGAAACATCCCGTTGCCTTCGGTTGGTTCAGCGACTGGACCGGTGTTGGTACGAAGATGACCTCTCAGTTGATGGGTTTGCCCGACTCGATGGACTTCGTGTCGATGTGGGGTAACTGGTACGGTCTGAGCGACGAAAAGAAAGAGGACCTGCGCAAGGTTCAGACGATCAAAGGCACCCGTGTACTCATGTGCTTCATCGTCGATAATATCGGAGCTCAAACTACACCTGCTCATATTCGTCAGGCACAGCAAGTTCCCGTTTTGGATCCCGAAACCGGCGAACCGCAACTTGACTCGGAGAACAATCCGATCACCACTTCGGCTTATGTGGTTGATGGCAAACATTATTACAGCGAGTCTGATGCTTTGGCAGCTTTCTGGGGTTGGTACAACGATGTTGTATTCGACGAGGAGGGACAACGCGTTTCGGACAGCGAGCAGATCGAGATTGCCAAAGACAAGGCGATCCGCAAATATGCACACTCGTTGCTCGACACCATTGCCAAATACAATTGGGACGGTTTCGACCTCGACTTGGAGCCTAACTACGGTCACCACGGTAACCTCGCCAGCTACCCCGATCATCTGTCGATTTTGCTCGACGAGCTTTCGAAGTATCTGGGCCCGAAATCGGGTACGCGCAAGATGCTCTGCGTCGATGGTGAGCCTGCTACGCTGAATCCGCAAGATGGTCTGTTGCTCAACTACTTCATCTTGCAGGCCTACTACGATAGCAGCGAAAGTTCTATCGACGGCCGTATCAACGGTTTGATCTATAACTTCAAAGACGTATTGACCCCCGAACAGGTTGTCGGCATGACGATCTTGACCTCCAACTTCGAGTCGTACGGCTCGACCGGTGGTCCTACTTTCTCTCTCGACAACGGTACAAGAGTCAACCAGCTCAAAGGCTATGCACTTTACTCCTATCCGGGTGTAGATGTTAAGATTGGTGGTATCGGTGCCTATCGTATCGGTTTCGACACCGACTATAAATACCTGCGCGAGGCTATGGGTATCCTGAATCCTGTTATCAAATAACCAAAGACTTGACAGATTATGAAATTCAATCAAATCATAAAGGCTTCGGCTCTCGGTGTTGCTCTCATGGCGTTCGCCGGTTGTGAGAATGCGGATAATCAACCCATCGAAAACCGCATCTACATCAGCGAGGCAGCTCCGGCCGACAAATTTACCCAGCAGACCGAGACGATCACTGTACTCGGCACGACCACAACTGCGATCCATGTTCGTCTGGCTCAACCGCTGGATCAAGATATCACCGTTACGGTAGATACCGATGCATCGCTTCTCAATGAGTACAACGACCGCAACGGCACCAATTATGTTGCCCTGCCGGCCGAGTACCTCTCATTCGAAGGCACGACAACCATTCCTGCCGGAGCGGTTTCGTCGGAGGCCATCAACATCACGATTCAGGAGTTCCCGACCGATAGCGGCGAGGCTTATTGCATTCCGCTGCGCATCACGGATGTTTGCGACTGCTCTCCTGTAACCGTAACGCAGGCTACAAGCCGCATCTTCTTCGCACTCACCACGCCGTTGCGTCAGGTTGTACCGATGATGGACGCCAATACCATGCCGGCAAGCTCCGGTTCTTGGGGCATTACCACCACCGAGTGGACACTCGAAGGTTGGGTATGGATGAGCTCGTTCTCGATCAACAACCAAGCAATCTTCAACGTCAGTGTTTCGAAGGGTACTGAGATCTACATCCGTTTCGGTGATGCCGACGTTGCTTACAACAAGTTGCAGATCAAGACCTACGGTTCGCAGTTCAACAGTAACCAGGCCTTCTCGACCAACACATGGTATCACGTGGCATTCGTTTGCGGTAACGGCAAATGTACGATGTATATCAACGGTGTAGAGGATAGCTCGATGGAGATCTCGGGTAACGACTATGTAATCGAAGGACTCCAACTCTGCTCGTCGGGTTCTTACTTCCACGCCAATGCCCAAATGGCTCAGATCCGTTTCTGGAAGAAAGCCCTCTCGGCCAACGCAATCCAAGACGCCATGTCGCGTCAGGTATCGCCCACGTCCGACGGATTGTTCGGTTACTGGAAACTCGACGAGGGTGAGGGTAAAGTTTACCACGATGCTACCGGCAACGGTCGTGACCTGAGCTGTAACTACGAGCCGACATGGTCGAGCGAGGTGGTGGATTTCACCAATCCCAATAAGAAGTAATTTTTGCGGATGAATTAAAACCAAGAAAGAACATGAAAAAGTTTTTGAAATACGCACTTCTTCTCAGTGTATCGCTGGTAACATTCGCAAGTTGCGAGGACCCCGATACCGAGGAAAAACTGCCCTACTATTATGAGCCGCTCGCCTATATCGATCAGGCAGAGAGTTCGATGACGGCCATTCACTGTCCGTTGGGCATCTTCAACAAATCGGAGTTGACCATGCCGGTTAATGTCAAGTTGACGAAACCCGTTTCCAATGCGGTGAAGGTGAAACTCGCCCTCGAAGTCGAGGGTGAGGGCATCGACCCCAACATCTTCGCCTTCGACGATGAGGTGACCATTCCTGCCGGCTCCATAAGTGCCGATCAAGCAGTAACAATCACCGACTGGTCGTTTGCCACCAGCATCCAAGAGGCTGCCGATTGGAAGATCCGTTTCTCGATTGCCCAAGTTACGGGTATCGCTTCTGCCCAAGAGCAGAATAAAATCGAGTTCGATCTCCACAAGAAAGAGTTCACGAAGATTCGCCCCATCACTTCGCAGGAGGAGTTGGTAGGTTTTCCAGTTGCCGATCAATCGGGTTGGACCTCCAACATTGGCAACAGCATCTTTAACGGTGGCAGCTATGTTTCTTTGACATCGTCGCAGAACGCCGAGATGCTCGTTGACATGGGCAAAGAGTACACTTTCGCCGGAATCACGCTTACGGCCTACTTTTATGCCTACCGCCAAATCGAGGTGTGGACATCGACCGATGGCGTAGTTTACGACAAGGTGGGAGATGCCAACTACTCGAATATGTATTACGATAATGGCGAATATTATCCTCCGATTGGTATCGCATTCTTCGAGCCGATTACGGTACGCTACCTCAAATTGGTGATCACTCCGTATAGTACTTCGTCGTCTTACAGACGTGTTTACAGTCTCAACATCATGCAGACCGAGAATATTCCGATAGTTTATACTCCGTCGTATGATTTGAATGGCAAGATCATATTAGCACCCGATGGATCGGCCGTAGGATCGGTAACAGGAGGTACAATCCAAGCCATGACCAACACGCCGACCGACGGTGGTTATACCGTTAGTCTCACGCAAGACGATTCGCTGATCGATGCTTACAACGCAGCAAACGGCACTTCGTATAAGGCTCTGCCGGCAGAGAATGTTTCGATCACGGGTGTTCCGGCTACGATCGAGCCCAATGCCTACAAATCGAGCGACATCACGATTGGTTTGACAGGCGACCTGACCAAGTTCAACGACGAAAACGGCTATCTTATCCCGTTGCGTTTGGAGGCTGCGGGTCTCTCGACCGCACCGATTGGTGGTGTGGCATACGTTAAAGTTGCCGTAGAGCACAACAACATTTTGGCCAATGCCACAGGTCCTGTGGGCACCGAGGTTTCCGACTACTCCGGTTGGACAGCTACCGCTACAACACAAAATAATTATGACATGAGCGATTATTTGTTCAACAACAATCTTTGGGATAACCAAGCTAATTATGTTTATAAAGAATACGACACCATAGAGATTGATTGTGGGCAAGAAATCAATGTTAGGTCAATTCGTCTTTGTACAATGTTCGCATACTATGCTTCGTCTTATCGACTAAATTCGTTCAAGATCGAACTCAGTACCAACGGAACAACATGGAGCTCTATGGGTGTGGCCAACGCAACTGAACACTTGCACCTTGAAAGTAACGATGGATATCAGACCGCTGTGTTGATTGTTCCTACAAAAGCACGTTACATTCGTCTCAGCGAGATTTCGGGTACATACTACTATTATTATAGCTTAGTAGAAGTTGATGTTTATACCGAATAATTCTCTCTTTATGAGACTGTCCAACAAGTAGTGTTGCGACAGTCTCTTTTCGTAGAAGTTGTATAACAAGAGGGATTTCAAGGCTTGCGAAGCCCGAAAAAG
>CAZGPA010000006.1:0-73264 GCA_964527525.1 uncultured Alistipes sp. | reverse complement strand
CCAGATTCGAGTAGTGACCTTGTGCAACCTCCTCGCAGAGAGAGACATCAATTCCGTATTGTTCCATTTCTGTCATGGTGTTTGACATTTTCTTTGCAACAAAGATATTTATTCGAATCCATCGTTTTGCGCGATGAGAATCAAAGTTTTCGATATTTTATCAACATCCGCGCCATTTTCGACACCGGCCAAGTCGCTTTTTTGTTGTATCGTTCGTAAATATCGAACCTTTTTTCGTAACTTTGTCTCCTAAAAAATTGCAGTAAAAATAAAAATGGGATTCGGATTCTTAGATGTGCTGTTTCGTGGCATCTGCGTAGGGGTTGCAGCGTCGATCACTGTCGGCCCTGTGGCGGTATTGTGCATCCAACGCACACTCTCAAAGAGTCGTCGTTCGGGAATTATTTCGGGATTGGGCGTGGCTTGTGCCGATACCTTTATGGCGATGGCGGCACTCTTCTTCTACTCGATCCTTCAAGCGCAGATCGAGCAGTACGACACCTTGTTGCGGGTTGTGGCCGGTATCTGCGTCGTGGTTTTCGGGGTTTATATCTTCTCGCAAAATCCCGTGCCGCAGATTCGTCGCAATCGTGCCGGCAAAACCTCGTTGTGGCAGGACTTTGCCTCGATGTTCGGATTGACGATCGCCAATTTTATCATGGTGATCCCTTATATTCTGACCTTTTTCGCCATTTTCGAGATCTCGGGCAGCGACATGACCACCAACGGCTTTGCCGGTTTCTTGCAGGCCGTGCTGACCATAGCGGGATTTCTCGGCGGTTCGATGATATGGTGGACATTGCTGGCGTGTGTGATCAACCTGTTTCGGCGTCGTTTCCGCCCGCGCCATATGCTTACGATCAATCATGTAGCCGGACTAATTATCGGAATTTTAGGAGTTTATACTATATTATCGACCTTCTTTGACATCTTCCCCAATGTCGGATACTAAACATAAAATCATCATTGCCGTCGATGGATTTTCGTCGTGCGGCAAAAGTACCTTTGCCAAAGCCATTGCGGCTCGGTTGGGTTATATTTTCATTGATACCGGAGCCATGTATCGCGCCGTGACGCTCTATGCGCTGGAACACGGTGCAATCCGTTCGGGTATTGTCGATGAAGAGGCCGTGGTGCGGCTCTTGGCAGATATTTCGATCACATTCCGTTTCAACCCCGATCGGGAGGCCAGCGACATCTATGTCAATGGCGATCTGGTCGAGGGCAAGATCCGCACCATCGAGGTCAGCAACTGTGTGAGTCGGGTGAGTGCCATTCCGGCCGTGCGGAGCAAGTTGGTTGCCATGCAACAAGAGATGGGACGTCGTCGCGGCGTGGTGATGGATGGCCGCGACATCGGTACCGTGGTCTTTCCGGATGCGGAGCTGAAACTCTTCATGACTGCCGATCCGGCCGTACGGGCAAAACGTCGCTACGACGAACTGACCGCCAAAGGCGAGCAGGTTTCGCTCGAAGAGATCGAACGTAATGTCCGTGAGCGCGACAAAGCCGACATGAGCCGTGCCATTTCACCGCTCCGACAAGCCGACGATGCCATTGTGTTGGACAATAGTTATATGACTGTCGATGAACAAATGGCGTGGTTTATGGAGAAGTTCGAAGATCGCTTGGCACAATAACAATAACCGAAACGAGGTCGTGAAGGTCGAGATCGACGATAAATCGGGTTTCTGCTTTGGTGTCGTCCGAGCAATCTCCGAGGCCGAAAAGGCGCTCGGCGAGGGAGATACGGTCTATTCGTTGGGTGATATTGTCCATAACCGTGTTGAGGTGCAACGACTCGAACAGCTCGGACTTCGCACGGTGACCCATGCCGATATGCCGCATTTGAACGGATGTCGGCTTTTCATTCGGGCACATGGCGAGCCCCCGACCACCTATGCCGAGGCGCACCGTCTGGGTATCGAAGTGATCGATGCCACCTGTCCTGTGGTGGCGCGGCTGCAACGTCGTGTGGTGCAGGCGCACGAGCAGATGCGCGGTATCGGCGGTCAGGTCGTGATCCTCGGCAAACGAGGACATGCCGAGGTGGTGGGACTTGCGGGACAGGTTGCCGAGCCAACAATCGTGATCGAAGGGGCACAGGATCTGATACAGATCGACTTTTCACGGCCGATCTATTTCTTGTCGCAGACGACACAGAGTATTGCGCTGTTCGAGACGCTGGGCGCGGAGATGCGCCGACGGGCTGTAAATCCGGAGGCCGTATGGCTCGATGATACCATCTGCCGACAGGTGTCGGGGCGCGAAGAGCATTTGGCCGATTTTGCCCGACGATACGATGTGATACTCTTTGTTTCGGGTCGAAAATCCTCCAACGGCAAGGTGCTGTTCGAGGTGTGCCGGCGAGAAAATCCCCGCAGTTATCAGGTCGAGGAGGCCTCGGAGGTCGATCCCGCATGGCTGGAAGGGGCTGCAACGGTGGGAATCTGTGGGGCGACATCGACTCCGAAGTGGTTGATGCAGGAGGTGGCAGACTCTTTGGCGGCCGATTGATCCCGAGTGGGGGGGGGTGAGTTGGATTTATATTTTTGTGGTTGGAAGGTATAAGACTCGTTTCGCAGTGTTTGTTGATAATCAAATTATAACCATATAGTACCAAAATTTTAATCATCGTTTAGCATTATGTATCTGATTCGTTCCGTAAAATATTTCTGCGCATTGTGCGTTTTCTCTTTGGTGATCATGGGGTTGAATTTGATGACGGGATTTGCCCAGCTTACCTTCGAGCAGACCCTCGGCGTGTTGTTCAGTACCCCTCGCGGCATGCTGTTGCCGGTGGCAATCGTGGTGCTGTCGTTGCTCTACCCTCGTTTTGGTTTCGTCTCGCGAAAGGTTGAGGGCGATGTCGAGGAGAACCGTGCGCAGATCCTCACGGCTTTCGAAAACTCCGGATTTGAACTCTGCAACGAGCAGGATGGAGAGATGACTTTTCGTGCCAAAGGTTTTTTGCGTCGCCTAATGATGCTCTACGAAGACGAGATCAAAGTTTCGCAATATGGACAATGGATCCTGCTCGATGGCAATCGGCGTGGTGTGGCACGTGCCGAATATCGGTTGGACTCCTATATACGCATGAAGAAAAGATATGACGATCAAGAATAATAAAATACGTTACTCGCTTGCGGTATTGGCGGGAGCTGTTGTTGTGGCGGCTTTTGTCTTTGCCAAGCCCAACGATTTCGGGCTGGGTCGCAATATGGAGATCGTGATCAACATGATGCGCGAGTTGTCGCTCGGGTATGTCGATCCCATCGATCCCGATCGTTTGGCCGAGCGGGCTGCCGATGGCATGGTGAACGACCTCGACCCCTATACCGAATATATTCCCGAAAAACGGATGTCGGAGTTTGAGATGCTCACAACCGGCAAATACGGGGGTATCGGTTCGTTGATCCGCCAAAAAGAGGACTATGTGCGCATCGCCCAGCCTTACCAGAATTCGCCTGCCGATCGTGCCGGCTTGAAGATCGGTGACCGCATTGTCGCCATCGATGGCAAAGATGCCAAAGGCTATACCACCGAACGGGTTTCGTCGCTGCTCAAAGGCGAACCCGGGAGCAAAGTGGAGGTGACGGTCGAACACCTCGATGGCACGCGACAAACCGCAACCATCCGCCGCGAACGAATCGCTATCCCGGGAGTTCCCTATGCCGGATGGGTGGCCGAGGGTATCGGCTATATCCGACACAGCGACTTCACCGAAGGGTGCTACGAGGAGGTGCGCCATGCCATCGAACGGTTGCGTGGCGAACAGACGTTGAAAGGGCTGATTCTCGACTATCGCTCCAATGGAGGCGGTATTTTGCAGGAGGCCGTGAAGATCCTTTCGCTCTTTGTCCCCAAAGGTACCGAGGTGGTGAGTACGAAGGGACGTACCGAGGAGTCGCGCCAGAGTTTCAGCACGACATCCGATCCGGAGTTTGCCGACCTGCCGTTGGTGATTCTCATCAATGGCAATTCGGCCTCGGCCTCGGAGATCGTGGCCGGAGCGCTGCAAGATCTCGATCGTGCCGTACTGCTCGGACAACGCAGTTTCGGCAAGGGTCTGGTGCAATCGACCCGCTCGTTGGGTTATAATGCGATGTTGAAACTGACAACGGCAAAATATTACATCCCTTCGGGACGCTGTATTCAGGCGGTGGACTACTCCCGTTCGCAAGAGGGTTCGGTGCGCTCGATCCCCGATTCGTTGATCTCGGAGTTCAAGACGCGAGCCGGCCGCAAGGTCTATGACGGCGGGGGTATCATGCCCGATATCTGTACCGATCCGGAGTATATCAGTCGGTTTGCGGCAACACTCTACGCGCTGGGTTTCGTCGAGGACTTCGGCGACGATTATATGCGCCGTCACCCGCAACAGCAGATCGACCTGCGCACATTCTCGATCACCGATGCCGATTATGCCGATTTTGTAGCCTTCATGAAGGATAAGAAAGTGCCCTACGAGTCGGACACGCGACGGGCTCTGCGGTCGTTGAAGAAGGCGGCCAAAGATGACCGGTTCGGGGAGCTGTCGAAACGTTTCGAGGAGTTGGAGGCCGAACTCAAAGACGACACCCAGACCAATCTGGAAACCTACCGCAAAGAGGTCATAAAGACCATCAACGACGATATTGTTTTGCGTCATGGCTATTCGGCCGGTATGATCGAACACTCCTTGACCGACGATAAAGAGGTGGCCGAGGCCGTCAAGGTGTTGCGCGATACGTCCAAGTATCGGCACATTGTCACCCAACAGGATACCCGTCGAACGAACAAAAAATAATCTCCCGAACCCATGAAATTGTCACGAGTGTTGTTCTCTTTCCGCAATCGCGTGGTGGTCATCGTCGTAGGTATTGCGATCGGTGCGTTGTCGTTGATCTATACCAACGACATGGCGCGTCGTCTTAAAGAGAAAGAGAAACACGATGTAGCTTTGTGGGCGCATGCCATGGAGCGGGTAAACCGCGATGTGCAAGGCGGGTCGGGCTTGGCACAAGATCCGTTGGTCGAGGATCTGATCTCCACCAACAACAACATCCCGTTTATCATCACCAACCAAAATTTGGAGTTGATCAGTTCGCACTTGGTGCCCGACCGAATTATCGAGCACCCCGATCTGTTGCGGCGACAAATCGACAAATTTACCGAGGAGAACACCCCGCGTATCATCCGTTTCTGGTGGAACACCGAACATTACCATATCATCTTCTATGGCGAATCGGGTTTGTTGAAATCGCTCTACTATTTCCCCTACATTCAGTTGCTGGTTATCACGGTGTTCATCGTTCTGGGATTCATTGCGTTCCGCTCGACGAAACACGATGAGCAGAATCGTGTGTGGATCGGATTGGCCAAAGAGACGGCGCACCAGCTCGGTACTCCGACCTCGTCGTTGCTGGGTTGGATCGAATATCTGCGCTCGCAACCGGTTGATCAGGGGGCGGTCGAAGAGATGAACAAAGATCTCACCCACCTGATGAAGATCGTCGATCGTTTTTCGAAGATCGGCTCCGAAACTCCGCTCACTCCGGCAAACATCAACGAGATTGTCGGTGAGTCGGTCATGTATTTCCGCAAACGTATTCCACGTAATGTGACCCTTGACTACAACGGGCTGGCCATCGCTCCGGTGCAGGCCAATGTCAACGCGGCACTCTTCGAGTGGGTGGTGGAGAATTTGATGAAGAACTCGCTCGATGCCCTTCAAGGGCATGGAGCCATCACGGTACGGATCTCGTCGAACGACAAACAGGTGATGATCGATGTGAAGGATACCGGCAAGGGTATTCCGAAGAATAATTGGAAACGCATCTTCGAACCCGGGTTTACCACCAAGACCCGAGGATGGGGACTCGGATTGTCGCTCTCGCGACGCATCATCGAGGAGTACCATCAAGGTCGCATCGCCGTGGTCGATTCCGAGATCGGCAAGGGAACAACCATACGCATCACCCTCAAACGCTATTTCGCCGGATGAGAGCCGTTGCAAAATATCCGATGACCGCTCTCTCCGAACGTCCTGCCACTCGCGAGGCCGTTGCACCGATTGCTGCCACCGAGTCGGGGAATAGGCTTTGTGTCGCTCCGGATGCAGGTGAGGATTTCGCCTCCTTCCGATTGGCCGACTCGTTGGGGGTATCTCCCGAATTAGTACGGCCGCTGAATACGCTGCCGGCAGCTGCTTCGTCGGTGACCGCCGAGCAGATTTTCGGCCCGCAGTCGGTGCTGGTTGTCGAGCACCGGCCGATTCAGTCGGAACGGGTATCGCTCACCGACAATGCCGTGTTTCAGGGCTTTGTCCTGCTGTTGGCGGCGGCTTATGGCATGATGCTCTACCATTGTTTGAACGAGATACGCATGTTGTTGATGCGCATTTCGCGCGATACAAACTCCGGAGAGCGATTCTACGACAACTCCGGCAACAGCGGATTTTCGCGTTTCCTCAATACGGTGACAACCGTCGGAGTGCTCTTTTTGGGGGTGATGGCGGTGAAATATGGCGATTCGTTGTTGAACGAGCAACTCCTTGCCCGACTCCCCGAGGGTGCAGTATTGGGACTCAGCCTGCTGATATCGGTTGTTTTTCTGATTATCTTCTTGGTACAATGGGGGTTGCTGAGCGGCATCGGCGCGTTGACGCTTTCGCGGCCTTTCATCGCCCAATTGCAGCAGTTGCGACGTACTTTTTTCGCGTTGATGGTGGTGGCGGTAGCTCCCGTTCTGCTCCTTTTCGCATTGTGTCCGCGAGGAACGGGAGAAATATGGTTTTTGCTGATCATTATAGAGTTGGCCGTAACGTCGTTCTTATATTTCAAGGAGACACTTAATCTGTTTATGTCGAAAAAAATTTCGATTTTGCATTGGTTTTTGTACCTTTGCGGCGTAGAAATATTCCCTGTTTCTTTGGTGTGGTTGGCAATCGCCCGATGAGGCAGAGAAGATGTAAATTTAGTAGTATAAAACGTGAAGAAAATATTGGTTTCACAGCCGAAGCCGGCTATTATCGAGAAATCTCCATTTTACGAGTTATCCCAAAAATACAGCATAGAGGTTGCCTATAAACCGTTTATTCGGGTGGTGGGCGTCTCGCTGAAAGAGTTCCGCGCTCAACGAGTTGAGATCCTAGACCATACAGCCGTGATTTTTACATCGCGCACCACCGTGGATAGTTTCTTCCACGTTTGCGAAGAGGCCCGTATCACCGTTCCGGAGACGATGAAGTATATCTGCCAGACCGAGGCTGTGGCGCTCTATCTGCAAAAATATATCGTTTATCGCAAACGTAAGATCTTCTTTGCCGACGGGTCGTTTACATCGCTTATTGAACTGATTATCAAGCATAAAGAGGAAAAGATGATGCTGGCGATGAGCGAGCCGCATAAACCGGAGTTGCCCGAAACTCTCGCTAAATTGAAGTTGGCTGTCGATCCCGTGATTTTGGCGCGTACGGTGGCTGCCGATTTGGAGGATGTCAACCTCGCAGAGTACGATCTGTTGGCACTCTACTCGCCCACGGACGTCAAAACCCTGATCGAAAAGTTCGGAACGGAGAATCTTCCGGCTATTGCGGTCTTTGGCGAGGGCACGTTGCGAGCCGCTTTCGACTCCGGACTTACGGTAAGGGCCAATGCTCCTACGCCGGCAGCCCCATCTATGGCTAAGGCCATTGATATCTATGCAACCAAGCTGCGGAAGGGCGAAACCATCGAACCGGTATCGTTGACCGTTGATACGGTGAAAGAGGAGTTTATCCGCAATCAGCAACATAAACTCTCCAAAAAACCGCGTGTCCGTAAGACGGTAAAATAGTCTCGGTCGGAGATATTTTTCCGTATGGGGATGATCTATGTGCCTATTCGGGAGTTTTGTCTCTTTATTAATAACCCATAAACCGATCTCACCATGTCCGATTGCTCACTCTCTCGTGCAGAACGTCTTCGATCGCTCGGAGCGGTACGGCGTCTGTTTGAGAGTGGCGAGAGTGGTTTTATCTTCCCGTTCCGTTATGTGTGGTTTGCCGAGCCGGATACCGAACCGACAGTCGAGGTGCTCTTCTCCGTGCCGAAGAAGTTCCACAAGCGGGCTAACCGACGCAACTTGTTGCGTCGTCGTACCAAAGAGGCCTATCGACTTCAAAAACAGAGATTGTTCGATCACGGCACCTCGGTAAATCTTGATTTGGCATTGATCTACTCCTCGAAAGAGGTATTACCTTATAAAACCATCGCTCATGCAATCCAAAAAATTCTGGCAACAGTTGGTGAGCGGTTGTAAGCGGATCGGTGCCTTTCCGTTACTCGTCTTGGTGCGATTTTATCAACTTTGCATCTCGCCACTTACCCCTCCGGCCTGTCGTTTTACTCCCACCTGTTCGCAATATGCGTTGGAGGCACTGCGCAAATATGGCCCGTTGAAAGGGACGTGGCTGACCATCAAACGACTCTCGCGTTGTCACCCGTGGGGTGGCAGCGGTTATGACCCCGTACCTTGATCGGGATATTAAATTGGTCGCGGGATTTATCCTTGCGTGTCGTTTAACAACTCCTTGATTTCGGATAGCTCGACCAGCTTGTTGACAATGGCGTAGATTGTCAATCCGGCGGCCGAGTGGATTTGCAGCTTGGCGGCAATATTTCGCCGGTGGGTGATTACCGTATGTGTCGAAATGTAGAGCGTGTCGGCAATCTGTTTGTTGGTCATCCCTTTGACAACGCAGACAATGATCTCTTTCTCGCGGTTGCTCAATGGCTCCGGCTTTTCGGTAGTGGCTTCGACTGCTGCCAAACGTTCGACTGCCGGAATGAAAATATCGTTTTCGACGGCACTGTGCGAAGCTAACTCCTGCTCGCAGGTGAAGATGTCGAACAAAACCCCGTTCAACTCGTTTGTGCTGCCGGCAGGGTAGTATTTGATGATGATATTCTTCAACTCGCGCAAACGCGATTCGATTTGATCGTGGTTACGACGGAAGGTCTCTATCGAATATTCCGAGTTGCTCTCTCCGGCCAATAAAGCGTTGACATAGGGGAAGACAACCTTCTCTTCGTAGGTCATGTGACGATCGACTTCGGCCGCATATTCATCGAAAAAGCGCAAAATGGCAAAGGCTACATCGCTGCGGCTGCAATCGACAGCCTCGATCAGTTTCCGACGGATGGCAGGCAGACGAAAGTCGAGGAAATAGGCGTGGGAGTTGTGGAGATAGTCGGTCAGAGCCCGCACCGAAACCTCGTTGGCCAACGAAACACCGTCGGCCTCGTTCAGCAACAGGTTGACAACCGCCAAAAATGTGGCGGTATCGACTTGGTGGGTTTCGCAAACCTCTGCAATACTCTTGTCACCAAAACCGAGGGCAATCCCGAAACGGCTCATCACTTGAAGAACCGAGTAGCGATCGCAAACGAGGTCGCACATGCGATCTTCTCCGATGTATGTTCTTGATTTGTACATATCTCTCTTTTCTCCTTTCTGCAAATATAGTAAAAATTATCGTTCGGCCATATCCCGAAAAGTTCGTTGTAACATCGTGCGGCCGATATCCAGCAGTTCGGGAGCCGTTTCGCGTACGACACAATCGCCCTTTGCATCCCAGATGACCTCCCCCGTGGCATCGACCACGCCGAAACCCTTCTCAAAGGTGTAATAGGCAAATTTGCGTGGAGGTGCAGGTGCGAAAATATCCTTGCTGTAATCAAAATCGTCGTGTGTGATGCCCATCTGCCCGAGGAGGGTGGCGCACAGGTCGATTTGTGAGGCATACTCCTCGACAATGCGCGGGCGGTCGATGGCTCCTCCCAACCACAGCATCGGAATACGGTGGCGCAACGGCTCGTTGTAGGCCAACGTCGCGGGGTAGGGATAGCCGTGGTCGGCAACCAATACGACGAGCAGATTCTCCCATGCCGGCGAATTTTTCAGCCGCTCGATCATGCGCCCGATGCAGTCGTCGGTGAAGGCAAAGGCATTGAGCATGCGGTTGTCAAGACGATCGTAGGGGACATCGAACGGAACATGGCTGCTCAATGTCAACAGACCGGCAAGAAAAGGTTTGTCGGAGGAGGTGCTACGGGCGATTACCTCCTCGGCAAAAAGGTCGCACATCACCCGATCATCGTACCCCCAATCGGCCGGCGGGGTATCGAATCGCAGATCTTTCTGCCAGGTGAGCTCCTGCCAACCGGTGGCGTACATATAGGAGGCTTGGTCGGTGAAATTCAGGTCTCCACCGTAGTAGAAATGCGTGTCGTAACCTTCGCGCCCCAACGATCGGGCAATCGAAGGCAGATTACGGCTTTTGTTCGGGAGTTTCATGATCGATGTGCCGATCTGTGCCGGAAAACCGCTGAGGATGGCCACCTCCCCGCGATCGGTGCGGAACGAATTGGCAAAGAAATTCTCGAACCAGATTCCTCCGCCCTCCGATTTCAGCCGTTGAAGATTGGGCATCACCGCCTTGCCGTCGCTCTCGGCATCCATGATCGTGCGGGCGAAACTTTCGAGAATCACCACGACGATATTCGGTCGCTCGGTGCGCAAGACTCGTTCGGAGGGTTGTGTCTGGGGCATATTGCCGCGCAGTGCCTCAAATCGTTCGGCACACTCGGCGTCGGAGAAGAAGGGGTATTTGGTGGCAAAGTCCTCGTTGTCACCGATCGAGGCGAGGAACGAAAAGACCGGATTGGTGGCCGCATGATTCAAAAAGGGTGTGGCGCTGAAATAGACCTTCGAAACATTGGCAACCGAGGCGCTCAACCCGCCACGAATGGCAACAAAGTCGATGCCGACAAGCAGCAGGGTTGCCAAAGTGCCCAACATGGCAGATCGCCAGCCGAGTCGATTGCCCACAAACATCCGGACAACCGGTCGGTAACATCCGATCATGACTACGGCAGTCACAGCCCAAAAGAGTGTTTGTCGCACGCCCAGCCCCCAATCGATATTGGCCATAGCCTCTTTGGGCTCGGCAAGGTACATCAATATTGTGCCGTCGAGCCGAAATCCCCAATGTTCGTAGAGCGCAATATCCACCGCAAAGATTGCCGCCACAAAGAGCGAGATCACCGCGAAATAGCCCTTCAATATCTGTTGCCACACATGGTCGGAGATAGGCAGCCATAGCGACAACAGCATGATAAGCAGTGGGAATGCCGTGATGTAACCCGCTATTGTGATGTCGAGTTTCAAGCCGTGGATCACGACCTTGCATAATTCGCTCCACGACGCAGCGGCCGAAAGATCGCTGTACCAAAGCAGAAAAACGGGTTTCTGCACAGCCATCAAGCAGACCGTGGTGAAAAATGTCGCTAAAACGAATAGCAGTTTTTTCGTCATCCTTGGGTGTGGGGAGAGATTTGTGGTTAGATCTTCTTGCCGTAGGCCAAATCACCGGCATCCCCGATTCCGGGTACGATATACGACCGCGAGGTCAACTCCTCATCAACTGCCGCAGCCCAAATCGTGGTGGTCTGGTGGGGCATGTTTTTGCATACATAGTCGATGCCCTGCTCGCTGGCGATAACAGCCGCGACGTGGGTATGCAAAGGCTCTCCGCCTCGTTCGCAAAGTGCGTTATAGGCCAACACGAGCGAAGATCCGGTTGCCAATATCGGATCGACGAGCAGCAGGGTCTTTCCCTCGAACGATCCACAGGAGATATACTCGACCTTTACCGTGAAACTGCCATCTTTTTTGCTTTTGCGGTAGGCCGAGACGAAGGCGTTTTCGGCATCGTCGAAATAGTTCAGAAAGCCTTGATGGTAAGGCAGGCCGGCTCGCAGAATCGTGGCGACAACAATCCGATCGTCGATCTCCTCCACAGCGGCCTCGCCCAGCGGGGTTTCGACAATCCGTGTGCGGTAGTTGAGTTTTTTTGAGATCTCGTAAGCCGTGATTTCTCCGATACGTTCCAAGTTGCGGCGAAAACGCATCGAGTCGGTCTGGATCTGTTTGTCGCGGATCTGTGCAATGAACTTGTTGAGAATCGTGTTCTGCTGGTTGAGGATGTGCAACGTCATAACGGTTAATAGAGGAAATTGTTGAACGGATAGCGTCCGGCATGAATCTCTCGAACCATGCCGTAAAGATCCGAGCGGAACTTGTCGATATTGGTCTTGGTCAGTGCCGAGAGGAAGATGCAGGGGATATTGGCTTGGGCGATCCAACTCTGCTTCAATTCGTCGAGTGAGCGGTTTTCACGCGTGGCAGGGGTGAGGTCGTCCTCATCCTTTTTAATATAGGTGTAGGCATCGACCTTGTTGAAGACCAGATAGACCGGTTTTTCTCCGGCTCCGATCTCTTGCAGAGTCTGCTTCACCACGTCGATCTGTTCCTCGAATTGCGGGTGCGAAATATCGACGACATGCAACAACAGGTCGGCCTCGCGCACCTCGTCGAGCGTCGATTTGAACGACTCGATCAACTCCGTGGGGAGCTTGCGGATAAATCCCACGGTGTCGGACATCAGGAACGGCAGGTTGTCGAATACCACCTTGCGTACCGTGGTATCGAGGGTGGCGAAGAGCTTGTTTTCGGCAAAGACCTCGCTTTTTGAGATCAGATTCATCAGCGTCGATTTCCCGACATTGGTGTAGCCGACCAACGCCACACGAACCAGCGACCCGCGGTTGGAGCGTTGTACGGCCATCTGACGGTCGATCTTTTGCAGATCCTCTTTGAGTTTGGCGATGCGGTTGCGGATGATACGACGGTCAGTCTCGATCTCGCGCTCACCGGCACCACCACGGGTTCCTGTACCACCACGCTGGCGTTCGAGGTGGGTCCACATACCCGACAGACGTGGCAGAAGGTATTCGTAGTTGGCCAACTGCACCTGCGTCTTGGCATAGGCCGTCTGTGCGCGTGAAAGGAAAATGTCGAGGATCAGCCGCGTGCGGTCGAGTACCCGACAAGGCATGGCCTGCTCGATGTTGCGGGTTTGCGAGGGAGAGAGTTCGTCGTCGAAGATTGCCACATCGATCTCTTGCTCTTTACACCATACGGAGATCTCCTCTAACTTGCCCGGGCCGACATAGATGCGCGATGAGGGTTGCGGCAACCGTTGCGTAAATCGTTTTACGGCACGGATGCCGGCTGTTTCGGCCAGAAACTCCAACTCGTCGAGGTACTCCTCGATGCGACGCGGGTCGTCTTTGTCGCGGATGACCGCAACAAGTACCGCACGCTCCATGTTGTCGGCATTTACGGTATTATTGCCGGACTCGTTTCGATTTTCCGAGGCAAATCCGGCCGAGGTGTTGACTTTTCTCTTCTCCAAATCTGTTGTTTTTGCAGGAGGGGGACATTTGCCCCCCCCTCTGTTATTGTGCGTGTTTCTTGAAAATCAGGTAGTAAGCTGATTTCTCCGCGTAGTTGTTGATGTCGAACCGTCTTCTGCCTTCGTAATCTTCGGTCCATGCACCATAGACTGTACTGCGGCAGCTGTGTCCGACTTTGGGCACTTCGATCTTCTCCCAATTGAACTCCCATTTGTTTTTCTTGGCCAGCTGTTTGCTGGTTTTGTAGAAGTTGCGGGCACGAGCCAAGCGGTGTTTACCTTGCGAGAGAGCCGCTTTGGTCTTCGGAACATATTTGCCGACGGTCATCGTATCGAGTTTGCCGATCATGATGTAGAGCTTGTGTGACAAGAACTTTTTGATCGTCTCCTCGTTGGCCATAGGCGTTCCTTTTACCGAATAGCCCCAGCCGTAGGTCTTCCCTTTCTCGTATTTGCTGGGATATCCATCGATTAACGGGAAAGTCCAACTTGCGGGGTTACCGGCAACGGCGATGTTCAAACGTGCCTCGGGCATGGCCAACGTAAAACGGTGTGTGAACTGACCACCGGCCGAGAAACCGAACATGTCATACTTCTGGGCTGTCGATCCAGTGATCTGCTTAAAGTGATCAAAGATCGCCTCGATGCTGCTGTAAGTCCACTTCTCGCGCGGTTGTACCTTTCCTTTGCGGACTACGCCTCCGAACTGGTATGCCCAGCCACCGTAGATCTTGGCACTGTACTCCGGAGCGATGACAACGAATCCGTCGTTCTCGGCAAAATGACGCCATTGGTTGATTTGTCCCTTGCCGCTACGCTCTGCGCCGTGCATTGAGAAGAGAACGCGCATATTTTTGACGTCGCCCTGCTTCGGAATATAATAATATACCGTGATGGGTTTGTTTTTCAGCGGGGCATACTCCGTGAAGACAAATTTACCCATGCCGCGTTTGCTATATGGTGCTTGGTCGCTCGTTTGTGCATAGAGCGAAGGCGTTGCCCATGCTGCAAAGAGCACGATCAGCAACGAAAAGATTGATTTCTTGAACATAAGTTCGGATTTTGATGGTTAGTACTATTTTTGGTTTTTCTTGTAAAGCAAGTAGTAGGCCGAAGTCGTTGTGTAATCGTCGATGCTGTACTTCTTCTTACCATTGACCTCTTTATACTTACCATAAGCCATGCCATCGGAGGTGTGACCGATGCCTTTGACCTCAACTTTCTTCCAATTGAACTCCCAACCGTTCTTCTTGGCCAACTTTTTGGCTGTTTTATAAATGGTACGGCCACGATCGAGGCGGTGCTTACCCTGGCTCAAAGCGGCATCGTTCGTCGGAACATATTTACCGGCTACTGCCACATCCTCTTTGCCGAGGTGGATATAGAGCTTGCGGGCAAGGAACTTCTTGACGATCTCCTCGTTAGCCAGCGGAGTTCCCTTCACCGAATAGGGATAGGAGTAGGTCTTGTCGAGTTTCGTACTCTTCAAACCTTCGATCAGCGGGAATGTCCAGTTGCCCGGGTTGGCAGCAACACCGATATTCAGACGGGCATTGGGCATAGCTAGAGCGAAACGGTGCGTAAACTGACCTCCGGCCGAGTGACCGAACATATCATATACTTCGGCACCGGCACCGGTGTACTTTTTCAGGTGGTCGAAGATCGCCTCGATGGAGTTGTAAGTCCACTTCTCCTGCGGCTGAACCTTGCCTTTGCGAGCGATACCGCCAAATTGGTACTCCCACTCGCGATAGAGTTTCTTGGTGTACTCGGGGGCAATCACGATGATTCCGTCGCGCTCGGCGAAACCTTTCCATGTGGTGATGCGTCCACCGGCTGTACGTTGTGCGCCATGCATCACGAAGAGTACGCGCATGTTTTTGATGTCGCCTTTGGTCGGGATATAGTAGTAAACCGTGATGGGCTTGTCTTTCAGCGGGGCATAGTCTGTGAAGACAAATTTGCCGGCACCACGTTTGTAGGGTGCTTGGATGTTTTCTTGTGCGAACAAAGGTGTTGCCCATGCTACGAAGAGCATAACCAGCAACAGGGAGATTGATTTTTTGAACATTGCTTGTAGTTTTATTAGGTTAATTGTTTTTCTTCGAGATTTCACAAACAAGGGTATCCGCCCGAAAGCAAATACCCTTGAAGTCTTACCGGACAATACGAATCTCAACGCTTCGCCTCTTTCGGAGTTGTTCGCCGGTCACGTGTGCGAGTGGCTTAGTTCTGCAAACGGAAGTCCACGGGTAACGTGTACTTCACGCGAACCACTTGGTTGCGCTGTTTGCCCGGCGACCATTTCGGCGACTGATTCAACACGCGGATAGCCTCGTCCGACAACGAACGGTCGGGAGCTTTGAGTACCTGAATGTTGGTCAGACGACCATCTTTCTCGATCACAAACGTCAAAACCACACGTCCTTGAATACCGTTTTCGAGGGCGATAGTCGGGAATTTCACATTTTGCTGTACCCAGTTGCGGAACGTGTTAAGGTCACCGCCTTGGAACGAGGGCATCGTCTCGGCGATCAAGAACGGCTGATCTTCTTCGATTTTCTCCTCGACAACGGCTACTTCCTGTACGATGTCAACATTCTGGTCGAACTCGGTAAAGTCTACCTCGGTTGTGATCTTGGTGTCGTTGGTAACGACTTGGAGCATGTCGGCGATCACTTTCACCTCCACCTTTTTGGGGGCTTCGGGCGGTTTTTGATCCTGACGAGTGATCTCGGTGATCTGCTCCTCAACGGGGCCGTAGTTCAAATCGACCTTTTCAATACGGTGCTCCTTCGGAGTGTAGGAGAATGCGATGATGACCAGTGCCAGCGAAATAACCAGACCGATCTCCAACAAAAGACCTCGCTTGTTTTGCAGGTCTGCTTTGGGTGATTTTTTGATTTCCATCTATACTTTTAATTTTAATGTGCAAAAAACAGTGCAGAGCAAAGCACGCTATGCACCACAAATATATGGATTATTTTTCAATAAATAAGCGATCCGGCATAAAAATCTTTATTTTTTAGTTATTTTTGTCCGAGAAACCGATTATCACAACGATAAAATGGGCGATAAAGAGCTTTTATACGGCAAAAATCCCAAAGAGTTACAGCTTCTTTGTGCGGAGATGGGCATGCCCCGATTTGCAGCAGGCCAGTTGGCGCGGTGGCTTTACAAACGCCATCAGGAGGATCCTTTGCAGATGACCGACATCTCGGCCGCCTGTCGGGCGAAACTTGCCGAGCGGTTTGTGTCGGCTCTTTCGGCTCCCGTTCGAGAGAGTGTATCGGTCGATGGTACAAAAAAATATCTCTTCCGCACCGCAACCGGTCATTTTGTCGAGTCGGCCTATATTCCCGATGGCGATCGGGCGACGCTCTGCGTCTCGTCGCAGGCGGGTTGCCGCATGGGGTGTGCGTTTTGTGCCACCGGTAAGCAGGGATTGCAACAGTCGTTGTCGGCTGCCGAGATCCTCAATCAGATCGTATCGTTGCCCGAGCGCGACCGCCTTACGAACATCGTGTTTATGGGTATGGGCGAGCCGTTGGATAATACCGATCAGGTGTTGCGGGCGATCGAGATCCTCACCTCGGAGTGGGGCTTCGGGTGGTCGCCGACCCGCATCACCCTCTCCACATCGGGAGTTGTGCCGCAGTTGCGACGGTTTCTCGATGCCTCGCGGGTACACCTTGCGGTCAGTCTGCATAACCCCTTCCACGAAGAGCGACTGCAAATTATGCCTGTGGAGCGGGCTTGGCCGATTGCCGAGGTTGCCGAGATCCTGCGCGAGTACGACTTCACCCACCAGCGACGGGTGTCGTTCGAATATATTGTGATGAGCGGATTGAACGACTCGCCACGTCACATCCGCGAATTGTGCCGACTGCTCAACGGCATCAAATGCCGCATCAATTTGATCCGGTTTCACAAGATTCCCGAATCGCCCTATTTCTCGCCTTCCGACGATGCCATGATTCGTTTCCGCGATGCATTGACCGAGCGAGGCATACAAACCACCATTCGGGCATCGCGTGGCGAAGATATTCAGGCTGCGTGCGGATTGTTGAGTACGGCCGAGATGCAGAAAAATGAATCGTGATCCTCATTGGGTGCGATTTTTGTTAATAAACAACGTTAAAAAACAACTGATTATGAAAAAATTATTATTATCGCTTTTGGTTCTGTGTGCCGCCGGAGTTGTGCAGGCGCAAGTGAAATTCGAGGATAAGACGACCGATGCTCTTCGCGAGATGGCGATAAAACAGCAAAAATTGGTCTTCATCGATCTCTATGCCACATGGTGTCCTCCCTGCCGCATGATGGAGCGGGAGGTCTTTTCGCGTAAAGATGTCGGAGACTTCATGGCCAAATACTTTGTGGCGGCCAAATACGATATCGATAAAACCACGGGGCGCGAATTGATGCGTCGTTATGGCGAGGGCTCTATTCCGCTCTATCTGGTATTCGACACACAGGGCGAATTGCTGGGACGCATCTTGGGAGGATCCCAAGCGGAAACCTTCATGGAAAATCTGCGGTCGATAATCGAAAAGAAACGCACCGGAAAAGCCAAGTAAGAGCTGGGTTATATATTTTAAGGTAACATGCCGATCCGACGATCTTTTGGGGATGACAAATCCGCAGAAGATCGTTTTTTTGTGGGAGTGTGTCGTGCTTCGATCGCTATTTGGCGGTGTAAACGACCCGTTTGGTCTCGAAAAACTCTTCGGTGAAAAAGTCGGAGATGTCGTAAAGATTCCAGCGCATGCGGGTCAGTGCCAGCTCCTCGGCCAAATCGCCGCCTTTGAGGTAGAGGATGCCGTTGGGCAGTGTGCCGTGTTGCCCGCGTTCGATTTTGTTCCATACCCATTTCACAAATTCGGGCATGGCGGTCACCGCACGGGATACCACATAGTCGAATCGTTCGGGGATCGTTTCGACCCGTGTACACCGTGGCTCGATGTTTTTTAGCCCGAGACTTTGCACTACTCCCTCGACTACCGTGATCTTCTTGCGGATCGAGTCGGCAGCGACAAAACGGACTTCGGGAAAGAGGATTGCCAACGGTACGGAGGGAAATCCGCCCCCACAGCCCACATCCAACACGCGAGCTCCCGCCTCGAACGTGCAAACTTTGGCAATGGCCAACGAGTGAAGTACATGACGCAGGTAGAGCTGGTCGAAATCCTTGCGCGAAACAACATTGATCTTCGTGTTCCAATCGGCATAAAGATCATAGAGTGCGGCAAAATGCTCGCGCTGCTCGGAAGTTAACTCCGGAAAATATTTGAGAATGAGTTCCACTGTCGTTTAGTTCTGGTCTTTGGTTCGTGGGGGTTGTGTTGGAGCAATCTGATCTTCATCGCCTCGAATGATCAGTTTGCACATTTGCTCTCGCGCTCGGTGAATCTGGGTCTTGACCGTACCCAGCGGCAAGGCAAGTTTCTCGGCGATCTCTTCGTAGGAGTACTCCTCGAAGAATCGCAAAACGATGAGTTGTCGGTAGCGGGGCGCCAACCGATCGAGGTAACCCTCGATTTGTGCACGCCTTTGTTGGTTGATGACGCTCTCCTCGGGGGTCGGAGCGGGAGAGGCCGGCGAGGTAAACCGCTCGTCGATGGGTAACTCCTCCTGCCGGCGACGCATGAAGTCGATGAATGTGTTGCGGGCAATGGTATAGACCCATTGTCCGAAGGTGTAATCGGCCGAGTAACGGTAGAGGTTGATGAATACCTTGATAAAGGTCTCCTGCAACAGGTCGTCGGCATCGGTGACACCACCCAGCCGTTGTACGAAGAGTCTGCGAATGGCATCGCGGTAGCGATCGAAGAGATATTCGAACGCGAACTCATCGCCGGCAAGCGACAGTTCAACCAGATGGCGATCGTCGGCAACAATATAGTCGGCTATCTCCATACTCGATCGTCGCGACGTAACAAAGTGATCCGCAACCACAAGACTCCCAGCGGCTCGATCAGGTCGTATAAGAAGTAGCGGCCGGCAATTCCCGTTTCGCCCAATCGTTGCGCAATACGTTTTACTGCGAACGCAACGACCATATAACGCAATAACAACAACAGCAGGGCAGCCATCTTATACTCGAACGGCATGACGGCTATGGCGCACAATGTGGTGGCGAAGAAGAGGATGCGCGAGTGCAGTTCCCAATTGATGAAATTGCGGACACCGACGGGATAAAAACGCTCGGAAACCCCATAGTAACGTTGCAGGTTCATCCACCATTTTATGCTTCCCCAGCATTTCTCGTGCAACATGGCGCGTGGCGAGAGGATCACACTCACATTTTCGCGGGTCATGATTCGTTGCAGGAAGAGGTCGTCCTCGCCGATGTTCATGTTGAGGTGGTCGAATCCGTTTGCTCCGAAATAGAGTGTTTTGGTGAATCCCAACGAGTGGAGAGAGCCCCGATAGGGACGTCGCTGTATGGCTCGTGTGATCCAATCGACCGAGTGCATCATTCGCCATGTGCGCATCAGGTAGTTGGCAACTCCCTTTTTGCGTTCGAGACCGCAATAACCCACCACAATATCGCCCCGCTCGAAACCTTTGGCCATGAGTGAGAGCCAGCGGTCGCTCTGCGGACAGGTATCGGTCGATGAGAATACCATACACTCGTAGTGTGCCGATTTGATGCCGACATTGAGCGCCTGTTTGCGAGAAATGGGGTAGCGCGGGTCGAGCAGAATCTTGGTGGTGTTGATCTGCGGGAAGTGCTTTTTCAGTTGATGGAGATCTTCGTAGAAGTCGTTGTTTTGCCCCACATAGACGAGTATCAACTCGAATACGGGATATTTCTGGGCGAGTAGCAGGGGCAAACGCTCCTCGACAAACGTATAATCCTCAGAGAACAACGGAATGATGATCGAAACAGGCGGCTCGGCATCGCGAACTCGGTTGCGTCGGTTGTTTTTGTAGTCGGGAATACGTCCGTAGGCGAAAATATAGTAGCCGAACTGTATGCCGAGCATCAGCAGGATAGCTCCCGCAAGAGCCGCGCCCTCCCAGCCGTAGCACGTCAGAAACGAATCGAAAAACTGCATAATCTCCAAATATCCGCAAAGGTACAAAACAATTCAGAATTCAACGGCCGAAATCGAAATTATTTTATACCCCTGCGATGAAGATTGGTTGGAGAAAGTTGGCAAGCACTATTTTTTAGAGCCGAGACGCCAAAGAAGGCGGCAAATCAAAAAGAAAAGAATGCCAAATATAAGTAAAATATCTCCTGTTCCTATCATAATATTAATCGATTTATTTCTGTTTCCAGCAGTCAATCAATTTGCAGAGAAGATGATAGGGCAACCAAATAAAAAGTACCATTATCAATGCGATGATGATAATTTCTACCGTTCCAAAACTCCCGATAAACAGCGGATTCATAACTGAAATTTTTATCCCTTCCGTTCCCCAAAGGGCTGTTAATAAACAAGAAGCGTGGAACCGAAATGCTGCATCCTAAGTGAAGGTCCTGAGAAAACCGTAGATACAAATGCAACAAACAGCCCACGCTGATGCGTGAGAACCATTTTGCCATCTCCGTATCTGTTTGAAAATTTCTCAGGTTTTCACTTACGAGATAAGCATAACGCTTCTTTTTCGAATGTTGAATCGAGGCGGTCGATCCGATTACAAAGATAGGCAAAGCGATTGTTTTTACCAAATCGCAACCGCATAAAGTGCCGCCTGAGGCACCGATCCCGCTCGCGAAATTGTGAATGCAAATTATTTTCCCTATTTTTGTGCGATAATAGGACTATGAAGTTTACAATACAACATAAAGCTCCGGCATCGAAGGCGCGAGCCGGTGAGTTGCAGACCGACCACGGGGTCGTTCGCACTCCGATCTTCATGCCGGTCGGAACGGCCGCAACGGTAAAGGGTATCTTCCACCGCGACGTGCGCGACGAAGCTCGGGCACAGATCATTCTGGCCAACACCTACCACCTCTACCTGCGCCCGGGTATGGAGATCATCGAGAAGGCCGGTGGCGTACACCGCTTCTCGACTTGGGAGGGGCCGATGCTGACCGACAGCGGCGGTTTTCAGGTCTTTTCGCTCGCGGCATGCCGCAAACTCAAAGAGGAGGGTTGCCACTTCCGGTCGCATATCGACGGCTCGAAACACCTCTTCACGCCCGAGAGCGTCATCGATACCGAACGTACGATCGGCGCCGATATCATGATGGCTTTCGACGAGTGTCCTTCGGGCGACGCTCCGCGCGAATATGCCGCCAAATCGTTGGATCTCACCGAGCGGTGGCTCGATCGTTGTTTCAACCGCTACCATCAAACCGCCCCGAAATACGGCCATTATCAGGCTTTGTTCCCCATCGTGCAGGGTTGCACCTACCCCGACTTGCGGGCGCGGGCGGCCGAGAATGTGCAACGCTACGATGCCGACGGATACGCCATCGGCGGATTGGCGGTGGGCGAGCCGACCGATGTGATGTACGAGATGATCGAAGTGGTCAACGCCATTCTGCCCGAGGATCGTCCGCGCTACCTGATGGGAGTCGGCACACCGACCAACATCCTCGAAGCAATTGATCGCGGAGTCGATATGTTCGATTGTGTGATGCCTACGCGCAACGGTCGCAACGGCCAGCTTTTCACTGCCGAAGGGGTCATCAACATCCGCAACAAGAAGTGGGAAGACGACTTCTCGCCGATCGATCCCGACGGCACGGCCTTTGTCGATACGCGCTACTCGAAAGCCTATCTCCACCACCTCTGCGTCTGTGGCGAGATGTTGGCGGCACAGATCGCCTCGTTGCACAACATTGCGTTCTACCTGCGACTGGTCGGCATGGCTCGCGAACATATTGCTGCCGGAGATTTCAAGGCGTGGAAAGAGCAGATGGTTGTCAAACTGCAAAGAAGATTATAAGCCATGGAGAGCAAGATGCCGAAACTTGGTTTCCCCGGGTTCAAGATTCTGGACCGCTACATATTGGGCAAGTTCCTTGCGACCTACTTCTTCGCTATTGCGATGATTATCGTGGTGGTGGTGACCTTCGACTATGTGGAGAAGATCGACGACTTCACCGAGTTGAAAGCTCCGTTCAAGGCGATCGTTTTCGACTACTACCTCAATTTCATCCCCTTCTTCATCAACCAATTCAGCGGTCTGTTCACCTTCATTGCCTGTATCTTCTTCACCTCGAAGATGGCCTATCAGACCGAGATCGTGGCGATGTTGTCGGGCGGCATGTCGTTTCGGCGATTGATGTGGCCCTATTTCCTCGGTGCGTTGATCATTGCTTCGTTGTCGCTGACACTCAACCTTTGGTTGATTCCGATGTCGCAGCAACATATCGTCCGATTCGAGCAGCAATACATCAAAAAACGCATGAATGCGGTCTATGATCGTCACATCTATCGACAGATCGAGCCCGGAACTTTTGCCTATATCCGTGGTTATAACGAGAGTCGCAAACAGGCTCTGTTTTTTGCGCTGGAACACTACCACAGCGGCACGATGACCCACTCGCTCGAAGCGGCCGATGTGAAATTCGATCCCGAGACTAAGCGATGGACCGCTCCGCGTTATACCCGTCGGGAGTTCGACTCGCTGGGTGTCGAGACCTTCTCGCAACACCGCAATCTCGATACGCTCATCAATCTGGAAGTTACCGAGTTGGGACGTATCAACGAGTTGATCCAAACGATGAATATCTCCGAGTTGAACCAATTCCACGACCAACAGCAGGCCAAAGGTTCCGACTCGCTGAATATCATTCAGGTCGAGCGACATGCCCGCTATGCCTACCCGCTTTCGACCTTCATCCTGACCCTGATCGGCGTCTCGCTCTCTTCGCGTAAGGTGCGTGGCGGTACGGGTCTGCACATCGGTATCGGTACGGGTCTCTGTTTCTCCTATATTCTCTTCAACCGTTTCTTTGAAGAGTTTGCCAAGAGTGGAACGATGCCCCCGGGCTTGGCCGTATGGCTCCCTAATCTGATCTATTTGATCATTGCGATTTACCTCTATCAAAAAGCTCCGAAGTAAAGACTCAACCTCATGAAACCACGCGCAAGTTTTCTCTCCCGACTCAAACAGTATCCGCTGCTATATAATCTTGTTTGTATTGCCGTCATCATTTTGGGAATGGCGGTTGTCGCACACCTTGTCATGCAACTCGGCACACGCCACGGATCGCGTTGTACCGTTCCCGATTTTGCGGGAATCCGCTTGGACGAAGCCCGGCGGTTGGCCGAGAAACACGATTTGAAACTCCATATCAACGACTCGCTTTTCGTGCCGGCTTATGAGGGCGGTATCGTGCTCGATCAGCTGCCCGAAGGGGGCGTGGAGGTAAAGCCCGGGCGCACGGTCTATATCACGATCAATGCCTTCCGCGAGAAGATGGTTCCTGTCCCTTATGTTGCGGGGCGTTCGCTCCGACAGGCGAAAAATATGCTCGAAATTGCCGGATTGGAGATCGCCGAGTTGATTTATCGTCCCGACATTGCTACCAACTATGTGTTGGAGGAGTTCTGCAAAGGGCAGCCTGTGACAAACGAAACACGCATGGAGAGCGAGATGGGATCGGGAGTGACACTCCATGTCGGCGTCGAGGAGAATCATGGCGGCACGATCGTTCCGCAGTTGGTGGGATTTGCGTTGCCGGAGGCCAAAGGGCGGCTTTGGGAGTTGGGACTCAATGTCGGGCGCATCGATTTCGACGAGGGAATCAATCTCCTGAATCAGAAAAAAGCGCGGGTTTATGCCCAGATGCCGGTGGCCGAATATTCCATAGCTTTGGGATCGCGCGTCGATTTGAAGTTGACACTCGACGAGAAGAAGATTGCCGAGCAGGTGGCTTTGGCCGAAAAACTTGCGAAAGAAGCTGCCGAGGAGCGTATGCGTCGCGAGCAGGAGCAGGCCGACTCGTTGGCGGCTCTCGGACTGATCCCCCAAGCAGGACCCGTATCGCAGACCCCCGAAAAGAATAAATCGAATAACGACTCCGGATTTTTCGACTGATGGCAGAAGAACGATATATCGACGACGAGTTGGATGCCGAGGAGTTGCGTGCAGAGAGCGAAGACGACGAGGCTTCGGGTCTCTACGAGCATTTCTCCATCACAGCCGATAAAGGGCAATCGTTGTTGCGGCTCGACAAATACCTGACGAGCCACATGGAGAACTGTTCGCGCAACCGTATTCAGGTGGCGGCCGACAGTGGCAATATCTTGGTCAACGGCAAACCGGCCAAGCCGAGTTATAAAGTCAAGCCATTGGATCATATCCAGCTGGTGATGCCCTATCCCAAGCGGGAGTATGAGGTGCTACCCGAAAATATTCCGCTCGATATTCTCTACGAAGACGACGATTTGGTGATCGTCAACAAGGCTGCCGGTATGGTGGTTCACCCGGGAGTGGGCAACCACAGCGGCACGTTGGTCAATGCCATGAGCTACCACCTGCAACAATTGCCGATGTTCAGCGAGGGAAATGCCCGTGCCGGATTGGTGCACCGCATCGACAAAAACACCTCGGGAATCTTGGTGATGGCCAAAAACGAGCTGGCTTTGGCGCGTTTGGGTAAGCAGTTTTTCGATCACTCGATCCAGCGGCGTTATGTCGCGCTCGTGTGGGGTAACTTCGACGAAGACGAGGGCACGATCACGGGTAACATCGGTCGCAGTCCCAAAGATCGGCAGAAGATGTATGTCTTTGCCGACGGCTCCGACGGCAAGTGGGCGGTGACCCATTGGCGGGTGTTGCGCCGTTTCGGTTATGTGACGCTTGTGGAGTGCCGCCTCGAAACGGGACGTACGCACCAGATCCGCGTGCACATGTCGTGGATCGGACATCCGTTGTTCAACGACGAGCGTTATGGGGGTGATCGAATTTTGAAGGGAACGACCTTTGCCAAGTACAAGCAATTCATCGAGAATTGTTTCGCAGTGATGCCGCGTCACGCCCTGCATGCACGGATGTTGGGTTTTGTGCACCCCACCACCGGCTGCGATGTGCTGTTCGAGAGTGAGTTGCCCGAGGATTTCCGCACGTTGATCGCCAAATGGGAGAACTACTCCTCGGTAGCGGCCGAAGAGTGATCGGGACAAACGATTTTGCCCCATGTGCATTAACTTTTGTATAAGCGCGTAAAAATACCTGAAACCCTCATCCCTTGTTTCTACCTACTACCATAAAAGAGGTTCGTGAGCGCGGCTGGGAACAGCTCGACGTCATTCTCTTCTCGGGCGATGCGTATATCGATCATCCGGCATTCGGCGCTGCGGTGATCGGACGCCTGTTGGAGGCCGAGGGGTATCGGGTGGCTATCGTTCCGCAACCCAATTGGCGCGACGACCTGCGCGACTTCACCAAGTTGGGAGCTCCGCGACTCTTTTTCGGAGTGTCGGCCGGTGCAATGGACTCGATGGTCAACCATTATACGGCCAATCTGCGCCTGCGTAGCAACGATGCTTATACTCCGGCCGGCAAGGCGGGATTCCGCCCTGATTATGCTGCGACGGTCTATACACAGATTCTCAAACGATTATACCCCCATGTTCCGGTGGTGGTCGGCGGTATCGAGGCATCGCTTCGTCGCCTTACGCACTACGACTATTGGAGCGATTCGCTGAAACCCTCCGTGCTGGCCGAGAGCGGTGCCGACCTGCTGATCTACGGCATGGGCGAGCGGGTGGTACAGCAGGTGGCGCAAGCCATGCGTAATGGCTATAATGCCAAGTTGTTGCGCAAAATCCGTCAGGTGGCTTTCATGGCCGATGCCGACTATGTCGGGCGGCTCGATCCCGAGCATACGATCCGTCTGCACTCGTTCGAGGAGTGCGAACGCGACAACCGCGCTTTTGGCGAGAATTTCACCATCATCGAGACGCAGAGCAACCTGATGAATCCCGATGCGACGTTGGTCGAGGCGGTCGGCGATCGCTATGTGGTTGTCACGCCACCCAATGCGATGCTGACGACCGAGGAGTTGGATCACTCGTTCGACCTTCCTTACGAGCGTGCCCCGCACCCGCGTTATCGTGGCAAAGGCGATATTCCGGCGTGGGAGATGATCAAGCACTCGGTGAATCTGCATCGCGGTTGTTTCGGTGGCTGCGCGTTCTGTACCATCTCGGCTCATCAGGGTAAATTCATCAATTCGCGCAGCGAACGTTCGATCCTTGCCGAGGTTGAAAAGGTGACCCGTATGCCCGACTTCAAAGGTTACCTCTCGGATATCGGAGGACCTTCGGCCAATATGTACCGCATGGGCGGTCGCGATCGTGAGTTGTGTCGCAAATGTCGTCGTCCGTCGTGTCTGCATCCGAAACGATGTCCGAATCTCGATAACGACCACCGGCCGTTGTTGGCGTTGTATGAGAAAGTTCGCGCAGTGAAGGGGGTCAAGAAGGCCTTTATCGGCAGCGGTATCCGCTACGATCTGTTCGATGATTCCCCCTACCTCGAAACGGTACTTTGTCATCATACTTCGGGGCGATTGAAAGTAGCCCCCGAACATACCGAAGAGGGCGTTCTGCGGTTGATGCGCAAACCTCCATTTGCCCTCTTCGAGCAGTTAAACACCGATTTCCACCGCATCTGTCGCCGCGAGGGGCTGCCCTACCAACTGATTCCTTATTTTATATCGTCACACCCCGGGTGTGCGGAGCAGGATATGCGGGCGTTGTCGGAAAAGGTGCTCGGCCGTTTGCATTTTACGTTGGAGCAGGTGCAGGATCTCACACCGACCCCCATGACCCTCTCGTCGGTGATGTTCCGCACGGGCGAGAATCCCTATACTCGCGAAAAGGTTTATGTTGCCCGATCGCAGGAGGAGAAACGACGTCAAAAAAGTTATTTCTTTCGGGAGAATCCGGCAGGCCGACCGCCACAACGATCGCCGAAAAGACATCCGGCACAAGGAGTGCGCTCCTCTCGCAAAAGATATACGAAAAAAGGCTGATCCAAAGCAGGAATCAGCCTTTTGTCCTCCGAACAGAGCCCTATCCGACAATGTATTTGCCGAATGGCAAGAGCGAAATCAGTCGGGCGGCAATGCCACAGACTACATAAGTGATGGCGGCAGCGAGCAGCATGACGGCCGGAACCGGTAATCCCCACGAGTTGACCCAAGCAAAGACCGGAACAAGGACAAACATGTGCATCAGATAGACGCCATAGCTTACTTTGGAGAAAGGCAGTACCAGATTGCGGTAGAAACTGCCCGATGCGGTGATTTTACGAATCACAAGGAAATAGGCCGCCGCAGTCAAAGCCACACCCAGCGAGCAGAAGTACCACGACGTCTCCATCTCGACAGCCAAATCGATCGGAGCCGACACCGGAAACTCTTTGGGCATGCGGGCCCAAAAACCACTTGCCACAATGGCATAGCCGACAGCCCAGAGCGGCACGGCCCATGCCAGCGTTTTGCGCCACGACAGTTCGCCGACATGTACGCGGAAATAGTGTCCCAAGACCAAATAGCCGACAAAGCCACTGACGTAGTAGAATGTGCCGAACTCGTTCCAGCTACATTCGCCCCAAACATTCGGAGTGCCGGTAACCGCTTCGGCAATCGGGCGTAGCAGCGGGATGATCGTGGTGAAAGCCCACAGACCGATGAAGGCCTGCTCCTCGCGCTTGGAGATTCGCTCGATCCACGGCGAGAGCATAGGCATCAGCAGATAGATGCCGACGAGCATATAGACAAACCACAGGTGGCCACTCGACATGAGGAAGTTCCAACCCAACCGTTTGAAGTTATCGATGCGGTCGATCTCTCCCTCAGAACCGAGGTAGGGGATCAAGGCGTAGAGCAGTGTCCAAACGAGCAGAGGGATCAGTACGCGGGTGAAACGTCGTTTGAAGAACGAGGCGGTATCCTGCTTTATGGGGAAGAGCAGGTAGCTCGATGTCATGAGAAAGAGTGGTACGGCAGCACGCAGTGCCGAGTCGATGATTGTTGACCAAAATCCGGCCGACCAACTCGGGATCAGCGTGCCTTCGCCGCCGAGGTAGAATGGCTCAACGCTGTGTACCAAGATGACCATAAAACAGGCAATTACCCGTAAATAATCGAGAAATACGATGCGTTGTTGTGAGTTATTCATGATTCCTATCCGTAAATAAATGATGGGTAGTTTTCGAAGATGCTATTTCTCGGCCGTTTCCGCTTTCAGCTCGGTGTAGAATTTGGCAAATGCCGTTGCATAATAAGGGCATATCCATAGCAGCGGAATACCGAGCAGCGGCAGACTCAAAAGCATCAGCCCGATTCTGCCGAGATCCATCAAGAATAGTTTCATTTTGTATCCCTCCATCATCCGCATACTGCGGCAGATGGCCTCCTCGCCGGATATTTCGGGATTTTCGGCCAAAATATAAGAAGACATGGCATAGGAATAGGACTTGATGATTCCCGGGACGATCAGCAGCAGAAACCACAAGATAAGATAGATGGTTTCGAGCAGTGCAAGAATGACAACCTGCTTGTAATAGGTTTGCGTGAAACCATCCCACATTCCTTTGGGGCCTTCGCCGGTACCGGTTTTTACCCATCGCAGGAAATGAAGAGTTACGCCAAAACTCAGCGGGGCAATCAGTAGGAGGCTGATAAGCAGTTGAATCCCGCTGTATTCATACGCCACGCCGCTTGCCATAGCCGAGAAAACAAATGTGATGACTGCGACAGCAATGCCCGAACCCCACTGACCCTGCAAAAGATCAAAGGCGGCTCGTCGGATCTCTGAATTTGATTTCATGGGTGATAGTAGTTTAAGATAATACGAAAGAGCTTTGTACTTGTAATAACACATGCGAAGCCGCAGCTTCGCATGTGTCTGTTGTAAATATTCTGTCGGAGGATTAATCCTCGTCGGTGTCGGTGTAGGCTTTGAGCAACTTATCCTGCACGTCGGCCGGTACTTGCTCGTAGGAGGCAAACTTCATGGTGTAAGTTGCCGATCCCGAGGTGAGCGACGACAGTGTTGTCGAGTAGCGGTAGAGCTCGGCCAGAGGCACCGTGGCACTCAGGCGGTCGAAACCTTTGTCCGACTCCATGCCGGCGATCATGGCACGACGGTTTTGCAGGTCGCTCATCACAGCTCCCATATACTCGCTCGGTACCAATACCTCGACGTTGTAGATCGGCTCCATGATCTTCGGACCGGCATTGCGGAAGGCCTCTTTGAAGGCGTTACGTGCGGCCAACTTGAACGAGATCTCATTCGAATCTACGGGGTGCATCTTACCGTCGTAGATAATGACACGGATGTCGCGAGCATACGAACCGGTCAACGGACCTTCGTCCATCTTCTCCATGATACCCTTCAAGATCGCGGGCATGAAACGTGCGTCAATTGCACCGCCGACGATTGCCGAGTAGAATTGGAGTTTTCCACCCCAAGCCAAGTCGTATTCCTCTTTGGTCTTGACGTTTACGACCATCTCGCCCTTGCCGGGAACTTTGTAGTTTTTAGGCTCGGGCATGCCGTCGTAATAAGGCTCGATGATCATGTGTACCTCACCGAATTGTCCGGCACCGCCCGACTGCTTCTTGTGACGATAGTCGGCCTGTGCTACCTTCGTGATGGTCTCGCGATAGGGGATCTTCGGAGCCATATATTCGTATTGAATCTTGTTCTCATTCTGGATGCGCGAGCGCAAGATATTCAGGTGGTGCTCACCCTGACCCTGAATGATGGTCTGTTTCAACTCCTTGGAGTACTCCACCAAAATTGTAGGATCTTCGTACTTGGCATCGTTGAGGATCTTGCCCAACTTCTCCTCGTCGCTCTGCTCCTTCGCTTTGATGGCGGCACGATAGCGCGGCTCGGGGAATACGATCGGCTCGATGCTTACCGGAGCGGCCGGAGCAGCCAATGTGTCGTTGGTGCGGGTGCCTTTGAGTTTCACCGTGCAACCGATGTCACCGGCCGACAGCTCGGTAACCTTGATGCGGTTCTTGCCGGCTACGGCGAAGAGTTGCGAAACCTTCTCTTTGTTGCCGGTGCGGGTGTTGACCAACTCGGTGCCCTCGGTCAGCTTGCCGCGAATCACACGGAAATAGGAGATTTCGCCGATGTGCTGCTCGATCTGGCTCTTGAATACGAAAACGGCAGTGGCTGCGCTCTCGTCGGCAACGATCTCCTCGCCTTCGGTCGAGAGGAATGCGGGGGCTTTCAGCGGACCCGGGGCCACATTGATCACAAACTCCATCAGACGTTTCGTACCGATGTCGCGTTTGCCGCTGGCGCAGAAGATGGGCATCACCTCGCGTTTGGCAAGTCCGATTTTCAGACCGGCACGGATGTCGTCTTGGGTGAGTGTGCCTTTCTCGAAGTAGAGCTCCATGAGGGCCTCGTCGTGCTCGGCAGCCATCTCCACCAATTCGCGGTTCAGCTCTTGTGCCTTCTCCAACTCCTCGGCCGGAATTTCCAACTCCTCGCGGTGTCCGTCGTTGTCCTTGAACCGGTACATCTTCATCAACAAAACGTCGATGAAAGCGTTGAAGTCGGGTCCTTGATTTACGGGATATTGTACGATGACCGGTTTCACGCGCGAAGCGGCTTTGATCGATTCGTAGGCAGCCTCGAAATTGGCTTTGTCCGAGTCGAGCTGGTTGATCACACCGATCAGCGGTTTGTTCAGGATGCGGGCATAACGAGCCTGAATCTCGCTGCCGACCTCCCAGCCATTGACCGCGCTGTATAAGAAGATACCCACGTCGGCAACTTTGAATGCCGAGAAGAGATTGCCGCAGAAGTCGTCCGATCCCGGGCAGTCGATGATGTTGAGCTTGCGCTCCATGAATTCGGTGAAGAGGATCGTAGAGTAGATCGAGCGTTTGTATTCGTGCTCGATGTCGGTGTTGTCCGAGATCGTGTTGTTCGTCTCGATACTACCCCTGCGGTCGATGACCTTACCCTCATAGGCCATCGCTTCGGCAAGGGTAGTTTTTCCCGTGCCGGGGGCTCCGATGAGTACGATGTTTTTGATCTCCTTGGCTGAATAATTTTTCATATTCGTATGTTTTTAAGGTTTTCATTACTCCCGAAAAGGCTTTGAGCGGGCTTTGGCGGCTGATTTCATACTCCGACCGAGCTGCTCACTCTGCTTGTTTCTCGGATTAGGCGACTATAAATATACGAAAAATTTGAGAAAAACAAGCATTTACATAAAAAAACGCCTTCGAAAAGGCGTTTTTTGGAGAATATTACCTGTTTTTTTGTGTTCGACCCGATTATTTGTTGGTTTTGTTGCCGTAACGACCCCACCACCAACCGACTCCGAAAACGATCAGATAGATCAGAATATCGACCATCGTGCCTTCGAGCCAATTCCAAATATCTGTCCGGAAAATGATCACCAACAAGATGATGATCACAGCCGCAACTCCTCCGAGGGTCCACTTGGTTTTTGCAGTCATGGCCTCCATCGATTATTTTCCGACAACGGCTTCCAACTCCTCGACGGTGATGGGGATCTTCCGATCGCCGATGATTCGGCAACCCGTCTCGGTGACCAACAGATCGTCTTCGATACGGATGCCGCCAAAGTTGTAGTAGTCGGTCAGGCGATCGTAATCGACGATTCCGGTGTATTTCCCCTCGGCGCGGCACTTGTCGATCAATGCGGGAATGAAATAGATGCCGGGCTCGTCGGTTAGGATTGTCCCCGTTTCGATGCGCCAAGCCGAACGATAGATGCAGGTTGCCGACTTTGCGGCACGGTCGGCAATCGATGAGAAATCGAACGACCGTTCGCCCATTGCCTCGCAGTCGTGTACATCCATACCCAATCCGTGTCCCAATCCGTGGGGCATGAGCATCGTCATTGCTCCACTTGCCACGGCATCTTCGGCTGTGCCGTGCAGCAGTCCGACTCCGATCAAACCCTCGGCCAACGTGAGGTAGGCTGTGCGGTGTATCTGGTGATACATCATGTTCGGGCGGACGATTTCGGCCACGCGATCGTGAGCAGCCAATACTATATTATATATGTCTTTCTGCTTGTCGGTGAAACGGCCGCTTACGGGATAGGTGCGGGTGTGATCGGAGCAGTAGCCTTCGACACTTTCGGCACCGGCATCGACCAACAACAGACGCCCGTTCTCCAACACGCCGTCGCAATTGAGGTTGTGGAGCGTTTCGCCGTGCTGCGAAACGATCGAGGGAAACGAAACACCTTGTCCGGCCGATTTGGCTATTCCTTCGATAGCGCCGGCAATCTGACGCTCGATGACCCCAGCACGACACATCTTCATCGCTGTTGTGTGCATGTCGTAGCCGATATGGAAAGCCCGTTCCATCTCTTCGATCTCTTCGGCACTCTTCTTCTCGCGCATTTCGGCCACAGCAAACATCAAATCGACCGATTTGTAGTCGTGCAGCAGTGCCGGTGTGATTCCCAGAAGAGCCGACAATTGAAGTTTGGTCTCTCCGCGATAGGGGGGCAGGTAATGGATGCGCCGCCCTTGTGCAATGGCTTTACGCAAACGAGCCTCCAATGCTGCCATCGGGAATGTTGCTGTCACGCCGACTTCGGCACCCTGCTCGCGCAAGGTGGGTTGCGGGCCTGTCCAGATGATGTCTTCGACGGTGAAATCGTCGCCATATAACTCCGATTCGCCCGACTCACAGTCGATCAGGCCGGCCAACGAAGGGGCTGTGAGTCCGAAATAGTAGCGGAAGGTCGAGTCTTGTCGATGATAATAGGCGTTGTTGGGGTAGCAGTTGGGAGCAAGCTGGTTGCCCGGGAGCAGGATGATTCCCGTTCCGATTTTGGTGCGCAACATCTCACGGCGTGCGCTATATGTATTAGCTGAAAACATGGTTGAAAGTTTTATGATTTTTACAAATGTACGAAAAAATCGATTAATATATTACGGGAGAACTTAAAATAGGTAATTATTTTCTTAACAATAACGTTTGAGATCCCCGATTTCCACCGCAGGCGGACGGCAGAAAGATAAGTGGATGCAACTCCCCCGCCTCAGGCAGGGGAGTTAGGGGTGGGTCATAGATTATAAACACGGCTTTCCGTGAGTGCAGGATTGAAAAGCGTGGATACGATCTATTAGTATGTTACGTTTATTCGTTTCTCACGAATTTATAAAGCTGATCTCCACGACGAACGATATTCGGCGTGCGAATGGCGCAGAGTTGTCCCTGAACGGCCTCGGTAACGGGCGATCCGTCGGGCCCGTGCAACTCTTCGAGCCGCTGCTCGGCAACACCGGTCGTAGGCCCGAGGAAGAAGATCTCTTCACCGACAGCCACAGGTGCGGCCTCGACCAAGACCTCGGCCACCGAGATCTTTTTGTAGAAGTTGACGACTTTGCCGACATAGACCTTGCGTTGTGTGGCCGATGACCCGTAAGCAGGGCTGTGCTCCACAACCGGCCGACCGGCATAATATCCCTCCCAGAATCCGCGATTGAAAACCGTGGCGAGCCGCTCTTTGTATCCAATGGCGGTTTCCGAAGTGTAACTCTCCGATTCGAGGGCACGCAGCGCCTCGTCGTAGGTCTCAACCACCCGCTTGACATACTCCGCACCGCGGGCGCGACCCTCGATTTTCAACACCCGAACGCCTGCCGCGATCATCTTGTCGAGGAAGTCGATCGTGCAGAGATCTTTGGGCGAGAGAACGTAGCGGCCGTCGATGTCCAACTCGGCTCCCGTCTCTTTGTCGCGAATGGTATATTTTCGGCGGCACAACTGACGACAGGCTCCGCGATTGGCTGAGCAGCCCGTTTCGTAGAGCGAGAGGTAGCATTTGCCTGAAATCGACATGCAGAGTGCTCCGTGGGCGAACATCTCGATCTGCACCAACTCACCCCGCGGACCGCGGATGTCGTTCTCGACAATCTCGCGATGAATGGCGGCAACCTGTTCGAGCGACAATTCGCGAGCCAAAACCACGGTGTCGGCCCACTGCGAGAAAAATTTCACCGCCTCGGAGTTCGAAATGTTGCTCTGGGTCGAGATGTGTACTTCGACACCGATCCGACGGGCATAGAGGATCGCTGCCATGTCGGAGGCGATGATGGCATCGATCCCTTCGGCTTTGGCGCGGTCGATCACCTCGTGGAGGGTCAGGAGTTCATCCTCGTAAACAATGGTGTTGACCGTAAGATAGGTTTTGACACCGGCAGCATGGGCAATGGCGACAATCTTTGCGAGATCGTCGAGCGAGAAGTTGGCCGCCGATGCCGAGCGCATATTGAGTTTGCCGACCCCAAAATAGACGGCATCGGCTCCGGCAGAGATGGCGGCCTGCAACGACTCGTAAGAGCCGACGGGCGCCATGATTTCGATATCGGAACGTTTCATGTTTTTTATTTTTTTCGTCCCATCAGGCTGCGGGCAAATTCGTACAACGGTTCGAGACGAACAGCATCCACCGAAATTGTCGCGAGAGCGGCAAGTGCCCGATCGAAGCGCAAGCCGATCTGTTGTTCGGTCAGTCGCGGGATGTCGTACCGGTCGTAAACGGCTTTAACGGCCGCGATCTTTTCGGCATCGGAGAGTTGGTTGTCGCGGTGGGTGTTGCGTAAAATCTCGCGGTCGGCTTCGTCGGCACGGCTCATTGCCGTCACCATCAGATAGGTCTTTTTACCTTCGAGGATGTCGCCTCCGATCGCTTTCCCCAATCGTTGGTCGCCATAGCTGTCCAGCAGGTCGTCTTGGAGTTGAAAAGCCAATCCCAACTCGGTGGCAAACCGACGTATTTTGCGGCAATCCTCCTGCGAGGCTCCTCCGATGGTGGCTCCGATCACGGCCGATCCGGCGAGCAACACCGAGGTTTTGAGTTCGATCATGTGGGTATATTCGACCACCGAGACTTTGGGTTTATGCTCGAAATCCATGTCGTATTGCTGTCCTTCGCACACTTCGAGAGCCATCGTGTTGAATGTTTGCAGAATCTGCGGCAGCAACTGTGGAGCCGATTCGCCAAGCAATCGATAGGCTTCGATGAGCATGGCGTCGCCCGACAGAATGGCCACATTCTGCCCCCACTTGGCATAGACCGAGGGTTTCCCCCGACGGACTGCGGCGTTGTCCATGATGTCGTCGTGCAACAACGTAAAGTTGTGGAACAACTCGACAGCTGCGGCAGCCGGAAAAGCCTGTTGCACCTTGTCGGAGAAGAGTTGGCAGGAGAGCAGTACGAGCATCGGCCGCAATCGTTTGCCGCCTTCGGTCAATGAATAACCGATGGGTGCATATAAGAGCTCGGGATCGGACGGAAAATCAATGCGGGTCAAATAATTTTCGATGGCCGACAGCAGTTGTTCGTTGGTTTGCATGGCGAATAAATCTGTAAATGGTATTATAATTGAGCCAAAATTAATGAAAAAAGTTTGGAGTAATCGAATTTTTCCTAACTTTGACACAAAATATTTATATAACCCATAAAAAACAGCAATATGAAAAAATTAGTTATCGGAGTGGATATTGGTGGTATCAATACTGCTTTTGGTCTTGTAGATGAAAATGGCGATCTTTATGCCGAGTCGGTGATCTCGACCAAAAAATATCCTTATATCGATGATTACCCCTCCTATGTGGCGGATCTTTGTGCGGCAATGCGTGCAATGACCGACAGCGTATCGTTTGAATTCGAATTGATCGGTATCGGCATCGGTGCTCCCAATGCCAACTACCATAAAGGTACGGTTGAAACGCCGGCTAACTTGTGGAAATTCCGTCCCGAGGAGACCAATTGCGATGAGTCGCGTCGTATCTTCCCGTTGGCCGACGATGTGTCGAAATGTTTTGACGGTGTGAAAACCTTGATCACCAACGATGCCAATGCCGCCACAATCGGTGAAATGGTCTATGGTAATGCCAAAGGCATGAAAGACTTTATCATGATCACGCTCGGTACGGGTCTCGGTTCGGGATTTGTAGCCAACGGCGAGATGATCTATGGTCACGATGGTTTTGCCGGCGAGTTCGGTCATATCATCGTCGAGCGTAATGGCCGCGAGTGCGGTTGTGGTCGTCGGGGTTGTTTGGAGGCCTATGTTTCGGCTACGGGTATCAAACGTACGGCATTTGATTTGATGGCCAAGATGTCGGCTCCGAGCCGTCTGCGCGGTATTGCATTCGAAGATTTCGACTCCTCGATGATCTCGGCAGCCGCCGAAGCCGGTGACCCCATCGCTTTGGAGGCATTCCGTTATACGGGCGAGTTGTTGGGGCACGCATTGGCCGATGCCGTGACGATTACTTCGCCGGAGGCAATCTTCCTCTTTGGAGGACTTTCGAAAGCCGGAAAGTTGCTTTTCGATCCGACCCGCTGGTATATGGAAGAGAATATGTTGTCGGTATTCAAGAATAAAGTTAAACTGCTCCCGAGCGGTATTCAAGGCAAAAATGCTGCAATCCTCGGATCCTCGGCTTTGATCTGGCAACAGAAACAGTAACATTTTTCAATTACTAATAAACCTTAAATTAAATGAAAAGAATCTTAGGATTGTTTGTTGCCTTGTTTATTACAAGCAGCGTTTTGGCGCAGATGCGATTCGTTGAAGCGACCGAACTCACCTTGATCGGTAAAGTGTTGCCGACATCACATCCCTATCACCGCATCGATACAGCAGTTTACAAGGGATTTACGAAAGCAGAAAACATGTTGGTGCGTTTCCCCGCCGGATTGGCTGTGGTTTTCAAAACAAATGCCAAACGTATTGACCTGATTGTCGAGAAGTTGAAAGCTCCGCGTTTGAACAGCACACCGCGTATGTCGGCCGAGGGTTTCGACCTCTATATCCGTCAGGATGGTGAGTGGCGTTATGCGTTGAACCGCATGCCGCAGAGATCGGGCAAAGCTTTCCCGATCATCAACAACATGGATGGTACGGAGAAAGAGTGCTTGCTCTATCTGCCGATCTATACCGAGATTGGCTCGCTGAAAATCGGTGTTCCCGAGGGAGCAACGCTTGAACCGATGAAAAACCCCTTCCGCCACAAGATCGTGATCTTCGGATCGAGCTTTACGCATGGTATCAGCACCAGCCGTGCCGGTATGAGCTACCCGATGCAGATTGCACGTAATACGGGTCTCAACTTTTGCAGCATTGCTTGTAGCGGTCGTTGCCGCCTGCAACCCTATTTTGCCGACTACTTGGCCGATGTAAAGGATGCCGACGCCATGGTATTCGATGCTTTCTCGAATCCTCAGGCCAATGTGATCCGTCAGCGTCTGATTCCGTTCATTGCCCGTATTCGTGAGTCGTTGCCCGACACACCGCTGATCTTCGTACAGACGATCCACCGCGAGTACCGCAACTTCAACGTGAAGATGGATCAAATAGAGGCCGCAAAACAAGAGGCAGCACGCGAGATGATGGCCCAAGCTAAGAAGATGTTCAAAAATGTATATTTCATCGACAAAGCCGGTCTTACGGGTGATGACTTCGCCTCTTCGGCCGACGGAACGCATCCTTCCGATTTGGGTTACTGGCGTTGGGCTCAGAACCTGCAACCCGAGTTGTTGAAGATCTTCAAGAAGCACGGCATCCGTTAATTCGAACGGGTGGAGATAATGAAATGAAGCTGTCTAACAAGGTGATTTCTGCGTTACACTAGCCCTCAAAATGCTCATTTACGCCTCAGTAAACTCCGCTTTTTCGGGCTTCGCAAGCCTTGAAATCCCACTTGTTATACAACTTCTACGAAAAGAGGCTGTCGCAACACTACTTGTTGGACAGCCTCTTTTTGTTTGAGGGCTCTTTCCTATGGTTTCCCGGTCCTTTTATCGCATGGCGATTTGGGTTTCGCCGATCATACGACCGTCGCAGTAGAGCTGAATTTTATAGGTGCCGGCAACAAATCCGGTGGAGTTGTAGAAGATGCCGACTTCGAGATCTTGATTTTGGTAATCGACTTCGCGCATGGCCGAATAGCTCAACTGCTCGCCTTCGAACTCAAAGGTGGGCATAGCCTCGGTGGTCAATACATAGCCATCGGGCGAGGAGATGCGCACATAGATTGCCTTGTTGCCCGGAGTGGCGAGTTCGTTGGCCGAAAGAACGAGATCGATGCGAAGACGGTCGGCATTCTTGATGCGCGACACCTGTTTGCCGCGTTTGTTGAGGGCAACCAACCGAATATCGCGTGTCTTGATAACCGATCCTACCCGAATCTTATTGTCCAACTCGGCAGCCTTCTCCTCGGCCATGTCGGCACGCAGATTGGCTGTTGAGAGATCTTTGCGCAACGAAACATTCTCTTTGATCACCTTCTTGTTGATAGTGTTCAGCGAGTCGATCTGACGAATGTAACCTTTCATCAGCGTACGCAATGTGCCGACCTCTTTCTCGTATTGTTTGATCTTGTTGTAGTTCCAACGGCGTTCACGTTTGAGTTGCTCCATCACCTCGTTGGCACGTACCAGATTGGCGGCGATGCTGTCGTTCTGATAACGCAAACTGTCGTACTCGGTCATCAGTCGTCCGAGGTCGTTTTGAATCGAGTCACGATCGGCCTGCAATAACTGATTGTCGAGCATTTGCTGCTTGTGGATGCTGAAATAGAGCATCGAAATTGCCACAAGTATCACCGACAAGATGATGATGACGATGCGATATCCGCGAATGGATCGCTCATTGCCCCCTTGTGCGGGAGCGTAGTCCTCCTCTTCGTACTGCGAAGGGTCGTATCCGTTTCTGTTTTCTTCCATAACCTTTGGCTGTTTGTTACAAAGGTAATCATTTTTTTGCTTGGCGAAACAAAAATATGTTTTTTGTTGTTGTAACGCAATTTTTTCACCCGCAGCCTGCAAGGTGTGGTGCACCGCGTCTGTCGGTCATGATTGAGTTGTAAATCAGATGGGTGCGGCCGTTGTGCACTGCTTTGCGATGAGCAAAACAGATGCCAAATGGAAGATTTTTGGAAGTTGTCGAGTTCTCGCTGCGTCGAATCCGTTACCCTTCATAATCGGGCATGGCTCCGGCTTTTGTGCAGACAAAAGCAGCGACCTCTACGGCTTTGCGATGAGCTTCGCGCAACGATGCCCCGTTGAGGAGCGATGCACAAAATGCAGCCGTGAAGGAGTCTCCGGCTCCCACCGTATCAACCACGTTCACCTGCGGAGTCTCCATGAAGGAGCTTTCGTCGGCCGTGTAGATCCAACTGCCCTTTTCGCCGCAAGTCAGTACCACCATCTTCAAATGATACTTCTCCATGAGCCAACGGCAGCCCTCTGCATATTCGGTGGTGGGAATCTCTAACAACGAAACCACGGTTTCAAATTCGTCATCGTTGATTTTCAATATGTTGCTCTTGTGCATCGAGGCTTCGACCACCTCTTTGGAGTAGAAGTGCTGCCGCAGATTGATGTCGTAGATCACCCAAACGTTTCGGTCGGTCGGAATGGCATCGAGCAGGCTGTTGATGGTGTGGCGCGACACTTCGCTGCGTTGGGCGAGTGTGCCGAAACAGAATGCCCGACAGCCGGCTGCCAATGTGACGAGCTCCTCCGAGAGGGGAATGTTGTCCCATGCAACCCCTTCGCAGATCTCGAAGTTGGGTACTCCTCGCTCATCGAGGGTTACCTGTACCGTACCTGTGGGGATGTCAACACGGGCCACGCGATTGGCGATCCCTTTCTGTTGCAGGATCAGCATGATTTCGTCGCCTAATTCATCGTTGCCCACCGCACTCACGGCCAAGCTATCGATACCTAACTGCGCCACATGGTAGGCGAAGTTGACGGGTGCGCCACCCAACTTTTTCCCCGTGGGGAAGACATCGAAAAGCAACTCTCCGATGCCGATAACCAAATTGTTTTCCATGCGAAATAGTTTTTGGGGCTTATATACGAATTTACGCCGTCTTGTAGCTTTCTTGCTTTTGCCGCTTTACACTCACGGCTGCGCCGTGTTTATAATCTCTGACCACCCCCTAAATCCCCCGCCTCAGGCAGGGGAGTTATGTCCGCCTTTGGTAGAAATCGGAGATTCAGATGTTGTGTAAAATCGTATATAATTGCCTTGTTCTTTGTTCGTTTGTCCGAGTTTGCGTTTATACCTGCATCTCCTCGAATGGAGCGGGGTCGTCATGGCAGAAACGACGTTTGAAGTCGTTCGGGGATTCGCCCATATAGCTTTTGAAACATTTCGAGAAGTAGCTGGGCGAGGAGAATCCCGTTTCGTAGCACACCTCCGAGATGTTTTTGTGCGTATTCCGCAGCAATGTGGCTGCACGTTTCAGACGTACGACCCGAACATACTCGTTGGGGGAGTATCCCGTCAGGGTTTTGATCTTGCGATAGAACTGCATGCGGCTCAGTGCCATGTGCTTGCCGATGGCCTCTACCTCCAATGAGGGGTTGTCGATATTGGCCATGATGTATTGATTGAGTTTCACAATGAAGGCATACTCCTGCTCTTGGCCCTTGATCTCTTGGTTGAAAAATTCGTCGGTGGGGGTGCGGTGCTGCATGCGGCGACGATTTTCCAGCAGGTTGTGAATACGAGCCGAAAGTACGACCGACGAGAAGGGCTTGGTGATGTAGGAGTCGGCGCCACATTCGTAGCCTTCGATGCGGTGTCCCTCTTCGGATCGGGCTGTGAGCAGAATGACCGGAATATGGCAGGTGCGGATATCCTGTTTGAGTTGGCGACAACACTCCAAGCCGTCCATGTTGGGCATCATCACATCCAGCAAAATGATGTCGGGCAGCGAGTTGCGGGCGATGTTCAAACCTTCGATACCATCACAGGCCGATAAAATCAAGAAGTGGCTCTTGTATAACCTGCGTACATAGGAGCAGACATCTTGGTTGTCGTCGATTACCAGCAGCAGCGGTTTGTCTTGGTTTTCGGTGGGTTGCGCGACCGACTCGATGGAGGTTGTTTCGTGCGGTGGGGTGCTCTCGTCAAGTCCCACAGGCAGCCGCAGGGTAAATGTTGTCCCCACGCCCTCGGTTGACGAGGCGGTGATTGTGCCACCGTGCAGATCGACATAGGCACGAACGATGGCCAGCCCGATTCCGGTGCCCATCTGTTGATCCTGCAACTGGTAGAATCGATCGAAGATCTTGTCGAGGCTCTCTTTGGGAATGACGGATCCCGAATTGAAGATTTCGAGTTGTAAATAGGTATCTTCGCAATCGTTGCCGCGCGACAAGGTGACTTTGATCTCCCCCTGCTCCGGCGTGTACTTCCCCGCATTGTGCAGCAGGTTGTAATAGATTTGTTCGGCTTGGTAGAGATCGAGCGAGATGGTGTAGTCCTCCTCGGCGGCAAATGCGAAGTCGAATCGGATGCGTTTGCTGCCGAAGAGATGAAGGAACGACTCGTTCCACCCCTCGATCTTTTCCCGGAAGTTGACTCGCGTGGGGGTGATCTCCAAATAGCCGTTCTCGTAACGACGGAATTCCAAAATCTGATTGACCAAGCGTAACAAAATCTCCACATTACGGTCGATCAGCTTCAACAGATAACGTCTGTTCTCCTCCGGCTCTTTGTCGGACATCAGCCGTTTGAGCGGATCGGCGATCAGAGTCAGAGGGGTACGGAATTCGTGGGAGATATTGGTGAAGAAACGCAATTTGTTCTGCGAACTCTCCTCCACCTGACGCGACAGCTCAATCAGTTTGTCGCGCTGCTCTTCGAGTTGAATCTTTTGTGCCGAGATCGACCCGTTTTGTTCGATCAGTTGGCGGTTGAGCCGATTCTTTGAGCGCAATGCCAACGCCAGAAAGAGCAAGACGACCACAATGATTGCAATCAACAGACAACTCAACAATAGAAACCGGTGTTGCAGGTTGTATGACTCGGTGTAGAGATCGATTTTGTCGTTCAGAAATTCGATCTTCTTGTCTTGCTGCGAGATATAGTCGCCTTGGAGCTCCATTACCCGCACATTCTTTTTGTCGATGACCATCGTGCCGAGTGTGGTTTCGCGGGGCACCTGCTCTCCGTGGAGCAGATCCATGGCGATTCGGAAAATCTCTTCGGCTCCGGCCGGATATTGGAACGTGGCAGTCAGGATATTGTCGGCGACCAGCCCCACTCCGTTCTTCTTGCCGTGCAACGCATCGATGCCGATGAAACGGATCTTCTTTTCGCGCCCTAACGTGCGTGCGGCATTCCATGCGGCCAAAGCCATTTCGTCGTTGTGGGCAAAAACCACGTCGATTCGCGGATGAGTATGGAGGAGTGAGAGCATGCACTCGAAAGCCGAATCCTGCAACCACCGTCCGTCCGATGTCCCGATGAGGCGAATGGCCTTGTCGGAGTTGCGTATCACCGAGAGGAACCCGTTATGCCGTTCCACAGCCGGAGATGAGGCCATGTTGCCGGTGATCTCCACCACACAACCGCCCTCCGAGAGCAGACTTTGGACATACGAGCCCACAGCCTGCCCGATTTGGTAGTTGTTGGCTCCGACGAAGGCGTCGAAACTGTCGGTGAAGACCTTGCGGTCGGCAACGATGATCTTGATACCGGCGTTGTGTGCCTCTTCGATCACCGACACCAATGCCTCGCTCGTGTTGGGCGAAACAACCAGCAGATCGACTTTCTGGTCGATGAAATGGCGGATGTCGGCAATCTGTTGTGCATTGCTTGCATTTGCCGTACGGATCTCCAACGAGACGTTCTCGTAAAAATTCTTTTCACGCAACATCTCGCGGTTCATTTTCATGCGCCATGCATCGTCGGCACACTGCGAGAATCCGATGCGGTAAGCCGGACGCGATTCGCTTCGGCTGCATGCACCGAGTATGAGCAGGAGTATTGCACTTAGCAATACCCTGCTATACGCAATGCATATCCGTGTACTCGGATCTCTTTGTGGTTTCATCGGCCTTCGGACGGTCATTTTTCGAAAAAATCCCTGTCGGGAGAGCCCTTTGCTCAGAGTTTCAATTCGCGCTGAATCTCTTCGAGCGACTTGCCTTTGGTTTCGGGAATCAGGATGCGGATGAAGAGTCCTGCGGCAAAGAGCAGTGCTGCAAAGATAGCGAATGTTATGCCGATACCAAGCGTACTTTCCAACCACGGATAGAATTGTACTACGATAAACGCGCAACCCCAGCTGATTCCTGTGGAGAGTGCCATGGCCGTACCGCGAATGTGTGAGGGGTAGATCTCAGAGGTCACCACAAACATCAGCGGCGAGAGCGAGAGGGCAAAGAACCCGATGAAGGCGAGGATGGCGATCAGGATGCTGATGTCGCTGCCTCCCATCGAGAAGGCATAGGCTAACCATGCAAGCGACAATCCCGATCCCACACAACCCCACAACAGCAGGGTTTTGCGCCCGAACTTATCGCACAGCCACAGAGCTACCAACGTGAAAAAGAGGTTGGCGGCTCCGATCAACACGGTTTGCAGCAACGGATCGCTGCCGGCAATACCTACATTGCTCAAAATCCCCGGGGCATAGTTGATCACCACATTGATACCCGTGATTTGCTGGAAGAAGGCCAACATCGAGCCGAGGAATACCACCCAGCCGATGCGACCTTTGAAGAGTTCGGAGAATTTGGCTCCGGCCTCCTTTTTCTCGTTGCCGGAGGCAAGGATGAGTTCGGTATCTTCGGGATCGAAGCCGTAGCGGGCGATCGCCCGTTGTGCTTGGTCGAGTCGATTCTGCTGTACCAACCAGCGCGGACTTTCGGGCAGAGCTATGAGAGTGAGGATGTTCAATAACGCAAAGATGAGCGGCAAACCCAACATCAGATGCCATGAGCCCTCCATCGAGGCAAAGAAGTAGTTGGCGACATAGGCTGCCAAAATACCTATGACCACAAAGAGCTGATAGAACGATACGAATGTTCCGCGCAGACGAGCCGGTGAGATCTCGGTTATATAGGTGGGAATCACAGCCGAGAGAACACCGACACCCAACCCGCCGATAAAGCGATAGATTACCAGTGGCGTAGCTCCGTGGGCAAGCAACGAACACCCTGCGGCCGATACCCCCAACAAAAGAGCCGATGCCAACAACATGGGTTTGCGGCCATAGCGGTCGCTCATGCCGCCGCCGAGCAACGCTCCGAGCAGACAGCCGATCATGATGGCTCCCGTGACAAAACCTTTGGCCAATGCCGATAAGGCAAACTCTTTTTCAATCAGATCGATGGCTCCGGAGATGCCACCCAGATTCAAACCTACCACCAAAGCTCCGAATGCAGCCACAAAGGCATACACAAAGACCATGCTTTTTTTCATAACCATATTCTGTTTAGATGTTTATATGCGGATTATTGTAATTTTTTGATCTCCAAATCCTTGATCTTGGCACTACCCCCGATGGTGTAGAATACGATCCGGTTGTAGCCCTCCGAGGGGAAGACCAAATCGGAGGTGGCGGCAATGTCGGTGAAACACTCCACCGAGCAGCGATCGAGAACGAGGGTCAGCTGTTGAGAGCCGTTTTGCGACATGGGAGCGATCGAGGGATTGGTAAATTTGGGATGGAAATTCACATTGCCGGAGGCCGAACGATCGACAGTGAATTTACGTTCGTCGAGGTTGAAACTGATTTCAACCGACTCGCCCCGATCGTTGAAAAGACGTAACCCCACAATTTGTGCGTCGATCTCCTCCAATCGGCAGTCGAGACGAAGCGGTGAGTCGTATTGCGTGGCATGATAGACGTTGCGAATATCCTCCACCGCTATCTCCTGTTCGGTCTGGATCGTTGTGAAATGGGTGTCATACTCGGCGGCAGGACGCAAGATGAGTTTGGGACGACCCTCGTACTCGATGAGCGAAAGGTCATAGGCCAAAGTCATATAACCTCGAAAATCCTCGGTGGGGAAGAGCGTTTTGTTGGCATATTGCCAATTGTTTTGCCACCCGATAGCGACCCGCCGTCCTGCGGGGGCATTGCTCCACGTCACCAATGCGTAGTTGTCGCGACCGTAGCTCACCCAATCGGTGTAGCTTTCGGGCGTATCACAAACAAAGGTGTGCCCGTCGAAATCGCCCACGAAATATTGCACTGAAGAGCCGTGTTCGGAGTCTCTCGAAATGGAGCAGAGAAGCACCCATTTTGTCGTGTCGCCATAGGGCAGTTCGAAAAGATCGGGACACTCCCAATCGCTGCCATGACGGCCATATTGATCTCCGAAGCGGCTTTCGAAATGCCATTCACGCAGGTTCTCCGAAGAGTAGAACTCCATGGCATTGCCACAGGCCAACGGCATGATCCAGCTGGCTGTGGGCTCATGCCAAAAGACTTTGGGGTCGCGGAAGTCGGCTCGGGTGCTGGGAAGCACGGGGTTGCCTTCGTATTTGGTGAAGGTGCGCCCTTTGTCGTGGCTGTATGCCAGACTTTGGGATTGGTAACGTCCTCTTGATGTGTAGAGAGCCACCATGGTCTCCTTGCCGAAGCCGGCCGTGTTGTGATGGTCGATCACGGCACTGCCCGAGTAGATCTGCCCCAACGAATCGGGGTAGAGTGCCACCGGCAACTCCTCCCAATGTACCAGGTCGCGACTTACGGCGTGTCCCCACGACATGTTGCTCCAACGACCGCCCAGCGGATTGTACTGATAAAAGAGATGCCACTCTCCGTCGTGGTACACCATGCCGTTGGGGTCGTTGATCCACCCGATCGAGGGAGTGAAGTGAAGTTGTTGCCGCAGATTGCTCGTAACGTTGAGCGGTGCTTTTTTGCCCAAGTGAAGGCAATCCCACACTTTGTTTTCAAACGAACAATTCTCGATCAGCAGCCGTTTGGTGGTTGCCTCCAATTGCAACGGCATGTAATACTCCACCGTATCGACGGCCAACCGAACCCGCATGGGAACCGACATCGAACGACTCCCTTCTACCGTAAGCAACGCGTTGGGTGCTCCATCTTCGATGGGAAGCCACAGCGTCTGTTCGCCGGGCGAATCCAAATGAAGGGTGGCTGTGCGGTTGTTGTGGAACTCCACGTTGAATCCCCGACTGCAAGAACTTGCCAACACCATCACGGTTGCCATCCATAGATATACAATTACAATAAAAACTCTCTTCATGGCAGAAATACCTTAAAATTTATTGTTACAACTTCTCCAATACCAGACAATCCAATCCGATCAAAAGACCGGTGGCCCGACGATTCTTTCCCAACACCTTTATGTCGAGTGTCAGGCAACCGTCGGTAATCTTCACCTCTCCCAAATCAATAGCTCCCGAGTTGAGCACTCCTTTGGCGTAGCCGTCGAAACGGACCGCCCGACCTCGATTCAACATCAGACTTATTTGTCCGTAGTCTGCGGCGCGTGTGGCATGGAGCTTGACGCGGTAGCGACCGTTCTCCACTCCGCTGAAACTGCATTTCAGCCGGCTGTCGGGCTTGCACCCTTTGCAAAGCAGTTGTTTGGCACGACTCCAACGGCCACTTGCAAAGGCCGACATATCCTGTTTAACGGGTTTGACCCCTTTGCTCAGGTCGCTCAGTTCGGCCTCCTCGAACTCCAAAGCTCCCTCAGCAATTACATAGCGGGTGGGGTCTTCGGGCTCTTCGGGCATGATGCGCAAAGCCTCCTCCTCCGAAGAGCAACCCTCGGCCACGGCATCCAAATCGCCATACCAATAGACCGTTGAGGCGTAGTCCACCGTTCCCGAGACCCAGCTGATGAGTTCTAAATCGAAATTGAGACTTTTGGTAAAGGGGATGGCGTCGAGTGCGCGTGTACGCAACCAACTGCTATATCCTGCCGACGACGACAGGTCGGCACGCGGAGCTCCGCCAAAGGCGGTGTGGAACGGCACTACCGGAGCCCACGAAGAGTTGTAGTAGTCCTCTGTGCCGGTACCGAAGTGAGAGGGGAAACTCTCTCCGTCGATATAGATCTTCTCATCTCCCTCGCCGTACCACTTGGGAGAGTGGTTGAAGAGCGTGAGTACGTCGCCACGATAGACTCCGCGACCGCGTAGGGTGGCAAAATCCCAATCGCGGCACTCCAATTGGTTGGGGTTGACCGGCAGACCGCACTCCTGTCGCCACGAGGTGTGGAAATAGAGTGTGCGCTCGGTAAATGTAATGGGTTGTGTATAGATCTCGACCTCCACCTGCGATGGGGTGTCGGCGATGTTTTTCAGTCGTAAGATTGCCTCCGTGCGGTAGGGCATGGGCCAAAAACTGATCATCTGTTTCTGGCCGTCGGCTTCGAGGTAGCGGCTGTGTACCTCTCTCGCTCCTAATCCTGCTCCCGAGAAGTCGGCCAACGGAGCCCATACGGTCTGCACCCCGTCGAACGACGCTGTGAGGATCGTGCGACGCATTCGATCGCCATAGTCGCCCTCTCCGGCAACTCGAACGATCAAAGCCTGCACTGCTCGGCTGCCTTCGGGCAGTGCGATCTCCAAACTTTCGCCGGAGGTCAGCGTGGCCTGTTTCGCGAGGCGGCTGCCTTTGAATTTGAGCGGGGTGTTCAACTCGCGACATACCGCCTCGATCTTTTTGGCAGCCCGACGAGCCACCGCTACCGAGAAACTCTCGATGGGTGTCCCTTCGGGATAGCGACGGAAGTTGAATTGATGGTAGCGCGAGTAGCTCTTTCCACCGATCGGCTCTTCGAAAGTCACTTTGCATCCGCGGGCATAGGGGATGGGCAGGAAGAACGTGTTGCCGCCGCGCCGCCCCTTTTTATAGTTGGTGTGACACTCTAACAACCCTTTCCCTACGGCACGAAGGCCGAAGTGTGCGAAGTCGTAGGCGGGAACGATCCAATCGGGGGTGGTATGCCCGTCGAAATAGAAACGCAACGTTCCGCGACTTATGGTTGTGGTGTTCCAAATGCGGGTGATCACTCCGGGATGCTGTTCGTCGAAGAGCACCTTTTCGATGCGCCCCTCGATCGTGTCGGTGCGGATGAAACCCCGACCATCTCTGTTGGCAAACCAATCCTGCTCGCCGGCTCGTTGCGAACGGCGGTCGTAGCTGCTGGTTTGCAGCTGTTGGTAGGAGCGTTGAGGCCACTCGGCCAACTGCTCCACGGAACACATTTCGTCGAGCAGTTTCTCGATGGTAAGGGTTGATTCCGAGGGGTTCGGCGAGCATGCCGCAACCAAAACCGAAACAAGAATCGGGATGAGGATTTTACGATGGGTCATCATGTTATGATCGTTGTGCGGATAAAATTTAAGTATTCGGGGTAGAACATTTTTACAAAGATAACTCTCTTTTGTGCGGAATAAACATAACAAATTGCACAAAGAGTGTAATAAAAGTAACATTTTTCATGGAGTAGCGGCACTTTTCACGCCATCCGAAGCATGGCTTCTGTTGGGAAAATCGAAAACCGAGTCCCTTCTCCTGCGATTGGAGGGACTCGGTTTTGGTTTGTGGGTGCTGTCGTATCGGGCGGTAGGATGCACTACTTGGCTCGGATACGATCAGATTTCGGATACCGATCAGATTTTGTCTAACGCTTGTGCCAGATCGGCTAAAATATCCACAATATGCTCTGTGCCGATGGAGAGTCGAATGGTGGCCGGCGTAATGTGCTGTGCCGCCAACTCCTCGGGGCTTAATTGCGAATGGGTGGTGGTATAGGGGTGGATAACAAGGCTCTTTACGTCGGCGACATTGGCCAATAGCGAGAAGATTTCGAGAGAATCGATAAACCGCCAAGCCTCCTCTTGTCCACCTTTTATCTCGAAGGTGAATATACTTCCGGCTCCGTTGGGAAAATATTGTTTGTAGAGCGTATGGTCGGGATGGTTGGGAAGTGCCGGATGGTTTACACGAGCCACTTTGGGGTGGGTATTCAGAAAGCCGACCACTTTCAACGCATTTGCCACATGGCGTTCCACGCGGAGCGAGAGCGTTTCAAGTCCCTGCAACAGGATGAATGCGTTGAATGGGGAGATGGTGGCTCCCGTATCTCGCAAAATGACAGCCCGAATACGGGTTACGAAGGCTGCCTGACCTGCAACGTCGGCAAATATTGCTCCATGATAGCTGGGGTCGGGCTGAGCCAGTGTCGGGAATTTGTCGGGATAGGCTTTCCAGTCGAAACGGCCTCCATCGACAATTACCCCGCCGAGAGAAGAGCCGTGACCACCGATGAATTTGGTGGCCGAATGGATCACAATATCGGCCCCGTGCTCAATCGGACGTAGCAGAAAAGGAGTGGCAAATGTGTTGTCGATAATCAACGGAATCCCGTGACGATGGGCCACGGCTGCCACCTCATCGATATTGGTGATGTCGGAGTTCGGATTTCCGAAAGTCTCGGCATATACGACCTTCGTGTTGGGTTGAATAGCCGCTTCCAGAGCCTCCAAATCGTTGACTTTGACAATGGTGTTGGTAATCCCTTGTGTGGCAAGCGTGTGGGTGATCAGGTTGTAAGAGCCTCCATAAAGGTTGTCGGCCGCCACAATGTGGTCGCCGGCTTGAAGAATATTCTGCAACGCATAGGTCACAGCGGCAGCTCCCGAAGCTACTGCCAATCCGGCTACACCTCCTTCGAGGACGGCCACGCGCTCCTCAAAAACCCCTTGTGTGGTGTTTGTCAGGCGACCATAGATGTTGCCGGCATCACGCAGTCCGAAACGATCGGCAGCATGTTGCGAGTTGCGAAATACATAGGACGTCGTTTGATAGATGGGCACGGCGCGAGCGTCGGTTGCGGGATCGGGGTGTTCTTGTCCTACATGCAATTGAAGTGTCTCAAAGCGGAGTTTTTTCGTTTTCATAATCTGTCTGCTATTTGAAATGTTTGTACTGCAAAATTAGAATCAGTAGCAAAAACAAACAAGAAAATTTGAAAACTTGGAATAAAACACTAAATTTGTAGGCTGATATAGAATTTTGATGTGGTTTGTTTGGCCAAAAGATAGGCCGAATAGAATAATTTTCTGATATGGAAACTTTGGATAAAACGGATTTGCGGATATTGCGCACTTTGCAGGAGAATGCACGCCTAACGACCAAAGAGTTGGCGGCTCGGGTTAATTTATCGACGACACCTGTTTTCGAACGTCTGAAACGTTTGGAAACAAACGGCTATATTCGAAAATATGTAGCGGTATTGGATGCAGAGAAACTCAATCAGGGTTTTGTAGTCTTCTGTAATGTCAAGATGGAACAGATAAACCACCAAATTGCCAAAGAGTTTATACGCATTATCCGCGAGATCCCCGAGGTAACCGAGTGTTATAACATTTCGGGGCGTTTCGACTACCTGCTGAAAATCCACGCTCCGAATATGAAATACTATCAGGAGTTTATTCTCAATGTATTGGGAACAATCGAAAATTTGGGCTCGTTGGAGAGTATCTTTGTGATGGATATCGTGAAACACGAGTACGGTATTCCGCTTTGATAAACTATTTCTGTTTGCTTGTCAGCGGATATTTTAACCCTTTATAGCCCGAAATGTAAGCTTGGATGCTTCCGATTTTGACCGGAGATTCGATGTAGAGCGGAATTTTGTTGCGGTCGTCGGAGATCCAGATCGTGAAGATTGTCCCGTCGGTGAACGAGTACCCCTCGGTTGTGCCTAACTCACATTCGAACTTCAAGGTGTTGAATTTTCCCATGTTGCGAATCTTCTTAGCCTCGCGTCCCACATAGCGGTAGCGCAGGTTGCGGATCGTATCTTCCAACACCATCTGCAACGAGGCATATTCACCGGCTCGAAATTTCTCGACATCGGCACTACGCAGGTTGAAAAAGAGCGATACGGGATCCATGCTCTCGTCGGTCAGGGTCATCTGTTTCTCTTTGAAGGGGCGTTTCCGGCTACGCCAGCGGGTATCCACGCGGTGGTTCTTCCAATCGTATAGATATTGGCTTTCGAAGGTGTAATCGCCTTCGTGGTTGTCGCAGGTGAAGCGGGAGGTGCGCAGTGTGGCCGAATCGACCCATATCGTATAGATATCCTCCATGTTGTAAAACCAACGATAGGTCGGCAGTGTGCGGCCGATACCCTGCACCTTATAGAGCAAAGAGCTGTCGTTTCGCTCTTGGGTGGTTTTGATCTCCACCGAGCCGATCTCGGTGTTGGGGAACATCTTGGCTTTGTAGCTTACCCGATAATTGAGGATTTCGCCTACATGATAGAGTTGGGCAAAGAGCGGCGATACTCCGAAAAGCAGCAGTATGGTTGTAAGAACGCGTTTCATGATGGGTATTTTAAGGGATCTTTTAACAAATTAACGGAAACAAGCTGTTGAATAGTATGCAAAATCGGATTACGAGATGCGGGAGAAGTCGATCTCTTCGCGTCCCGAATAGCGTCGTCGGAGGGTTTCAAGCCCCCGATTTTCGGGTCGGGAGAGGGTGCGGTCAGCACCCAGAATTACGGTTGCAGCCTCGCGGGTGACGGTGAGAATCTGCACGTCGAGGGTTGGATTGGCAATTTTCAGATCGAAGGCCATGCCGCTCTGTTGCGTGCCGTTGATGTCGCCTGCGCCGCGCAGTTTGAGGTCCAACTCGGCCAACCGGAATCCGTCGTTTGTCTCGCACATCGCCTGCAATCGAGCCCGCGACTCCTTCGAAAGTTTCTCGCCAGACATGAGGATACAATAGGATTGTTCTCCGCCACGACCTACACGTCCGCGCAGCTGGTGCAACTGCGAAAGTCCGAACCGTTCGGCCGATTCGATCACCATCACCGTAGCATTGGGAACATCGACGCCGACCTCGATCACCGAGGTTGCAACCATGATGTGCGCCTCTCCCGACTTGAACTGTCGCATCGACTCCTCTTTGTCGGCAGGTTTCATCTTGCCGTGGCAGATGGTGGTGATGTATTCGGGCAACGGGAAGTCGCGCGAGATGGCTTCATAGCCATCGGTGAGGTCTTTGTAATCCATTGTTTCCGACTCCTTGATCAGCGGATAGACAACATATACCTGCCGCCCCTTGGCGATCTCCTGCCGCATGAATCCGAAGAGCCGCAGGCGGGCAGCATCGGTGTAGTGTACGGTCTTGATCGGTCGTCGCCCGGGAGGAAGTTCGTCGATCACCGAGACGTCGAGGTCGCCGTAGAGCGTCATGGCCAGCGTGCGCGGAATCGGTGTTGCGGTCATCACCAAAATATGCGGCGGTTGGGCATTTTTGGTCCAAAGCCGTGCCCGCTGCTCGACTCCGAAACGGTGCTGTTCGTCGATAACGACAAATCCGAGATTCGAGAATTGCACCCGATCTTCGATCAGGGCATGTGTGCCTATCAGCAGGTGTACCTCGCCCGAAGCGATCCCCTCCAACGCCTCGCGTCGTTCGCGAGCCTTCGACGCTCCGGTCAATATGGCGGTCTTTACCCCCGTGCCGTCGAGCAGTCGGGTGAAGGTGGCGAAATGTTGGCGAGCCAAGATCTCGGTGGGAGCCATCATGCAGGCTTGAAATCCGTTGTCCACAGCCAGCAACATCGACATCAATGCCACGAGTGTCTTGCCGCTGCCGACATCGCCCTGCAACAGTCGGTTCATCTGAAATCCGGTTATGGTGTCTTGTCGAATCTCTTTGATGACCCGTTTTTGTGCTCCGGTGAGCGGAAAGGGTAGCCGGTTATTATAAAATGAGGTGAAAATCTCTCCGACACGGGGGAAGAGAAATCCGTTGTTCTTCGACAAACGCTCGGTGCGACGCTGTTGGATGTTGAGTTGCACGCCCAACAGTTCGTCGAACTTCAATCGGTATTGTGCTTGTCGCAAAGCCTCGGCCGATTGGGGGAAGTGGATGTTGTAATAGGCCTCGCGTAACGGGATCAAGCCGTATTGCTTGCGCAACGATTCGGGAAGCGGATCGGAGATACGCTCTTTGGCCAAAGCCCATGCGTTGCAGACGATCTGAAAAAATCCTTTGGTGCCGAATGCTCCAGAGATCTTCTCGGTCGAGGGGTAGATTCCCTGCATGCCGCTCTCGACTTTGCGCGAAAGAGCCTGCTCGACCGTTTCGAGTTCGGGATGAGTCAACTGCAACATCCCGCGGTAGAAGGAGGGGCGCCCGAAGATGATGTATTCGCGGCCGACCTCGATTCGTTTCTCGATCCATTTGATTCCTTGAAACCAAACCAACTCGGCCTCTCCGGTGGCATCTTGGGCATAGGCGATAAAACGACGACTGCGCCCTGTGCCGACAGGGTTGATTCCGGCGATGCGGGCGCGTATCTGAATATAGGAGTGGCCGGCCGCCTCGGTAACTTCCGCAATGGGGTAGATCCGTGTGCGGTCGATATAGCGAAACGGATAATGGCTCAGCAGATCGCTCAATGTGTGAATATTCAATTCGTGATTGAGCAATCTTGCGCGTACCTCACCGACGCCGGCAACAAATTTTATGTCGTTATCGAGATAGTTGTCCACAGGGCAAATATAGCGATTTCAGCGGTTATATACAATGGTATTATATACTTTTTTACCATGTGTAAAATCCCCTGTTTTCCACCGAAGGTGGACGCAAGTCCCCTGCCTGAGGCGGGGGATTTAGGGGGTGGGTCATAGATTATGAATACGGCGTAGCCGTGAGTGTAAAACGGTTAAAAGCAAGAAAGCAACAAAATTGTGTAGATTCGTATATAAGCACCTAAACAATATTCTGTGGGACGAAACGTTTTTCGGTCGTATGTTTTGAGGGCTCGGAATAAAATTCGAACGAGTTTCCTTTTTCTTCGCACTCCTTTTCGTATCTTTGCACCGGACAGCCGACTTGTCGGCCTTAAAAAGATGTCGTTATGCGCCTGAAACCTCCGAAAATAATCCGTCGTCTGGTTCCCGATCTCATTTGGGAGATCGACGATAAAGAGGGTGTGTTCCTCACGTTCGACGACGGCCCTACCCCTGGAGTTACGGAGTGGATTCTTTCGATGTTGGAGAAATACGATGCGAAAGCCACCTTCTTTGTGCTGGGTAAAAATGTCGAGATGTACCCCGATCTTTTCCAACGCATCCTCGATGCCGGTCACAGGGTCGGTAACCACACCTATTCGCATCAAAAAGGGTGGGGTATGAGTCTGGAACGTTATGTAGAGGATGTCGATTTTGCTAACGATTTGATCCATAGCGAATTGTTTCGACCGCCTTATGCCCGAATCACCCCTGCGCAGGCGAGGGCTCTGGGTCAACGTTATAAGTTGGTGATGTGGGATATCATCTCGCGCGACTATAACCGCAAACTCTCGCCACGCACCTGCCTGCGCAACGTGATCAAATACCTCGCACCGGGAGCCATCGTGGTTTTCCACGACAGCGAAAAGGCTTTTCGCAACATGCGTTATGCCTTGCCACGAACGTTGGAGAGGATCAAGGAGATGGGGCTGAAATGCAAGGCGATCGAACTTTAATCCGAAAATTTGAATTGTCGCGGATTTTTTGTATTTTTGCGGCCATTAAGAACAATAATCATAAAATCATAGAGTTATGACCATTACAGCTGCTGATATCAAAATCGGCATGTGCATCGAAATGGACGGCAAGACTTTCCTTGTAGTCGATTTCCAGCACTGCAAACCGGGCAAAGGTCCCGCTTTCGTTCGTTCGAAACTCAAAAATCTCGAAAATGGCCGCGTGTTGGAGAATACCTTCTCGTCGGTAAGCCAGAAGATCGAGCAGGTGCGCGTAGAGCGTCGCCCCTACCAATTCACCTACGAGGATGATCTGGGTGCTCACTTCATGCACACCGAGACCTTCGAGGAGATCAACATCGACAAAGGCTTGATCAACAACTACGACCTGATGGCCGACGGCCAGATCGTCGAGGTGATGTTCCACACCGAGAAAGAGCAGGTGTTGTCGGCCGAGCTTCCCCCGATCGTGGATATGGAGGTGACCTATACCGAGCCGGGTATCAAGGGCGATACGGCATCGACCAACTCGCTGAAACCCGCTACGGTAAACACCGGTGCTACGGTTCGCGTTCCGTTGTTCATCAACACGGGCGACAAGATCCGCGTCGATACCCGCACCCGCGAGTACTACGAGCGCATCAAATAATCGGATCGCCTGCAACGTAAAACGAGCCGCTCCTATCGGGGCGGCTCGTTGTGTTATAAGGGTCGTGAGGCTACTCGAACTCCGCCATCACGCGATCCATCTTGCGGCGAATCTCGGCAGTGCAGAGGTTGCCGATCGACCCTTCGTGGGTGTGGTGTACCTCGCGCGTGGGACGGTACTCGCCACGCTGAACGGCCATGCCGACCTGACGGTAGGCCTCGCGGAACGGAACTCCTTGCAGAGCCAGCCGGTTGACATCTTCGACCGTAAAGAGGTAATCGTATTTGCTGTCCTCCAAAATATGCTCGTTGACCGAGAGGTTGGCCAGCATGTAGTCGGCCATGTTCAGTGTGCGACGCAGCTCGGTAGTGGCGGGGAAGAGCATATCTTTCAACAACTGCATCTCGCGGTGGTAACCCACGGGCAGGTTGGTCAGCATCAGCGCCATCTCGTTGGGCAACGCCTGCAATCGGTTGCAGCGGCCGCGCATGATCTCGAAGACATCGGGGTTTTTCTTGTGGGGCATGATGCTTGATCCGGTTGTCAACTCATCGGGGAGCTTCACAAACCCGAAATTTTGGCTCATGAACAGACAGAGATCCATCGCCATACGTCCTACCGTGGCGGCTACGGCGGCCACGGCATTGGCGGCGGCACGTTCGCTCTTGCCGCGGCTCATCTGCGCTGCCACCACGTTGTAGTGCAACTCCTCGAAGTGCAACAGACGGGTGGTCATCGTGCGATCCAGCGGGAACGACGAGCCGTAACCTGCGGCCGATCCCAACGGGTTTTGGTTGGCGATGTGCCAAGCGGCGGTGAGCATGCGCATATCATCCACAAGGGTCTCGGCATAGGCACCGAACCACAACCCGAACGACGAGGGCATGGCGATTTGCAGGTGGGTATATCCCGGCATCAACACCTCTTTATGTTGTTCGCTCAATGCTTGCAGACGGTCGAACAGCGTGCGGACATCGCCGGCAATCTGTCGCAACTCGTCGCGCAGGAAGAGTTTCAGATCGACCAATACCTGATCGTTGCGCGAACGCCCCGAGTGGATCTTCTTGCCCACGTCGCCCAAACGGCGAGTCAAGAGCAATTCGACCTGCGAGTGAACATCCTCGATACCCTCCTCGATCTCGAAGTGACCCTCCTCGATCTCGGTGGCAATTTGGCGCAGACCTTCGGTCAGCGTCTGTAATTCATCGGCCGTCAACAGCCCGATGGTTTCGAGCATGGCGATATGTGCCAACGACCCTTCGACATCGTAGCGAGCCAATCGCATATCCAACTCACGGTCGTTGCCGACGGTGTATTCTTCAATCATTTTGTCGGGTTCGAAACCCTTATCCCAGAGTTTTCCAGCCATATTCTTTTGCTAAATTTTCGATGAATTTTTCGTAGCCGGCAATACCCTCTTCGATCTCCGAGAGGAGGATATATTCGTCGGCCGTATGTGATCGTGCCGAGTCTCCCGGGCCCATTTTGAGCGTCGGGAAGGGCATGAGTGCCATATCCGAAGTGGTTGGCGATACGAACAACTCGCTTCCGCCGGCAATTGCCGCCCGTGCCATCGGGTGGGTGGCGTTGAGCGCTGAGGCGCGTATGCGGGTCGATCGTGGAGTACATTCCGACTGCAAAACTGCCCGTAGCACCTCTACGGTCTCCTCGTTGGTGTAAGCATCGGTCGTGCGGATATCGACAACGAAACGGCAGGTGTCGGGAACGACGTTGTGCTGCGTTCCGGCTTCGATTTGTGTGACGGCAATTCCGATCGGACCGAGGAGTTCCGAAGTTCGCTCGAAGCGGAATGAGCGCAGCCGCATGATGTCATCCGTTGCGATGTAGAGGGCGTTGATCCCCTCGTTGCGGGCAGCATGGCCGCTCTTTCCGTGTGCCATGCAGTCGAGTACGACCAGTCCTCGTTCACCAACTGCGGCCTGCATCTTGGTAGGCTCACCGACCAATCCCATGTCGATTGTGCCGAGTGCAGGCAGAGCCGCCCGAAAACCGTGCTCGCCCGAGCACTCCTCCTCGGCTGTGATGGCTAACAAGAGGTTGAATGGCAGTGGGGCGCAGCGGAATTTCAAGAATGTTTGGATCAGGCTGACGGCCGAAGCTCCGGCATCGTTGCTACCCAAGCCGTAGAGCCGATCCCCTTCGATTGCCGGTTCGTGCGGATCGCGGGTATAGCCTGCGGCGGGTCGCACCGTGTCGTGGTGGGAGTTCAACAGCAGCGTAGGGCGTGCGGGATCGAACCCTTCGGCACGACACCATACATTATTATATAGACGTTGCGGTGCCGCGCCTTGTTGCTCCAAAAATACATACAGCAGATCTGCCGTCCCCGTTTCGTTGCGTGAAATCGAGGGCGTTGCGATCATCTGTCGAAGCAGATCGATGGCGGCTGCTGTGCGGGTTTTCATGGTTATTTTAGGCGTTGTGGATGCGGGTTCCGGCTGCTGTTTCGAGCAGGTCGTCGGCGTGTTTGATCACGACACTCTCGACACCGCGATCCACGGCTTTCAAAGCGTTTTCTATTTTGGGGATCATCCCCTTATTGACAATACCTGAGGCTCGCAGCTCGGCAAACGATGCAGGAGTGATCTCGCAGATGACCGACGTGTCGTCGTCGGGATTGCTCAGCACTCCGCGTTTCTCGAAGCAGAAGACCAACTCTGCGGGTGCGATCCGTGCAGCAGCCTCGGCAATGGCCGAAGCCACGCTGTCGGCATTGCAGTTGAGCAACATCCCCTCACCGTTGTGCATGATGGCACAGAATACGGGGGTGATGCCGCCCTCCAAGAGGTGTTGCAGCAGGTGACTGTCCACCTGTTCGATGTCGCCCACAAAACCGTAGTCGATCGGTTGTGGTGCGCGGCGGCGAGCCGTGACAACATTGCCGTCGGCACCCGACATGCCCAATGCGTTGCACCCTGCGGCCTGCAAAGCGGCTACGATCTGCTTGTTGACCAAACCGGCATAGACCATTGTCACCACATCCAACGTTCCTTTGTCCGTGATGCGACGACCATCGACCATCTGCACCTCCAACTCCAAACGTTCGGCCAGTCGGGTAGCCAACTTTCCGCCTCCGTGGATCAACATTTTGGGGCCGGAGAGCGCGGCAAACTCTTTGACAAAGCGTGCCAAGGCCTCCTCGTTGTCGATGACATTGCCACCGATCTTTACTACTGTGATCTTTTCCATCAGAGCGATTCGAGCAAACGTTTCAAAACAACTTGTGCCGAGATCTCGCGGTTGGCAGCCTCGGGGATCACCAGCGAACGGGGCGATTCGATCACTTCGTCGGTGACGATCATGTTACGGCGCACGGGCAGACAGTGCATGAAGTGGGCGTTGTTTGTCAAAGCCATCTTCTCGCTATCTACCGTCCACGAACGATCGCGCGACAACACCTTGCCGTAGTTCGGATCGGTGTAGGCCGCCCAATTCTTGGCATATACGAAGTCGGCCCCTTCGAAGGCTTTGCGTTGATCGTACTCCACGCGGGCGTTACCCACAAATTTCGGATCGAGCTCATACCCCTCGGGGTGGGTGATCACAAAGTCGTAGTCCGCGGCATTCATCCACTCGGCAAAAGAGTTGGGTACGGCTTGCGGCAATGCATTGGGATGCGGAGCCCAAGTCATCACCACCTTCGGGCGTGCCGTGGTTTTGTGCTCCTCGATGGTGATCAGGTCGGCAAAACTCTGCAACGGGTGGCGAGTAGCAGCCTCCATCGAGAAGACCGGACGACCCGAGTAGCGGATGAACTGCTCCAATACGCGCTCCTCGTAGTCCTCGGCTTTGCTGTTGAATTTGGCAAACGAACGCACTCCGATAATGTCGCAGTACGATGCCATTACCGGAATTGCTTCGAGCAGGTGCTCGGCTTTGTCGCCATCCATCACCACACCACGCTCGGTTTCGAGTTTCCAAGCCCCCTGATTGACGTCGAGAACCATGACATTCATGCCGAGATTCATGGCGGCTTTTTGGGTCGAAAGACGCGTGCGGAGACTCGAATTGAAGAAGAGCATCAGCAACGTCTTGTTGCGTCCCAACTCGGTGAAGCGGAATCGATCGCGTTTGATTTCAAGTGCTTCGGCGACAGCTGCTTTCAGGTCGCCAATATCTTCTACGCAGGTAAACTTTTTCATGACAACAGTTTTTTGAATCGGGTGAGGAATTCGTCAGCCAAAGCCTCGGTCAGTGAGAGTGCCGGCAGCAGGCGAACGGTCGAAGCTCCGGCACCTCCGGTGAATACACGCTCCTCGAAGAGCAGTTTGCGGCGGAATTCCGATCCCGAGCCGTCGATCTCGATGCCGATCATCAAGCCGCGACCACGCACCTCTTTCAGGGCTGGAATGGCTTTCAACTTCTCGATCAGCTGCTCTCCGACGCGGGCGGCATTCTCCACAAGATGCTCCTCCTCGATGACTTTCAATACCGCAATGGCTGCGGCACAAGCCAGATGGTTGCCTCCGAATGTGGTTCCGAGTAGTCCGGCACGGGCTTCGAAATGAGGGGCAATCAGCACACCGCCGATCGGGAAACCGTTGCCCATGCCTTTGGCCATGGTGATCAGATCGGGACGGATTCCGGCGTGTTGGTGTGCAAAGAAACGCCCCGAACGGCCATAACCCGACTGGATCTCGTCGAGGATAAGTTGTGTGCCGGTCTCGGTTGTCACCTCTCGCAGTTGGCGCAGGAAATCGTCAGTCGGGATATGGATGCCAGCCACGCCTTGAATGCCTTCGATGATCACGGCGGCAAACTCGCGGGTGGCAAGTTTCTCGCGTACGGCCGCAATATCGTTCAGCGGCACAAACTCCACATTGGGAGTGCGGTTGAAGGGGGCTGAAATCGAGGGGTTGTCCGTGGCGGCCACAGCACCCGACGTACGGCCGTGGAAGGCTTTACCGAAGGCCAGGATTTTTGCACGTCCCGTCTGGAACGATGCGAGTTTCAGCGCATTTTCGTTTGCTTCGGCACCCGAATTGGCCAAAAACAACGAGTAGTCGTCATAGCCCGATACGCGACCCAACCGCTCAGCCAACTCGATTTGGAGCGAGTTTTCCACCGAGTTGGAGTAGAATCCCATGCGGGCGACCTGCTCCTGAACAGCCTTGACGTAGGTCGGGTGGGCGTGGCCGATCGAGATCACGGCGTGACCACCGTAGAGGTCGAGATATTCTGTGCCGGCAGCATCGTAAACGAAGTTGCCGACTCCCCGAACAGGCTCGATCGGATATAACGTATAAACGTCGAAAAGTTTCATAGTTCTTAATTGGTGTTAAAAAGCACTTGCTTTCAGGTTCAATCCGGTGTGTTCGTCCAATCCGAAAAGGAGATTCATGTTTTGTACGGCTTGTCCCGAGGCACCTTTCAGCAGGTTGTCGATAGCCGATACCACATGGATTTTCCCGTCGTGGATAGCGACACTGAGCAGTGCTTTATTGGTGTTGACCACTTGTTTGAGGTCGATATTGCCGGCGGCCACGTGCGTAAATGCAGCCGAAGCGTAGTAATCTTCGTAGAGCTTGCGAGCCGCTGTTTCGTCGAGGTCGCAGGCCGTATAGACACTGGCCAAAATACCGCGTGTGAAATCGCCACGCAACGGCACGAAATTGATTGCCCGATCGAACGACGGCTCCAACAGACGCAGGTTGCGACCGATCTCGATCAGATGTTGGTGCGTGAACGCCTTATAAACCGAGATGTTCGATGCGCGCCAACTGAAATGGGTGGTCGTCGAGGGTTTCACACCGGCACCTGTCGAGCCGGTGATGGCCGTAACGTGTACCTCCTCCTTCAGCACTCCGGCCGCAGCCAGCGGAAGCAGTGCCAGTTGGATGGCGGTGGCAAAGCACCCGGGGTTGGCAACTTTGTTTGTTGCGCAGATACGGTCGCGATTCATCTCCGGAAGACCGTAAACGAAACCACACGATTCGTCGCGGAAATCCTGTGCCAAGTCGATGATCTTCACATCGGCCGGTACTTCGTGTTCGTCGAGCCATACGCGGCTCTGTCCGTGTGCCGAGCAGAGGAACAACACGTCGATAGCCGAGAGGTCAGCCTCGTCGCAGAAACGCAGGTCGGTATCTCCCTCCAAGCCACCGTGAACGTCGGTCAGCCGGTTGCCGGCATTCGATGTGCTATGTACGAACGCAATTTCGGCCTGCGGGTGATTTACCAGCAATCGCAACAACTCGCCGGCGGTATATCCGGCACCTCCGATAATTCCTACGCGAATCATTTCTTATTGCGGTTCTGTACGTTGTGGTAGATTTTGATCTGGTTGCCGAGGATCTTGGTGAATCCTTTGACATCGTCGGATGTCCACGCTTTGTTCACCTCACCGTATTCGCCGAAGTCGGTCTTCATCAGGTCGAACGACGACGATACGCCGACCAACGTGTAGTTGCGCGGGCGGAGGATCAGTTCCACAGTACCCGTAACGTTGCGTTGCGAGGAGATGAGCATCGCCTCGATGTCGCGCATGACGGGTTCGAGATATTGTGCTTCGTGGAGGAACATGCCGTACCAAGTGGCCACCTGCTCTTTCCAATAGAGCTGCCATTTGGTCATCGTATGTTTTTCGAGCATCTTGTGAGCTGCGATGATCAGGATCGGGCCGGCAGCCTCGAACCCTACGCGGCCTTTGATGCCGATGATCGTGTCGCCGATGTGCATGTCGCGGCCGATGCCGAATTTCGAGCCGATAGCCTCCACTGCGCGGATCGCCTCGACTTTGTCGGTATAAGGTGTGCCGTTGACAGCCGAGATCTCACCCTCTTCGAACGAGATGGTCAAACGCTCTTCGCCTTCGGCCGTAATTTGGCTCGGATAAGCCTCTTCGGGCAGTGTCTGCTCCGAGTTCAAAGTCTCCTTGCCACCGATCGAAGTACCCCACAGACCTTTGTTGATCGAGTACTCCAACTTCTTGAAATCGGCTTCGTAGCCATGCTCTTTCAGGTAGTTGATCTCGTATTCGCGGGTCAGAATCATGTCGCGGGTCGGGGTGATGATCTCGATCTCGGGAGCGAGAATCTGGAACGTCAGGTCGAAACGGATTTGGTCGTTACCGGCACCGGTCGAGCCGTGTACCACGGCATCGGCTCCAATCTCTTTGGCATACTCGATGATGGCGATGGCTTGGAAGATACGCTCCGAACTTACCGAAATGGGGTAGGTGCCGTTGCGCAGGATGTCGCCGAAGACCATATAGCGGATGCTCTTCTCGTAGTATTCCTGCTCGATGTTGAGTGTGGCATGTTTCACTGCACCCAAATCCATTGCGCGCTTTTCGATATTCTTCAACTCCTCTTTCGAGAAACCGCCCGTATTGGCAATGGCCGTATAGACATCGAATCCTTTCTCTTCGGTGAGGTATTTTACACAAAACGAGGTATCCAGACCGCCGCTGAATGCCAGAACGACTTTTTTCTTTTCCATAGTTGTTATCTGTTTTTGATTATTTCAAGTGGAATATTTTTTTGAAGCTGTTTTTCAGGTACATCCAATAGGGAGCCCAGCGCGATTGTTGCTGTTGCTCCTTGGCAGGATCGTATAGCATGCCCGTACAAAGGCACATCCGACGGTTGTTGCGTTGGAGAATATCGTAGTTGCAACAACCTTGACAGCCCTTCCAGAACTCCTCGTCTTCGGTCAACTCGGAGAATGTTACCGGCTTATAACCCAAACGTGAGTTGAGCTTCATGACCGGCAACGATGTAGTAATACTGAATAACTTGGCATACGGGAATCGTCGTCGGGCCAGCTCGAAAGTTCGTCGTTTGATCTGCTCCGCGAGTCCCATGTGGCGGTACTCGGGATCCACGATCAATCCGGAGGTCGCGACGAAGTCGCCGTGCCCCCAACACTCGATGTAGCTGAAACCGATGATGCGATCACCGTCCAGCGCCACGACAGCTTTGCCGCCGGTTATTTTTGCAGCGATATACTCGTGGGAACGCTTGGCGATTCCCGTTCCTCGCTGCAAGGCCGATTCGTAGATCAAGTCACAGATTCGCGGTGCGAAATGTGCATGCGACGAGTCGGCAAATACGACGCTGATAGAATTGTTATTCATTTACTTTTTAATTGGGGAAATAGGTTAAATAAAAAGTGTTAATTGATGCGATATACTCGTTGTATTCCTTTGATTCGGGTAATGGAGTGTATGAGTGTGTCAACCACCGCGGCTGAGGGTACCTCGACAGCAATCGTGCCGGTGATAGTTCCTCCCGACGTGTTTTCGAAAGCCAAAGACCGGATGTTGAGTTTCAGATCGTGGCTGACCACCTCGGTTATGTGGTTGGTGATTCCCGTGATGTCGGCGGCCACGATGCGGATCGTCACCCGAAAAGCTCCTTCGGCCGATTCGCGCCAGCGAGCCTCGATCACCCGATAGGGGTAGTTTTCGTGCATCCGTCGTGCATTCGGGCAGTCGGTGCGGTGAATCGTGATACCGGCATTGATGGTGATGAATCCGAAGACCTCGTCGCCCTTGATCGGGTTGCAACATTTGGCCAATTTGTATTTGATCTTCGAAATGTCGTCGTCGATAACCAAAGCATCTTGCGAAGTGTGGGTCTCTTTTGCCGAGCGGCTCTTTTGGCGTTCGGCCTCGGCTTCGGCGGCAGCGGCACGGCGCGCCTCCTCCTCTTCTCCCGACAGGTAGCGCAGCAAGATCTCTTTTATGCTGCCTAAATCCACTTTCTGCGTGGCTATCAATCCGTAAACCTCGGCACCGTGGCGCAACTTGAAGTGCTTGACCAAATAACCCACAGCCTCATCAATAGCGATGGGGAGTTTCCAATTTTTGATCTTGCGCTCCAACTCTTCACGTCCCATGCGGTTGTGTTTGGCCTGCTCTTCGCGCAGGAACGACTTGATCTTGTTGCGGGCCTTTGAGGTTACGACCACCGAGAGCCAATCGGCTTTCGGGGTTTGGTTCTTTTGTGTTTGGATCTCTACGATGTCGCCATTACGCAATATTTCGCGAATCGGTACAGCGCGGTTGTTCACCTTGCCACCCACGCAGGAGCAACCCAGCGAGGTGTGGATGTCGAAGGCGAAATCGAGCAATGTAGCCCCTTCGGGCAGTTTGCGCAGGTCGCCGTTGGGAGTAAATACGAAGATCTCACCCGATGCCGGCTTGGCATCGAAACGTTGCGCCAACGAATGGGGCGTATTTTCGATCAACTCGCGCAGTTGACCCAGCCACATTTCGTTGGTTTTGGCGCCCTGTCCGACCCCTTTGTAACGCCAATGGGCTGCAATACCGCGCTCGGCCACGGCATCCATGCGCTCGGTCCGGATCTGTACCTCGACCCAACGGCCTGCCGCCGAAACCGTCGTATGCAACGATTCGTATCCGTTGGATTTCGGGATCGAGATCCAGTCGCGCATGCGGTTGGGATTGGGGGTGTAGAAATCCGAAACGATCGAATAGGCTGTCCAGCAAAGCGGTTTTTCCTGCTCGGGAGGGCAGTCGATGATGATGCGGATGGCAAAAATATCGTAAACTCCCTCGAACGGGACATGCTGCTTGCGCATCTTGGTCCAGATCGAGAAGATCGACTTGGTGCGGCTTTTGATGTGGTATTTGATGCCGAGTTGGGTCAGTCGCTCCTCGATGGGTACGAGGAAACGGGCAATGAATGCCTTGCGCTCCTCGGCACTCTCTTCCAACTTGGTTACGATATGTTCGTAGTCTTTCGGTTCGAGGTATTTGAGGGCAATATCCTCCAACTCGCTCTTGATGTTGTAAAGACCCAACTTGTGTGCAATTTGGGCGTAGAGATTCATCGACTCCCAACTCTTCTTGCGCCACTTCTCGCGCGGAAACATCTCCAACGAGCGCATCACTTCGAGGCGGTCGGCCAACTTGATGAGAATCACACGCGGATCTTCGGAGTAGCTGACAATCAGGTCACGGAAGTTGTCGGCCTGCTCTTTCGAGACTTTCAATTTCAGCTCCGAGATGTTGGCCAACCCTACGGTGATACCCACCACCTGTTCGCCAAAGCGGGTGCGTATGTCGGCGGTTAATGCCAGAAACTCCTCGGCCGGAAGCTGCTTATGACCCAATCGGATCACATCGTGGAGAATCGATGATACCGCCGAGTTGCGACCCAGCCCGATCTCGTTGATGACAATCGAAGCGACAGCCACGGCATGATCCAACAGCGGCCGACCGTCGTAACGGGTCAGTCCTGCCAACTTCTCGTCGGCATACACCAACGCCTCATCGACAAGACGTTGAGTCACCTCCGAAAAAGAATTCCGCACCTGTGTACGGAGTTTTTCATAGCGTGAAAAGTCCATTCTTAACCTAACCAAAATACTTAATGGGCAAAGATACGAAAAAATTCTTAAATTTGTCCCCGAAACTAATCTGTATTCTATGAGAAAGCGGTTGAGTGCTTATATTCCGACCCTCGGTGAAGAGGTTGCAAATTCGGTATCGCATGGTGTCATGGCGTTGCTTGCCCTGTTATCGTTGCCATTTTCAGCAGTTTGGGCTTATACGCACGACTCCTCCGGAGTATTGGCGGCGGTGTCGGTAAGTATATTTGTGATTTCGATTTTTTTGATGTTTTTGATCTCGACGCTTTATCACTCGATGAATCCGCAGTCGAAACACAAAGAGGTCTTTCATATTCTCGACCATATTTTCATCTATTTTGCCATTGCCGGTAGTTATACGCCGATAGCCCTCTCGGTGATCGGGGGCTGGCAGGGTATTCTTATCACGGTGTTGCAATGGGTGATGGTCTTGTTCGGGATCTTCTATAAATCGCTTTCACGTCGGTCGATTCCGGCCGTCAGTCTTACGATCTATTTGGTAATGGGGTGGACGATTGTCTTTTTCATGCCCCTTTTTGTGCGACAAGCCTCTGTCCCGCTGCTGGCGTTGATTGCGGCGGGAGGTTTGCTCTATACGCTTGGTGCGTGGTTTTATGCCCGTAAAGGATTCCGTTACCACCATTTGGTCTGGCATCTGCTGATCAACTTGGCGGTGGTGTGCCACTTTATCGGAATCGTCTTTTATCTCTATTGATCAGTGTCGATATACGACGTAGATGTGATCCTCCGGCAGAGCGTACTCTTGCCGTGTCTTGTCGTCGAATGATGCGCAGTAATCGATGTCGGCGGCTTCGAATCCCACGCTGCGTAACCGGTCGGTATAATCGGCTCCGTAGATGCGTCGGTGGTCGTATTGGCCGAAGATGCGGGTGCGCTCGTCGGGGTCGGTGATGCTATTGTCCTCGAAAGTCTGTTCGTAGTCGCGTTCCACGGGAGAGAGCAGAATTCCCCAACCCCCGGGTTTCAAAATGCGATGCAGTTCGCGCAAAGCCTGCCGGTCGTCGGCAACATGTTCGAGCAGGTGGTTGCAGATCACCACATCGACCGACTCGTCGGCCAATGGAATCTGCTGCACATCGAAATGCAGATCGGCCAACGGACTTTCGAGATCGGCCGTGATGTATTGTCCCGCATGTGCCGCAAAATGGGGCTTCAGATGGCGCATGATGCAGACTTCGGGGGCAATGTGCAAGGTGCGAGGAAACCGTTGTAACAGGTCGGTCTCGCGGGTGAGATAGAGCCATAACAGCCGATGGCGTTCCAGCGATAAGCAGTGCGGACAGAGCGCATTGGGTCGCGACTGTACATAGCCATAGGGAAGAAATTTGCGATAGCTTTTGCCGCAAACCGGACAGGTTACCCCCCCCCGTCCTTTATAGAAAAATCCGATGATGGGTATGATCCAACCCGCCATGCGTTGCAGCATGGGGCGCGGAATGTGGTTGAGAGCCCATTTGATCATGCGTTTCATCCTATTCGAGAATTTTGGCGATCTCCGTTTCGGTTTTGTGCAGCTTTTTCTTGCAGAGGGCGATCAACTCGGTGGCCTGCTTAACTTCGGCAGACAACGTGTCCACATCCAATTCATCGTTGCGCAACTTGGCGAGAGTCTGCTCGATCTTTGCCATTGCCTCTGCGTAGGTTATTTCCTCTTTTTTTGCCATATGAATATGTTTATTGTTTTACCGTGGCTTCTATCCGGCCATCGGCAACCTCGATTTCGATCGATTCTCCGGCACATACCGATTTCGCCGAGATAACGGCCTTCCCGTTGGCTCGCACGACGGCAAATCCCAACCGTAAGATCCGCTCCGGCGAGCGTCCGAGGATCGAATCCGCTGCGCTGTCGATCCGTTGTCGTTGTCGGTCGAGCAGGTTTCGCACCGCCTCGGGCAGCAGTTGTGCCGTATGTTCCAAACGCAACGATTGCCGTTCGAGGATTCTGCGAGCCGCTTCGGGTAACAGTTCCGCCAAACGTTGTGTTTGCAGTCGTTGACGTGTCAGTAATAAGTTGCTCTGTTGTCGAAGTTCTCCGGAGAGCTGCTCGATGCGCATCGCTGCGGCGTGTATTGTGTTACGAGCCGACTCTTGCAACTGCAATGCCGCATTGTCGAGCCGGATGTCGGCTTCGGTTGCCCGCTCCACAAGCCAGCCGGCAACTGCCGTCGGGGTTTTCAAGGCGGTATGGGCAACCATGTCGGCGACGCTGACATCCTTGTCGTGGCCGATACCCGTGATCACCGGAAGCGGGAATTGGGCAATGTGTGCGCAGAGCCGATAGGCGTTGAAACAGTTGAGGTCGCTGCGCGAGCCGCCGCCGCGAATGATGATCACCGCATCAAACTCCTCCGTCCGCTCGGCAATGGCGGAGAGTGCTCCGAGGATCGATTCCTCGGCCGCCTCGCCCTGCATGAAGGCATCGAACAGCGTGGTTTCGAACCGATAGCAACTGCGTGCCAACTCCTTACAGAAATCTTGATAGCCGGCAGCTTGGGCACTCGACACCACCGCAATACGTTGTACGACTTCGGGTAACGCTATTTCACGGTTCATCTCCCAGACACCGTCGCGTTGGAGCTGGGCAATCGTCAGTTGGCGTTGTCGCTCCATGTCGCCCAAAGTGAAGGCGGGGTCGATGTCGGTGATTTGCAGTGAAAAGCCGTATAGTTCGTGGTAGGATACGAGAACTTTGGCCAAAATGCGGATCCCTGCGGCCAATCGTTCTCCGGTCTGCTTCTCGAAGTTGCCGGCAATGCGGGGGTAGTGACTGCGCCAGATCACCGCGCGGGCTTGGGCGGTGGGAACTCCGTTGTCGCCCCCTTTTTCCACCAATTCGAGGTAGCAATGCCCCGAATAGTTGACTTTCAAGTCGGAGATTTCGGCACTTACCCATAGGGGCAATGCAAAACGTTCGTCAAGGGTTTGCTTGACAAGTCGTTGCAATTCGCGCAGGGTGATATGGTGCGTTTCGGAGATCATCCGAGTAAAATTCCTGCCGTGAGTAATATCCCGAATAACAGCATGTTACGAGCAGTTTCGCCTAAACAGATGTTCAGTTCGTCGCCGTGGTCGATACGCACAATCTTCCGCCAGCAGATAAAACAGAGTATCCAATATACCAAAGGCAATAGAGCTGCACCCCATCGGCCGTTGGCAAGAAATATCAAACAGAGTGATGTCGCGGCTGTCCCGAGCGCAAGATAACCCCAACGCCCTGCCTTTTCGCCGAGCAGTACGACGAGCGTGCGTTTGCCGCAACGGGCATCCTCCACACGGTCGCGGAAATTGTTGATCCACAACATGGTATCGATCACCAATCCGCAGGCTGTTGCCGCCAAGATGACTTCGTAGCTCCAACTGCCCGATTGGATGTAGTAGGTGAAGAATGCCGGTATCAATCCGAAGAACAGAACGACAGCCACATCGCCTAAGGCATGGTAGGCCAAGGCCCACGGGCCGGCGGTGTAAATATAGGCGAAGAGGATGCAGGCAACTCCAACCGCTAACAACTCCCAACCGCCATAAATCAATGTGTCGTGAGCGATTGCCCACCAAAGAGCTCCACAGCCGACAACAGCTGCGGCCAATGTGAAGAGCAGAATACCCCGTTTCATGGCGGGCATGGTGATATATCCTTTGGCAAAGGCGCGGTCGGGTCCCAAACGGTCGGGTTGGTCGGCTCCTTTGAGATAGTCGCAAAGGTCGTTGACGAGGTTGGCAGTGCATTGCATCAGCACGGCGAAGAGCAGACACAACAGCGCCGGTACGAGCTGGAGCTTTCCGTCGGTATAGGCCAATGCCGAACCTACGGCTACCGGAATGATCGATGCCCCAAGGCTATAAGGCCTTACGGCCAGAATCCATGCAGACAAAGAGTTCGTTTTCATGAGCAAGGGTGGCTATTCTGTTTTTTGAACGGTTATCGGAATACCAACTCCACAGGGCGGGGCATGTGTTTTCCGATAGGAAGTTGGATGCGGAGTACCCCTTCACTCTCGACCGGAACTCCGTTTTTGCGGGCGGGTTGCCAAGTCGGAGCTTCGGCAATGGCTTTCAATACGCGGCGTTTCAAGCGGTTGTCGGTGGATTCCAACTCTTTGCTGACGACTGCGCGTCCTTCGGGGGTGATCTTATAACGCACGACCACCCGTGCCGCGGGCTCGTCGGCATCCCATTTCACCTGTCGGGCGATATAACTTCCGAAAGTCGAATCGCATTCGAATCGTGCCGGCTCGTCGTAACGCAACGTAACCAACAGCACGCCGTGCGAGGCGGCTGCCCCATAGCGGGCAATGGTCTCCTCGTCGGCCGGCAATTCGTCGATCTTTTCGATGTTCTCAGGGGCTATGTGGCTGATCGTCGCCGTGGGTTTGCCATTGACGATATACAACGGCTGTTGCGCCTGAATCGCTTCTGCCGCCAAGATCATCAAAAACAACAAAAAAACTCTTTTCATACGATCGTGTTTCCCCTAAAACGAATTGCCGATGTCGGATATTGTTTCGGCAGCGGCTCGAATTGTCGATTGCAGGGATGTCTCCTCTGCCGTATTACAATTCGCTCTCTTTCAAACGCTCGGCATTTTCGGCCACAATCAGGTGGTCGATGCAGTCTTGGATGTCGCCATCCATGAAGGCGGCGAGGTTGTAGATCGTGTAGTTGATACGGTGGTCGGTGATACGTCCTTGCGGGTAGTTGTAGGTGCGGATCTTGGCCGAGCGGTCGCCGGTCGAAACCATCGTCTTGCGTTTTGAGGCGATCTCGTCGAGGTATTTCGAATATTCGAGGTTGAAGACGCGTGTGCGCAACTCCTCGAAAGCCTTGTCGAAGTTTTTGAGCTGCGATTTTTGGTCTTGACATTGTACGACAATGCCTGTCGGGATGTGGGTCAGACGGATGGCCGAATAGGTCGTGTTGACCGATTGTCCGCCCGGGCCCGAGGCGCAGAAAATATCCTTGCGAATGTCGTTCATCGAGATCTCTACGTCGAACTCCTCGGCTTCGGGCAGTACGGCAACCGATGCCGCCGAGGTATGTACACGACCTTGTGTTTCGGTCTGCGGCACACGTTGTACGCGGTGTACTCCCGACTCGTATTTGAGTGTTCCGTAAACGTTCGAGCCGGTGACCTTCATCACCACCTCCTTGAAACCACCCACAGCTCCCTCCGACGAGGAGGTGACTTCGTAACGCCAACCTTTCGATTCGATATATTTGGTGTACATGCGCAACAGGTCGCCGGCAAAGATTGCCGCCTCGTCGCCACCCGTGCCGCCACGAATCTCGACGATGGCATTCTTCGAGTCCTGCGGATCTTTGGGGATCAGTAACAACTTGATTTCCTCCTCCATACGTTCGATGGCAGGCTCCAATTCGGCGATCTCTTCACGCGCCATTTCGCGCATCTCCTCGTCTTTGTCGTTGGCCAAGATATCTTTTGCCTCTGCCAAGTTGGCGATGGCTGTGCGGAAACGATCGGAGGTTTCGATGATCGGTTCCAACTCTTTGTACTCCTTGTTGAGTTGCACGAACTGTTTGACGTCGGCAATCACTTCGGGGTCGGTGAGCTTCTGTCCGATCTCCTCGTATTTGAGTTTCAGACCGTCTAAACGGATCAGGATGCTATTGTCTGCCATAATTTCTGTGTCTTTACAATTTGCGACAAAGATACATAAAACCAATTAAAAAAGAGGGCGCTTAGGTGCGAAATTACACAAAATTGTCGTATTTCTGCTCTTTAAGCCTTGTGGCTCACGACTGCACCGCGTTTGCAATTACAGCTTCACCGCTTCGATGAACGCCATGTGGAATCGTTGCCCTCGGAAGTGACGTTTTACCGACATCTCTATTTTGTTGACCCCTTTGTGGAGTGCGATGGCGGTGGCCGGCCGCATCCAATAGAGTTGTTCGTCGGTGTAGGGGAACTCCTCTTCGGGTTTTGCCCATGTGTTGAAGTGGAATTTATAACTCTCAGGCTCTTTCCATTGGGGAGGGGCGAGGGGTTTGCCGTTGATTGTGATTTGTCCGTCGTTGGGCCAATGTCCCTGCTTGGCGATACCGTCCGAACAGCGATTCGAACGTACCGGCGCTTCGAATCCGATTTTGAATCGACGGATCTCATCTTGCTGGCAGAAGATCGTGCGCACTGCATGACATTGCACCTCTCCCTCCGGCAATCCGTGTTTGCGGCAGAGGGCTTCGAGGTCGATCACATCGCCCCAAGCAGTCACTTTGCAACTCTTTGTTTCGCTTGTCAGGGTGATCTCCCAAGCCGGAGCATGCAGCGGCTCCCAATAGCTCATACCTTGTGCCAGACGGGTGCGTTTGTGCGCAGCCATCCGTTGCTGGAATGCTTCGAAACGTTTCATGTCGTCGCTTTCGGCCGGTGGCAGCAGGGTTCCGTGGTATTGTTCCGTGGTTTTGCCGCCGTTCCAGAAACGCTCGGCAAAGGCGAGAGTTCCTCCGGCCAATCCGTTGTGCAGTTCGATCTTCGATTTGTCGGCCACACGCACGTCGTACCACATGCAGAGAATACCGCCGCGGGCAAAACGATCGGCTTTTCCCGTTCCGCAGGGGGTGTGGAAGAAGATCTTTGCGGGGAACAGCAGCGGGTCGTAGTAGTTCAAATAACCCATAGAACTATCTACATACGGGGCATTCGGCCATATGGTTTCGTTGGCTCCGGTGTTTTCGCGCCATACTTGACGTACCGAGAGCGAGTCGGCCGGCAATCCCGGGTCCCAAACATAGGTGGTGCGTCCCTCCTTGCGTAACGTGCGCTCGGCCCATTGCATGAATTCTTTCGGGTTGGGGATATACACCTCATCCGAGCCGATGTGTATCTCGGGACAGAGTGTTGCGGGAATCTCGGCACAGAACTCGGCAATGCACTTTTCGAGTACGGCGCGACCCTCTGCCGAGTGCATCGGGAATCCGAAGGCAGCATCGAAATAGTCGCTGTGTCCGGGCATGTCGATTTCGGGCAAAATCCGAATACCGCGTTCGCGGGCATAAGCGATCACTTCGCGAATCTGGTCGTAGGTGTAAAAGGCTCCTTGATCTCGGCCGGCACGCTGGTAGCGGGCATCGTTGAGTTGCGGGTAGCAGCGGCACTCGATACGCCATGCCGGCTTGTCGGTCAGGTGCCAATGGAACAGGTTCAGTTTGTAGGCCGACATGATATCGAGGTAGTGCTTGATCATCTCGACTCCTACAAAATTGCGACCGTCGTCGTAGGTTAGGCCGCGGATCGGGAACTCCGGCCAATCTTCGATTTGTACATGCGGATAGCGACCCGAAGCATCGCGTAGTTGATCGAGAGTGCGACGTGCCCATACAGCGCCTTGCGGGGTTTTGGCTCGAATCTCTATTTTACGCGGAGTCACAAGTAGCGAGTATCGCTCCTCGCCCCACTCGGCAGGAGCATCGTAGCGGATACGAAGGTGTTTTGCCGTGTCGAGTGTGAACGTTCGGTTGCTCAATCTGGTTAGCTTGCGAGGTTGCGGTATCAGTGACAATTCGGGCTGTGCCGAGACCGAGATCCCGAACAACAGCATCGCCCATAAAAGGAGTCTTTTCATAATGTTGTTTTGTGGGTTTTCGACAAAGATAGTGAAAATATTGATGCAATAAAAAAGGCAATAAAAGAAGCAGTCTAACAAGGTGATTTCTGCGTTACACTTGCCCTCAAAATGCTCATT
>CAZGPA010000005.1:0-77109 GCA_964527525.1 uncultured Alistipes sp. | reverse complement strand
CGTACAGGGAAGACTTTTGGGTGGCTGCAGTGAAGTCAGTGTCCCTGGGGACTTTGGACAATGTTCTCGGGGGGGATATTATACCAAATGAACACTCATGTGGAGATGTTGAACAGCAAAAGCCTCTATACGACCCAATATGGGCGATACTCGGACTATTCCACACTCATTAGAATCCGCCGTCCTATCGGGCACTCTGCGCATCGAGAGCGACCGCAATATTCGGTAGCCAACTGCAACAGAGCCTGCGTCTCAAAGGCATTTGCAGGTTTCAATGCCGCAGCCGAGCACCATGCCGTAATATATCGATTTCGCTCGGCAGCAAGTCGCTCCAACAAGGTCAATGCACGATCTCGCAAACTATCATCGCCAATATAACTGCCATATGCAAACTGATAGATGGCCACCAGATTAATCCCGATGATGTGGGATTTGAATCGGCCGATACGACGTGGATGATCATTCGCCGAAAGACCCGCAAGATGGGTAGTACGCCAATACTCCGAAGCCTCAACGCCAAAAATTCGATAAATATCATCGGACGTCCGACAACCCAACGTACGGTCGGCCACAAAGTCATCCTGTCTGAAAAACGCAGCAGCCTCTGCCATGCGTAATATCGGATGGTTGGCCGGTCGCATATCGACCAGATTCCATACATCCGACGACATCGGTTCAATCTCATATTTAGCAGCCATATAGGAGAACGTTTCCGCCAATCGCTCTGTGTAATCGTCGTGCCGAAAATCGTTCAACAATCCCGATGCTCCCATAAGCAGAGCCTCGATAGCATGCGGTGTCTCCCTTTCGCGTAAAACAACTCGATAAGGAACTCGCTGAGACAAGGACAAATAAGCCTGTTGGTTTTTCAAGTCGCCCAACGTCCTAAAATAGAGCATGTAGAACGTTTGATTCCAATCTTCGGAGGCCTCGGCAAAAAGCTGCTCTACCAATCGCATCTTACGTCTCAACCGATCGAAAACAAGAGCCGTATAGATCTCCGCACGGTTCAACGCCGTAAGTCCTGCCAAATAATTGGCACAAGCGTAACCCGCGGCGCCGGCTCTCAAACGTGTCAACAACTCTTCTCGATCGGATTCCATCTCGACCTGAATTTATAATAGATTCAACTCCAACATCGCCTCTTCCGTCATCATACTTTTATCCCAAACGGGATCAAACGTAAGGATTACATTCACCGTTTTCACCCCTTTTACCTTCGCCACTTGCAGGTTGACATCCTCAACCAGCATGTCGGCCATCGGGCAATTCGGAGCGGTCAGTGTCATGCGAATCGTCGCTACCCCATCGGGAGTATAATCAATCTCGTAGATCAATCCCAGATCATAGATGTTGACCGGAATTTCAGGATCGTATATATTTTTCAGTGTCAGAACGATGTCTTTCTCAACCTGTAAAATCTCTTCGGGCGTCATTTTCGTTTCAAATTTATTCATCCGGCTATTTCGCACTACTCTTTGGCCGCAAAAGCCAACGCATAAAGGCGCATCTGCTTAATCATGGCCAACAATCCGTTAGCTCGTGTTGGCGAGAGATTTGCCCCCAACCCGATAGCATCGACAAAATAGAGTTCTGTATCCAAAATTTCGCGGGGTGTACGACCATTAAACACACGAATCAGCAACGCAACGATACCCTTTGTAATGATCGCATCGCTATCGGCGGCGTAATAAACGCGCCCCTCTTCCATTCGCGCATCAACCCACACACGGGACTGACACCCTTGAATCAAATACTGCTCCGTGCGATGCTCGGCGGCAATTTCGGGCAACGTATCGGCCAATCCGATCAAATAGTCGTATTTATCGAGCCAATCATCAAACACCGAAAATTCTTCGATGATCTCCTCTTGAATTTTATCCATTTGAATTATCTTTTTAATTCACAATTTCCACTAAAACCTCTCCCTCCGAAGCCGAAGGTTTCGATATTCCGACCATGCGAGCCAAAGTCGGAGCCACCGAGGTCATATCCACACTGCGATTGATTCGTTGCATCTCGACACCTGCCCCATAGAATATCAAGGGAACCTGTGTGTCATAACCATACATCGACCCCGACATCGAATAAGTTCTCTCCTGCTCCTCGATCCACCCGGGCATGAAGTTCAAGATGACATCGCCCGAACGACGTGGATAAAAACTGTTCTGTATCTTACGCGCATAACCACTGCCAAAATAACTTGTACGCATGGCCGTCGCCGCCAAAGCATGCGATATACCTCGGAACTGCATGGCAAATATCGCCACCTCATTTTGCACCTCCGAAAGATTCAAACCTCGTTCGTAAATCAGATTATGGTTCAGCCACAAACACTTGCTATCGAAAGCCGTGACCCACAATCCCGTTCCGTAACGAGCATTGAGGAATCCATTGACAATCACCTCAAATTGTCGCTCATTAAACCGATCTGCGGCCTTAGGTCCTGCATCGTATGCCGGACTGGTACCATGATCGGAGGTCAGCACCACCAGCACCTCCTTATTTTTCACCTGTGCAAAAAGAAATGTCAAGAAGTCGGCCAAATCATGATCGAGCCGGTAATATGTATCCTCCACCTCGATCGATTCCGGACCGTATGCCTCGGCAATGCGTCGCGAGGCATCGAGGTAAATATTCAACATATCGGGGATCTCATCACCTCCCAAACCATATTGAGCAATTGCCTGCTTGGCAAACCCCAGCACGGCAGTATTTCCGGCCGGAGTATAGAGCATCCGCTCGTAGTCGGAGCTATGTTTCAAGCGGCCGCCACCTTGCAAATCACGCTCTTTGCGACTCTTTCCCATCAATGAGATATCCCAATGGCGCGTATTCATATAACGGCTCCGCTCATAAAATGTCCGCCATTCGGCAGCCACATACGACAGATTATAACGCTCACGATTGCTGCGAACAATCCATTCGGGCAACGTCTCAACATAAGCCCTCGAGGAGGTCCAACCGCAACGTTGATCCAGCCAAAAACATCCGCCACCGCGACCATTCATCACAACGGCCGAAGATGCCTCTGCTGCCACGGTCACACTTCGGCTACCCGCAGCATGACGTAACAATGTCTCCGAGATCGTAGGGGCAATCAGTTGTTCGGGAGTCGGATTTTCCGTCGAGGAGATCAACTCCACCCGCTGATTGGTGGTATAATCCATCCAAAAAGGACCTATTACCCCGTGCGTCGAGGGCATGGCTCCGGTCGAGAGTGTTGCTAACGAAACAGGTGTTGTGGTTTGCTGATAATCGTAACTGCTATCGGTATAAACCGTACCGCCGAGCATCAAGCGTTTGAATCCTCCTTCGCAGAAATTCGAGGCATAACGATCCAGATCTTCGGCACGCATTGCCCCGACGACAACATTCACGATCAATCTCGGTTTGGCTGCATTTACCTCAAACACAGCAAAAAACACCGATATCAGCAATATAATTTTCAACTTCATAACATGCCGGCTTAAACAATTTGCAAAATTACGAATTTATTTCGATAGATCGACGAAAAGCAGCAGCTTCTTCACTAAAATCGATCTCAGGCAATGCCGCAATCTTCGTCAAAAAACGCCGACAGAACTCTTTATGCGCGCTACTCTCCACATTTCGCGGGCGATGTGCCGCTGCCGCAACCACAGCCTCCACCTCCGGCAGTAACTGCCGAGCCTTTGCGGAAAGGGCTGTATCCACGAATCGCTCCCACACATAAGCGACAGCCTGCGACGAGGGATGCACCAAATCGTCGGCATAGAAACGGTAATCGCGTAAATCATCCATCAAAATCTCATAAGCCGGAAAATACTCCACCTGCTCGAATCGGAGCGACAACTCCTCGGCCGCCAATCGCAGGATAGACTTCGACAAATTATTTTCCGCCAATCCGTCGCCCACATGCCGCACGGGACTCACCGTCAGCACCACCCGCTTTTCCGCCAACGGTCCTTCCAACAATCGGGCAAACGACTCCACAATCTCTGCCACACCCAACCGTCGCCGTTGAAACTCATTCGCCGGCTGGCGATGACAATTGGCCACCACCCGTCCTTGTCGTTCATAGACCCATGCCGTTCCAAAGGTCAGCAACAGCCAATCGGCAGAGGCCAGAGCCTCGGCTCCCAGTTGCCGTGCCGCATCCATACCTTTCTTAGCCGCCTCGATGGTAGGTGCCGTAAAATCGCCATGAAATCCATAATGAAACCACTGCTCTCCATCGGTGCACAACTCTGCAACATCCACAGGGGTCGGATGCAGATAATCCTGCAATGTTGCCGCCAACGAGAGCGGATTAAACAGAATCCCCGAGGGGTTGGCTACAATGCGGAATTTTGCCGTTGCAAGCCGATGAGCAATATGCTCCGAAAAGCAAGACCCCAAAGCCAACAACCGATCCGCATAATCGATCGGTGTGACAAAAGGACTAATTTTTATTTCTGTGCGGAATTTCATGCAACAAAAATAGAAAATTCTTACCTTTGTTCCATGATTCTACGAGCCAATTGTAAAATAAATCTCGGATTGGACATCCTTCGCAAGCGTGAGGATGGATTTCACGATCTTGAAACCGTGATGATTCCCGTACCGGAATTATACGACATAATAGAAATATCCCAGACTTCGACACCGAGTACCACTTTCCATTCCGAAGGTTTGATTGTGGACTGTCCTCCCGAGGAGAACATCTGTATAAAGGCTTTTCAACTGATGCGCAACCGCTATGGCATCGAAGGCGTTGCCATCCGCTTGGTAAAACAGATCCCCTTCGGCGCCGGCTTAGGAGGGGGATCATCCGATGCCACCACCGTCATCAAAGCCATAGATACCCTCTTTGAATTACACCTCTCCGAGGTTGAACTGATCGATTGTGCCGCCGCTTTGGGCAGTGACACAGCTTTCTTCGTTCGCAACACGCCCCAACTTTGTACAGGACGTGGCGAAATCATGACCCCATTTGATATCGATCTCTCCGGTCTGATCCTCGTGCTTATCAAACCCGACGAAGGGGTATCGACACGCGAGGCCTACGCCGGCGTTCATCCCCACACGCCATCCATTCCATTGGCGCAACGACTCCAACACCCGATCACAGCGTGGCAACATCTGATCACCAACGATTTCGAGCCACATATCTTTGCCGCTCATCCCACCATCCGAAAAGCAAAAGAGCAACTGCTTTCGGCAGGTGCTCTCTATGCTTCTATGTCGGGCAGTGGATCGATGGTCTTCGGGCTTTTCGACGATCTGCAAAAAGCGCACGCCATCACCACCCCTTATATATATAAGTTATAACAGCGGTCGGGTTCGATACTATTGGACATTTACCGGAATCTTGGCTACACGTCGTTCGTGACGGCCACCTTCGAATTCTGCGGCAAAGTAAGCGTCCAAGATAGCTACCGCCTCGTCGTTGGTGATAAAACGTGCCGGCAACACAATCACATTGGCGTTGTTGTGGCAACGAATCAACGAAGCGACCTCCGTATTCCAGCATAAACCGGCACGGATTCCCTGATGCTTGTTGAGTGAGATAGCCATACCTTCGCCCGATCCGCAAAGACCCACACCGCCACATACTTCACCCTGCTCCACTGCCGTAGCCAACGCATGAGCATAATCCGGATAATCGACACTCTCCGGAGAGTGTGTGCCGAAATCAAGAACTTCAAATCCTTTGGCAGTGAGATAACCCACCAAAAACTCTTTCATTTCATACCCTGCATGATCACAGGCAATACCTATTTTCTTCATCTTTTTCGGTTTTATATCTTGTATCGGCAAAGATACGGAAAAAATAGATTAAAATATCATATCCCTACATATAATATTAGTATCAATAATTTCGCCAAATGATTACCAATACATTAATGGGATTTATCCTTTTTATGCCGATTCAGAGCGCAACCCACTCTCAAAAACAAATATTTCGACTGTGAGACATTTGTAGAACGAACACCGATCGCTGCAAACAAACTCCGATAAAGATAAACCTTCATACCATAAATCTGATAAAGCCGATTATCCCGTTTGTTCTTGGTACAAATGTCATAACCGATATTGGCAAACACCGAATACCCGGGCATAACCAACTCCCCTTTCACGGATAATCCGGCCGAAAAACGCTTACTCACCGGAGCAAACTTCACCCATTCGTCATACCGATGCGTATCTTCATTCACCCCGCCACGAATAACGGCCGCAGCACTCTCGTCATAGACAACTTCAAGACTCGGACCAATCATAAAACGACGGGTAAACCAAAACATGGGACTATAACTGAAACCTACTACGCTGAAATATTTTCGAGGATATTTATCGCGAAGATTCATCTGCTGACTCTCTGTCGCATCCAATTTGAGCGTACGAGTCGCCAACTGGAAACTCAATTCATGCACCCACCGACGTTTGAATACAGGGTACTCCGAAAGCCATCTATCGGGTGCGCCATTATCGGGAGCTCCAAGTTTGCAAGCAACCTCCACAAAACCCGACAGTGCATTGGCACCATAATTCGGAGTACGCAGAGCCCCATTGGAGAAGTGATTGAATCCCAATCCGGAACGAATATCCCAACGTCGAGAAAGATCCCACTTGAAATACAAGCTACCCGCTAAATGCACATCGATACCCGATCCTATCGCCAACAACCCGGGACGGCGGTAATAGTCGTAATGATTCCAATTGAACGACACTCCGAAATTGACCTCGTAATTCAAAGAGACTTTCGCATTGAGTTGCGACAGCCGTGCTCCTTGCAAGAAATAGACAGAAAAAGGCTGTCCATAATATTTCGAGAAATAAGGCACATAGACACCGACACCCCAATACGGGCGGCCAAAAGCATGATCCTGCCACCGATCTCCCCGCGAGACAATACCGTATTTCAAAGATAATGCTGCATAACCCGTAGTCCGTCGGCCATTGGGGACAACTTTTGCCGGCAGGGCAATACCACCGGCAAAATTGACCGATATATACTGCGGATGCGCCAGTCGGATCGAATCTTTCGCCCAACCTTGAAAGCACCCCAATATGCCCACGAGCAAAAACAGCAATTTCAATTTATTTGTCATCAAACAATCATTTAGACGAGTGACGCGATCTATCCAAACTTTCGACGTCCTGCCACTTAAAGCAGTCCGATCAATTGTTCTACATCCTCCTCGCGGGTGGCCCAGCTGGTAACGAAACGCACCATGGAGGTATGCTCTCCGCGTGGCCCCCAAAATTCGAAAGTAGCGTATTGTTTCAAGCGGTCAATCACCTCGTTAGGCAGATGAAAGAACTGCTGATTGGTCGGCGACTCCATAGCCACCTCATATCCTTTCGCACGGAATGCCTCGCGCAGTCGCAATGCGAGCCTTACGGCATGACGTCCCAATTGGAAATAGAGTCCATCGGTGAAGAGTGTTTCAAACTGTACGCCCAACAAACGGCCTTTGGCCAACAGCGCCCCATGCTGTTTGACAAGCGAGAAAAAGTGTGGCAACACCGAAGGATTGGTTATCACCACGGCTTCGCCAAAGAGTGCCCCCACCTTTGTTCCTCCTATATAAAACACATCGCTCAGTCGGGCGATATCTTCGAGGGTTACATCGCTACCCTCAGCAGCCAATCCATATCCCATACGAGCACCATCGATGTAGAGCGGGATGTTGGCTCGATGGCAGATATCACTCAACTTTTCCAACTCCGAGCGAGCATAGATCGTTCCATATTCGGTCGGCTGCGAGATGTATAACATCCCGGGGGCTACCATGTGTTGATAGGTTTCGTCGCGATAGAAATCATCGATATAGGCCGACAGCTCTTCGGAATCGATCTTTCCTTGATGCGAAGGGAGTGTGAGGACCTTATGTCCCGCAGCCTCTATCGCTCCCGCCTCATGTACGTTTATATGTCCGCTTTCGGCGGCCAATACCCCCTGATGACGTGCCAACAGGCCATCGATCACCGTTGCGTTTGTCTGGGTACCGCCCACAAGAAAGAAGACTCGAGCCTCGGGAGCCCCGCACGCCTGACGCACGGCTTGGCAAGCTCGTTCGGTATAGGGATCGCCACCATAACCGGCCGTTTGATCCAAGTTGGTTTCCAAGAGTCGGCGCAGGATTTCGGGATGCGCACCCTCCATATAATCGCTATCGAAATGTAACATCGGACTTTTGTTTTTACAGAACTATCGGACAACGGCAACCGAGAAACTGCAAGTTGCCCGAAATGGTATAAAGATATGATTTTGATCAAAAAACCTCTTGTTGTCTCCGTTATATTCGGATTTTATCTATTTTTGTCGCATGAAGCAGTTATTTATCATCCTCGGAGGGGTTTCGCTGGTGTTAGGTATAGCCGGTATCTTCATGCCGCTATTACCCACCACCCCATTTCTGTTGCTCACTGCAACACTCTGGTTGCACTCCTCACCCCGACTCTACAACCGATTGTTGTCGCATCCGAAATTGGGCCCTTATATTCGAAATTTTCGCGAACAGCGAGCCATCCCGTTACGAGCCAAAGTCGTCTCCGTACTGCTTCTTTGGGCAACAATTCTCTATTGCATCATTCAGCCGGCGAGCGGTTACCTTTGGATTCAACTCCTATTGGTTGCCATTGCCATCGGTGTCACATGGCATATTCTCTCGTTTGCCACCCTGCGCAGTAAATAGAACTCCGGCTACGGTTCAAATCCATCACCTCATACGAAGCGGTATTGAAGTGCATCACGCCACCCCAATAGCAACTCCCGAATCGGCAGGCGTTTCTTTCCCGCAATCTGCACCTCCAAGAGATTTATCCAGCCATTTTGGCAAGCTACACGCAAGAAACTCCGTCCGTCGCTCTCCACCATTCCGCACTCCTCTCCATGCGCAGCCTCTTCAAAGCTGGCAGCATATATTTTGGCACTTTGCTCCTCTTCGGATCCCTCTTTACGCATTTCGGTCCAAGCCGACGGATATGGAGAGAGTCCACGAATCAGATCCACAATCCGGCCGCCCGAAAGCGACCAATCAATTCGACAATCCTCTTTGAAGATCTTGGGTGCCGGTTTCAACGTCGTTTCATCAATATCCATCTGCTCCACGGGCGTAACATCTCCCGCCGCAATTCGCTCCACCGTATCAAGCACCAAAGGCGCGCCGATCGTCATCAGACGCTCATAGAGTGTTCCGACGTTATCCTCCGGAGCAATCGGAACGCTCTGTTGCGCAAGAATCGCCCCCTTATCTATCTCATGGTTGAGCAGAAATGTGGTGACACCGGTTTCGGTTTCACCATTCATAATAGCACGGTTAATTGGTGCCGCTCCGCGATACTGTGGCAACAACGAGGCGTGAAGGTTGAAAGTTCCCAACTTCGGCATAGCCCAAATCACCTCCGGCAACATGCGAAAAGCGATAACAATACCCAAATCGGGTTGCAATGCCTGCATGGTCGCAATAAAATCCGGATCGCGGAGTTTCTCCGGTTGCAGAATCGGAAGTCCCAACTCCCGAGCAGCAACCTTCACATCGCTCTCATGCAACTTCTGTCCTCGGCCGGCCGGTTTATCGGGCGTGGTAACCACCGCGACCACATTATAACCGCCTTCCACCAACGCCCGAAGCGAGGTCACCGCAAATTCCGGTGTCCCCATAAATACGATCCGCAGTCTCTTTGCGTCCATCTCTATTATCTCTTTTCCAGGCCCAAATCGTGGTGCATACGCTCCTGTTTGGTTTCGAGGTAATGTTCGTTATAAGGATTCGGTTTTATGACAATCGGAACGATCTCGTCGATTTTCAGTCCATAGCCCTCCAATCCGGCACGTTTGAGCGGGTTGTTGGTCATCAACCGCATGCGGCGTATTCCCAACTCACGGATGATGCTGGCACCCACTCCGTAATCACGTTCATCGGCCTTGAAGCCCAATTGCAGGTTGGCATCAACCGTATCAAGGCCTTCGTCTTGAAGTTTATAGGCACGAATTTTATTGCAGAGGCCAATACCTCGACCCTCCTGATTCAAATAAAGGATAGCGCCTTTACCCTCTTTCTCGATCATCTGCATCGCCTGATGGAGTTGCTCACCGCAATCACAACGATACGACCCGAAAATATCTCCCGTAGCACACGAGGAGTGTACTCGGATCAATACCGGCTCATCTTCGGTCCACTCACCCTTAGTCAACGCCACATGCTCCACACCATTGGATTTCTGACGGAACGGAGTGATCTTGAAGTCGCCCCATTCGGTGGGAAGCGGCACGGTAACCCCCTTCTCCACAATCGACTCTTCGCGCAAACGATAAGCAATCAGCGAAGCGATGGAGAGAATTTTGAGGTCAAATTTCTTGGCAATCTCTACCAACTGCGGCATACGCGCCATCGAACCATCTTCGTTCATGATCTCAATCAACGCTCCGGCGGGTTGCAGGCCGGCCATACGCGCCAAATCGACAGCCGCCTCGGTATGTCCGGGACGACGCAACACACCCTTTTGGCGTGCGCGCAACGGATTGATATGCCCGGGACGCCCCAAATCGGCAGGGCGGGTATTCGGATTGGCCAAAGCTCGGATCGTAGCAGCACGGTCATGAATCGAAACTCCTGTCGTACAACCCTCGCCCAACAGGTCAACCGTTACCGTAAACGGAGTTCCCAACAGCGAAGTATTGTTCGGTTCCATCATATTGAGCTCCAATTGGGCACAACGCTCTTCCGACAACGGGACGCACAACACGCCTCGTCCCTCTTTAAGCATGAAATTGACAATCTCAGGAGTGATTTTCTCGGCAGCAAGGACAAAATCGCCTTCGTTTTCGCGATCCTCATCATCTACCACGATGACCACTTTGCCATTGCGGATATCTTCTACAACCTCCTCAACGCTGTTTAATATAAATTCTTTTGCCATGATTTATTTGGGTTTTATTTGATTCTTCAATTTATCGGTATAGAATTTCAGTTTCTCTTGCAACATTTTAATACGTCCCGCATACCAATCGGTATCGAGCAAAGCTGAGTCATTGGTCGCTTTATAGGTAAGATATACAGCTATCGGGGAGAGGATAAACGTCGAGAGCCACATGCCATAAACAGCCTCCCAATTCCCCTCTTTGGCCAACTTCTCGCCCGTCAGGCTGATCATATAGTAGATCACAAAGAAGATTACCGACACAACAACCGGCAAGCCCAAACCTCCACGACGAATAATTGCCCCGAGCGGTGCTCCAATCAGGAAGAAAATAATGATCGAAACCGGCAAAGAGATCTTCTTGTGCCACTCGACCTTACTGCGATATAACTGATTGAGCGCCTCTTTCGAAGCCGACTCATCAAACGAAAACATGTTTCGCGAGTTTTTGGCCATGGTACGAGCCCGCGTCCAGACCTCCGATTTTTCGCGCATGGGCAGTGCCATAATGGAGTCGATGGCCGCCATATCCCGATACCGGCTCTTATCGATTCGCAGGCTATCGGGCAACGGCAGCACCGAATTATCACGCACAAAAAGCTGTTTTTTGAGCAATGGCTCGTAAGATCTGGAGGTGGAACTATTTACCGTAACCTCCAACGAATCTATATCTTTCTGCAACTCATTGACATTCTTTGTCTGACTGCTGGAAAACATATTCGCCTCGCTACGTCCCATATCAAAGCCCTCCATGGCGATTCGCTGATCCTGCACCTCAAACGTGTGGTGACGCAACGAACTCTTATTAAACCATTGACTATTGCGCGTCTGTTCGTAAGTCTCCCCATTGAACAACGTAACCAACAGAAAACGTTTGTCTTCCGAGAGGCGAATGTAACCGGAGTCAGCCACAATCGTATTCATATTTCCATTCGTCGCCCGATTGTCGTAGATCAACACATCGCGCAGCAGATGTGTTTTGGGATCTTGATGCGCCACTCGAATCGACATATTATCAATGCCGTTAAAAAAGAGTCCATCTTGAAATTCGAGAGTCTGCTTCTGTTGACGGATATCAAACAGCACGCTATACATCTTCTTGTTGGCGTAAGGCACAAGGTTATTGCCAATAAAGAAACTCCCGACAGCGACAAAACAGATCAAGATGATCAACGGCTGAGTGATCCGCACAAGCGACATGCCTGCCGACTTCATCGCCAACAATTCGTAATTCTCGCCCAGATTTCCCATCGTCATAATCGCAGCCAGCAATACGGCAAGCGGAAGTCCCAACGGCAACATGTTGGCCATGGCATAAGAGATCAGCTCGATGATGATTCCGGCACTGAGACCCTTACCGACCAATTCATCGATATAACGCCACATGAAATTCATCAGCAAGACAAACATCACGATAAAAAACGTGAGGATCATCGGGCCGAGATATGCCTTCAATACAAACTTATGAATGGTTTTCATGTAACGACTCTATTTTTGAGCTACGCAAAGATAGCATTTTTACAACAATAAGCGCAACAGTGAGGATAAATATTATCGCCGCTCCGGGGGGAACTTCCCAATAATAGCTCACACACAGACCCGCCACATTGGCAATGACGGCAATCGGAGGAGCCGACAATATAATCGTTCGATAGTTCTTCGAGAACGTATTGGCAATAACCACCGGCATAGTTATCAGCGAGATAAGCAGCACGATCCCCATGATACGGATCGAAAGTACAATCGTCACGGCAACCAGCACCGCCATCAAATAGGCGATCAGATGAGTTCGGACGCCTCGACTATGGGCAAAATCCCGATCAAAAGCAACATACATGATCGGCCGCAACCACAACAACACCCCGAACAGCACCACAACCGTCAGTCCGGCCAACGCCACGACATCGTCTTGCGTAACCGTGATGATACTGCCAAACAAATAGGAGGCCAAATCGCCCGAGGTATATCCCGACCGCAAACTCATAAAAAGAGCTCCGACAGCCATACCCACCGACCAGATAATCCCGATGGCGGAGTCCTCACGAATACGTCCTCGGCTTCCGGCCCACTCGATTCCCAATGCCGAGAGTACAGCAAAGAGCATTGCACCTCCAATGGGATTGACACCCAGATAACAGGCTAATCCCAACCCGCCAAACGACGCATGGGTAATACCTCCGGCCAAGAACACCATACGACGACAAACAACATAAGTCCCCACCACGCCGCATGTAATCCCCGAAAGGATGCAGGCAGCCAGCGCATTGGAGAGATAACCGTATTGAAAAATGTCGTTAAGGAATTCCATATACCCGTCTATATAAAGTGCAAATTTATATTTTTTTATCCGAAAGCCACGCATTTTCCAATGGGTTTTCGTAATTTCGCAGCAGAAAAACCATTTTTCCAACCGATTCAACCATGAGATCTCGCAGAGTAAGTTTTCATACCCTCGGATGCAAACTCAATTTTTCGGAGAGTTCCACTTTGGCTCGCCAATTCAAAGAGGGCGGATTTATTCGTGTGGCACCCACTGCCGAGGCCGATATTTGTGTCATCAATAGTTGCTCGGTTACGGAACACGCCGACAAAAAATGCCGTAATCTGATCCGCAAACTCCATCGCCGTTTTCCGCAGGCAATCATTGCCGTCACCGGATGCTATGCCCAACTGAAACCCCATGAAATTGCCGCGATAGACGGGGTCGATATCGTGTTAAGCAACAACGACAAAGGTGAGTTGTACAAACGTGTCAGCGAGTTGACCGAAAAAGGTCGCACACAAGTATATAGTTGCGATACCGACTCGCTCACCTCGTTCTTTGCAGCCTTTTCGAGCGGAGATCGCACGCGCACATTCTTGAAAGTACAAGATGGCTGCGAATATTGCTGTTCGTATTGCACGATTCACTATGCTCGCGGGTCGAGTCGCAACATGCCAATAGCCGATCTGGTCGCCGAAGCCCGACAAATTGCTGCTGCCGGCCAAAAAGAGATCGTGATAACAGGTGTTAACACCGGTGATTTCGGTCGCTCAACAGGCGAAAAATTCATCGATCTATTACGCGCACTCAACGATGTCGAAGGCATAGAACGCTATCGGATCTCCTCCATCGAGCCCAACCTTTTGACCGACGAGATCATCGAATTTTGCGCCTCTGCTCCGAAATTCCAGCACCACTTTCACATTCCGCTGCAAAGCGGCTCGGACAAGATTTTGGGGAAGATGCGCCGCCGCTACACAACAGCCCGATTTGCCGATCGAATTGCTGCGGTGCGCCGTGTGATGCCCGACGCCTTCATCGGCATCGACGTAATTGTCGGATTTCCCGGGGAGACCGAAGCCGATTTCCAAACGACCTACGATTTTCTGGCATCGTTACAACCGGCCTTCCTGCATATCTTCCCCTTCTCCGAACGTGCAGGAACTCCCGCTGTCGAGATGCCCGACAAAGTGCAGGCCTCGATAACCACCCAACGGGTAGAACGTTTGGAGGCGTTGTGCCGACAACTGCATGGCTCATTTTGTTCCGCGGCTTCGGGGCAAGAAGACTATGTTCTTTTCGAGAGTACCCTGCGCGGTGGCATGATGTTCGGATATACGGGAAACTACCGAAGAGTAAAAGTTCCGTACGATCGGAACAAAATAAACACCATCTGTCGGGTAAAATTAGGGAAAATGGACGAATCTCACGATCTGATCGGAGAAATTCTCGATTAAAGTTGTATTTTTGTCCAAAATAATAGGAGTAATAACCACGTTTTAATACGAAACGCCTCCGATAAACGGAGGAGAACAAAATAAACTGATATGATTCATTCACTTTTCATGCTGCTCCAAGCAGATTATTACAGCGGAAACTCCGCCATTCACTATTCGGCAGCCACAACAGGCATGTTCGTACTGATCATCGTCATCGGTATTGCCGGTTTTCTCGTACAGGCTCGACTGCAATCGGTATTCAAAAAGTACTCGGCGGTTCCATTCCCCAACGGACTGACCGGTGCCGAGGTGGCCGAAAAGATGTTGCGCGACAACAACATCCACAACGTCAAGGTCACTCATGTCAGCGGCCAATTAACCGACCATTTCAACCCGCAAACCATGACCGTCAACCTGAGCGATGCGGTCTATGCCTCGAATAGCGTTGCCGCAGCGGCTGTCGCAGCCCACGAATGTGGACACGCCATCCAACACGCTCGCGGCTATGCTCCGCTGGCTCTCCGGTCGCAGTTGGTTCCCATCGTGCAATTTGCTTCGGCATCGGCCACTTGGGTCATCATGTTGGGTTTATTGATTTTGGCCACCACACAAAACGAATTGCTCTGCTGGATTGGCGTAGGTATGATTGCCATGTCGGCCATCTTCTCGCTCGTGACACTTCCCGTTGAATATAACGCATCGGCCCGAGCCCTCGAATGGCTTGCGGCAAGTCGCACCATGCAAGGCGCACAACTCGTACAATCACGCGAGGCTCTCTCTTGGGCAGCACGCACCTATCTTGTAGCTGCACTCAGCGCCATCGCCTCGGTACTCTATTATGTTTTTCTGATTCTCGGACGACGTAACGACTAACCTAAGATGAATACCCCACCGGAAAAAGATTATCTCGGCAGAGGATGGATAACGGTCACAATGTTGATCATTGTGCTCATAGCCGTTAGTTTCATTCCGCCACAGAGTATCGGTGGGATAAAATTTCGGCGAGCAAATATCCTTGCCGACCTGATCACATTCGAAGATAAAGAAGTTGTCGAAACCCCCGCAGAGCCGACACTTTTCGCTGAAGAGGATTTCCAAGTAGATATGCAGGCCGTTGCCGAGCAGATCACCGCCGATACCATGCCCCGAAACGTACAAACCTGTTTCGAGTGGCATTATGCCGACACGCTTGCCGTATCATCCCGCCAACCGACTATCACACCCGATACGACCCGACTGATCCCGACGCTCACACCGATCGAGGATTTCAGTGATAACAACTCCATACGGGCTTTTTGCGACACCGTACTTTCCGGCCATCGACCCATTCGAATCGCCTTTTTGGGTGACTCGTTTGTCGAGGGCGACATTCTCACAGCCGACCTGCGCGAGCGTTTGCAGATGGCTTATGGCGGTGGAGGGACGGGATTTGCACCGATGGCTTCACCACTCACGGGCTTCCGTCGCACGGTCAAGACCCAATCGAGAGGGTGGACCTCCTACAACATCATGCAGCACAAAAACACCCCCGAGGCGTTGAGAAACAACTATTACATCTCGGGATGGGTGTGCCAACCAACCGCCGAAGCATCAACCCGTTGGGAAACTACCAAATTTCGAAAGGGGCTCGATAGTTGCACGACAGCCCGTCTGTTCTTCATCTCCGCCCAAGAGAGTCGGATAAAAGTTATTCTCAACGACTCTCTCCAAAAGGAATTTACCATCGAGCGGAGTGATGCCGTGCGACAAATTGCAGTCCATGCCCCCCGAATAAATTCTGTGGAGCTATGCGTACTCTCAGGAGCAGCGGGTTTTATCGGATATGGTATCATCATGGAGAGCGGAGGAGTTACGGTGGACAACTATTCGATACGCAGCAACAACGGGCAGGCCATGTTCCGCACCAATCCTGCGATCAATGCCCAGATTCACACCATGACACCTTACGATTTGGTCATCTTGCAATATGGTCTCAACATCATGCAAACCGGAGTTACCAATTATTCGAGCTATGCCAATCAAATTGAGAAGATGATCAATTTTGTTCGTCAGTGTTTCCCTCAGGCGGCCGTATTGGTCATGGGCGTAAGCGATCGTTCGGTTAAGGCCGAAAACGGATTTGAGTCTATGGATGCCATTCCTGCAATGCTCGACCATCAACGCCAAGCAGCCCAACGTGCCAAAGCGGCATTTTGGCCGACATGTGATGCTATGCGGGCACAAGGAGGCATGGCACAGTTTGTACAGAATGGCTGGGCCGGAAAAGATTTTACCCATATCAACTACGCCGGAGGTCGTCAAATAGCATGGGCTCTTTACGACGCACTCCAAGCCGAGATCAACAACCTCTACCAACAACGAGAGTTCAAAAAACGTCAACGCTTACAGCAAGCTCCGATAATCGACTCCGTGCAACAAGCGAAGATCTCCCGACTACTTTCGGGTGCAACGGCAAAAATAGGTGATGTTTTACCGCAATCATGATCCCGAGCATCGAAAATATTCCGGAACGGCTGTCGGCATTGTTGGCCTATGATAATTCTTCGCCACTGATTTTCAGCAGTGGTCTATTCCTATTTCTCTTCGCGGGATTTTTATTGCTATACCAAGCCTTACGCCATACTCCGACTGCGCGTATCCTCTACGTCATTCTCTTCTCGCTCTATTTTTACTACAAATCGAGCGGCATCTATTTTCTGCTGTTGGTATTTGCAGCCGCTAGCGACTTTATGATCGCTCAGGCTATTCATCGCACCGAACGACAATCGGCTCGACGTTGGCTTGTTGCATTGAGTGTTGCCATAAACCTCGGCATGTTGGGCTATTTCAAATATACCAACTTTTTGATCGACATAGCCAATCAGCTCTTCGGCGAAGGATTCCTCCAATTTCAGAATATCTTCCTGCCTGTCGGCATCTCATTCTTCGTATTCCAATCGATGAGCTATACAATCGATGTCTATCGCCGACAACTCCAACCGCTGAAAAATTGGGGCGACTACCTCTTTTATCTCTCGTTCTTCCCGCAATTGGTTGCCGGTCCTATTGTCCGAGCCCGAGACTTCATTCCGCAGATTCGTCGGCAGCCTAAGGTCACGCACGAGATGTTCGGCACCGGAGTTTTCTTGATTCTCACCGGATTATTCAAAAAAGCAATCATCTCGGATTATATTTCACTCAACTTTGTGGATCGCATCTTCGACGAGCCGCTACTCTATACGGGATTTGAGTGTCTGATGGGAATTTACGGCTATGCCCTGCAAATCTACTGCGATTTTTCGGGCTACTCCGACATGGCGATCGGTATCGCACTGCTCTTGGGATTCCGTTTCCCGAAAAACTTCGATGCCCCTTACCAATCGGCTACCATCACCGAATTTTGGCGACGTTGGCACATCTCACTCTCTTCGTGGCTGCGCGACTACCTCTATATCTCGCTCGGCGGCAACCGAAAAGGGCGTCTGCGCACCTATGGCAACCTACTGCTGACCATGCTGTTAGGAGGTCTATGGCACGGGGCCGCCATTCGTTTCATACTATGGGGAGCATTGCACGGTGTTGCTTTGGCACTTCACAAACTTTGGTTGGCACTTATTCCGAATGCCAAGATCATGGGATCGGAGATGTCGCGAGGGTATCGTATTGCCGGCATCTTTCTGACATTCAACATCGTATGTTTCGGATGGCTGATGTTCCGTGCCGAATCGATACAGACCGTGACGTTGATGCTCCATCAAATCGCGTTCAACTTCAACGCAGCAATGATTCCGCAGGTTTTAAGCGGTTATGCCGGTGTCTTTGTTTTGATCGGCTGTGGATACCTGCTCCATCTGTTACCGGCAAAAATCGACGGCGTGGCACAACGTTTTGTCGTGCACACGCCGATGATCTTTCAAGTATTGCTGGCTGCCGTGATGATCTGGTGTGTCATGCAGATCAAATCGAGCGACATCCAGCCCTTTATCTATTTTCAGTTCTAATCCGATATCGGATCTTTTAGGAGTGACGTTTCGCCAACTCGGTTTCGAGATCGGCAATCGAACATCCTGTGGCTTCGAGCAGTACCAGCAAGTGGTAAATCAAATCCGACGCTTCGTAAATCATAGCCTCACGATTGCCTGCAACCGCCTCGATCACGGTTTCGACAGCCTCCTCGCCCACTTTTTGGGCAATCTTATTCACTCCACGGTTGAAGAGTTTCGAGGTGTAGGAACCTTCGGGCATCTCGGCATGACGACCCTGTATCACGCTCTGCAAATAACGAATAAAGCCTTCTGTTTCGGGTACGGCATCGCCAAAGCAGGTCTTCGACCCCGTATGGCAGGTCGGCCCTGTGGGGATCACACGGATCAACAAAGTATCGGCATCACAATCGACAGCGATCGACACAATATCGAGGAAATTACCGCTGGTTTCGCCTTTGGTCCAAAGGCACTGCCGCGAACGACTGTAAAAAGTCACCCGACCCTCGGCCACACTCTTTTCGTAGGCCTCACGATTCATATAGCCCAACATCAGCACTTGCAGCGTGCGGGCATCTTGAATAACAGCGGGAACCAACCCATCAGTAAGTTTCTCGACATTCAGTTCCGAGAATGGTTTTGCATTGATTTTCATAGTTCTATAATCTGATATTAATACCTTTTGCATCTAATTCCCGTTTGAGACGCGGAATCGGAATTTCGTTATAATGGAAAATGCTGGCTGCCAATGCAGCATCCGCACGCCCCAATGTCAAAACATCGGCGATATGATCGACCGTTCCGGCACCTCCCGACGCAATAATCGGAATGGGGAGTTCGGCCAAACGGGCAAAAGTATCGCACGGATAGCCGTTTTTCGTGCCGTCATGATCCATCGAGGTAAAGAGGATCTCTCCTGCCCCACGCGCTGTCAACTCTTCGGCCCAACTGAACAGTTCGCGGTCGGTCGGTCGCTTGCCGCCATGGGTCATCACTACCCAACGATCTTCAATCATACGGGCATCGATCGCGGCAACCACAAACTGCGATCCGTATTTGGCCGCAATGGCATCGATCAGATCCGGATTACGCACCGCTGCACTATTGACCGTCACCTTATCAGCACCGGCATCGAGCAGTCGTCCGGCATCCTCTACCGAGGAGATACCGCCACCCACGGTAAACGGGATATCGATTCGCGCAGCAATACGGGAGACCAAGTCGGTAAAGGTACGTCGTCCCTCTTCCGAGGCACTGATGTCGAGATAAACCAATTCATCGGCCCCCTCAGCGGCATATTTAGCACCCAATTCCACGGGATCTCCCACCTGTTTCAGTCCGACAAAGTTGATACCTTTGACGGTTTGGCCTTCGCGAATATCGAGACAGGGAATTATGCGTTTCGCAAGCATTGTTCAAGTTCTTTAAGGGTGATACGACCTTCGTATATTGCTTTGCCGACAATAACACTGCGCAACTGCTGTCGATCAAGCTCCTCGATGTCGGCCATCGACGATATTCCCCCGCTTACGGTAATCTCTACGGCAGGGAAACGTTGCTGCAATTCGGCATAAAACGCGGCCGAAGGTCCGCACAACATGCCATCACGCGAGATATCGGTACAGATGACCTGCGACAACTCTTGCGGAAGAAACTGTTCGATCAATTCGGGAGCCGAAAGCGTCGAATGTTCCAACCAGCCTTGAATAGCCACTACGCCATCACGAATATCGGCTCCAAGAATCAAGCGTTCCGCTCCGAACTCCGTAAGCCATTGAGCAAACAACTCCGGCCGGCGGACTGCAACACTTCCACAAATGGCTCTCTGCGCACCGGCATTGAAAACGCTTCGTAATGCCTCACCGCTCTTGATTCCTCCACCATACTGCACTTCGAGCGTTGTTTTTGTGGCTACCCGCTCCAATACCGCAAGGTTTCGCGGCTCGGAGGCTTTTGCCCCATCGAGATCCACCATGTGCAATCTTCTGATACCCACATCTTCAAAACGTTTGGCCGCTTCGAGCGGATCGCGATAGTAGGTCTTTTGGCTTGCATAGTCGCCTTGTGTCAGCCGTACGCAAGCTCCGTCGATAATATCGGTTGCCGGTATTATTTCGATCATAAGGTCAAAGTTTTAAGAAGTTACGGATAATTTGTGCCCCCACCGAGCCACTCTTCTCCGGATGGAATTGCGCTCCATAGAAATTGTTGTACGCGAGAGCCGCACTGAACGGGCAACCATAATCGGTCACAGCAATTGTTGCCGGACAAAGTTCAGCGGCAAAGGAGTGCACATAATAGACATAACTCGGTGTTGCCACATCGGCAAACAACGGTGTTTTCAGGTCGGTGATCGTATTCCAACCGACATGAGGAACTTTCAACCGCTCGTTTTGCAAAGTTTGTGTCGGCAGTCGCAGAACCCGTGTCGGGAAAATCCCCATACATTGTGCATCACCCTCTTCACTCGACCGGCACATCAGCTGCAACCCGATGCAGATTCCCAATACCGGCTGGGTAAGGGTGGGAATCACCGTATCTAATCCGCGCTCGCGCAACTTCTCCATCGCCGAAGAGGCTTCGCCCACCCCCGGGAGGATTACTTTGTCGGCTTGGCGCAACACCGCAGGATCGGCTGTCAACAAGAACTCCGCTCCCACCCGATGCAGGGCGTCGGCAACCGATCGCAGGTTGCCCGTATCATAATCAACGACTGCTATCATAATATTCCTTTACTACTGGGTATATCGTATCCGAAACCTTGACGACCTACCGCCATACGCAATGCTCGCGCAAAAGCTTTGAAAATCGCTTCGGCTTTGTGGTGGTCGTTCTCGCCGCGAGCCGAAATCTGCAAGTTGCATCGTGCGGCACAACAGAGCGATTGGAAGAAGTGACGGAACATCTCCGTAGGAACATCACCAACACGTTCTCGGCCGAACACGACATCCCACTCGAAATCAATTCGTCCGCCGAAATCGAGTAGCACCAAAGCGCGACAATCATCCATCGGCAACGCAAAACCATAGCGAGCGATACCGGCCTTGTTTCCCAATGCCCGATCGATAGCCTCTCCCAACGTGATGGCAACATCTTCCATCGTGTGGTGCTCATCGATATCGAGGTCTCCGCGAGCATCGATTGCCAGCGATACGCCGCCATGATGGGCAATCTGATCCAACATGTGATCGAGGAAACGCAAACCGGTAGCAATGCCTCCCTCGAAATTACCGCGACCATCCAGATCGAGTTGTACGGTGATTTGTGTTTCGCGCGTTTCGCGTCGAACCGCTACCCTGCGTTCGCCTCGCCGAATAAACTCGGCAATCTCGCTCCATGAGTTGGAGATAAAGACACAAGCCGCTGTCGCTCCTGCCTCCTCCAACATACGGCGACCCTCTGTCTCCGAAGCCAACAAGATACCCTTTGCTCCGAGATTGCGGGCCAACAGAATGTCTGTCACCCGATCACCAACAACATAACTCTCCGCCAGATCGTAGTCGCCGTTCATATACCGACCAAACATACCGGTACGGGGTTTGCGCGTCGGAGCTTGTTCGTATTCAAACGTACGATCGATCAGTTGATCATCGAATACGACGCCCTCACCACGCAAGGTTGTCAGCATTTTTTCGTGTGCCGGCCAAAATGTCTCTTCCGGAAAAGAGTCTGTACCCAATCCATCCTGATTGGTAGCCAATACCAATTCGAGATCCGTTCCGGAGAGCGCCTTCAATGCCGAGATCACCTCGGGAACAAATTCGAGTTTTTCAAGGCTGTCGATCTGCTCATCGGCCGGCTCGACGATGATCGTTCCATCACGGTCGATAAAGAGTGCTTTTTTCAGCGGCATACGCGAAATTTTTTAATGGTTTCCAACATCCGCACATTCTCCTCGGGAGTTCCTATGGTGATGCGCAAACACCCCTCGCAACCCAAGATGCGCGAACGGTTACGAACAATCACACCCTCGGCAATTAAAGCATCGTAGAGTCGTTCGGGATCGGCCGTGCGAACCAGCAGGAAATTGGCATCCGAAGGATAAACCCGCTCGATAGCTGCACATGTTGCCAACTCTTCGGCCAACCGGTTGCGTTCGCTACAAATCTCGGCAACCTGTGCCGTAATATCTATTTTCAGTCGTTCGGCAACGGTTTGCTGAGTAGGACCATTGACATTATAAGGATATTTCACTCGGGCAAACCAACCGGAGATCTGTTCAGAGGCAAAAGCCAATCCGAAACGCAATCCCGCCATACCCCACGCTTTGGAGAGTGTTTGCAGAATGATCAAGTTCGGGAATTCATCGAGACGCCCCAAGAAACCGGCATCATCGGCAAAATCGATATAGGCCTCATCCAGTACCACCACACCATCAAACGACCGTAACAGCCGCTCGACCTCCGTCGCAGGAAAGGCATTACCCGTAGGATTATTCGGTGAACAGAGCCACAACAGTTTGGTATTCTCATCGGCTGCCGCCAACAGAGCCTCCATCGGCAACGAGAAATCGGGGCCGAGGGGGACTTCGCGGATCTCTATGTCGTTGATCTCCGCAGCCACCTTATACATACCATAGGTCGGAGCGATCGAAACAGCATTATCTACACCCGGCATACAGAAAACACGATACGCAAGATCGATGGCTTCATCGCTGCCGTTGCCGATAAATATCTGTCCTTCGCGTACCCCCTTCAATACCGCAAGTTGTGCCTTCAAAGCCTTTTGGTGGGGATCGGGATAACGATTAACCCCGTTGTCGTACGGATTTTCGTTGGCATCGAGCCATGTTGAGATTTCACCACCGGCATACTCGTCACGTGCCGTGGAATAGGGTTTCAAAGCCCGAATATTGGGTCTAACCAACTCTTCGATTGTTCTCATTGCTGACCTCCTTTCACCCGAATACGTACCGCTGCGGCATGCGCATCCAACCCCTCGGCATCGGCCATAGCCGTAATGGTCGGGGCAAGAGTTTTAAGTCCGGCGTATGATAGTTCCTGATAGGTAATTTTACGAAGGAATGAGTCGATATTCACCCCACTATATGCCCGCGCCCAGCCACTTGTCGGCAGGGTGTGATTCGTTCCCGAAGCGTAATCTCCGGCACTCTCCGGCGACCACGGGCCGACAAAGACACTGCCGGCAGATGTCACCTGCGCAGCAGCCTCCCACGGATCGCGCATGGCAATAATCAGGTGTTCGGGAGCATAGGTATTGGAGAAGGCGATACGCTCCGTACGATCGGCCAACACCACAATACGGCTTTGCTGCAACGCCTCACGGATAATCTCTCCCCGCGAGAGTTCCGACAGTTGCTCTTCAACAGCCTGCCGAACAGCTTGTGCAAAATTCATCGACTCGCAGACTAACACCGATTGGCTATCTCCGCCATGCTCGGCCTGCGAAAGGAGATCGGAGGCCACAAATACCGGAGAGGCCTCATCATCGGCCAACACCAACACCTCCGAAGGCCCTGCCGGAAGATCGACAGCCACAACATTTGCCCCGACCAACTGCTTGGCTTTGGTCACATAACGATTACCCGGGCCGAAGATTTTGTCCACACGAGGAACACTCTCCGTACCAAATGCCATTGCCGCAATAGCCTGAGCTCCTCCGATGGCAAACACGCGATCGACCCCGCAAAGATCAGCCGCATAGAGGATCTCCGGAGCAACTGTTCCATCCGGACGAGCCGGAGTACACAGAACGATCTCCTCACATCCGGCCACTCGTGCCGGTACGGCCAACATCAACACCGTAGAGAAGAGCGGAGCTTTTCCCCCCGGGACATAGAGCCCGACCCGACGAATCGGCACGGCACGTTGTTCGCAGCGCACACCTTGCACCGTTTCAACAACTACCGGCACCGGCAGTTGAGCACGATGGAAAGCCTCGATGTTCTCTTTGGCCGTAGCCAAAGCCTCTCGCAACTCCTCCGACAACATATACTCCGTAGCACGGCACATCTCGGCCGGTATTTCGAAAGTCTCGACACTGCGGCCTTCAATACGTCGCGTAATTTCGCTCAACGCCCGATCCCCGCCTGTCTGTATCTCGGTCAGTATATCGACCACCTGTTGCGTGATCTCGGTTTCTTGACGGGTAACCCGCTCCGAGAGAGCCGACCATTCGCTACGTGTCGGAGACTGATATATCTTCAAGATATCCATTGGCAAATCATAAAATTAACGAATCATATTCTCCAAAGCCAACACCAAGATTCCTTCGGCACCGATCGCTTTCAGTTGCTCGATACGCTCCCAAAGCTGATCTTGTGCAATCACGGCATGGAGCGAGCACCACCCCTCCTGCGCAAGTGGCAGGATGGTCGGGCTACGCATACCCGGCAGAATCTGGATAGCCTCTTCAATACGCTCTTTCGGCAAATTCATCAGCACATACTTCATACCCCGACTGCCGAGAATCGAGTTGAATCGGAATGTCAATTGATTCAATTCTGCACGTTTCTCCTCGGAGAGTGCAGGATTGGCAATCAGCACCGCTTCGGAGAAAAAGACCTTTTCCACCTCGACCAATCCGTTGGACACCAACGTACCACCCGACGAAACAATATCAAAAATCGCATCGGCCATACCGACGGCGGGAGCAATCTCCACAGAGCCGGCAATAGAGTGAATTTCAGCCTCGATACCCTTTTCGGCAAAATAACGGGCAAGAATATTGGGATAAGAGGTTGCTACACGTTTCCCTTGGAAAAACTCCGGTCCTTCGTACTCCACGGTTTTGGGCACAGCCAACGAAATACGGCAACCGCCAAATCCCATCTCCATTATCTGCTCCACCGAAAATCCCTTCTCAGCGACCTCGTTAAGGCCTACGATACCGACATCGGCAACACCCATGGATACGGCTTGCGGAATATCGTCATCACGCAAATAAAGTACCTCTAACGGAAAACCCTCGGCTCGGGATACAAGTTTTCGTTTACTTTCAGCCACCTGAATACCGGCTTCGGAAAACAAGCTGACACTCTGTTCACTCAAACGGCCTTTGGCCTGAATCGCAATTCTAAGCATATTTATCTATTATTTTATATTAATTTCCTCACTCCGCAAAAAAAAGCCCACCCGATCGAGGTGAGCTTTATAGTATATCACAATCCTGCACATATACACAATCGCCTACCCCTTGAAAAAGTGGCAATGGTGATGATGGATATGGTTAAAAATCGTCATACGTTCTGTTTATCGCGGACAAATATAGATGTTTTGATCGGAAAAACAAAATTTAAGCCACAAAAAACATATTCCAATCGGCAAATTATCCGATAAGGAACTCAAAAAGGCTCGGTTTATCGTTCAAATACTGATACTCGAAACTATTTTGTTGCATCCGTTCGATAAGCGCCGCAAAATCGTTTGGATTCTGCAACTCGATACCGACCAACACCGGACCATTCTCACGATTGGTCTTCTTCTTGTATTCGAAGTAGGTAATATCGTCGTGAGGCCCCAGAACATTGGTCACAAAATTCTGCAAAGCTCCGGCACGTTGCGGGAATCGAACGATAAAGTAGTGTTTCAGACCCTCATACAGTAACGAACGCTCTTTGATATCCTCCATACGCACGATATCGTTGTTGCTGCCACTGACCACGCATACGACATTCTTCCCCTTAATCTGATCCTTATAGTATTCCAAAGCACTGATGCTCAATGCTCCGGCAGGTTCTACCACAATAGCATCAAAATTATAGAGTTCCAAAATCGTCGTACAGATCTTACCCTCGGGAACCACCACAATATCATCCAATACTTCGCGACAAACTCCAAACGTAATATCTCCCGCACGTTGTACGGCTGCACCATCAACAAACTTATCGATATGATCAAGCGATGTCACCTCACCGCACTCAAACGCACGTTTCATGCAGGCAGCCCCCGCCGGCTCGACACCAATAACTTTTGTTTGGGGCGACATCTGTTTGAAAACACTGCCGATACCCGACGCCAAGCCTCCGCCTCCGATCGGAACGAAGACATAATCGATGGTCGAACTACTCTGCTGCAAAATTTCAAGGCCAACGGTACCTTGTCCCTCGATGACTTTCGGGTCATTGAACGGCGGGATAAAAGTTTTGCCCTCATCCTTGCAACACTGCTCAGCCGCGGCATTCGACTGATCAAATGTATCTCCGACCAAAACCACTTCGACAGCCTCTCCCCCAAACATTCGGACTTGGTTGATCTTCTGTTTAGGAGTGGTTACCGGCATAAAGATCGTACCTTTGATTCCCAGCTTATTACAAGAAAGTGCAACACCTTGTGCGTGGTTTCCTGCACTGGCGCACACGATACCGCGTTCGATCTGTTCCGCCGATAGCGAACGAATCTTATTATAAGCTCCGCGAATTTTATAAGAGCGCACAATCTGCAAATCTTCGCGTTTCAACCACACATCCACCCCATAGCGTTGCGAAAGGCTACGACTGCTCATCAACGGTGTCGGTGTAAGAATCTCACCAAGTGTATGCTCGGCAGACATCACATCGCTCAACAACGGAAAATACTTTTGTTTATCGCTCATAGCTTATGACATTAAATATTTGCAGCAACAAAATCGCCCACCTCGGTAGTCGAACGAGGAGTTACACCTGCCGGTGCGATATCTTCGGTCACTACATTCTGAGCAATCGACAAATCCACCGCACGACGAATTGCAGCTCCGGCCTCCATATCCGAGAAGGCATATTCAAACATCATGGCAGCCGAAAGAATCGTAGCAATCGGATTGGCAATATTCTTTCCTGCGGCCTGCGGATACGACCCGTGGATCGGCTCAAAGAGCGATGTTCCGCTACCGATCGAGGCCGACGGCAACAGACCGAGCGATCCGGTGATAACACTCGCCTCATCGGTCAGAATATCACCAAACATATTCTCAGTAACCACCACATCGAAATGACGCGGTTGCTGAATGATCTTCATCGCGGCGTTGTCCACAAACATATATTCCACCTCGACATCGGGATACGACGGAGCCATTGCTTGGGCCGTTTCGCGCCAAAGACGCGAAGTTGCCAATACGTTGGCTTTATCGACAACCGTAAGTTTCTTACGGCGCTTGGCAGCATATTCGAATCCGAGTCGGCAGATACGCTCAATCTCGGTGCGCGAATAGACGCAAGTATCATAAGCCGTATTACCATCTTCCGAACGCCCCTGCGGTCGGCCGAAATAGAGACCGCCCGTCAACTCACGCACACACAGAAAATCGGCACCTTCGACCAGATCATGGCGCAACGGCGAGCGATGTAACAACGTTTCAAACGTATTCACCGGTCGCAAGTTGGCATACAATCCCAACTTCTTGCGCATGGCCAGCAGGCCCTGCTCGGGACGCACCTTGGCATTGGGCATGTTATCGAAACGCGGATCTCCGATTGCACCGAACAACACCGCATCGGCCGCCATACATATCTCGTGCGTCTGCTCGGGATAGGGATCGCCCACCGCGTCGATAGCGGCAGCTCCCACCAGCGCCTGTGTATAGGTCACCTGATAGCCGAATTTTGCAGCTACGGCATCAACCGCTTTCACAGCCTGAGCCACAATTTCGGGGCCGATACCGTCACCCGACAAAACCGCTATTTTGATCTCTTTCATCGTTTTCGTTTTTTCAATGATTATTTATTCTCGAAAGCAGCAATCTGCTCGCGAATGCTTACTAAATAATCAACATCGTCGTAACCATTCATCAAACACTGCTTTTTATAAGGAGCTATCTCAAAAGACTCCTTATCGGCCGTTCCGACAATCTCGATTGTCTGTGCTTCGAGATCGATTTTCAACTCTGTTTTCGGATTGCCTTTCACCGCAGCAAAAATCGAAGAGAGCATCTTCTCGCTGACCGTTACCGGCAACAACCCGTTGTTCAGCGCATTGTTGCGGAAGATATCGGCAAAGAAACTCGACACGACCACCCGAAAACCGGCTCCGTCGATTGCCCAAGCGGCATGTTCGCGGCTCGATCCACATCCGAAATTTTTGCCGGCAACCAGAATCTCGCCCCCGTATATCGGTGAGTTCATCACAAAGTCGGCCTTCGGATTTCCTGCGCTGTCGTAACGCCAATCACGGAAGAGATTCTCGCCGAAGCCCTCACGGGTCGTAGCTTTCAGGAAGCGGGCAGGAATGATCTGATCGGTATCAATATTCTCCAAGGGCAGTGGCACTGCCGTTGAGATAAGCGTAGTGAATTTATTTCTCATAATTTGCTTACGGCTAAATACTACATGAATTCCCTCGGATCGGTCACAACCCCTGTCACGGCAGCGGCAGCAGCCACCAGCGGGCCGGCCAGCATCGTACGGGCATTGGGACCTTGACGACCCTCGAAATTGCGATTGGAGGTTGCCACACAATACTTTCCGGCAGGAATCTTATCCTCGTTCATGGCCAAGCAGGCCGAGCATCCGGGTTGACGAAGTTCAAATCCGGCAGCCTCCAACGTGTCGCGCAATCCCTCCTCAACAGCCAATCGCTCGACCTCTTTGCTACCCGGGACGATCCATGCGGTTACATTCTCGGCTTTCTTACGTCCTTTCACCAACGATGCAAAAGCACGCAGGTCCTCGATGCGACCATTGGTACAACTTCCTACGAAAACATAGTCAACCTTTTTGCCGAGCATCTTCTCTCCGGCTTGGAAACCCATATAATCGAGCGACTTGCGGAACGACACCTGCGATGCGGCATCCAACTCCGCACCCGAAGGGATCTCGCCCGTAACGGCCACACCCATTCCCGGGTTGGTTCCATAGGTGATCATCGGTTCAATATCGGCCGCATCGAATGTGATCTCCTTATCGAAAACGGCATTGGCATCCGATCGGAGTCGACTCCACCGTTCAACCGCGGCATCCCACTCGGCACCCTGCGGAGCGAACTCACGGCCTTTGAGGTAGTCGAAAGTGGTCTGATCCGGAGCGATCATACCGCCACGGGCTCCCATCTCGATACTCATGTTGCAGATAGTCATTCGCGCCTCCATCGAGAGCGAACGAATGGCCGATCCCGCAAACTCCACGAAATGTCCTGTACCACCACCTGTACCGATTTTCGAGATGATGTAAAGGATGATATCTTTCGAGCATACCCCCGATCGCAGTTCACCCTCGACATTGATACGCATGCTCTTGGGTTTCGATTGCAGAATACACTGCGAAGCCAAAGCCATCTCCACCTCACTTGTGCCGATACCAAAAGCGATACAGCCCAATGCGCCATGTGTCGAGGTGTGACTGTCGCCACATACGATGGTCATCCCGGGCTGTGTCAGACCCGTTTGCGGTCCTACCACATGGATAATACCGTTGCGAGACGACCCGATCGGAAAAATCGTGATTCCGTTCTCGACACAGTTACGCTCCAAAGTGGCCACCTGCTCGGCCGACTGCGGATCGACAATCGGAAGGTGCTGGTTCAACGTCGGGATATTGTGATCGGGACTTGCAGTTACCTGTGCGGGGCGAAAGACTCCGATGCCGCGCTGACGCAATCCGGCAAAAGCCTGCGGACTCGTCACTTCGTGGATATACTGCCGATCGATATAGAGCACGCACGAACCGTCGATTTTCTCGACGGTGTGCGCATCCCAAATCTTATCGAATAATGTATTCATAGGTTATGCTATTTTCGAAATCGCATCGATAAACGACTCTACCGAAGCTGTTACGATATCGGTATTGGCACTGAATCCGTGGTAAGTTTTACCTTTGTGCGAGATTTGCATATGTACTTTTCCCAAATCATCGCTTCCCCGTGTGATCGCCTGCACCAAGAACTCCTCGATGTGGACACGGCGTTTGGTAATGTTTTTCACCGCCGTAATCGCCGCATCGACCGGACCGTTTCCGCTGGCCGTTTCGGTAAACGTGTCACCATCGAAACTGATCTGCACCGTAGCTGTAGGAATACTCGATTTTCCGCAGACCACCTGCAAACCGGTGAGTTGAATACTCATACGACGACGCGATGACGACGTACCAACCAACACCTCCAAATCGCGAGTGGTGATCATCTTCTTTTTATCGGCCAATTCGAGGAATCGTTGATAAATATCATCCAACTCTTCGTTCGAAGGATTACAGCCAATCTCTGCAAGGTGGTGTTTCAAGGCAGCGCGACCACTACGAGCTGTCAGTACGATGCTCGATTGATCAACACCCACATCTTCCGGATCGATGATTTCGTAAGTTTCACGACTCTTCAACACACCGTCTTGATGGATTCCCGACGAGTGGGCAAAAGCATTGCGACCCACAATCGCTTTGTTTGCCTGCACCGGCATACGCATCAAGTTCGAAACCAGACGGCTCGTCGCTACAATCTGACGCGAATCGACACCAAGTTCGAAATCGAGGTTTTTATGGCATTTGATCGCCATGACCACCTCTTCCAATGCGGTATTTCCGGCACGTTCACCCAAACCGTTGACCGTCACCTCCACCTGTCTTGCACCATTCTGCACGGCAGCCAACGTATTGGCCGTAGCCATGCCCAAATCGTTGTGACAGTGAGTCGAGATGATCGCCTTGTCGATATTCGGCACATTGTTCATCAGATAGGCGATCTTTGCTCCGTATTCGTTCGGGAGACAATAACCCGTCGTATCGGGAATATTCACCACCGTAGCACCGGCAGCAATCACTGCCTCGACGACACGCGCCAAGAACTCCTCCTCGGTACGTCCTGCATCCTCGGCATAGAACTCCACATCGTCCACAAACCGACGAGCATACTTCACGGCATCGACAGCCTGCTGAATCACCGCTTCGGGTGTCATACGCAACTTCTCGTAGATATGGTAAGTCGATGTGCCGATTCCCGTATGAATACGGCCACGCTTGGCAAATTCCAAAGCTTTGGCGGCCACATCAATATCTTTTTTCACGGCACGGGTCAGGGCACAAATCGTCGGGTTGGTCACAGCCTTCGAAATCTCCACAACCGAATTGAAATCTCCCGGGCTCGAAATCGGGAAACCTGCCTCGATGATATCCACGCCGAGTTTTTCAAGCTGGCGCGCCACCTCGATCTTCTCGACCGTATTGAGCTGACAACCGGGTACTTGCTCGGCATCGCGCAATGTGGTGTCGAATATATATACTTTATCAGCCATTTTTCTATAAAAGTTGTAAATCCGGCGTCGGAACTCCCAACGCCGGTTTATCGGTTATTTGATTAGTTGTTCTCCGGACGCAGTTTGCGAACCACTGCACCGGCTTGCCACATCTCGGTCTCGCGCATTTCACGGAGTTCCTCCTCTAATTTAGCACGATAGTCGGGCTGCGAGTTGGTATCGATACTGCGCTGTGCTTCGTTACCACAAGCCACCTCGCTATACAGCTCCTCGAAAACAGGACGCGTAGCATCGCGGAATTTCTTCCACCAATCCAATGCACCACGCTGAGCCGTTGTCGAGCAGTTGGCGTACATCCAATCCATGCCGTTCTCGGCGATCAGCGGCATGAGGCTCTGCGAAAGCTCCTCGATGGTTTCGTTGAAAGCCTCCGACGGAGTATGGCCGTTAGCACGCAAAACATCGTATTGTGCAGCGAAAATGCCCTGAATAGCACCCATCAGCGTACCACGCTCGCCTGTCAGGTCGGAGTAAACCTCGCGTTTGAAAGTAGTCTCAAACAAATAGCCCGAACCTACACCGATACCGAGAGCGATTACACGATCCCATGCACGACCCGTAGCATCTTGGAAGATGGCATAGCTCGAATTCAAGCCGCGACCCTGCAAGAACATGCGACGCAACGACGTACCCGAACCTTTGGGAGCTACCAAGATAACGTCAACATCGGCGGGAGGAACGATACCCGTACGCTCTTTGTAGGTGATACCGAAACCGTGCGAGAAATAGAGGGCTTTGCCCGGTGTGAGGTACTTTTTGATTTGCGGCCATACCGAGATCTGACCGGCATCCGACAACAGATACTCGATAATCGTAGCCTTCTCGCAAGCCTCTTCGATCTCGAAGAGTGTCTCGCCCGGCACCCATCCGTCCTCGATCGCCTTATCCCAGCTCTTCGAGCCTTTGCGCTGACCAACGATCACATTGAAACCATTATCTTTGAGGTTGAGCGACTGACCCGGGCCCTGCACACCGTAGCCGATCACAGCGATCGTCTCGTCTTTGAGGGTTTCGAGTGCTTTTGCCAACGGATACTCTTCACGGGTTACGACGTTCTCTTCAACGCCGCCAAAATTCATTTTTGCCATAGTTGTAAATTTTTATAGTTTAATAATTTGTTAGGTTTCTATTCTTCGTTTTCGGCGATCTGTTCCCGACGCCGTTTTTCTACATAAGCAAGGTACTCGTCCAACAACTCGCGACGCGATTTGATGATCGCCACCTGTCCCGAGCAGACCAGCTGATAGACTCCATAAGGTTCCAACATGTGGTACAACTCACGGATCTCCTCTTTGTGTCCGGTTTTTTCGAGCACGATATAGTCGTCGTGGATCTCCAAAATTCGCACATTATGTCGCCGTACCAACTCCTCGACGTTGCGGCTGCGTTGCACCTTATAGAGAGCCAATTCCTGCAAAACAACCTCGTTGGGTGTATAGCAGAAGACTTTCAACACATCGATTTTCTTCTCGATCTGTTTCACCAAGTTGGCCACTCGATCGGCATCGTTCTTGACGATTACCGTATATTTATGGACACCCTCGATGGCCGACTCCGAAGTGGTCAACGACTCGATGTTGATGTTACGGTGGGTAAACACGGTCGTAATCTGGCTCAACAAACCGACCTTGTTTTCCGAAAATATGGTTATGATAAACTCTTTCTCCATCTCATTTCTATTTTGGGACTTATTCCAAACGGACTTCGTGTACAGGCATACCGGCCGGCACCATCGGGAAGACATTCTCTTCGCGTTCCACACGCACCTCCAACAAATAGGCACCTTCGGTTTGCAGCATAGCGGTAACAGCCTCGTTCAACTCCTCGTGACGCTCAATACAACGGTATGGAATACGGTTGGCTTTGGCCACCAATTCGAAATCGGGGTTGGTCAACTCGGTAAACGAATAACGACGGTCATAGAACAACTCCTGCCACTGACGCACCATCCCCAAATAACCATTGTTCAGCAAAATGATCTTTACGCCGACTTGTGATTGGTAGATAGTTCCCAGCTCCTGCAACGACATCTGCAAACCTCCGTCACCCACGAAAAGGCAGACCTCGCGTTGCGGAGCACCGATCTTGGCTCCAATAGCGGCCGGAAGGCCAAAACCCATAGTTCCCAAACCGCCCGAGGTAATAACACTGCGCGTTTGGCGATAGCGGAAATAGCGCGAAGCAAACATCTGCTGCTGGCCCACATCGGTTACAAGAATCGCATCGGGGAACTGTTTGGATACGGCATCCACCACCTCACCCATTCGCAAGTGAGCTCCACGCGGCTCGATTGCCGGAGCAATCACCTCTTCGTGTTCGATATGGTCGCAAGCCCTGAACTCATCGATCCAAGCAGTGTGATCTGCCTGTGCAATCTTCTCGGTAAGCAGCGGCAATGTCCGTTTCACATCTCCCAATATGGCGACATCGGCATAGATCAGCTTGTTGATTTCGGCCGGATCGATCTCCATGTGAATTACTTTGGCATTGATTCCGAACTTGGTGGGATCACCCGTCACGCGGTCATCGAATCGCATGCCGATCGCGATAAGCAGATCGCAATCGCGGTTCTTGATATTGGGACCATAATTGCCGTGCATACCCAACATTCCGACATACTGCGGATGCTCCGACGGCAGAGCCGACAATCCAAGCAGCGTCGATGCCGCCGGAATTCCGCTCTTTTCAAGGAATTCGCGCAACTCTTGTTCGGCACCACCCAAGATCACACCCTGTCCGATGAGTGCCATCGGTTTTCGCGAGAAATTGATCAGGCGTGCGGCCTCCATAATTTGGTCGATATCGATCTCCACATGGGGCTGATAGCTTCTGATGAATCGCACCGGCTCGTATTTGAAGTCCATCATCCCGTTTTGAGCATCTTTCGTGATGTCGATCACCACCGGTCCCGGGCGACCACTCGAAGCGATATAAAATGCTTTGGCAATGGCTTCGGGAATATCTTGCGCCCGTTTCACTTGGCAGTTCCATTTGGTAACCGATTGGGTAATCTCCAAGAAGTTCACCTCTTGAAACGCATCGGTTCCCAAAGCATTCGATCCTACCTGACCACTGATAAGCACCACAGGGGTCGAATCCAGCATGGCATCGGCCAATCCGGTCACGGTATTTGTTGCACCCGGGCCCGACGTCACGATGCAGACTCCCGTACGTCCCGTTGCACGGGCATACCCCTGCGCAGCATGAATCGCACACTGCTCATGGCGCACCAAAATATGGTTGAGTTGATCACGGTAGTCGTAAAGCGCATCATATACGGGGATGATCGAGCCTCCCGGGTATCCGAACAAAGTCTCTACCCCTTCGGCCAAAAAGGAGCGAATCACCGCCTCGGCTCCCGAGATACGCGGAAGGTTCTGTTGTTTCGATATATTATCGTTTGTAAAACTCATAAGTTTGTGGGTTGCAGTTTATACATAAGTTACTCCTCAGGTACGATTCGCACAGCACCTCGATCAGCCGAGCTGACCAGCAGAGAGTATGCACGCAACGACTTCGGCACTATACGATCACGATTTACCGGTTTGTGTTGCGTCCATGCCGCCATGCGGGTTGCCAACTCCTCCTCGGAGATACGCAGGTTAATGCTACGGGCCGCAATATCGATATCGATCATATCGCCATTACGGATTATACCGATCTCGCCACCCGAAGCGGCTTCGGGCGAGACATGGCCGATCGAAAGTCCCGATGTTCCTCCCGAGAAACGGCCGTCGGTGATCAAGGCACACGCTTTATCCAGATGTTTGGATTTGAGGTAGGAGGTCGGATAGAGCATCTCCTGCATACCCGGGCCACCTTTGGGGCCCTCGTAACGGATCACCACCACATCGCCGGCCTCAACCTCATTATTGAGGATACCGTTCATGGCTTGCTCCTGCGACTCGAAGACTTTGGCACGTCCGCTGAACTGCATCAGGCTCTGATCCACTCCTGCTGTTTTTACGATACAGCCGTTGCGGGCGATATTTCCGACCAGCACCGCCAATCCGCCATCGCGGAAATAGGCATGATCCAGATCGCGAATACAGCCGGTCGCATGATCTGTATCCATCGTATCGTAATAAGTGGCTTGCGATCCCAATTCTCGGCTGTACCGATTGGCCGGAGCACTCAAATAGAGTTTGCGTGCCTCTTCACAGAACGAAGAGGATCCATAATAGTATTTGTCGAGCACCTCTTCCAACGAGGCAGCATCCACACGATGAGCCGACGTATCAAGCAAACCGTGTTTTGCCAACTCCCCGAGGATACCCATGATGCCGCCCGCACGGTTTACATCCTGTACGTGGTAGTGTCCGTTCGGAGCAACTTTACACAGTACGGGAATCTTACGGGACAAGCGGTCGATATCGGCCATCGTGAAATCTACTCCGGCTTCGTGTGCTACGGCCAACAAGTGGAGCACCGTATTGGTCGAGCCGCCCATTGCAATATCAAGTGACATGGCATTCTCAAAGGCGGCTTTTGTAGCAATCGAACGCGGCAATACCGTCTCGTCACCCTCAAAATAGTAGCGTTTGGCATTCTCGACGATCATCTTTGCCGCCCGTGCAAAGAGTGCCTTGCGATTCTCGTGCGTAGCGACAATAGTACCATTGCCGGGCAGAGCCAAGCCCAATGCCTCGTTCAGGCAGTTCATCGAGTTGGCCGTAAACATTCCCGAACACGAACCGCATCCCGGGCAGGCACAAGCCTCGATCTCATCGGCCTCGGCATCCGTACATTTATCATCGGCACTCAACACCATGGCGTCGATCAAATCGGCACCTCGACCGCGGTATTGTCCCGCCTCCATCGGGCCACCCGACACAAAAATCGTAGGGATATTCAGTCGCATCGATGCCATCAGCATACCCGGCGTAATCTTATCGCAGTTGCTGATGCAGACCAGCGCATCAACCTTATGGGCATTGGCCATATACTCCACGCTGTCGGCAATGATGTCGCGCGAAGGCAGCGAGTAGAGCATACCGTCGTGCCCCATAGCAATACCGTCGTCGATGGCGATGGTGTTAAACTCGGCAGCAAAACACCCTTCGGCCTCGATAAGCGACTTTACATATTGTCCGATTTCGTGCAGATGAACATGGCCCGGAACTAACTGGGTAAACGAGTTGGCAATACCGATCACCGGCATTCCCATCTGCTCTTTCTTCATTCCGTTCGCCCGCCAAAGACTTCTGGCTCCGGCCATTCGCCGACCCACGGTCGTTATAGCACTTCTAAGTTGGTGTTTCATCTTTCAATTACTTTTCGATCAAAAAGCCTCTCTCCAAAGTAGGAGAAAGGCTTCATATAACGTACGTTTATATATCCATACAACCTTTCTCCCGTCATCTACACAAGACCACGAGCAATAGGCTAATAATGATATACGAATTGTGTAACATAAATTCCGTTCTTCTCGTTTTGCGGCTGCACCTCACAACACGTTTTCGCCCTTTACCGGCGTTTTGCGTATTGTTTACGGTGCAAAACTAAAAGTAAAATTAATCAAAAACAAGTATTTTCTACTTTTTTTATTCAATCTCATCCTCACGCTCCTCGACACAAACGCAACAATAAGCTGACAACGAATGTATTACGCCATACAAACACATTAAAAAACATTCATAATAATTTGTAACTTTCCGCTCCTTTCTTCGGTTGCTTACAGCCTTTCCGGAGCAAAATAAGCCCGTTTTGAGGTTTTTATGGTACGAAAGCCTCTTTCGAATTTTATCCGTCAAGGCTGCGACTACCTCTATTTGCGGATCTGTCCGTCACCCTCGATAAGATATTTGTAGGTGGTCAATTCGGGCAGTGCCATCGGGCCGCGGGCATGTAATTTCTGTGTCGAGATCCCGATCTCTGCCCCAAACCCGAATTGTGCCCCATCGGTGAACGCTGTCGAGACATTGGCATAGACACAAGCAGCATCGACAGCCTGTTGAAACCGTTGTATTGCATCTCGATCCTCACTGACGATCGTCTCGCTGTGTTTCGAACTGTATCGGGCGATATGTGCCAAAGCCTCATCGAGCGACTCGACGGTACGAATACTCATTTTATAATCCAAAAACTCGGTACCATAACTTGTCTCCGTGGCCGGCAGAAGCAATTCATGCGGATAACTCGCCGTCAAAGCCTCGAAAGCCTCTTTATCGGCATAAATTGTCACTTTACTGCGACTCAAAGGGGCGCAGATCTCCGCCAGATCTGCCAACCGTTCCCGGTGCACGACTAAGCAATCCAGCGCATTGCAAACGCTGACCCGTCGTGTTTTGGCATTATTCACAATAGCGGCACCTTTCTGCACATCACCGGCTTTATCGAAATAGGTATGACAAATTCCCGCACCGGTTTCGATTACCGGAACACGGGCATTGTTGCGGACAAACTCGATCAAAGCACTGCTCCCGCGTGGGATGATCAGATCGACCACTCCGACCGCACCTAGCAACTCCGCCGTCGCCTCACGGCTGGCATCGAGCAACGTACATACCGCCCGATCGAGCCCATGCCGTTCCAATACGGCATGGATAATTTCCACGATTTTCCGATTGGTATCATCGGCATCCGATCCCCCTTTCAAGAGACAAACATTACCGCTTTTCAGGCAAAGCGAAAAGACATCGGCCGTGACATTGGGTCGTGCTTCATAGATCACTCCGATTACCCCGAAAGGCACCGTTACCTTACGAATAGCCATTCCATTGGGGCAATCCCATCGAGCAAGAGTTTTTCCTAACGGAGACGGCAAACCGGCCACATTCTCCATATCGCCGGCGATTGCATCGATCCGCTCTTCGGTCAACTTCAAACGATCGTATTTCGGATTCTCCGGAGCCATACGTTCCAGATCGAGTCGGTTGGCCGAAAGGATCTCCGAACAACCCGCTCGCAGTGCTTGCGCCGTATCCTGCAATATCGCAGCGATCTTTTCATCGGTCAGCAACGCCATATTTCGAGCGACAGCAGCCGCCCGTTGCAACTTATCTTTTGTAGTCATGATCAATCCAAATAAAGATAGTTGTAATGTACCATCGGCTTGACATCGTGTTGGCCGATCAACTCACAAGCCGCCTCACTCGAATAGGCAGCACATCCCACTCCGATTCGCACCCCCTGTTCGTTGAGGATCTCCACAATGTCATCTTTCTCGAAATCACCTTCGATCGCCATAATACCCACAAACAGCAAGCTTGTGGCCTTCGGCCCTTTGAGTGCGATCTCTGCCCCCTCATTGATACGGATTGCTCCTTTGGCAAAACCCGACGAGTGAGCAATCCATTTCTTCACGGTGCTGGCGGCCTTTGCCGAAGCCGTAAAGCGTGTGCAGAGTGTCGTCGCAGGTTGTTCGACAATATTTAATAGGATATCATCGCGCTTTCCATTGGCAATCACCACCGGAATACCCTCATCAGCCACCTTGCATGCGATGTTGCATTTGGTCAACATCCCGCCACGACCGAACGACGACTTCCCGGGCTGGATATACTCCGCCAGATCGTCGCGCGATCCCGACACCTCGCGAATCACACAACTTGCCGGATCCGAGGGGTTTCCATCGTAGATACCGTCGATATTGCTGAGGATGATCAACCCGTCAACACCCATCATCGTAGCCACCAATCCCGACAATTCATCGTTATCGGTAAACATTAACTCCGTTACCGAGATTGTATCATTCTCGTTGACGATCGGGATAATGCCGTTTTCCAACATGACCTGCATGCAGTGACGCTGATTCAGATAGTCGATCCGACTGCCCAAACTCTCTTTCGTAGTGAGCACCTGACCGCAAACAATGCCGTGCTCGCGAAAAAGTTCGTAATATTTGTTGATTAGCTTGGCTTGTCCCACTGCCGAATAGAGTTGTCGAGCCGATACGGGGTCGAGTTTTCGATCGACCTTGATCTCGCTACGCCCCGAAGCCACGGCTCCCGAAGATATCAAAATAACCTCTACACCTTTTCTCCGCAATGCCACCGTCTGGTCAACCAATGCCGACATGCGGGTAATATCCAAAGTCCCATCGGCTCGCGTCAGTACATTGCTGCCGATCTTCACTGCAATCCTTTTCATTTCACACACGCTTTCAACCCCCGAATCACCGAAGAGGTAAATCCGGCATGTTCCATTTCATTCAACCCTTTGATCGTGATTCCGCCCGGAGTAGTCACCTTATCGATCTCTTTTTCAGGATGGTTTCCACTGCGCAACAAGAGTTCGGCAGCCCCCTTCACGGTATATTCCACAATTTTCTGTGCTTGTTCGGGATAAAAACCCATCTCCACGCCCCCCTCAGCCGCAGCTCGAATATAGCGCATGGCGAAGGCGATGCCACACGATGCCAATGCAGTTCCGGCAGCCATTTGAGCCTCCTCAACTCGTGCCACATAACCCAAGCAGCCAAACAGACGCTCGACACAAGCGCACTGCTCGGCCGTTGCGTGGTAGGCAGCCACAAAGGTTACCCCGCACAACACCTCAACCGCGGTATTGGGAATGGCACGAAACAATGCAGGAATTTTCTCGCCATCGGCCTGCAACCAGCCTTCGAGTTGCTCGAAGGTGATACCGGCCGCTACCGAAACAATCGCTTGCGAACAAGAATCAATCTCCGATTTAATCTCGCCGACAATCTGCTCAACCAACCACGGTTTCACGGCAAGAATAACCATATCGGCATTGCGAACAGCTCTCCGATTATCTTTGCAAACCCCGATCTCGGGCAACTGTTGTTGCAAACGTTGCAGGGTTTCATCCGATTTGGCAGTACAAACAATCTCTTGCGGTCGGACAAATCCCCCCGCAACCAATCCTCGCACAATGGCACCACCCATATTTCCGGCACCGATAACAGCAATTTTCATGATTTTACCTTTAACTAATCCGTGGCAAACTTACGAAAATATCCTTCAAAATACAAGTTGACATAGTAAAGTAACAAACCCTCCCAAAAGACGACATACGGTCATCCGACAGAAAAACTCCCATCCAACGGACGGGAGTAGAATTTGTGGTTTCAAGATCAAGCCATGGTTAAAGTTCTGTCTTCCACAGCCCATGCAGGTTGCAATACTCATATACGGCAATCGGCTCATCGGCACATGTGCAGACAATTGCCTCCGGTTTCTCGGTCAAATTTACCCGTATTCCGCCTCGCCGAGTCTCGACATAGATGAATGCGATGTGGTGTTCGGGAAGCATCGGATGGGGAATACTGCCCACCTCGACCTTGATTGTATTCGGGTCGATCCGCGTAACCACCGGAAGATGTTTCTCACCGCTGGCATCCACCGTATTGGGAATCAACTCCTCCATCTCCTCGCCACAACACCAAACCGGCACCTGCGAATCCACTACTTTCTCTATTACGTTGCCACAATGTGCACATTTATAAAATTTCGTTGCCATAATTCTATCGATTTTAGTTAGGTTTAATAATCTTTGGTTGGTACAAAGATAACACATTTATCACTATTTGCCAAATCAATAATTTTTATAAATCCATTTGCAAAACTTATACAACTGATCGAAATTCAAACGGATACCATTATAGACAAGCGTAAAACGGCCACTTTTTTTCTGCACATTTTGCATATAAACACTTTTTTAGTATCTTTGCAAGTAGAATAAACCAATTTTTTAATTTTATACCTAAAATGAAACGTTTTATTAATTTGCTGCTCTTGGCCATCTTTTTGATTGGATGGCAGGGCTCCGAGGCTTGCACCTCGGCAATCGTTACACCCGGCATGTCATCGAACGGCCAGACTCTGCTTTGGAAACATCGCGACAGCAGAATGGCCAACACGCGTGTTCGTCACATCACCGGTGGTAAATATGCTTACACAGCTCTTGTTCATGCCAAAAACTCGAAACTTGCTTATGCAGGTGTTAACAGCAAAGGTTTTGGTATCTTCAACACGGCCACAGGCAACCTGCCGATCGATCGCGAGGCCGAAAACACCAACAAAGTATCTTTTGCTACCTTGATCACGTTGGCTTTGCGCGAGTGTGCAACGGTTGACGAGTTCGAAGAGTTCGTTAAGACTTGGGAGCGCGGTCCTCGTTTCCAAACCAACATCGGTGTTGGTGATGCAAACGGTGGTGCTGCCTATTTTGAGATCTGGCACAACGGTTACAAACGTTATAACACCGCTGATCAAACCAGAGGGTTCGACATTCGCGCCAATTACAGCTTGGCCGGTAACAAGAAAAAACGTGGTGTAAGCCAGCGTCGTTACTTGGCAGCAGAGGCGCAAATGAAGAACGTTCCGGCTTTTGCTCCCGAAGATCTGATGGCTCTGTCGCGTTCGTACTACGCTGTAAGATACAAAGGCAGTGTTCTCGACATCACCGAGAAATATAACGACAACACCCAACGTTGCGTTCCGCGCGCATCGTCGGTAGCTGCTGTTGTAATCGTATGCGACGGCAAAAGCCCGCGTATGGATGTAGTCAACGGTCACCCCGCAGCTTGCTTCCCCGTAACCGCATGGGTTAAGGCTGGTTCGAATCTTCCCAAGTGCATCACCGGAACCGACATGTTCAAGCTCGGCCGCGACTTCCGCACGGCAGCCTACAACAACGAGAAGCAGGGTCGTCGTCGTTTCGTATGGCTCAATCAGGATCTGACCTACAAGGTGGTATCTGCAACTACAAAGTCGTGCAAAAAAGCCCCGAAGAAAACTCCGAAGGACTTCACGAAATACAATGCTAGTGTTGAGAAACGCTTCACCAAGCACAAGGCTCGTATCGACAAGTTGATCCAGCCGGTTCTTGCAGAGAAGAGAGCTGCCAGAAAACGCTAAAATAATCTACACAAAATAAATATGGGTGTCCAAAATTCGTCGGACACCCATATTTTTGTTAGGAGTTATCAAGTTTCTCAATTGTACCGACAAAAGCAGCCGGCACAATAAGAGTTAACGAGAGAGTCCTTCATGCTGGATACGCAGGATCTTCTCGCCAACATAACGGCTGATTGCTTTGGCAAGCGTATTCGAGCTGGGCAACATCAAAGCGATCAGCGCATCCTCCATGGTGAGTTTATCGCCATCCTGCAACTTCGGGCCACTGCCTCCGACAAGATCATCCTCCAAAACGGTAATGATTTCATCGGGTTTGCAATAATCGAGAGCAATCATTGCCGTCATAACCTTAGTCATCGAATAGGGAGCATAACGCACATCAGAGTCTTTGCTCACCATCACAATATCTTTATCGCGATAAGCCATTCCGCTATGCATCGGCAATATCGTGGCGGCAGCATGTTTGCAATCCAATTCGGGAGTGGGAGTCTCCGGATCGACACGCTTAGCCTCCAACCAATCCATCAATTGGCGCATCGCCTCGAAACGGCTCTTACCTGCACCCATTACACAGCCGATCAACCACTGATTATCCACTTTGCTCTTCACGGCACAAACCAAGTTTTTCGCAGCACCGCGATTTTTGCCGAGATACCAGCTGCCGCTCTTACCGCCATAAATATCGTAATGAGTACCCAAATCAACCGCTTTGGGGCCTTTATAGGTGCTTTTAACCACAATCTCGCGGGGCTCGTATCCCATAACATTGATCGTATATTGCTCCCATCCCCAATAGTGCATCAATTTATCGTAGGTGGTTGCAACCATCAACATACGCAGCATATCCGAAGCGCACGAAACATGTCCTTGTGCCGCCCAACCCGAAGCATTTTTGAATGTTGTTTGGGTCATACCAAACTGCTTGGCATTGGCATTCATGCGAGTTACAAAGGCATTGATGCACTCCTCGGATGTGTAAGTAATCTGTCCTTTGCGTTTCTTTTTGTTGCGTTTGGCCGCCGACAAAGGCGTTCCTCCGATCAGAAGGATCAACAGAAGAAGTAGAATTCGTTTCATATCATTAAATTTGGTTAGAAATTTTAGTGCGAAGATAGTTAAAATTTGATTAAAACATCATAGCTCCCACTAAAATTATAGTCAAAAGGGTATTATCCTGCCAAAATAATATGGCGATTCTCAAAAAATTCCGTATCTTTGTAATTAATTCACAAAATCAAACGTATGACGGGGTTACGCAAACGAGTAATGGTCGGCTTTTTAAGCATCGTATGCCTGCTCTTTTTCTCAGGCATGGTATCTTTTGTGGAGTTGAGTCACCTGAGCCGTGATACCGGAGAGATTCTCAATGCCAACAAACGCAATATCGAATTGGCCAAAGAGATGCTCGACGCTGCTCAGGCACAGAATGTGGCACTCATTCACCTCGCAGTTTTTGGCGATCGCTCTTACGACAGTCTTTGTCGTGCCAGCATGAATCGCTTGGAACAGACATTGCTTGTCGCGCAAAATGAGGCGCTCGAAAAATCATTCCTCGACTCGTTGGCTTTTGCGACAACAGAACTCCGATTATCCACCGACAACTACCTCGCTTTCGGGGCTTCGAATCGCGATTCTCTGCTGATGAATCAGCCCGACTCGATAGGAGGCCAATGGTACACCAGCGAGTATGAGGAGCTCTATGGACAATTGACTGCCGCCATCAAAAACTACATGACTTCGACGCAGAGTTCGTTAGCTCCTCGCGCCGAACAAATGAAGAAAAACGCCTATCGAGCAGTGACTCCGGTGCTGATCTCATTGGCGGTAATGATTGCCATTGTACTGATGCTCTACTATTTCATGTCGATCTATTGCGTCGAACCGATCATCCGTCTGAATAAGAGTTTGGGAGACTACCTTTCGTTCCGCATCCCCTTTACGGTAAAGACCGATCTGAAAGATGAGGTGTTGGAATTGAAAGAGAAAATAGAGTCGTTGATTACCCTCTCGAAACAAAATAATCTCTGATCACCATGCGGCTGAATGTGGTATTACGTTATGTCGGAATCGTGATGTTGTTCATCGCGTTATTCATGTTGCTGTCGGCAGGAATCTCCTATATCAGCGGCATGGACTCGGCATTCTATCCACTACTCCTCTCGGCCATGTTAACCGCTTTATTGGGTGCTTTTCCGTTGATCTTCGTGGAGCACAAAGGGCAACTCACCCATAAAGAGGGCTTTTGCATCGTGGTCGGTTCGTGGTTGGTTGCCTGCGTCGTCGGCATGTTCCCTTACCTGATTTGGGGAGGAGAATTTTCGTTGGTCAATGCGTGGTTCGAGAGCGTATCGGGATTTACCACCACAGGAGCCACAATCCTTAACGATATCGAGGCGTTGCCACGCGGCATGCAATTTTGGCGCATGGCCTCGACTTGGATAGGCGGCATGGGTGTGGTTATGTTCGCATTGGTAATTCTCCCCTCGATGGGACGCAACAAAATGACACTCTCCAATGTCGAACTCTCCTCGTTAGCCAAGGACAACTATCACTACCGCACCCAAATCATCATACAAATCCTGTTGGTGGTTTATGTGGGAATGACCTTTCTTTCAACCATCCTGCTAAAATTGGCAGGAATGAATTGGTTTGATGCCCTATGCCATGCAATGTCGGCGTGTGCCACCAGCGGATTTTCGACCAAGAATGCCAGCATTTCGGCTTTTAACAGTCCGTTGATCGAGATGATCCTGACCTGCACAATGGCAATGGCCGGCGTGCATTTCGGACTGATCTACGCCACCGTTACCGGCAAACGCAACAACATGTTTCGTTCGGAGGTGACCCGTTGGTATTTCGCCATGCTTCTCGGCGGCAGTATCCTCATTGCCATCAGTCTCTTTGCGGCGGACATCTACCCGACAATCACCTCGGCATTCCGGCACTCGATCTTCCAATTTGTATCGTTGGTTACGACAACCGGTTTTGCCACGGCAGACTCTACACAATGGACCTCTTTTGCCATCCTCATACTGATCTTCGGCTCACTCATCTGCGCCTGCGCCGGCTCGACGACAGGAGGAATCAAGGTCAACAGATTGGTTTTGGCGATCAAGATGATGCGTGTACGGCTCAAACTCCAACAACATCCCAACGCCATTATCCGTATTCGCCTTGACGGCATTGTACAAGAGAACGAAATGCTACATTCGGTAATGATCTTCATCGTTGCCTACATGATCTGCATCTTTTGGGGAGCAATCATGGGGACATTGTTCGGTGTCGATCTGATGAGTAGCTTTTCGGGAGCCGTAGCCTCTATGGGCAATGTCGGCCCGGGCTTTGGCGAAGTGGGCTCAATGGATAATTTTTCGACCATGCCGGCAACATTTAAGTACACCAATTCGTTCTTGATGTTGTTAGGTCGTTTGGAGATTTTTGGACTTGTTCAGCTTTTTTTTATAAAATGGTGGAGATAACCCAAATATTACGAAATATCTTGCTTTTCGTCGGATTGAATATTTCGACCCTCACTTCGTTTGCCCAACAGCAGGAGGTGCGTCCCCGCATTGCCGGATTGGAGAACAACGAAGAGTATATGTCGCTGTTGCGCAAAGATATACAACTTCAAAATCGGGAAGATTCCGTTACTCAGGCCATTCGGGGGCTACGCAAACGGCTAATTCAGGAGAAACCCGAGGAGCGCCAAACGCTTTCTCGCGAAATCTTGAAGCTCGAAAACACGATGTTTGAAATTCGCAACACCAAAGGGCAGTTGGTGGATCGCATCAACACCATCGAACAAGAGTGGTTGTTGGCCAACCTCGAAACCGGCAATCGTACTCCGGAGTCAGCCGATCCCAATCGCACTCCGGAAGTTCCGGATTCATTAAAAGTCCGCAATTTGATCGACAATCTCTATTTCCGAAAGCAACTACCTCAACCCGACTACATGGCACTGCAACGTGCCCAACGCATGGAGCGACGTGTCGAGGAGCGTGTCGAACGCTACCGGCTCAATCATAATACCCTCTCGGAACTTGCCGCCGCCTACACCGCGGCACAGACCGAAGCCGAAGCGCTCGATATTCAAACCCGTTTTTCGAAGTTGGAAACCACCAACCAACAATTAACCGATTCGTTATCAAGACTTTGGAATTATATTTTCGACAATAAGAGCTACGCCTACGGTTACCTGCTCGACAAGTTGGGATACGAAAAGATGTTGAACTACGAGGAGGAGCAAACAGCCCTCACCGCCCAACAACTATCTGCCCTTCGCGGACAAACCGCATCCGACGAGATCGTTGACTATCATCTGCGCAAACAGCTCTTACTCGGTTACGAACAACGAGTTGCCGACAAATTCGGATTGACCGCGGCTCGCGATTCGCTGAACGGTGTAGCAAAGATCCTTGCCGCCAAAGAGTATCGATTGCCCAAAGTCTCGATTGAGGAGCGTCTGTTCATCGACTACGACTCTTTGACCTTCACCAAAACACCCAAATACTCCTACCAAAATCCGATCCCCGAATGTAAGGTCTATGCTCGGGGTACGATCTACCGAATTCTGCTCGGTCGTTTCAACACCAAACGTGCCGTAGCCACTTTCCGAGGAGCCTATCCGCTCTGCTATTTGATCGACAGCGAGAACAAATGGTGTTACTATACCGGAGGTTTTGCTACCCTTGAAGAGGCCGAAGCCGCACAGGCTCTTCTCAAAAAACGGGGGTTCATACGGCCGGAGATCATCATCTGGAACGATGGAGAACAACGCAACATCTCCCAAGAGGGTGAAGGCCCCAAAGTTGCCTACCGTATTGAGATCGAAGGTGCAGAGTCGCTCTCGGAGGCTGTACGTCAGACAATTGCCACCGAAGCCAAAGATTACGACCTCTCCCGCGTAGGACAGATGTTCGTTATCGGCATGTTCTCCGAACGCACATTGGCCGACAAATTGGCAGAGATGTTGGAGAAAACCGACTCCTCCCTGCAAATAAAAGTGGCCGAAATTGCAGAACAACCGAAATAATTCACTATCTTTATAGGGTAAAATTTTGCGCCTATGTTTTATATCGTCCTTCTCATCTTCTTCGGGCTGCTTTTCTTGGTCGCCGAAATCGTATTACTTCCCGGCGTTTCGATCGGAGCTTTGCTCTCCATGATCTGCTACGGCAGTTCGATCTACCTCGCATTCCATGACCACGGCACGCTTACCGGCATACTTGTCCTTGTCGTCATCCTTATCCTCTCAACCATTGCCACAGTCTTCTCGCTACGTGCCAAGACATGGCAACGGTTCTCCCTGCGACAGGAGCTCGACTCCTCTTCGATGCCCTCTCCGGAGGCTGAATTGCAGGTAGGAGATCGCGGTATCACTCTCTCCCGACTCTCACCGATGGGAAAAGTCAAGATAGGGGAAAAGATTTACGAAGCCAAATCACAAGATATCTATGTCGATCCACGCTGCGAAATAGAAGTCATCGGGTTCGAGAATTTCAGCGTAATTGTTAAGAAAATAAACTAATTAAAACTTTATATCATGGACTCTCAGTTAGGTTTTATTGCTTTGCTCGCTTTTGCCGGCCTTTTTGCCATTTGGCTCATATTCTATTTCATTCCGGTAGGTTTGTGGTTCTCGGCCTTGGTATCGGGTGTCCGTATCAGTCTGTTGCAACTTATTCTGATGCGTTGGCGTAAAGTACCCCCCTCAACCATCGTATCGTCGATGATCGAAAGCACCAAAGCCGGTCTTTCGCTCAATCCCAACGAATTGGAGGCACACTATCTGGCCGGCGGTAATGTAACCAACGTCGTTCACGCTTTGGTCTCGGCACAAAAAGCAGGCATCCTGCTCGACTTCCGCATGGCCACAGCCATCGACTTGGCCGGCCGTGATGTTTTTGAAGCGGTACAAATGTCGGTAAATCCCAAAGTGATCAACACCCCTCCCGTGGCCGCCGTGGCCAAAGACGGTATCCAGTTGATCGCCAAAGCCCGTGTTACCGTACGTGCCAATATCAAACAATTGGTCGGTGGAGCCGGAGAAGAGACCGTATTGGCGCGTGTCGGTGAAGGTATCGTATCTTCGATCGGTTCTGCCGCAACCCACAAAATCGTACTCGAAAACCCCGATTCCATTTCGCGCGTAGTGCTTGAAAAGGGTCTTGATGCCGGCACGGCATTCGAGATTCTCTCGATCGATATTGCCGATATCGACGTTGGTAAGAACATCGGTGCACAGTTGCAAATGGATCAGGCACAAGCCGACAAAAATATCGCTCAGGCCAAAGCCGAGGAGCGTCGTGCCATGGCTGTAGCCCTTGAACAGGAGAACAAAGCCAAAGCCCAAGATGCCCGCGCCAAAGTAATCCTCGCCGAAGCCGAAGTACCATTAGCCATGGCCGAGGCCTTCCGCAACGGCAATCTCGGAATCATGGACTACTACAAAATGAAAAATATCATTGCCGACACCTCGATGCGTGAAACCATTGCTAAACCGGAGAAGAAATAACCGGTTTTCAGCAACCATTTTTACGGCATGGAGTTCAAATTGGTTTCGGACTATGCTCCAATGGGCGATCAGCCGGAGGCTATCGCCCAATTGGTTAGCTCGATTCGTCAAGGCTCGCAACACAACGTGCTGTTGGGTGTGACCGGATCGGGTAAGACCTTTACGGTGGCCAATGTCATCGCGGAGTTGAATCGTCCGACACTCGTTTTGAGCCATAATAAGACGCTTGCAGCACAGCTCTACGGTGAATTCAAGAACTTTTTTCCTGAAAATGCCGTAGAGTATTTCGTATCTTACTACGACTACTACCAGCCCGAAGCCTACCTCCCCACCACAGACACCTATATCGCCAAAGATCTCTCGATCAATACCGATATCGAAAAAATGCGATTGAGTGCCGTAGCAACCCTCCTTTCGGGTCGGCGCGATGTAATTGTCGTATCGAGTGTGTCGTGCCTATACGGTGCCGGTAATCCCGCCGATTTCCACGCCACGGCAATCAACATTCGGATCGGGCAGGTCATCAATTACAAACAGTTTCTCTATAAGTTGGTCGAAGCGCTCTATACCCGCACCGAGCGCGAATTAGAGCCTGCGACCTTCCGCGTCAACGGCGACACCGTGGATATCATGGCCGCCTTCGGAGAGTTCGGCAACCAATGTTTCCGCGTGATGTTCTTCGACGACGAGATCGAAGCCATTCAAACCATCGATCCCGCCACAGGCCAGCGCATCCACTCTTTGGACAATCTGACCCTCTACCCCACCAGCCTTTTCGTCACCACAAAGGCGCGTATTGATGCCGCCGTGCAACAGATCTATCTCGATCTCGGCACACAAATCGAGCTCTTCGAGAATGAGGGTCGCACGATGGAAGCCCAACGTCTCAAACAGCGCGTGGAGTATGATTTGGAGATGATCAAGGAGTTGGGTTACTGCCCGGGCATAGAGAACTATTCGCGCTATTTCGACGGCCGCGCGGCCGGCACTCGTCCGTTCTGCCTGCTCGATTACTTTCCGCAGGACTACCTGATGGTCGTCGATGAAAGCCACGTCACCATCCCCCAAGTACACGCCATGTTCGGCGGTGATCGCGCCCGCAAGGAGAATCTTGTGGAGTATGGATTCCGTCTCCCTGCCGCCAAAGACAACCGCCCGCTCACATTCACCGAGTTCGAGCAGTTACAAGACACCACAATCTATGTCAGTGCCACCCCGGCCGACTGGGAGCTGGCCAAGAGCGAAGGGGTTGTTGTCGAGCAGTTGATCCGTCCCACCGGTTTGGTCGATCCGCCTTTGGAGGTGCGCGTTACCCTCCACCAGATCGACGACCTGATCGAGGAGATCGACAAACGGGTAAAGAATGACGACAAGGTTTTGGTCACCACCATCACCAAACGGATGGCCGAGGAGCTCTCTAAATATTTCGACCGCGTAGGAGTTCGCAATCGCTATATCCACTCCGATGTCGATACGCTGGATCGCATCCAAATCCTCGAAGATCTCCGCGCCGGCATGTTCGACGTGCTGATCGGTGTAAACCTCCTGCGCGAGGGATTGGATCTTCCGGAGGTAGGATTGGTGGCGATACTCGATGCCGACAAAGAGGGCTTCCTGCGTAATGTACGCTCAATCACACAGATCGCAGGACGCGCCGCCCGCCACGCACAAGGCAATGTGATTCTTTACGGAGACACCTGCACCGACTCGATGCGCCTTGCCATCGAGCAGAGCAACCGTCGTCGCGAAAAGCAGGTACGGTTTAATATGGAACATGGCATGCTCCCCAAACAGGCCCAAAAGAGCGGCACGGGACAAAGTACCCTGCTGGCCGGCCGCACTGTGGAGCAGGCCCCGTCGCAAACGCTCTACCCCACCGCCGAGGAGCAGGTCGCTTTGGCCGCCGATATTCGGAGCGACTACAAGGCGAGCGAAAAGACATCCGTAGAGAGCACCTCCCCAAAGCCCGTTTCGGAGGGTATCTCAACATTCAGCAACCTCACACCCGAGGAGTTCGACATCCTGATTGCCAAAGCTCGCGAGGATATGGAACGCGCTGCCAAAGCATTGGACTTCCTCGCCGCCGCCAAATTCCGCGACCGCATGTACGAGTTGCAGAAGATGAAAGAGGAGCGATAAAACATAACCAAAGATCGCAAGTGGGTGTCCAATAAATCTTGGGCACCTACTCGTTTGTTACATTACCTAATTCTCGCCAAATACATCACCCAATCCATCTTTTCCTCCTATTTTTCATTACAACAACCCGATTGCGTTGTTCATTTGCAAAAAGTTTTCTACATTTGTAATGTCGTATGGTACAACCGTACGACAACATACTACGAAAGTGTTTTCGCTTTTGTCCTTAACGGAAATGTGGAAGTTTTCAGTACAAGAGGACGAACGAACAGCACTCATTTCTTGTTTAGCTATGCGGCTATGCATAAATCGTGCATATACCCATACTATTCAAGTGTGGGGCATTGCATCGTTTATTCTTGTACAGGTCATTCCACAACCTCCGTTAAATAAACGAAATCAGCTTCACACTTTCTTTGTATATAATAGTTACGAATATTTAATTTTATGCCAAACGTGACAAATAACCTTAAAACATTAAATATTATGAAAAAATTTCTCAAAATTAGTTTTCTCCTAATGTTCCTAACGACACTGGGATTCTCTTATGCACAGGAAAAACGCACCATCAAGCGCAAGGTAGCTATTGCTCGTTTTTCAAACGAGACCCAATATGCCAAAGGCCTATTTTATGACCGCGAGAATGATCCCATGCAGAAACAAGCAATGGATATCCTATCTTCAAAACTAGCCGCAAGCGGAAAGTTTATTTTGCTCGAAAGAGATGATATCAACGCCATCATTGCAGAGGGAGGATCTGCCATAAATAAAATAGGTGCAGACTATATCATTGTTGGTTCAATTACAGAATATGGACGCAAAACAGAAGGGCAACAAAAAATATTCTCCTCCACCAAAACCCAAATAGTTGAAGCCGGCGTAAGTATCCGATTGGTTGATGTGGCAACCGGCCTGATCATCTATTCCGAAGAAGCAAAAGGCTATGCCGAAACAACGACCAAACAAGCGCTGGGATTAGGCGCTACCGCAGGTTTCGATGCAACTCTAAGCGACAAAGCAATATCTGCCGCGCTATCGCAACTCGTTGAGAATATCATCAATAAATGTATGGACAAACCGTGGAGATCCTACATATTATCCATTGATGGCACCACGTTCATCATTAGTGGCGGAAAATCACAAGGTTTACAGGTTGGTGATACATTCTCTGTATATAAAAAAGGTAAAGAGGTAGTCAATCCTCAAACCGGAGTTAAAATTGAATTACCCGGAGAGAAAGTAGGACAAGTCCAGATTCAATCTTTATATGGCGACACCGCAGAGACGGAAATATCATTTTGCAATTATCAAGGATCAGAAATTGACTCTTCCAAACTGAATAACTATTACATTCAAGACTGATAATATTATGAAACGATTTAGTTTACTTCTTTTGCTCTCCTTAATGCTTACGGGATGTGGTGTTGGCGTTTATTCTGTTTCATCTGGAAAATCCGATAACGCAAAGATGACATTCGTAGATGATTCATCGTATGATATTATTGTTAAAATCGACAATGTAGAACATGCTACCCAAACAGTTCGGGTTAAGAACTACAAATCGGGGATGAATATAAAGAAAACCGCAATCAAAGCAATCGGTGTCCCAACGGGTAGTCATAAAATCGAGGTTTTATCACAAGGCAAAACCATCTACTCGCATTTGATCTTTATCTCCGCCAACGAACATAAAATCATTGAGTTATGATAAGAATATCCATTTTGGCACTCGTCACCTTTTGTTTAACCTCTTGTGCGACAACAACATCTTTGTATTATTGGGGAAAACCCAGTCATGGTGTATCAAACTATGAGGATCTGTCATATAGACGGTATGACAAAGAATCACCCAAAATAATCTGTAAGGCCATTGTTATGTATGAAGATCTGCTGACCAATGCAGGAGGAAGCAGACGTGTCCCGCCCCCGGGAATTTGTGCCGAATATGCCCACATGCTCCTACAAGCAGACATCATGAATCTGTTCAATGAGAATGCCACCCAAAAGCAAAAAGAGCAGTTTGCACAAAGTTTATATGGCAGCGATCCATACACAAAGGCCATAAAACTCTTGGAAAAAGAGATTGAGTTGTATCCCGAATCGGCTCATTTTATAAAACCATTGATTACCAAGTTTAAGAAATAACACTTATCATGAAAAGAGTTCTTATTATATTGGTCATCACAACAATGCTGACCGGTTGTACCACAACAAAACTAACTCGTGGCGAGCAATACGCCAAAATGTATGAGCATAAACCCCTCACATTGCTAGTCATGCCGCCTATCAATAACACCTCCAATGTAGAAGCAAAGGATTTGTTATATACCTCTATTAGCAAACCGCTCATCGAAGCCGGATATTATGTGATCCCACCATTTTTGGCAATGGATATTCTGAAAGCCGAAAGTGCATACGATTCCGAAATGTTTTTCGAGGCTTCATTAGCACCATTCCGCAATTATTTTGGAGCTGATGCCGTAATATTTTCAGTTATCGAAAGTTGGACTAAGAAAGGTTTCGGTATAAAGACGAAGATTCGTTATATTATCAAATCGGCAGTATCTAACGAGGTGCTATTTAACAAGAGTTGTGATTTATATTTGGATCTATCTGTAAATGGCGGTAATTCTTTGCTCGGATTGTTGGTATCGACAGTTGGATCGATAGTAAACACAGCTGCAACAAAACATATCGTCGCTGCACGAAAAGCGAATAACTTTATATTTGTCGATATTCCTCGCGGCAAATATCATCAAAGCTATTTACAAGACAAAGAGCAATCAGCGACAAAAAGCGATCTCAAAGCCAGCGTAAAATAACAAAACTTTGATTAGTAAAGAGAGCTCCCAAAGCTCTCTTTTTTTCATTTTAGATCAGGAAAATCCTCAATCTTCGCAGCCAAGAACTCGCGGTTCAAGCGGGCAAAAGCCCCCTTGTCAAGGGGGTTGGGGATGTAAAGATCAATTGCGCACCGCGCATATCGTACGCCCATGCACAACAAAAAACGAGTGGCCAAAATTGACCACTCGTTTTTGCGTATGACAATTAGATTACTCCTTAATCTTCGCTGCCAAGAACTCGCGGTTCAGGCGTGCGATATGCGCGATGGAGATACCCTTCGGGCACTCGGCTTGGCAAGCACCGGTATTGGTACAGTTACCGAAACCAAGTTCATCCATCTTGGCAACCATTGCCTTGGCACGGCGAGCACCCTCGACACGGCCCTGCGGCAACTTGGCCAACGACGATACACGAGCAGCCACGAAGAGCATAGCCGAACCGTTCTTGCAAGTTGCAGCACAAGCACCGCAACCGATGCAGGCGGCGGCATCCATCGACTCGTCGGCATCAGCCTTCGGAATGGGAATAGCATTGGCATCGGGCACCGAGTTGGTACGCACCGACACGAAACCACCGGCTTGCAGAATCTGATCGTAAGCACCACGGTTTACTACGAGGTCCTTGATCACGGGGAAAGCAGCCGAACGCCACGGCTCGATGGTGATCGTAGCACCATCTTTGAACTTACGCATGTAGATCTGGCAGGTCGTAGCTGCTTGGCTGGGACCGTGTGCCTGACCGTCGATGTGCAACGAGCACATACCGCAGATACCCTCACGGCAGTCGTGGTCGAAAGCCACGGGCTCTTTGCCTTCGTGAATCAAGTCGTTGTTCAGGATGTCGAGCATCTCGAGGAACGAGGTGTCGGCCGAGATGTTTTCAACCTTGTAGGTTTCGAAAGCACCCTTCGATTTAGCGTCTTTCTGACGCCATATCTTTAATGTGAAATTCATAATTCCAAATTGTTATTAAAGTGTTGAACGTCAGTTGTCGTTAGTCTTTGTAGTTACGCTGTGCACGGTGTGTGAACTCGTAGTCAAGCGGCTCTTTGGTCATCTCGGGCTCTACGTCCATACCCTTGTACTCCCAAACGGCAGCGTATGCGAACTCCTCGTCGTGGCGGAGAGCCTCACCATCTTCGGTTTGGTGCTCCGAACGGAAGTGACCACCGCAAGACTCTGCACGGTTCAAAGCGTCGCGAGCCATCAGCTCACCCAACTCCAAGTAGTCAACCAGACGCAAAGCCTTCTCCAACTCTACGTTGAAGCTGTCGGCAGTACCTACAACCTTCACATCCTTCCAAAACTCTTTGCGGAGAGCCTGAATCTCAACAATGGCTTTATTGAGCGACTCCTCGGTACGAGCCATACCGACATTCTCCCACATGATGTGACCCAATGCCTTGTGGATATCGTCCACCGACTTCGTACCATTGATCGACAACAGTTTGGCGATCTTCGCCTTAACAGCTTTCTCGGCCTCGTCGAATGCCGGCGTATCGGTCTTCACCTTCGGAGCCTGAATCTTCTTCGAGAGATAGTCACCAATGGTGTAAGGCAATACGAAGTAACCATCAGCCAAACCCTGCATCAACGCCGAAGCACCCAGACGGTTAGCACCGTGATCCGAGAAGTTGGCCTCACCGATAGCATACAGACCCGGGATCGTAGTCATCAGGTTGTAGTCAACCCAAATACCACCCATCGTGTAGTGTACGGCGGGGAAGATCTGCATCGGTTGCTCGTAGGGACTTACGTCGGTAATCTCCTCGTACATATCGAAGAGGTTGCCATAACGCTGTTTGATGATATCTTTACCCAGACGCTCGATAGCGGTCTTGAAATCGAGGAATACGGCCAAACCGGTCTCATTCACACCGAAACCTGCATCGCAACGCTCTTTGGCGGCACGCGATGCCACGTCACGCGGCACGAGGTTACCGAAAGCCGGATAACGACGCTCCAAATAGTAGTCGCGATCCTCCTCGGCAATATCCGACGGTTTCTTGGCACCCGAACGGATAGCCTTAACGTCTTCGATCTTCTTCGGCACCCAGATACGACCGTCGTTACGCAACGACTCCGACATCAGCGTCAGTTTCGACTGCTGTGTACCGTGTACGGGAATACAGGTCGGGTGGATCTGCGTAAAGCAGGGGTTTGCAAAACCGGCACCTTTACGATAGCACTGGAATGCAGCCGAACCGTTCGATCCCATAGCATTGGTCGAAAGGAAGAATACGTTACCATAACCACCGGTAGCAATTACCACGGCATGAGCACCGTGACGCTCGATCTCACCGGTAACCAAGTTGCGGGCGATGATACCCTTAGCCTCGCCATCCTCAACAACGATGTCGAGCATCTCATGACGCGGGTAGCTCTTTACCGAGCCGGCTGCGATCTCTTTGTTAAGCACCGAGTAAGCGCCCAACAGCAGCTGCTGACCCGTCTGACCACGCGCATAGAACGTACGCGATACCTGCGCACCACCGAACGAACGGTTAGCCAACAAACCGCCATATTCGCGAGCAAAAGGAACACCCTGAGCCACGCACTGGTCGATAATCAGGTTCGAAACCTCGGCCAAACGATACACGTTAGCCTCACGAGCGCGGTAGTCACCACCCTTGATCGTGTCGTAGAACAGACGGTATACCGAGTCGTTGTCGTTCTGATAGTTCTTCGCAGCATTGATACCGCCCTGTGCAGCAATCGAGTGTGCACGGCGGGGCGAGTCCTGAATGCAGAAAATCTTGACATTGTAGCCGAGTTCACCGAGCGAAGCAGCTGCGGATGCACCTCCGAGACCCGTTCCGACGATGATGATGTCGAGCTTGCGCTTATTGGCGGGGCTTACGACTTTGATGGCTGCCTTATGATTGCTCCACTTGTCAGCAAGAGCACCGGCAGGAATTTTAGCATCTAATTTGAGAGCCATATTTGTATATTGTTTATTATTTTACAATAGAAAGGTGGTTAGCATGCGCCGTTGCAGCAGGGGCATACGCTCTGCAAGTAATAGACAACGACTACGGCAGCAAAGCCCAAGAAAATGATCGTAGCCACGATGTTGGCCAAACATTTCAGGCGAGGATACCAAGTATCGTTAGCCCAACCTACGGTCTGCAACATCGACCATACACCGTGTGTGAGGTGGAACCAGAGGGCCACAAACCATACGAGGTAGAGCACCACGTTGTACCACTGCGAGAAGGTGAGGCGAATCAACTCAGCACCATCCGTAGCAGCAACCATCTTGCCGCATACCTCGGTTTCGTGACCACCGAGAATCTCTACCAACTGCATCTTGGCCCAGAAGTGCGAGAGGTGCAACAACAGACCAACCACAACGATCACACCCAAAGCCAACATATTTTTCGAAGCCCACGATACCCCGGGCTCTTTAACGGTCACGGCATAACGCTGTGTACCACGGGCTTTGTAGTTGTTCATAGTAAGGATCAGCGCATAGATGAAGTGAATCAGCACACCACCTGCCAATACGACAGTACCGGCCAAAGCGTACCAATTGGCACCCAAGAATTCGCAGATCATGTTGTACGCATCGGGCGAAATGATCGCAACGATGTTCATGGCCATGTGGAAGAGGATGAACAGCACGAGAAAACATCCCGAGACACTCATCACCAACTTCTTGCCAAGCGAGGAATTGATAAGGAAACAGCTCATAATAATTGAAAAATTTGTGTATATTTGTGTTTGATTTTAATTCGCAATGCAAAGATAACCATTGTTTGCAGAATAACAACAAAAACTCGACGATTTTTATGTCTAACACAGCGGATTTTACAAATAAACGAGCCATTCGCGCCGAAATGAAGCAAAAAAATCGCGCGCTCGGAGCCGAACAACGGAACACCGCCGCCGATTCGATATTCAGACAGGTCGCTACATTGCCGGCATTTCAAGCGGCAAAATGCGTGGCGGTTTTCTGTGCACTTCCCGACGAGCCCCCTACTACCGAGATCCTCCGACAATGGAGTCTGTCGAAACGGATTATCGTTCCGCGGGTGGAGGGCGATTCGATGCGTTTCTTCGATTACGATCCGCAGACACAGCAAATCGGGGCTTTCGGGATCGAAGAGCCGGCAGAAAATGCCCGTCTGTGCCCGCCGGCCGAGATCGATCTGATTGTCGTCCCCGGAGTTGCCTTTACGGCCGACGGCAAACGGTTGGGACGCGGACGCGGATATTACGACAAATATCTGTCTCAACCCGATTTTCATGCCTCGCGCATCGGCGTCTGCTACCATCACCAACTGATCGACGACCTCCCCACCGAGCCCCACGATATATTTATGGAGTTGGTGGTCAGCAACGGCATATAATCCCACATTCGGGCACAAAACTACCCGCAAAAGCCACATCGGGCAAGATCAAGATTGGCGCATGCTATTTTGGCATGCGCTTTGCATTTCATTGAATCAGCTGCGGCACAGCAACCGCAGTGAGGTTTCTTCATTTATTTAAGTTTGGGTTAGTAGTTTAGGGGAGCAATCCCCGAGGACAGCAGGCAATCGTGAGATTCCCTGCTGTTTTTTTGTGGGGAACACTTGTCCTATCAAAAAAAAGCCTTAATTTTGTCCTGTCAAGGTTATCCTTGACAGACATATTTATTAGTGAAAGTGTTTCGCTGATCCTTAAAAATAAAATTTGGCGATTTTAATGACGTAGGGATAACGAATACTTATCATCACTTGTATCGGTATGATTCATCAGTGCATTCTGCACGCGCCCCATACTGGTCAAGTGTGGGGTATTGTTTATTTACGTCAAGGCCACGCCAAATGCCTATTTTTAATAAACGAACATCTCCACACTTTCTTTTTATACCAACCCGTTGCAGGAGGTGAGGCGGAAACTAAATGTTTTACATCATGAAAAAGTCATTGTTTCTAATTGCATTTATCATGTTGACTACATGTGTGATTGCACAAACCAAAATTGCATATTGCGATGTATATGCAAGAGGTGGAGGTAAAAATATGAAAATCTCATTCATGTATAATAATAATTCTGTTAATTGGCGCAATCGTAATAGAACAAATCTTGGGGTAGTACTCAACCTAATGGCTGAAAATGGTTGGATATTAGATAAAGAGATCGTTATTCCTAGATCTATTGTACACGGAATTAGATTTACTCGCCACAAACTACATTTAATAATGAAAAAGGAGTATCAAGAGGGCGAAAATCCATTTTCCCCATTGCAATATATCTTAAAAGCAACTAACAATACAAGCGACAGTCCGCACAAATACAAAGAAGGGGATAATATAAATTATAATGGAGTATCAGCTAACATAGTTTATATTGCAGACCATCAAGCGATATTGGCTGCCAAAGAGAGTAAAGAGGGTACTTGGGATGAAGCGGTCAAATATTGTAACAAATTAGGTAATGGCTGGAATTTGCCGACAGTTAAAGAATCTAAAAAAATAGCACCTCAAATGATTAGCAACAATAGCTACTGGACTATCGAAGAAGTAAATGAAAAACAAGCGAAAATATTCAGATCACATTATGGCCTCAGCGAAAACAAAAATAAAATCCACACCATCCTCCCAATCGCCATCATCAACCCCAACGATCTGAAATAAACAGCGAAAACACTTTTAGAGGCTGTCCAACAAGTAATGTTGCAACAGCCTCTTTTCGTAGAAGTTGTATAACAAGTGTGATTTCAAGCTACACAATTGCCTTACGACGCACAATTTGCAGATAGGTCAACAAAATCACATTCATCAACAACGCATAAACAACAGCCGGAATCGCCATTTCTCCGCTATTAAAAATAAGGGGCGACAAGGCTATCGCAATGGCTTGTGCCGCATTCTGCATGCCTACCTCAATAACAATCGTCCGGCGTGCCGCACTTCGCAATCCGAAACTCCGAGCCAGCAACGCACCTCCGAACATGGCAGCAAGAATCAATACCGCACAAGCACTCCCCATCGTAACAAAATGCGTCACAATCGTATCGGCATACTGCACAAAGAAAAGAGTCGCCAACAACATCAATGCAGGGAAAGCACAACGACCAAGTATCACCGCTATCCTTTGTGCCATGACCGGCCAACGATGACGGAAGAGAAAACCAAGAGCCATCGGCAAAAAGACCAACACGATATTTTGCATTAGCAAACGCCCAACAGGAAGCGACAATACCATATCCGAACGTCCCGAGACCAACTCGGTGGCATACTCCATAACAAGTGGGATCGTAAACAAAGTGATAATACTGCTCAAAGCCGTAAGTGTAACCGACAAAGCGACATCTCCTTTTGCCAACATCGAAAAGACATTCGAAGAACTACCACCCGGGCAACAGGCAATCAATATCATCCCTAAAAATAACATGGGAGGCAAATCAAAAAGAAATCCTACTCCGAAAGCCAATAACGGCAAGAGTAACAATTGTCCGATCAACCCGACAACAATACCAATCGGCTGGCGGATAACCTCTGCAAAAGATCGTCTATCAAGTCCGATGCCCAATTGAAACATCAATACTATCAAAATAGGTAAGACAATCCAAACAGTATTCATATATGGTTATTTTACTCCCAAAAGGATTCTTGCCTGAGCCACTGCCGCTTCGGTGATTTGTGATCCGGAGAGCATCTTGGCAATCTCGGCAATGCGGTCGTTATCCGTAAGGCGGACAATACCCGTACGCCCCTCCCGTTTATAGACAACAAAGTGCGCCGAACCTTTCGATGCCACCTGCGGCAGATGGGTAATATCCACCACCTGCATCGTACGCGACAGCCGGGCGATGATCTCGCCCATGGCATCGGCAATACGCCCCGAAACTCCGGTATCTATTTCATCGAAAATAATGGTCGGCAACTGCATACGCTCTGCAAGCAACGCCTTGATTGCCAACATAACTCGCGAGAGCTCTCCTCCCGAAGCTATTCGTTCGACGGGTTGGGGTTGTCGATCCCGATTGGCCGAGAACAAGAAATTCACCCCATCGCTTCCCGCATGCGACAGCGTCGATAACGGAGACAATTCGACACGGAAAACCGTATCGGGCATGCCGAGTTGTGACAAGGTGGCAAGTATCTGTTCCGTAAAAATCGGTGCTGCCGCCATACGCGCTTCATGTAACTGCTTTGCCAGCTTATGAGCCGCAATTTCAGTCTGCTGCAATGTAGCCTCCACCGCGGCAATACGCTCATCCCCGCGATCAATAGCCGCCAACTGTTCGGCATATCGGTCGCGAGCCGCGATCAACTCCGCCTCGTCGGCTACCCGATGTTTCTGTTGCAGGGAGATCAGTGCATCGAGTCGTGCCGTCAATTTCGCCAACCGTTCGGGATCCGACTCGATCCGTTCGCTGTCGGCCGCTACCGAGCGATTCAAATCTTTCAGTTCCTCCACTACGGCATGCAATCGCACAGCATACTCACCGGCCGCGGGAAATTGTCGTCCGAGATGCGTCAACTCATTTTCCGAATTTCGCAACATCGTAAGAATACCGGTTTCATCAGCATCGAGAGCATTGCGCAGATTCACGAAAACCTCTCCGATACGATCCGCATTTTCAAGTACGGCAAGTTCTTGTTCGAGTTGCTGCTGCTCTCCCGCCTGCAACTTGGCGGCCGTAAGTTCGTCATACTGATAGCGCAACCACTCTTCGTCACGTCGTCCCTCTTCGGCCGCACTGCGCAACGCTGTAAGTTCTCGCCGAAGTTCCTGTAATCGAATATATTGGGTATTGTAATCGGCAAGCAACGCACCATTTCCGGCCATCGTATCTAGTGCCGAGGTGCGAAAATCCTCCGACGAAAGAATCAAATTTTGATGTTGCGAGTGAATATCCACCAAACGACTGCCCAACTCTCGCAACTGTTGCAACGAGACCGGAACATCATTGACAAACGATCGGCTCTTTCCGGCCGGTGTAATGATGCGCGTAAGGGTTGTTTCCGCTGCATAGTCAAGATCATTCTCCTCAAAGAAAGGGGCTAACCCAAGTTTCGAGAGGTCGAAAACACCCTCTACCCGACAATTGCGGGTCGCATCTTTCATCGCCGATCCATCGTTTTTGGCACCCAATAACAGAGAGAGCGCTCCGAGCAAAATCGATTTTCCGGCACCCGTCTCACCCGTGATGATATTCAAATGCGCATCCAACTCCAATTGGAGATGATCGATGAGTGCGTAATTTTCAACCGACAGACGAAGCAACATAGGGCAATAGGTTGTAGCAAAATGGGTTATCGGATCAGCTTCTCCATTTTATCGACAATACGACCGGCCACCTCACGCTTGGAGAGCAGCGGCAACTCCTCATGTCCCGAAGCGTCAATCAATGTCACCTTGTTCGTATCGCCCTGAAAACCGGCTCCGGCATCGCGCAACGAGTTGAGGACAATGAAATCAAAACTCTTTTTCGCAAGTTTTTCTTCGGCATGCACCTCTTCATCATGCGTTTCCAACGCAAAGCCGACAAGCAGCCGATCCCCCTTGCGCGCTCCCAATTCGGCAGCTATATCGCGTGTGCGACGCAATTGAATCGTCAATTCACCATCACCCTTCTTCAATTTGCGGTCGGCAACCTCCACAGGGGTATAGTCTGCAACCGCTGCACACATGACCGCCCCATCAGCCCCTTCAAAAGCGGCAACGGCAGCATCATACATCTCGGCCGCCGAAAGAACATCGACACGCTCGACACCCGCAGGTGTGGCAAGAGCAGTACGCCCGCTGACCAACGTCACAGCCGCACCTCTTTGCACCAACTCCTCGGCAATGGCATATCCCATCTTTCCCGACGAATGATTTGAGATAAAACGCACCGGATCAATCGGCTCGATCGTAGCCCCCGCAGTGACGACAAAACGTCTTCCTTTCAACGTCTTATCCCCCTCTCCCAACATCTTTCCGACATAAGCAGCAATTGCCTCGGGTTCGGCCATGCGTCCTTTGCCATGCAACCCGCTGGCCAACTCCCCCTCTGCGGGCTCGACGATCCGCACCCCGCGCGAGATTAACGTTTGCAGATTCTGTTGGGTCGCCACATGAGCATACATATCCAGATCCATAGCCGGTGCGACAACCACCGGACAGCGTGCCGACAGATAGGTCGTAAGCAGCAAATTATCGGCAACACCGCCCACCATCTTGGCCAGCGTATTGGCCGTAGCCGGTGCTATCAGGAAACAATCCGCCCACTCTCCGAGCGACACATGCGAGTTCCATGCGCCATTTTCGGGATCAAAAAACTCGACCAAGATCGGATTCTTCGACAATGTAGCCATTGTCAGTGGCGTGATGAACTGCTTGGCCAAGGGGGTCATCACCACACGCACCTCGGCTCCGGCTGTTACCAATAGGCGGCAAAGCATCGCGGCTTTATAGGCCGCAATGCTTCCCGTAATACCTAATAAAATGCGACGTCCCTGCAAATCGGGCGTATGCGTCGTGCGCTCCATATCCGTCCGACGGACTACTCCGCTTTGCTTGCGGGGTTGTTCTCTTTGTAAAAGAGCTCGTCATCGAGAAACTCCTCGGTAGCAATGATTGTCGGTTTCGGCAATCGCTCATAATAGCGAGAAATTTCAATCTGCTCACGATTCTCAAAAGTCTCCTCCATCGTATCGGTCGGCGACGAGAAATCGGCAAGTTTACGATTGAGTTCGGTCTTCAACTCGGTAGAGATCTGGTTAGCACGACGGGCAATGATATTGACCGTCTCGTAAATATTGCCCGTGGGGCGATCTAAATCAACGAGTTTACGTGTAACCGTGTTGTTCGGGATGTTTTTCTTGATTTCCATCGTATTGATTAAATATTATTTCCTGATTTGTTTTTATCAAGGAAGTCACGGGCATGGGTAGCCATACGCTCCACCTCTTTGATATGTTTCGACTCCGGAAACTCCTCTTTGAACGAGAGATAGGAGTCAAGCATGCTCAAATAACGGTCGGTTTGTTTCTCTTCCACCGAGTTGCTGGCATAACGATAACCGGCATCCACAATCAAAAACATGATTTCCTCACGATGTTTGCTGTCCGGATACTGTTTCAAAGCATTTTTCAGCGAAGTGATCGCCGAGTTATAACGCCCTATCTTATAATAGGTATAAGCATTCAAATAAGCCTTATCGTGCAATCGTTGCGTAAGTTCTTCATTGATCTTGCGGAAATTCTCGCACTTATCGCTCTTCGGATAACGAGCCAAAAACTCATCAATGGCAATGATCGCCTGATGAGTCATTGTCTGATCTCGCGAAGGAGCCGGCGAAAGGAAATAGAAGCAGAGCGCATACATACCTTCTGCATCCTCAATAAAGGCACTACGACCAAACTTACGACGGAACTCATCAAGAAGCGAAGATGCCGTGTGGTAATCGCGGTTTTTGTATTTGCAGTGCGCATTGTAGAACGAAACGCTATCCTCTCGTGTCGATCCGGCATAAAAGTGTTGCACGGCCTCATAAAGGTTCGATGCCCGAGACCATTTGCCCCGTTCGTACAACTCCATGGCTTTGGCATAGATCTGATCCGGTTGGCCGCTTTTGAGCAGGCTGTTGACACCCGCACAGCCGCTAAAAAGCAGTACGAGAGCCACTACGCATAAAACATGTGAAAAAGTTTGCTTCATTTCTGAGTCTTTACAGCGCTTTATCGCGCAAATTTACGCATAAAATAACGATTTGCAAAAAAAATTATTGTCCAAGAAAAAGAGTGCGTCACCGCACTCTCTCGATAAATCGACTTTCCATCAGCGGAAATTGTGCCTGTCAGGGCATTTTTGCTCCATTTCGACCCGAAACAATCAAAAGAAGAAACCGATCGATCCGCCATAAATAATGTCATGATTTATCTTCACTCGCATCGCCGTGCCTCCCGAAGTAAACGTATTCCACACATACGAACGCGGATATCCCTGCACCCGAAGATCAAAGAAAAACCGTTTGATATTCACCCCAAGTCCTCCCATGACTGCCATATTGTCGTTGTAATCAATTTTCAACAAATCGGGAATCGAACTGTGTGAAGTATCATACAGACGAAACGAGACACCTCCGAACAAACGCAGGATCCCAAATTGTAATCCCAACTGCACGGGAAGATCCAAACGTTCGGAACGCATCCGCAAGGTACGCATAAAATCCTTTTCGGCACGCACCGAGTAGTTGACAAAATCGTAATTCAACTCCGATTGAAGATGGAGGTGTCTTGTCAAATTAAGCCGCACAACCAAACCTGTTTCAAATCCCGCACGAATAGGTCCGGAAGAGAAACGGACATCACCGATCTCCATGGGCCGAAAATCATAGTCCGAAACATTGAAGCCCCCACGCACACCAATCCGTAACCGCTGTGCTGTCACATTACTCCCCAACAGCACTCCGCAAACCAGTAAAAATAAAAATCGTTTCATGGCAACAAAGAGTTAAAAAGTTATGAAGCCCAGCGGAACAACACACATGCAAAAATCTGCCGACATCCACGGTTTCAACTTGCAGAGCGTTGTAATTCAGTACGGTGAAAGCACATTCTTTCCAATGAATTTTCCCATCGTATCGCACTCCCATACAGGCCTCGCAACCATAAAATTCGCAATATTTATGCCACCCAAACCAATCATATAACCGTCCAAAACCACTATCCGAACAATAATTCGGCAGAGATAAAGTTCTTTATTCGGAATAATTCCACTAAAAAAAGAGATTTTGAAGAATATTTTCGTACATTTGTTCCGATTTTCAACAATAATGTTCGTATATCAGTATTCCAAATCACCACTTTTTAGAATACTTTTGCACCCGAAAAAGTTTTTTATGTAAAATATAGTATTTATGAAACAAAAATTAGTGAAAGCAGCATGTATCATTTGCTGCATGGCTGCCGCTTCGTGCGGACAGGCTCCGACGGCAATGGGCCCCAGCCAATATGCTGTCATGACCGTAGCCACTACCGACCTCGACATTCCGAGTAACTACTCGGCAACGATTCGCGGACGTCAAGACATCGCCATCTATCCGCAAGTGGGTGGTACGATCTCTAAACTCTGCGTAGCCGAAGGTCAGCAAGTATCCAAAGATCAGACTCTTTTCATCATTGATCAAGTCCCCTATAAAGCCGCTCTGCAAACCGCTGAGGCGAATGTTGAGGCTGCAAAAGCCGGTGTTGCCACGGCACAACTCACCTACGACAGCAAAAAAGAGTTGCACGCCAAGAATGTGGTATCGCAATACGATCTTTCCACGGCTTACAACTACCTGCTGACAGCCAAAGCACAACTCGCACAAGCCGAGGCTGCCCGCATTAATGCTGCCAACAACCTCTCCTATACGGTTGTGAAGGCTCCGGCCAACGGCGTTGTCGGCACTTTGCCCTACCGCGTAGGTGCTTTGGTAGGTCCTTCGATCCCGCAGCCGCTGACCACCGTATCGGACAATTCGCAGATGTATGTCTATTTCTCGATGAGCGAGAACCGTCTGTTGGAGTTGACCCGCAAATACGGTTCAATCGCCGCAACACTCAAAAACATGCCCGATGTGCAGTTGAAACTCAACGATGGTTCGATCTACGAACATACGGGTCGCGTAGAGTCGATCAGCGGTGTGATCGACACCTCGACGGGTAGCGTACAGTTGCGTGCCGTATTCGACAACAAAGGCGGTCTGCTGCACAGCGGCGGTTCGGGTGCCATCATCTTGGCCAGCAACTACAAAGACTGCATCGTTATTCCCCAGCACGCCACCTTCCAGATCCAAGATCGTGTCTATATCTATAAAATCGTAGACGGCAAAGCTTCGTCGTTCCCCATCACCGTTGAGAAGATCAACAACGGTCGCGATTATATCGTTCGCTCGGGTCTTGTTGCCGGCGATGAGATCATTGCCGAAGGCGCTGCCATGTTGCGCGAAGGCATGCCGGTGGTAGCTAAGCAGGCTGCACCTGCTGCACAAGCTGCTCCCGCAGCCACCCAACCCGCCGAAACTACTACCGAAAACAAATAAGTCAAGGAGGTAGATTATGAATTTAAGTAAATTTATCGAACGTCCCGTACTGGCCACGGTCATCTCCACACTGATCGTTATTGCCGGTATCATCGGACTCGGATCACTGCCCGTAGAGCAGTATCCCAATATCGCTCCTCCGACCGTAATGGTTCGCGCAACCTACCCTGGAGCCAGCGCCGAAACCATTCAGAAGTCGGTGATCATCCCGCTCGAAGAGCAGATCAACGGAGTGGAGAACATGATGTATATTACCTCGACGGCTTCGTCGGGTTCCGGCTCTATCCAGATCTTCTTCCGTCCGGGTACCGATCCCGATATGGCCGCCGTGAACGTACAGAATAAGGTAGCTATCGCTTCGTCGTTGCTTCCTTCGGAGGTTACGAAGATCGGTGTGATCACCATGAAACGCCAGACATCGATGTTGCGCGTATTCTCGGTTTATACACCCGATGACTCATACGACGAGGATTTTATCTCCAACTACGTAAAGATCAATATCGAGCCGCGCCTGAAACGTATCTCCGGCGTAGGTGAGGCCTTCACATTGGGAGCCGACTACTCCATGCGTATCTGGCTCAAACCGGAGGTAATGGCACAATACCGAATGATGCCTTCCGACATCACCTATGCATTGGCCGAGCAGAACGTCGAGTCGGCAGCCGGTGCATTGGGTCAGAACTCGGAAAATGCCTTCCAGTTCACCTTGCGTTATAAAGGTCGTCTTACCACCCCTGAGGAGTTTGGCGAGATCGTTATCCGCTCGAATCCCGATGGTACGGTATTGCGTTTGAAAGATGTTGCCGACATCGAGTTGGGTGCAGATTCTTACGATTATGCAGGTGCAGTAAACGGCCATACGGGTGTGCAGACTATCGTCATGCAAACGGCCGGCTCGAATGCCACACAGATTGTAGAAGAGATCGACGCCATGTTGGATGAGGTCGAGGCCGATATGCCCAAAGGCTTGGCTATTGCACGTATGATGTCGGTAAACGACTTCCTCTACGCCTCTATCCACGAGGTGATCAAAACCCTTATCGAGGCCTTTATCTTGGTAGTATTGGTGGTTTACCTCTTCTTGCAGGATATTCGCTCGACACTCGTTCCGTCGATTGCCATCATCGTATCGTTGGTCGGCACATTTGCCTTCTTGGCCGTTGCCGGATTTACGCTCAACATCTTGACGTTGTTCGCGTTGGTTCTTGCCATCGGTACGGTCTGTGACGATGCCATCATCGTCGTCGAGGCGGTACAAGCCAAGTTCGATGTCGGTTACCGTTCGTCGAAAAAGGCTACACAAGACGCCATGTCGGGTATCGCTTCGGCCATCATTACTTCGACCCTCGTATTTATGGCCGTGTTTATTCCTACCTCGATGATGAGCGGTACGTCGGGTGTATTCTACACGCAGTTCGGTATCACAATGGCCGTGGCCGTAGGTATCTCGGCAATCAACGCCTTGACACTCTCTCCGGCTCTCTGCGCCCTGATGTTGAAGCCCTATTTGACCGAAGACGGTCAGGCCAAAGACAACTTTGCCGCTCGTTTCCGTAAGGTCTTCAACACGGCTTTCGACGCCATGATCAACAAGTATAAATACGGTGTATTGGCCTTCATCAAACACAAATGGTTGATGTGGGGTACTTTGGCCGTAGCACTTGTCGGCTTGGTTGTTTTGATGAATAATACCAAGACCGGTATGGTGCCCGATGAGGATATGGGTGTTGTTCTGGTCAACGTCTCCACCGCCCCGGGTACGACATTGCATGATACCGATAAAGTGATGTCGGAGGTTGCTGCACGTATCGAAGCCATTCCGCAGGTACGTTTGGTATCGCAGGTAGCCGGTTACGGTTTGATGGCAGGTGCAGGTTCTTCGTACGGTATGTGTATCGTAAAACTGAAAGATTGGGGAGAGCGTCCGGAGAAGGCCGACGAGGTAAAAGCCGTCATCAACCAGATCTATGGCCGCACGATGGACATCAAGAGTGCACAAATCTTTGCCATTGCTCCGCCGATGATCTCGGGTTACGGTTCAACCACCGGTTTCGAGATGCACCTTCAAGACCAAGCTGGTGGTTCGATCAACGATTTCTATAATGTATACTTGAAATATATCGTTGCTCTCAACCAGCGTCCCGAGATCGCGATGGCCTATTCGACCTTCAACGTGAACTTCCCGCAGTATGTCTTCGACATCGACGCTGCCAAGACCAAACGTGCCAACATTTCGTCGGCCGACATCCTTTCGGCTCTTGCAAGCTATTTGGGTAGTTCGTACATTTCGAATATCAACCGTTTCTCGAAGGTTTACCGTGTGACGATGCAGGCTCACGCCTCGGATCGTCTCAGCCCCGAATCTTTGGACAACATCTATGTTCGCAATGCAAAGGGCGAGATGGCTCCCGTAAGCCAATTTGTCGAGATTGTTAAGGTATATGCTCCCGAGTCAATCAGCCGTTTCAACCTCTACAACTCGATCCAAATCAGCGGATCGGCTGCCGAAGGTTACTCGACCGGTGATGCCATTCAGGCAATCCGCGAGGTGGCCGATCAGGTATTGCCGCGCGGTTACGGCTACGACTTCGGTGGTATGACCCGTGAGGAGACCACTACCGGAAACAACACGGCAATCATCTTCGGAATCTGTATTCTGCTGATTTACCTGATTCTGGCCGCTCTTTATGAGAGTTATTTCATTCCGTTCGCCGTTATTTTGGCCGTGCCTTGCGGTTTGACAGGTTCGTTCCTCTTTGCCAAATTCATGGGCTTGGAGAACAACATCTACCTGCAAACAGGTATCATCATGTTGATCGGTCTGTTGGCAAAAACAGCGATCTTGATCACCGAGTACGCCGGCGACCGTCGTCGCAAAGGTATGTCGCTCTCGATGGCCGCCATCTCTGCTGCCAAAGCCCGTCTGCGTCCGGTATTGATGACCGTCTTGACGATGGTATTCGGTATGTTGCCGCTTGTCTTCTCGCACGGTGCGGGTGCAAATGGTAACTCGACTCTCGGTACGGGCGTTGTCGGAGGTATGATTATCGGTACACTTGCTCTTCTGTTCTTGGTTCCGATGCTCTTCATCGTATTCCAAACCATTCAGGAGAAGTTCAAACCGATCCAGTTTGAAACGGCCGAGGCCGAAGATGATAAAAACGAGTAATTGAGTATGAAAAAGTTATTGATATTATGCTTGGCAGCCGGCCTGACCGGCTGCGGCATCTACAAGCGTTACAGCCGTCCGGAGGAGGCCCAAAAGATTGCCGAAGGTGCTTATGGGAATGTTGAGGGGACTCAGGGAGAGACTCTCGGCAACGTAGAGTGGCGCACGCTCTTCACCGATCCGCAGTTGCAGACACTTATCGCACAGGCTCTCGAAAAGAATACCGACATGCGAGCTGCCAAACTTAAAATCGATGAGACTCGCGCTGCATTGCAGACTGCCCGCTTGGCATACCTGCCTTCGATCAACCTCAATCCGCAGGGTGCTCTGTCGAGTTTCGACAAATCCACGCCGGCCAAGACTTATACCTTGCCTGCGGTGGTCAGCTGGCAATTCGACCTGCTGATGAGCGGCATCACCAATACCAAACGACAGACAAAGGTGGCTTTCGAACTGTCGAAAGAGTACGCTCAGGCAGTTCGAGCCCAACTGATCGCCGGCGTAGCAAACCTCTATTATACGTTACTGATGCTCGACGAGCAGGTGCGTATCACCGACGAGACTACCGCCATCTGGAAAGAGATCGTCGAGAAAACCCGCGCCATGAAAGAGGCCGGCATGGTCAACGAAGCCGCCGTGGCTCAATATGAGGCAACCTACAAATCGATCATTTCCTCGTCCGAGGATTTGAAATATTCGCGCAAAACGGTTGAGAACTCGCTCTGCTCGTTGCTCTTCGAGGCTCCGCACACCATTGCACGCGGTAAATTTGCCGACCAGCAGTTGCCGGAGAGCTACAATGTAGGTGTTCCGGTGCAAATGTTGGCTAACCGTCCCGATGTCCGCCTTGCCGAGTATTCACTCATGTCGGCCTATTACGCAACGAATGTTGCTCGCTCGCAGATGTATCCTTCGATCTCTTTGAGCGGTACGGTCGGCTGGACAAACAATGCCGGCTCTGCCATTGTCAACCCGGGCAAACTTCTCTTGAATGCTGCAGGCTCGGTGCTGATCCCAATCTTCAATGCGCGCGCTACCATCAACCAAGTGAAGATCATGAAAGCCCAGCAAAAGCAGGCTGAGTTGGCTTACGAACAGGCTATTCTCAATGCCGGAGCTGAGGTAAACAATGCCATCGCCCAATGTCAGGCCGCTCGTGCCAAACGCGATCTGCGTGCCGGACAGGTCGAGGCTCTGAAACGCGCTGTGACAAGCACCGAGTTGCTGATGCAGCACGGCTCGACAACCTACTTGGAGGTTTTGACAGCCCGTCAATCACTCCTGTCGGCCGAGTTGTCGCAGGTTGCCGACCGTTACGACGAGTTGAACGGTGTGGTTACGCTCTATCAGGCTCTTGGCGGTGGCCGAGAGAAAGAGGCCGAGAAAAAGAAATAGGCATGAAAAGAGGCGCTACCAAAGAGGAGATTATCCTTGCCACTTATGATTTCATCATCCGAAATGGCATTCGTGCCATTCGGGTCGATGAGATCGCACAGATGCAGGGCATCTCCAAACGTACGCTCTATGAAATGTTTGCCGATCGCGCAGGCCTGATCGATGCGTGTATCGAATATATGAGTCGGTTGCAACACCATCGGATCGAGCGGTGCTGCAATCAGAAAGAGTGCAACCCACTGGTTCACCTTTTCCGTTTGGTCGAAGTCTATATCGATGGTTTGTGCATCGTAGAGTGTAACGTGCTATCGGAGATAATGGATTCCTACTCCCATCATTGGACTCGATTGCGCCAAATATGGCATGATGAATTTATGCGGGTATTGGCCGCTTGTCGCCAACAACAACTCTTTCTTTCGGATATCGATCTCAACCACTTTGCGATCAAAATGCTCGATGTCTTGATCGAGGCCCGACGGCGAGGAAATCACACCCGCGAAGATCTGCAACTTCTTTGCAGGACCGTCATTCGAGGAACCGCCACCCTGCAAGGCATCCGCCAAATCGACAATCTATCGTCAAAGAGCGTCTGCTAATCATCAAAAAATCCATCGAAAAAGTTTTTCGGTGGATTTTTTGATTAATAATTATCTCATGATATATTTTTTTGTACATTTGCGAACCCCCCAAAAAAACACAAGACGACAAAAAAGAAATAAACTTAACATATTCATTCTAATTTGAGCTAACAGCTCTTATTCTCATTGCGGTAAAATCTGGTAAATTTTCAATGCTATACGGGAATAAGTTTTGGAAGTTCACACCCTCGGGTGTGGGCTATTCGTACTTATTTGTATAGCAAGGTTTACCAGAGCCGTCCGCAATAGATAAGCAAACGAATAGATTCACACCTTTTTTGTTTGCGAATGGGAGTTGTTATCCGAAAATCTCCCAGTTTATGGCAAACGAGAACCTCACCCAAGCCAAAAATGCCAAGAACGACGAGTTCTACACACAATTTGCCGACATCGAGAAGGAGGTCAATGCCTATCTCGATTTTGACCCCGATGTGTTTCGCGACAAAACGGTTCTGCTCCCCTGCGACGACCCCGAATCGAGCAATTTCACAAGGTTTTTTGCTCAAAATTTCGAACATCTGGGACTGAAACGGCTCATCAGCACCAGCTATGCTCCCGATAGCAAGAGACTAAAAACGGTTTATCAACCCTCACTCTTCGAGACGAATGCCCCACAGTTCGATCCCTCAAAGACACAAACCAAAGGGAAAATATATATCCTCGATAGCGATCATACGGGCGATGGGCGTATCAATGTCGAGGATTTGGAGTGGTATTATTTGGAGGGAGATGGCGATTTCCGCAGCGACGAGATCTGTGCCCTGCGCGATGAGGCAGATATTATCGTAACCAACCCACCTTTTTCGCTCTTTCGGGAGTTTTTGGCGTGGATCATCGAAGCCGATAAACGGTTTTTGATCATCGGCAATATAAACGCCATAACCTACAAAGAGGTCTTTCCGCTGATTAAAGAGAATAAGATCTGGTTGGGTGCAACCGGTTTTGTTACAGATATGGTGTTTGGAGTTCCCGAAGGTTTTCAAGTTAAAGAGAGTGATCGGCTAAAAGCTGCAAAATTAGGTTATGTAGGTAATTACACTCGATTAGGTAACTCATGTTGGTTTACCAGTCTCGATCATGGCCGACGCCATCGACCGTTGCAACTGATGACGATGGCAGACAATCTGCGATACAGCCGCCATAAGGAGTTACGCGGCAAAGAGACTTACGATCGTTACGACAACTACGATGCCATCGAAGTCCCCTACACCGATGCCATCCCATCGGATTACGATGGAGTGATGGGTGTCCCAATTTCATTTCTCGACAAATACTGCCCCGAACAGTTCGAAATTGTCAACGCCAATGATTATCGCATATCAAATCAAGTACCCAATAAGGCTCATGGGCTAATCAAAGACAAAGAGGCTACTATTAGTATGATAATGGAAGAGACAGACAGACAGACAGACAGACACGCACAACATATGCACGCATCTGCATCAGACATCTTGGCACCCGGTGCTGACGGATGGAAGATCAAGGGGAAACGCAAGTACGCACGTGTGTTTATCAAGCGCATACTTTGATATGGTTGCCCGTCCCTCTATATTTAGGAAAGAAATTTATCGAAGAATATTCATCCACAAAAAATAAAAACCTATGAAAACAACCCTACGCACCGATCTGACCGTTCGCGATATTTGCGACGGCTTTGTTTATAACGAATTGGAAGGCAAAGGTCTTTTCGGCATGGGAGGCAGATTGGTCATTCAGCCCGAATACCAACGCAACTATATCTATGCCGACGGCAAGAAAGATGTCGCCGTTATTGAATCGGCTTTGCAGGGTTATCCATTGGGGCTGATCTATTTCAACAAGATCGACGAAGAGCGTTTCGAGGTGCTTGACGGTCAACAGCGGATCACCAGCCTCGGCCGTTTCGTAACCAACAAATTCGCCATCAAAGACAAAAACGGCATGCAACAAATTTTCAGTGGCATGGCCGAGGAGTTACAGCGCCGTATCATGAAGACACCACTATTGGTCTATATATGTGAAGGCGAGGAGCCGGAGATCAAAAATTGGTTTCGCACCATCAACATAGCCGGTATTCCGCTCAACAATCAAGAGATTCTGAATGCTGTGTATTCCGGACCATTCATCACGCGTTGCAAAGAGGAGTTCAGCAACAGCCAAAATGCAATGGTACAGAAATGGAGTGCTTATATCAAAGGAGAGGTCATACGGCAAGATTATTTGGCTACTGCGCTCGAATGGTTATGCGGCAATGCGACCGAGGTAGAACGCTATCTGAGCATACATCGCCACGATACGCAGATCAACGAATTGAAAACTCATTTCAACACGGTTATCGATTGGACATCAACGGTTTTCACAAATGTTGAAAGCGAGATGCGCGGGTTGGAATGGGGGCGATTGTATGCGGATTACCATCGCACTCCCTACAACCCGCATGCAGTTGCCGAGCGCGTAAAAGCACTTTATGCCGATCCGTATGTTAAGAACCGAAAAGGAATTCTTGAATATATTCTTGGTGGAGAGCAGGATACCAAATTACTCGACATCCGCATATTCGACGAGGCTACAAGAAAGAGTGTTTATAATCTCCAAACCGCACAAGCCGTAAAAGCAGGAGTGTCCAACTGCCCGTTGTGCGCATTGGGGCACGACGCCGGTCGAAACAGAATTTGGAAAATCGGCGAAATGGATGCCGATCACGTTACAGCATGGAGTAAAGGAGGTGCAACCGACATCAAAAATTGCCAGATGTTGTGCAAATCGCACAATCGCGCGAAAGGGAACAGATAGTCACCTCTTTTCAGCGTGATCTATTGTGTCTTTCGGAGAATCTTTATACTTTCATGAGGAATTATAAATTATTTTTTGCATCATACGCACCGAACAAACGAAAAATCATTATCTTTGCCCAAGAATCTGATACATTAGACAAGACAATGCTCCGAATGGTACATACATTTCCTCAGGCCGGCGGTTTACGCGGTATGATGATGGATATGATGTGCATGTGCAACCGACTTTGCCGGATGTAGTCTTTTTGCGTGTGACACAATACAATCCGGCTTTCGACAAGCCGGATTTTTTATAATAGGATATTCAAACCAAGAAGATATGAACACATTGAAAAAACTTCGTTTTGAGACATTGCAAATCCACGCAGGATTGCAACCAGATGTAGAGAGTGGTGCTCGCGGTGTATCCATTACCCCGACAGCGGCCTACCGATTCCGCAGTTGCGACCATGCGGCTCGCCTTTTCGAGTTAAGCGAAGCCGGCAATATCTATACCCGTCTGCAAAATCCCACAACCACAGCCTACGAGCAGCGTATTGCAGCACTTTATGGGGCTGTCGGTGCTTTGGCCGTATCTTCGGGCATGTCGGCCATCCTGATCACCGTTTTGTCGTTGGCCTCCGAGGGGGATAATATCGTTGTTTCACCGTTCCTCTACGGCGGCACCTACAACCAATTCCGCATCTCGTTGCGCAAATTGGGAATCGATTGCCGCATCGCACCCACCGAACGCGCCGAAGATTTCGAGCCGCTGATCGATGCACATACCAAAGCTATCTACGTCGAGAGCATGGGTAACCCGACCTGCGCGGTTCCCGATTTGGAGGCATTGGGTCTGCTGGCTCGTAAATACGACCTGCCGTATATCGTGGACAATACGTTTGGTGCTGCCGGTTATCTCTGCAATCCGTTTGATTGGGGCGCCAATATTGTGGTGGACTCGGCCACCAAATGGATCAACGGCCACGGCACGGCCATGGGAGGTGTGATTGTCGATGGAGGCAATTATAATTGGGCGAACGGCAAATTCCCGCAAATCGATGGCCCTTCGGAGGGATACCACGGTTTGAACCTCTATGAGGCATTTGGCTCTTCTGCATTTATTGTGAAGTGCCGTGTCGATGGGTTACGCGATTTGGGTTGCTGCCCGTCGCCTTTCGATTCGTATTTGATGATGCTCGGCCTTGAAACGCTGACCTTGCGTGTACGCCATGAGGTAGAATCAACACGCAAATTGGCAGAGTTCTGTCGCAATCATCCGAAAGTAGAGCGCGTGAGCTATGTCGGGTTCGAAGATCACCCAAGCTATGCGAATGCACAGAAATATTATAAGTTCGGCTCCTCGGCCGTCTTTACCATCGAACTGAAAGGCACGTTGGAGAGCACCGTACGGTTTGTCGAGTCACTCCGTTTGGCAGCCAATATGACCATGATCGGCGACTCGATTTCGGTAGTCACCCACCCTGCCTCCACCACCCACAAGCAACTCAGCGAGGCGGATCTTGTTGCGGCAGGCGTTACCCCGACCTTGCTGCGCATCTCGCTCGGATTGGAGCACGCCGATGACCTGATTGAGGATTTCGAACAAGCCTTTGCACAAATCGACTGATGATACACTATTTCGACTACAACCGCCCGTTCGAGTTGGATACGGGACATATATTGCCTACGCTACGCATTGCATACCACACCTACGGTGAACTCAATGCCGAGCGCAACAATGTTGTGTGGGTATGCCATGCCTTGACTGCCAATTCGGATGTAGCCGACTGGTGGCCGCATACGGTTGAAGAGGGACGATTCCTCGACCCTGCCCGCTATTTCATCGTCTGTGCCAACATCCTCGGATCGCACTACGGCACAACAGGGCCGCTGCACACCAATCCCGCAACCGGCCGACCTTATTATAAGGATTTTCCGCCCTATACCATTCGTGACATGGTACGAGTGCATCAATTGCTGGCCGATGAATTGGGTATCAAACGCATCCATGCCATGATCGGCAGCTCGGTAGGCGGATTCCAAGCCGTGGAGTGGGCCGTAATGGAGCCTCAACGGATCGAACGGCTGGCACTGAT
>CAZGPA010000004.1:0-77442 GCA_964527525.1 uncultured Alistipes sp. | reverse complement strand
CCACCCGAAATCGCGCGAGGATTGTGGCTATATCTTTACCATAGGCGGCACTCGCATTTATGTTGCAGGCGACGGAGAACCGACTGCCGAGATGATGGCTTTGCGCGATATAGATATCGCATTCCTACCCGTAAATCAACCCTATACGATGACCGTCGATCAGGCCGTACAAGCCGTAAAGGCTATTAGTCCTACGGTTTTCTACCCCTATCATTATGGTGAGGTGGAAGAGAAAACCGACATCGACCGGTTGGTGCGCGAGTTGGAAGGTATTACCGAGGTGCGCGTAAGGCCGATGGAGTAACCTGCTGCACACAAAGAGAGGGCTGTTCAACGTTGAACAGCCCTCTCTTTGTGTGTAAGGTGCTATCAGTTTAACGTGTTCGTGCGGCAATGGCCGTAGCGACTCGTTCGGCAATCATCTGTGGTGTGATTGCTCGCAGACATCGATAATCGCCATATTTGCAGGGTTTCGCTCCGAATACCGAGCAGGGACGACACTCCATGTCGGCCTGTAAAATCAGTTGCAGATCGGTTCCCCATCCTAAAAATCCGAGTGCGGGATGGGTGGCACCCCATACCGAGACGGTGGGTGTCCCGACCAATGCCGCCATGTGCATTACTAGCGAATCCATCGATACCACGCAGTCCAAGTTGGCCAACAGATCCATCTCACCGGCAAATCGCACACGTCCCCATAGTGCCGTCACGTTGGGATAGGTGTGCTCCATCTCCTGCGCAAATTCCGCCTCTTTTCCCCCGCCGCTGTGAATGAATACCCGATCATAGCGTGAGGCGAGCTGAGCTACCGTTTCGCGGGCTAAATCTTCGGGATAGGTCTTGCCGGCCTGTGCCGAAAACGGGGCGAATCCGACCCATATACCCTTTTTCTCGCCCATAGGATTGGGGCGCGAAGCCCATGCCACGGGAGCGGGATCGTCGAATCGGAAACCCAATTGCCGAAAAACATCGCAATAGCGCGATACCGTGTGGCGTAGGGGAGCTGCGTTGCGACCCCCACAGCGGATAAACTGCTTCTTCTCGGCGCGACCTTTGCGGATGTGAGCGACTCGAATCCCATGCAACCGCATCGAGAGCCGAAAAGCCTGCGAACGCAAAACATCGTGAACGTCGGCTACGGCATCGATGCCCAATTTTCGGGCTTCGGCAGCCAGATGCCACATGCCGGCCAATGAGTGGTGCGCCTGCTTGGTATCGACAACGAGAAACTCGACATTCAATCCCGCGAAAAAGGGTTTGAACATCGCTTGCGTCGCTACGGTGATACGCAGTTTGGGGTAGGCTGCCCGCAATGCCCGTAAGGCATGCGGCAACATGGCCACGTCGCCCATGGCCGAGTTGCGCATCACCAATAGGTGGCGCGGGAGCGGGCTTTGTGACGGATTATTTTTTCTGTCCATAGAGCACCGGATTCAGTGCCGGATCGTTGTACATCTTCATCTGCTTGTAGGTCTTCATGTACTTGCGACCGGCTTCGATATCCTCGATCAACTCCTCAATGGCACGCGACAGATCGACTTGCTGCGTCAACAACACATCGAGTTTCTTTTGGCAGGCTGCGCGGTGTGCATCATCGACATCCGTGCGCTCGGTTTCGCGAGCCATGTGGTAGATCTTCAACGCCAAGATCGACAGACGGTCGATAGCCCAAGCCGGAGTTTCGGTATTCAATCGGGCATCGGCAGCCGGAACGATCTCTTTGTATTTGTCGAGCAGGTACGAATCGACATATTCGACCATATCCGTGCGATCCTGATTCGACTTATCGATGCGGCGTTTGATCTGCAATGCCTCTACGGGGTCGATCTCCGGATTGCGGATGATATCTTCGAGGTGCCATTGTACCGTGTCGATCCAGTTCTTGTGATAGAGCAGATGATCGAGCGATCCGGCCTCGTAAGGATTTTCGATGGCATGATCTACATCGTCCCAACGGTGATAATCTGCAATTGCCTGATTGAAAATTCGATTGGCGTTTTCGGTAAACATAATAGTAGTTGTTAGGTTTTATTTGTTTGACATTAATTGTGTTAAATGTAAGTTGTTACCAACATTCTATTCCGTCGTTGCCGGCCAACTCCGTAATATCCTCTTTGCGGAATACGGGATCTTTGCCGGCACGTCGCTGTGCACGGTAATTGTCGAGGAGTAGAAGCACCTGCCGCCCCAATAAAACAATGGCTATGAGGTTGCATAAGGTCATCAGTCCCATAGTGATATCGGCTAAACTCCATGCGGTTTTGAGGCTCATGACTGCGCCGATCATCACCACGCCGCCGACCAAAATGCGGAAGATGTTCAGCACCAAGCGGGAACGAGTGACAAAACGCAGGTTTGCTTCGCCATAGTAATAGTTACCGAAAATGGAGGAGAAGGCGAAGAAAAAGATCGTGATGGCCACGAAGATACGTCCTGCTCCGCCTATTTCGGAGGTCAGAGCCTCCTGTGTGAGTTGCACCCCGTTGAATTCGTTGAGAGAAACACCGCTGACTAAAATGATAAATGCGGTGCAGGTACAAATGACGATGGTGTCGGTGAAGACCCCGAGCATCTGGATCAAACCCTGTTTTACGGGGTGAGAGATCGATGCCGTAGCGGCTGCATTGGGGGCAGAGCCCATACCCGCCTCGTTGCTGAACAGACCGCGCTTGATGCCTTGCATCATGGCAGCCCCCATACCACCACCGGCAAACTGCTCGATGCCGAAGGCGTTCTTGAAGATCATCGAGAGCACGTGCGGAATATGCTCGATGTTGAGAGCTACGACCACGATCGCAAGCAACAGATAACCCAATGCCATGATGGGTACTACGAACTCGCTTACTCGGGCTATGCGTTGTATGCCACCGAAGATGATCAGCAGGGTGGCGACCGTAAGGGCGATACCCATGTAAAAACTATCGATGCCGAACGCATTCTCCACCGCTTCGCAAATGGTGTTGCTTTGTACCGTATTGAACGCAAAACTGAATGTGACAATGGTCAGCACGCTGAACAAAATCGCCATCGGACGGCAGCGTAAACCATACATGATGTAGTAGGCCGGACCGCCAATGTATGAGTCGTCGGCCTTGCGTTTATAGAGTTGGGCAAGGGTGTTTTCGATAAACGAGTTAGCCGAGCCGACCAATGCAATGACCCACATCCAGAAGACCGCTCCCGGGCCGCCTACTGCAATAGCAGTGGCCACACCGGCCAAGTTTCCTGTGCCGACATGGCTGGCAAGTGTCACAACAAAGGCCTGAAACGGAGAGATCTGTTTTTTGCCTTCGGCGTGCCGGAGATCGGTGGAGTTGGTGAGTTGGCGCATCATCTCGCCCAACATTCTGAACTGCACAAACCGACTGCGTAACGTGAAGTAGATTGCACAACCCAGCAGAGCGATGATCATTACATATCCCCACAACAGATCGTTGGCCGAGGCAATTATTTTGTCGAATAGCTCCATAACAGTTTCTCCTTGCGCAAATTGTTTTATCGTGTCGATAAAATCCGTTTACTCGATCCGGTCAACTTTTTGCAAATAGGGTCGTTATCCGGAATCTTTGTATTGTGAATTTCGACGGAATGTGTTATCTTTGTTCGGTAAAGATTTAACAAAGATAATGAATATTTCCAGAAAACCAATATTTTTAGGGGTAATCCTGCTTGTTTCGTGTTTTGCGGCACAGGCTCAGAGCCGCCAAACCCGCGAGGAGTATGTCGATCGTTACAAACATATAGCGGTCAGTCACATGGAACGTTACGGGATTCCGGCCAGCATCACGTTGGCACAAGGTATTTTAGAGTCCGATTGCGGCAACAGCTGGCTTTCAACCCACTCGAACAACCATTTCGGCATCAAATGCAAACGCAATTGGACCGGCAAAAAAATCTATTACGACGACGATGCCAAAGGCGAGTGTTTCCGTGCCTATCCTTCGGTTGAAGAGTCTTACCGTGATCATGCCGAGTTTCTCGATACACAACCTCGTTATGACTCGCTCTTTGCGTATCCATCCACCGACTACAAAAGTTGGGCCCGCGGATTGAAGGCCGCGGGTTATGCCACCGCTCCCGATTATGCCCAACGGTTGGTACGCATCATCGAGGAGAGCAAACTCTATCTGCTGGATCGTCCCGATGGCGATCGGCTCTATGCGGCTCGCCACAGCCGCAAGGAGGATCCTGCGGCTTGGTTTTCGGAGCAGGCCAGCGTTGAGTCCAAAGCAGTGGCCGGAACGACCGTTGATCCGGATAACTATCGGGTGACGATCAATGCCCACAACGGTTATAATGTTTATGCTACCAACGGCGTACACTATATCTTGGCCAAAGAGGGCGACACCTTCGAACGTATCGGTGCAAATTTCCGTATTTCGGCACGCAACCTGCGTAAATTCAACGAACTGACCGATGCCGCTTCCCAGCCGATGACCGGCGAGGTGGTCTATATCGCCCGCAAAAAGAAACGCTGGGAGGGAAAGCAACAAGCCCACACAGCGGTAGCCGGTGAAACACTCTATTCGGTAAGCCAACGATATGCTGTTCATCAAAAGAGTTTGCGCAAAATGAACGGCATGAAACGCGGAGAGTTTGCCATAAAACAAGGAGTCTCGGTAAAAATCCGCTAACTGGATGATTTTTTATTGACGACATTGCCCTATGTATAGCTCTGTTTCTTTCACATTGCCAATATATTTTTGATCCTTTTGTGGATTTGCTGTCGTAAGAATTTTTTGCAATTTTGACCGCAATATATGAAATTATGTGTACCTTTGCTCACATAAGTTAAAATCATGAATTCCACAATGGAAACACAACCGATTCGGAAACAGATTCTGGATACCATTATCCGAAAATCAAACCTCAAACAGAAGGTCTTCGACAATTCGTTCGCGGCTTTTAACCTATTGAAAGATACGTTGTTCGAATTAGCTTCGGAACTTGACGATGCGTTGGAAGGACGACTCGACCGCCGTGTGCGCCTCGAATATCGCGACCGCGGTAAGTTCGAGGCTCAGGTGCAGGTGGCCGACGACCTGCTGCTTTTCCAGATGCACACAGACATTTTCCAATTCCCGACCGAACATCCGATTTGGCAGACCTCCTATGTGCAAAACGACCGCGAGAACTCATATTGCGGCATGATCAATATCTATAACTTCCTTTCCGACTCGTTCAAATTCAATCGTAACGCCGATGAAGGTTACCTCATCGGACGCATTTTTATCAACCGTGAGCGACGTTATTTCGTGGAGGGCAAGCAGCAAACCTCGATGCGTGTTGCCGACTTCGGTCGCGAAGAGATCGATCGCGAAGCACTGATCCCGATTCTCGAATCGGCCATCGGATTCTCGTTGAATTTCGACCTCCTGACCCCGCCTTATGAGGGCAACAAACGAGTGACGGTCGATCAGTTCAACACACGCCTTGACAACTCGAAATTCGTTACCGGAAAACGTGTCGGATACGAGTTCGATGTAGAAGATATTTAACTCAATTAACCCCGCCCCTTGTTACGTTCTTTTTGTTTTTCCACCCTCCTGCTTTTGATCGGGAGTCTGACTGCCGAGAGTGCCTCGGCGCGTAATGAATATGCCGAAATTCTCCGTTTGCGCTCGAAGAACGAGAGCGTGCGCGGAATCCGCTCAATGGCCGATGGCGAGCACTATACGGTAATCAAAGAGGATAATATCGTGCGTTTTCGCTACGATTCTAAGACCGATGGCGAGCGTTTGCTTCCGGCAACAGGACTTAAAATCACGGATTACACCTTCTCGCCCGATGAGCAACGAATTTTGATTGCTTCGGGACGTACTCCGATCTATCGTCGCTCCTATACCACCACCTACCATCTGGCAGCCGATGGCAAAGTCGTTGCCGCATTGCCCGATGCGGTGACCCCGCGCGATGCCTCGTTCTCGCCCGACGGCCGTCTGATTGCCTATTCCGATGCCAACGACCTCTATGTTCGCGATATTGTGACACATACTACGCGCCGAATTACCAACGACGGCGCATGGAATGCCGTGATCAACGGCACAACCGATTGGGTCTATGAAGAGGAGTTCGGCAATACGCGGGCTTATGCCTTTTCGCCCGACAGCCGACAAATTGCCTATCTGCGTTTCGACGAACGTCATGTGTCGCTTATGGAGATGATGCGTTTCGACGGCAAACTTTACAACAAGGCCTTTTCGTTCAAATATCCCAAAGCCGGCGAGCGGAACTCGATTGTCGAGTTGTGGCTCTATGATTTGACAACCGGCACCAAGAAACGCATCAATACAGGAGCGGAGACCGATCAATATATCCCGCGTATCGGGTTTGCGCCCGATGGCCGCTTGTGGTACTACCGCCTGAACCGTCGTCAAAATAGATTTGAAATGATCCTTTGCGAGGCTCATGGTGCGCAGCGGGTCATCTATTCCGAGGGGGCACAACAATATGTCGAACGGGTGGATGATCAGGCGGTGACTTTTGTCGATAAAGACCGCTTCTTGGTGCGGCAAGAGAGCCATACCGGTTACATGCATCTCTATTTATACAGTATCCGTCGCGGTTTGTTGGCACAGGTGACCAAAGGAGCCTGGGAGGTTACCGATGTGGTTGGAACAGACGGGAAACGAGTATGGTATCTCTCGACCGAAACTTCGCCTTTGCGCCGTAATCTGTATAGTGTGGCCTTGACCGGAAAAGATAAACGACGCTTGACAACCGGTGAGGGTTTCTACTCCGTAGCGCCGAGTGCCAGCATGAAATATTGCATCACCACTTTCTCCAATGCCACAACCCCCAATCGGGTCGAGATCTGTAACGGCGAGGGTAGTGTGATTCGAACATTGGCCGACAGTCAGACGCTCCGCGAGATGTTGGCTGCGACAAAACGTCCCGTCAAAGAGTTCTTCACTTTGGCTACCGAGCGTGGCGATACGCTGAATGCCTATATTCTCAAACCGATCGACTTTGACCCTGCGAAACGTTATCCGGTGTTGATGACTCAATACTCGGGTCCGGGATCGCAGTCGGTGCAGGACCGTTGGTCGATGGATTGGGAGTACGCGTTGGTCGATAAGGGGTATATTGTCGTTTGTGCCGACGGACGTGGTACGGGTTACCGTGGCGAGGCCTTCAAAAAGCAGACTTACGGGCGTTTGGGCGCACTCGAAACCGAGGACCAACTCTCCGTGGCTCGTTATATGGCAGCTCAGCCGTGGGTCGATGCTGCCCGTATCGGCATCTATGGATGGTCGTATGGCGGATTCATGGCGTTGAGTTGTGCTTTGAAAGGACATGGGCTGTTCCGCATGGCCATTGCCGTTGCTCCCGTGACCTCATGGCGTTATTACGATACGATTTATACCGAGATCTACAACGGTCTGCCGCAATATAATGCAGCCGGATACGACGACAATTCACCGATCAATTTCGCGCGTATGCTCGACGACAGCCGTACCCGACTGTTGCTGATTCACGGTACGGCCGACGACAATGTCCACTTCCAAAATACGATCGAGATGACGCGGGCACTCAATCGTTATGGCAAGCAGTACGATATGATGGTCTATCCCGACCAGAACCATTCGATGCGTCCCAACGATGCTGTCAACGTGCGCCAAAAGATGATCGAATATACCCTCGAACATCTGTAAATCGGATAGATGGATCAAATATAAATCTTGTTATACAACTTCTACGAAAAGAGGCTGTCGCAACACTACCTGTTGGACAGCCTCTTGCTTTATCCGCTCTTGAACAAAAGAGTGTCAGTCTTGATTTGCCTTTTGTAACAGTTCGCCCAATGTGGCGATATTTTCGGCAATCAGATGGGGTTGTCTTTCGGCTTGATCGGCGATTTCGATTGTCGTCTCGCCCGAAAGTACCAGAACTCCCATCGCTCCGGCATTGTGTGCCATCTCCACGTCGGTATAGATGCGATCTCCCACCATGGCAATCTGGTCGGGCTGCAATCCGTGTCGGGTCAAGATTCCGGTTAACATGTTGGGGTCGGGCTTGCCGAGGGTAATATCGGGCTGTCGGCCCGTTGCATGTGTCAAACAGGCGCAGATCGATCCGCAATCGACCAGTACGGTGGGTTGGTCGGTGGGGCATACCCGATCGGGGTTGGTTGCGATATAGGGTACCCCTTGCGAGATCCACCATGCGGCACGGCATAGACGGTCGTAGTTGAGTGTCATGTCGAAAGCCACCACAATCGCATCGGGTCGATCATTCGGGGAGTCCTCGGCCGAGATGAACCCCGCAGCTTCGAACTCCGAAACCATCGAAGGAGTACCGAGCAAGAAGAGTTTTCGTGCTTCGGGGTGGTGGGCTTTGATGTAGTCGATGGTAGCCAACGCCGTGGTGTACATCTCGTCACGGGTGGCCTCAATCCCCATATTATGTAGTTTCGACAGATAATCGGCGATTGATTTGGAGGGGTTGTTGGTCAAAAACGAGTAGCCGATGCCGGCCTTTCTCAACCCCTCCAAGAAGGGTTTTGTCCACGGGAAAAGCGATTGTCCCATGTAGATCGTGCCATCCATGTCGAGTGCCACATGGCGGATGCGACGAAGACGGGTTAACAATTCGTCGTCGTTGTAAATCGAACGATAAGTCATATTTTGCGGGTTAGTTACTTTCGTTGCAAATCCAGCCCTTGAAACAGATAGGGATAGTCGGTTTCGATCACATCGCAAGGCGACATTGCCTCCAACCGATATCCGGCTACCCGTTCGGCCTCGGTGAAACGCTGGTCGTGTGTCGGAGCTACGGAGATCATGCACATCACGCCGTTTTCGTGCAGTTTATCGTAGAGAGGTTTCTGCTTCGAAAGCATCATCCTTCCTACATAAGCCATTGTTTGCGACCACGGAATCTCGGCAGCCTCGTATTTCCTGAACTCTTTGAGGTTCTTGCACCAAAGCGAGAACATCGCATCCGGATCACGATCCAATAACAGCCGAGCTTGCGAGGCGTTGTGTACCGTGTACATCACATTGGCCGGAGCCAATGAGTTGATAAACTTCGACATGACTTCCAGCGGAACATCTTTGATGTCGAGATTCAAGATCGTTTTACCCTGACTCCAACGGATCACACTCTCTAATGTGGGGATTTTATAAGGGGTGACATTGCCTTCGCGATCCACCAGATTGAATTGTTGCAGCTCTTCGTAGGTGTAATCGCGGACACGTCCTTTTCCGTTTGTTGTTCGGTCGATGGTTGCATCGTGCATCAATACAATGACTCCATCTTTGGTCATGCGGGGATCGATCTCGAAAAACGACGGCATCATTGTCAATGTCTTTTCAAACGATTCGATACAATTCTCGGGGTAGCCTGCCATCATGCCGCCGCGATGACCGCTGATCACAATCGGACGATCGGGAGCGTAACGAAACCATTGGTGCAACTGCTTTCGGTTTTGGATGTTGATGTAATGAGATTTGCTCTCTTGTGCAAACATAGTCCCGGCTCCGAACAATAACAATAGAAGCAGGGCTTTTTGAATGATCTTTTTCATGGTTGAGGTTGAATTTCGACAAAAATACGCTTTTTGTTCGATAGTTGTGCACCTCGGAACGAAAAAATAATCGACTCTCTCCAACTACTCGTTTTTTTTCGTATATTTGCTGTAAAGAGTAAGTTCTATACATTGCAAATATGTCTGCACGTAAAAGTAAAAAAGCCAAAGCATATTATCGGTCGCCACTCTTTGCTGCCTTGTTGGCCGCTTGTGTGATGGGTGCTGCCTATTTCTATTTTTCAACAGGCTCTTCGATGGCGTCATCCGTGGAACGACCTGCGACGACCTCGGCGGTAAATCCGAAAGTTGAAAAGCCGACAACTCCGAAAACCGATAAAAACACATGCAATCGTCTTGAAATTCCGCGACTAAACACAGCACGCAGCCAACAAACAATCGAACATCTCGGATATACGGTTTGTTACAATCACGATTGGCGTCTGCCCAATTGGGTGGCATACGAATTGACCTCAGCGGAAGTGCAGGGGGAGATTCCTCGTACCAATAAGTTTCTGCCCGACCCGTTGGTTGCGGGAGATCCGGTCGTAACGGCCGACTACCGTAACTCCGGCTATGACAGAGGTCACATGGCTCCGGCCGGTGATATGCGTTGGTCTAAACAAGCGATGAAAGAGTCGTTCTATATGACTAACATCTGCCCGCAGAACCGCTCGAACAACGCCGGAGATTGGAAAGATTTAGAGGAACTTGTTCGTGATTTGGCCACTAAATACCGTGCCGTCTATGTCTGCTGCGGCCCAATTGTCACCAATACGTCAAACACCATTGGCTCTGTCCGTAAAATCGTCGTCCCGCAGGCTTTTTACAAAGTGTTGCTCCGTCCAAAAAGTGATGGCTCGTGGACATCTATCGGCTTTGTTATGAACAATGTTGCCGGCAACCGTCCATTGATGACCTATATGCAATCGGTCGATGAGGTGGAGCAATTAACCGGAATAGACTTTTTCTATCAATTGCCGGATTCCATAGAGGAGAAGATCGAGGCCGATTTCAAGGTTTCGGATTGGACGATATAGTTTCAGCGGTTCGTGTAAAGGAGGTTGGCGGTAGAGTGTCATCTTACGATGATCGGGTTGAAATAAACAATCAAAAATCGCTCTAACTTTTAGTTCATAATTTAACCTTTTATCCGTAATAGGATCTTATAAGTATAAGAAAGCGTTAATTTATGAAATTAAAGATCTACTCTTCGACTTTTGATTTTAGCGATGATTTTTCGGCCTATGTCAAACGGGCAATAGATAATGTTCCGATTGATAAAATCTGCGGAATGGTTCTCTGTGGCACGAATGACGAGGTGGAATATCACCATCTGTTGAGCGATATCAAGTCTGTTATATACAACTTGCTGGGGCGAAAAGTCCCCGTAACCCTAATCCCTCAATATTTATTGCCTCATGGCGGTCTTTCGCTTGAAATATACACTCTTGAAGGTTCGGCCGAGATTCATGTCGAGGAGAGGGAGGGCGTGTGCTATGGCTTTATCGAAAACAACGAGGAGTCCACGCTTATCATAGAGGGTATTCCCTCCTCCGATTTTTCCGAGAGCGTTGCTCAGCAGAGCCAAGAGGTTTTCGGCAAGATGGATCATCTGCTCTCCTCGTACGGTTTTGCTGTCGATGATATCGTACGCCAGTGGAATTATATCGGGAATATCGTGTCATACAAAAACGGCAAGCAGAATTATCAGGAGTTCAACGATGCGCGTTCCTGCTATTATAAGAAAGGTTGTTGGGAGAATGGATATCCCGCAGCGACCGGCATCGGAATCTCCTCCGAAGGTATCATTGTCGGAGGTATAGCATTCAAAAAAGCGAGCGCCGATGTTCAAGGCATATATCCCATTGACAACTCGTTGCAGGTCGCAGCTCATGTCTATTCAAAGAAGGTGCTTATTGATGATGGTCTCGATGCGATAAAGAGCACCCCAAAATTCGAGCGTGCCAAACTGATTGAGACGAAAGAGGGAGTCTGCTGTTTCGTTTCGGGCACGGCTGCAATCAGAGGCGAGGAGAGTATGGAAGCCTCCTCGGCAAAGTTGCAGACGATCATGACGATTGAAAATATCGAGTATCTTGTATCCAAAGAGAATTTGATCAAATATGGATGCAAGGCTCATGATTTGAAATATGTCAAGGTTCATGTCTATGTTAAGAACAAGGCAGATTATGAAGAGGTAAAATCCGTCGTGGCAGAGGCATACCCGCATTTGCCGGTAGCCTATACGGTAGCCGATGTGTGCAGAAGTGAACTTTTGGTTGAAATAGAATCTATTCTAATATCGTGATATCATGAAAAATATTTTGATGTTCGTCGTTTGCCTGTTATTTCCGGTAATACAGGCAACAGCTTCGGAGCAATGCCCAGATGAGATATTTCTGCGAAGAGTCTATCTCACCGTAACAGGTTCTCTGCCATCACTGCGCACCTGCGTGAAATTTCTTGATGATAAGACTCTCAATAAACGCGAGGTGTTGATCAACAGACTGCTTAAAAGTGAGCTTGCTCTCAAATATATGCAGATGCACTGGGGCGATATATTGCGTATAAAATCCGAGTTCCCGAGCAATCTGTGGCCCAATGGCGTACAAGCCTATAACAGATGGGTATATGAGCAGCTTTTGTACAATGTGCCTTACGATAAAATGGTCCGAAATCTTCTCCTTTCCGAGGGAAGTAATTTCCGTTCGCCGGCTGTAAATTTCTATCGCGGATTTCAGAAAAGAGATCCCGAAAACTTTTATGCCAATATCAATCTTCTATTTTTAGGAGACCGAAATTGCACCGACAATGGACATCTGTGCTTCTCGCAGATCAAGTTCAAGTCAACGAAAGAGTGGAAAGAGGAGATAATCTACCTCGATATCCATAAGGATCTGCCTTATCAGAAGGTGGTATTGAAAGATGGCACTTCACTCGAACTCCATGCAGATACCGATTGGCGGGAAACATACGTTTCGTGGCTCACATCCCCTAAGAACCGGCGTTTTGCAGAGGTTATGGTAAATAGGTTGTGGTATTGGGTATTCGGGAAAGGCATCGTAAATGAGCCGGATGATTGGCGGCCGGATAACAAACCTTCGAACCTCCGGCTGCTGAATCAGTTGACAGACTATTTTTTGAACAATAATTTCGATGTGAGGTTATTGATGAAAAAGATACTTTTGTCGAAAGAGTTTAATTCGAAAATGATCCCCGAGGGGTCTTATGTGCCGCAACGACTTCCGGCAGAGGTTATTGTCGATGCAATGGCTTCGGCCACCGGCATTTGGAATACATACAGCAGTCGTGTGCCCGAGCCCTTCACGTTCTATCCCCCTTCGACAAGAGCCACGCATCTGGGTGATGCTACGGTCTCCTCTTCGGAACTTGAACTGTTCGGCAAGGTGTCCAGAGATGTATCTTTGGAGAGCCAGAGGAATAATTCGATTACTTCGAAACAGTTGCTCTATCTCATGAACTCGTCGGTACTCGAACGGCGCATCAGAAGAAGTCCGATATTGCGACGGATTTGTGAGCAGTATAGCGATATTACGCAAGTTGCCGATGCCATTACTCTTCGGGTGTTATCGCGAAGAGCAACTCCGCAAGAGATAAATCTATATACAGATTATATGCAGCAGAACGGGTTGTCGTTGAAAGAGATGGCTTTTGACCTTATGTGGGTGCAAATAAACAGCAACGAGTTCCTTTATAACCACTAATCATCTTCTACATTATGAGAGCGATATATCTAACTTTAATTTTACTATTGGCTGTCGGATTCAGGGCTGATGCTCAAAGAGCAAAATCCGTGATTCTGGTATATCTGGATGGCGGGCCGGCGCAGACCGATACATTCGACCCCAAACCCAATACGTCACGAACCTATTTCGGAAATTACAAAGGTGTGGCTAAAACAAATGTAGATGGTATCTATATTGGCGAGAAACTGCCTTTGCTGGCCGGCATAGCCGATAAGTATTCGTTGATAAGAAGCATGACCCATGGCAGCAACGCACACGAAACCGGTCATTATAAGATGATTACGGGTGACGCTTCGAATGGTGCGGTCGTCTATCCCTCTTTCGGTGCTGTGATCTCTTATATGAAGCGAGATACCTATAAAGGAATCTTGCCATGCTATATCTCCGTGACAAGTGCAAACAGCCGTTTTAACGAAGGCGGCTTTTTGGGAAATGAGTATAAGTCTTTCGATACCGGCGGAAAGCCTGAGGGTAAAGAGTATGAGGTCGAGGGAGTGGTAAACAAGTTCGTCAATCGAGAGAGAATGGATCAAAGAATCGCGCTGCTTAAAGAGTTCGAGAAGGGACAAATGGATAAGCGGCAGATCGACTCTTTGCGGGCTATAAATATGGAGTTTATATGGGGTAAAAGCAGAGAGGTCTTCAACCTTGCCACTGAGCCCGATTCTGTAAGACAAAGATATGGCAAAACGCGACTCGGACAATCGTGCCTTGTCGCCCGAAAACTTGTTGAGGCAGGAGTTCCTTTTGTCAATGTTCGCATGACCGGTTGGGACACCCATAAGAAACATTTCCAAAGAATGAACTCCATGTTGCCCGCTTTGGACAAGGCGTTGTCGGCTCTGCTTATTGATTTGGATCAACGAGGATTGCTGGATAGTACCATTGTCCTTTGTGGTGGAGAGTTCGGAAGAACCCCCAAAGTGTTATGGGAGGCTCCGTGGAATGGAGGACGTGCCCACTTTGGCAAGGCGTTCAGCTATTTGGTCGCAGGAGGAGGCTTCCATGGTGGTAAGGTGGTCGGGAAGACCGATAAGACCGGTGAGAAAATCGTAGAACGCCCCGTCTATCCGTGTGACTTGATTGGTACAATCTATCTCCTTATGGGAATCGATCCTTATGGCACTCTGCCCCATGTTTCCGAGGGTAATCTGCCGATACTTCCTTCGCTGTTGAATAAGCAACAAAGCAACGGATTATTGTATGAAATTATTGATGTAAAAAAGCCGTCTTATGAAAAGTAGAAATATAATATTGACCATTTTATGTGCTCTTCTGACCACATCGCTCTATGCGCAGAAACTCTCTTTGGGTTATCTCTTTCCGGCGGGCGGTCAGGTAGGTGAGATTGTCGAAATAGAGGCCGGCGGACTGAATATCAATAAGGCCACAAAGGTTGTATTCAGTCATCCGGATATTCGGGGTGAACTATTCCCTATCAAGGAGACTCCTACCGAGAAAAGAAAGCGAAGAAGATTAAATGACCAGAGCAGTCCACAGCTTGCCGATCGGATTAAGATACGAATCACCATCGCTCCGAATGTACCATGCGGCATGTATGATCTGCGTCTGCAAGGTGCTAACGGTGTTTCGAATATGCTTCCTTTCGAGGTGGCTTCGTATCCGAACTTCCTTGAAAACAGTAAGTCCACGCTGAGAAAGCCTAATAAGGTGGGCGCTCTGCCTGCTGTGTTGTGTGGGCAGGCTACTCCCGGAGGTGTGGACTATTTCAAATTTTCAGGAAAGCAGGGAGAGACCATTGTCGTTTCCGTCAAAGGTCGCCAACTTGTTCCCTATATTGCCGATGCTGTTCCCGGGTGGTTTCAGCCTGTCATAAAGATTGTAAATAAAAACGGCAGGGAGATTGCTTATTCGGACGATTACTATCACCATGTGGATCCTTTGATTATTACCACGTTGCCGAAAGATGGCGATTATATTCTGATGATACACGATGCCATCTATCGAGGTCGTAAAGATTTCAATTACCGCATCCACCTTGGCGTGATCCCCTATGTGACCGGACGTTATCCGGCCTATGGTGTTGTCGGAAAGAAGGTGAAACAGCATTTGGAAGGTGTTAATCTCGGTGCTACCAAAGCAACGGTAAAGGTGAAGAAAGAGGGCTACAACCAACTGACATATACCAATCGTACCGGTACTTCAAATGCTGTTTCGTTTTATGCCTTGCCCAAAGAGAGAAAACTTATCCAATCTCCCAAAGAGGGCACTCTGCTGACCTTGACATCAGCCATATCCGATTCACTTACAGAAAAGTCGAAGATTAAGCGATATCGGGTTGCCGCCGTGGCAAAAGAGCCGATCATTGTGGAACTCATCGGACGAAGAAACGGATCGAGAATCGATGCTGTAATGAGATTGCGGGACGAAGTCGGCAATGTCGTGGCAAAGGCCGATGATACCGAAGACCCGATTCAGGGGCTTATGACCTTCCATGCAGATCCGGTACTTAAATATACTCCGAGAATAAATGGCGAGATGGTGCTCGAAGTCGAGGATTTACATAGAGGATATGGCAAGGATTACCATTATCTGTTGATGCGTCATAAGCAAAAACCATCGTTCACCGCCTTTGTTTCACCGGCAAACATTACGATTCCGGCCGGAGGAACTGCGCTCTTCCGCGTGGATATAAAAGGAAAATTAAGAAGACCGGCTCATCTGCTGGTCGAAGGGTTGCCGAAAGAGTACACGACAAGCAGTTTGAAACTTCGAGGAGGCAGGAAATGGGAGGTATCCATAACATCGCCCAAGGATGCCGAGATAAAACGGTTTCCGATAGCGGTGAAATTGGATTATCCCGTACGAGGTAAGCGGGAACAAGCCGATGTGCTTCCGGTTGATAATATGATGCAGGCTTTCTACTATACCCATCACATACCGGCCGCGGAGTTGGCTGTCGATATGGTGAAGCCGTCGCCTTACCGCATCTCTTTGGGATTTGATATAAACGAAGATATACTCATCTCTTTACAAGATACTATTATCCCGATAAAGGTTCTGATAGATAAGGATCCGAATTTCAACGAACCCGTCGATTTGGTGCTGGGGAAGAAACACGGTGTCTTCTCACTCGATCCGGTCTCCATACTTCCTGAGGAGACCGAGAAGACGATATACATAAAGTTAAACGAAACGGTTTTGGCGAAGTATAAAACCAGGAAGTATCGACCGACATGGCAAATGAATATTGTCGGCACGGTCAAAGGCGAGATCATTCAACGAGGCCGGAGAAGATTCCAAAATGCAAAATATCGAGAAATGACTCCGTTGTTCCAGATAAAACTCAAAAAGTAGGAATTAGATTTGATCTGAAAGGCAATCAATACCTCGATTTCCACCGCAGGAGGACGTAAGTCCCCCCCCCTGCCTGAGGTGGGTCATAGATTATAAACACGGCGTAGCCGTGAGTGTAGGGCGGTGAGAAGCCGGAGAGTAACAAGATTGCGAGAATTCGTATATAAACGCTGTTTGATAAATCATGGTTAGGCGATGGATATGATTGACGTTTTGGGGAATTCTGTTGCGCATGGAATATAATTTATAAACTAAAAAGCCCAAAATGGCATTGAGAAGAAAATTATTGCTAATTTTGTATGCTTTTGCACAGAAACCTTAATTCAAATACATATTTCAGATGACGCCCGAACAGAACAAGCAATTCAAACAGTGGCAGATGCGTACGATTGTCGCTACGATGATCGGTTATGCCCTTTTCTATTTCGTTCGTAAGAACTTTTCATTGGCCATGCCCGGTCTTGAAGCCGATTTGGGGATCTCGAAAACCAGTTTGGGTATCTTCTTGACGCTGAACGGTATTGTTTATGGCATTTCGCGTTTCGTGAATGGGGTGTTGGCCGACCGAATGAATGCCCGTTGGTATATGGCCATCGGACTGGCCTTGTGCGCGTTGGCGAATTTCGCCTTTGGCTTTGGCGAAGATGTCTCCTATTGGATTACCGGAGTACATGAAGGTTCGCAATTTACCAATACCATGATTCTCTTTATGGGAGTCATGTGGGTTGTCAACGGCTTGTTGCAGGGCGCAGGATTCCCGCCATGTGCCCGTTTGCTGACCCATTGGGTGCCTCCCACGGAGTTGGCAACCAAAATGTCGGTATGGAATACCTCTCACTCGATCGGCGCCGGTTTGGTCGTGATTCTTTGCGGCTATATCATGGGCTCGATGGGTTCGGGATCCGATCATACGGGAGCTTGGAAATGGTGTTTCTGGATTCCGGCGGCAATATCGTTTGCCGGAGCTGTTGGCTTGGCAATCTTCCTGCGGGATACCCCCTCGTCGGTAGGGCTTCCCGAATTGGCCGGTACGGAGTCGAAGAAGGAATCTGCGACTCCGAAGAGTGCCGAACATCGGGAATTCCTGATGAGATATGTCTTCAAAAATCCGCTGATCTGGATTTTGGGTTTCGCCAATTTCTTTGTCTATGTCGTGCGTTTCTCGGTACTCGATTGGGGCCCATCGTTGTTGAGCCAGTCGAAGGGTGTCAGCATGGAGCATGCCGGATGGTTGGTTGCCATGTTTGAGATTGCCGGTATCTTGGGTATGCTGTTCTCCGGATGGGCTACCGATAAATGGCTGAAAGGCCGAGCGCATCGTACCTGCGTATTTTGCATGGCCGGTACGGCTCTCTTTGTATTTTTGTTCTGGCAGTTGCCGAACGATGCCCCCGTTTGGTTGCTCTTTGCCACCTTGTGTGCCGCCGGATTCTGCATCTATGGACCGCAGGCTTTGATCGGTATTGCAGCCGCCAACCAAGCCACTAAACGGGCTGCCGCCACGGCAAATGGCCTTACCGGACTTTTCGGTTACGCTTCGACCATTGTGTCGGGTGTCGGATTGGGTTTCGTTGCTCAACACTACGGCTGGAATTGGGCTTATATCGGTATTCTCGCTATGGCCGTGGTGGGTATGTTGATCTTCCTGCTGATGTGGGGAGCACGTGCCAATGGCTACGATGAGACAGCCGAATAGAGATCTGTTTGTTGAATGGTAAAATGTTTCTTGCCATGAAGAAGTTATTATTAGCCCTGCTGCTCGTTTTTTGTACGGTGACGCTGTATGCCGAATTGCCGAAAGCTCGTATAACCGTAGGACCATACCTACAAGCTGTGACCGAAACAAGTTTTACGGTGGTGTGGACAACCGATCGTCCGGCGGTTTCATGGGTAGAAGTGGCTCCCGATGATGGAACGCACTTTTACGCCGAGCGACGTCCTCGCTATTACCAGTCGGAGCACGGCAAACGGTCGATCGCTACGGTACATCGGGTGGTGATCCCGAATTTGCAAGCCGGTACCACCTATCGGTATCGCATCTTTTCCCAATCGGTGGTGGATAGCAGTAAACACGGCCGTATCGTGTTGGGCCGCATCGCTTCGAGTCGGGTTTATCGTCGAGAACCGTTGCGGGCTGTAACCCTCAATCGCGCGAAGACGCAAGTAAGTTTCCGAGTTGTCAATGATATACATGGCCGCGACTCGATTATGCGTACCTTATTGCAGGGGGTAGATCGCACAAATACCGATTTTGTGGTTTTCAATGGAGATATGACCTCGACCATCGAGTCGGAGAGTCAGATTGCTGATGGATTCCTGCGTAGTGCCGCCAAGCAGTTCGGGGCAGAAGTCCCCATTGTCTTTGTGCGGGGCAACCACGAAAATCGGGGGCACTATTCCCCGCAGCTACGCAACTATTTCCCAACGACAAACGGCCGCTATTATTATACCTTCCGGCAAGGGCCGGTCTATGGTATTGTCCTCGATTGCGGAGAGGATAAACCCGATAGCGACATCGAATATTATGGATTGGCCGAGTTTGATAACTATCGGACCGAAGAGGCTGCTTGGCTCAAACAGGTTGTCGCCAGCGAGGATTATCGTAGCGCACCGTTGCGGATCGTTTTTCTGCATATCCCTCCGGTTTGCGGTGAAATATGGCATGGCACACGGGATATACGAGAGAAGTTTATGCCGCTGTTGCAGGGATCCGGAGTGGATTTGATGCTCTGCGGCCATTTACACAAATTCCACTATGTTCCGGCCGGCAAGTCGGAATACGATTTTCCGATATTGATCAACTCTAATAACGATGCCGTGCATGTCGTGGCCGAGAAAGACCGATTGCGTGTTTCAGTCATCAACACGGCAGGAGATAAAGTAGCAGAATACGATCTGAAAAAGTAAGAAGCTGTCTAACAAGGTGATCTCTGCGTTACACTTGCCCTCAAAATGCTCATTTGCGCTGGGTAAACTCCGCTTTTTCGGGCTTTGCAAGCCTTGAAATCCCACTTGTTATACAACTTCTACGAAAAGAGGCTGTCGCAACACTACTTGTTGGACAGCCTCTTTATCGCCTCGGCCTATGCCTACCATGTCTTCGGCGGCGTGGAGGTCGGGTAGATTATTTGCTTTTCTCTTCGGATTTTTTCATCGTCTCCTCGACCTTTTTGCCGTTATACAAGAATCGCTTGATTTTGTGTGTCGGGGTTTTGATGAACTCCTCTTTCTCCTCAACTACCTCTGAGATGCGCGAGAAACGGTTTACCTTCGAGTTGACAAACTCCATGATCTCTTGTCGCAGCTGCTCGGTCTTGGCCTCCAAAGCCTCTTTTTTGTTGGTCCACTCTTCGCGCCAATCTTCGATCATGGCTTCGAGCTGCTCGCTATTGAAATGTACGAGGGCAATCAAGCGACCTTCGTGCTCGGTAACCAGCGAATCGGCGATACAAACGTGTGAGTTGAGCACACTCTCAATATCCTCCGGATAGATATTTTCACCACTCGGCCCAACAATCATATTCTTCAAACGTCCTTTGACATAGAGCCATCCGTCGGCGTCAAACTCGCCCAAGTCTCCCGTGCGGAACCAACCGTCTTCGGTAAATGCTGCGGCTGTTGCCTCGGGGTTCTTGTAGTAGCCGATCATGGCGCAAGGTGTTTTGGCGACAATCTCGCCTTGACGTGTTTCGGGATTGATGTTTTCCAATCGCAACTCCACACTTGGAGCCTGAGGCCCTGTCGAGCCGAGACGTACCATCGAGGGGGCTGCTCCGGCCAACAGCGGGGCTGTTTCGGTCAAGCCATAGCCGATGGCATAGGGAACCTGTGCCTCCAACAAGAATTGTTCAACGGTGCGGTCGAGTTTTGCTCCTCCGATTCCGAGGAAACGCAGTCGGCCTCCGAAGACCTTTTTCAACTTCTTGCCGGCGATACGATGCAGATAGCGTCGTATGAACCCGATCTTATATAATGTTTGCCAGAATTTGTTGGAGTTGAATTTTGCCTGTACCTGATGGCGATAAATTTTCTCGATGATCAGCGGCACAATGAGCATCACCGTGGGGCGTACGCTGCGTAATGCCGGCATCAATACCGAGGCCGTAGGCGGACGGTCGAGATATACTACCTGCGATCCCAAACTGAACGGGTAGAGCATCACGATCGAACATTCGTAGGTGTGCGACAGCGGCAATACCGAGAGGAAAATGTCGTTGCCATCCACCGGAAAGAGCGATTTGGCGATTCCGGTCTGGGCGCAGAGTGCTGCGTGCGAGAGCATCACGCCTTTGGGATTTGAGGTTGTTCCCGACGTGTAGATCAATACTGCCATATCCTCCGGTTGGGGGATTGCCATGCTGCCTTGTGCGTTGACACGTTGGGAGATGACACCGAGATTTTTGGTGCGAACCACTACGTTGAGCCGTGAGATGGTCGCCTTCGAGAGTTTGGTAAACAATTTATCGGATACAAGCAGTGCTTTTGCCTCCGAGTGCTCGATGATCATATCCAACTCCTCGCTAGAAAAGTCGGGAAGAATAGGAACAGCTACCATGCCGGCTGTTGTCACAGCAAAGTAGCAGACGCCCCAATTGGGCATGTTACTGCTCAATAAGGCGACCTTGTCACCCGGGTTCAATCCCGATTCGAGCAGAATCTCTTGAACTTTGGCAATGCGTTTCCCTACTTCCGCGTAAGTCAACTCCTCTCCCTGAAACATGGAGAAGGCGATCTTCTGTGCGTACTTCTCTACACTATTGCGAACAAGTTCATAAAGCGTATTAAAAGCCATATCTTCACTTTTTTCGAATAAATAACGCAAAGTTTTGGACAAAAGTACGAAAATATTATTGAAAAACGGTTGAAAATCGTTATTTTTGGGTCGATTATTCGAATGTAGTCATCATCGAATCCATCAGTTTTCGAAATCCAATCCAAAAAAGCCATGCAAGAGCAACTGACACCCGATTTTTGCGATTACGAGTTGATAGATACGGGACAATACGAAAAACTCGAACGTTTCGGCTCTTATATCACCCGTCGTCCTGAGCCTCAGGCTATTTGGCGACGTTCGCTTGCGGAGGAGGAGTGGTGCCGTTTGGCGCATGCTTCGTTCTTGCGCGATGCGCGTAGTGACGAACGTGGCGAATGGCAATTGCAATCCCGTACTCCCGATCGTTGGACGATCGATTACTCCTATGGCGCAATGCACTTGCGGATGCGCTTGGGACTTACGTCGTTCAAGCATGTCGGTATCTTCCCCGAACAGGCTGCCAATTGGGATTTTATTTACGATAGTTGTCGTCAACTTGCCGCGGCAGAAACACCGCGCGTATTGAACCTTTTTGCCTATACGGGAGGAGCTACTTTGGCGGCTCGTTCGGCCGGAGCCGAGGTGACGCATGTCGATTCGGTAAAACAGGTGGTGACGTGGGCGCGTGAAAATATGGAACTCAGTGGCTTGGATGGCGTGCGCTGGATCGTTGAAGATGCACTGAAATTCGTGCACCGTGAGGTGCGCCGTGGTAATCGTTATCATGGTATCATCCTCGATCCGCCGGCTTATGGACGTGGGGCGAATGGCGAAAAGTGGGTGTTGGAGGATAATATCTGTGAGATGCTCGAATGTTGTGCGCAACTCCTCTTACCCAAAAATGCCTTTTTGGTCTTCAATCTCTACTCGATGGGACTCTCGTCAACATTGGCGCGAACGGCTGTTCATCAGGCATTTGGAGCTCCGGCCGAAGAACAGTGGGGCGAATTGTGCTTTACCGATCGTGGCGGAAAACAACTTCCGTTGGGCACTTATTATCGTATGAAAAGATAGACTATGGCTGCGTTATTACTTATTTTCGGGTTGTTGGGCGGCTGTCTGCTTTCGGTGCTGGTCGGCATACTCGGCAGCCGTAGGCGCATCGGATTTGGTTGGGCGTTTCTTCTCAGTGTGATCTTTACCCCGTTTGTAGGATTGATCCTGACATTGCTTTCCGAATCGTTACCTGCCGGAGCGGAGAATCGTTGGGGATGTATTGGCAATCTGTTGGCGATGGCCGGCATGTTGCTGCTGGGAATTATCCTCTTTTTGTTGTTCGCATTGATCACAACCGCTTAGTCCTCGCTTGGGGAGATCGCTTGCAATAGGAGCAGTCTAACAAGGTGATTTCTGCGTTACACTTGCCCTCAAAATGCTCGTTTATGCCTCAGTAAACTCCGCTTTTTCGGGCTTCGCAAGTCTTGAAATCCCACTTGTTATACAACTTCTACGAAAAGAGGCTGTCGCAACACTGCTTGTTGGACAGCCTCATGATTAGATCGTTGCTTATTAGTTGTAAGGATTTAGAAAGAAAAGCCGATTTTTACTTGTGGATAGCAAAAATCAGCGTTCATGAATTGTATTTTATAACCTATTGCAAAATTAAGGCTATGTCGGTTGTTTAATCGCCAATTAATACCGAATTGCGGATAGGCGAATATGTCAAAACCCTGATCATCGTAATTCTCTTCCACTTTCGAATAAATGCCACCCAGAGATAGAGCGAAATAGGGTTGCACGCGTGTTTTTGTCAAATATGCCCGAATATCTCCAAAAAATTGCATTCGGAAACAATCGGCTCCGCTCTCCGAGTCGATTAAACCCAACCCAACACCTCCGCCGACAAACAGCGTGTTGTTGAATCTGTAACCGATAGTATAGTTCGCTCCAAAGGTTGTCTCCACAGCATCCACGAAACCTCCTACCTCAACACTGATCTCTTGTTGCATGCCGGCCTCACCAGGATCAAGTACTTTTTTCTCTTTTTTGACTTTTTCCTTCTTGACCTTCTCTTTTTTCGTTTTGGTGATGACGGTCTGTGAAGAACGAATCAACTGCGCCTCGGCTAATTGTGCAGAGCCCAGAAGGCATACGATCAATAGTAATACAATCTTTTTCATAAATCTAAGGTTTGGTTATTTGATAACTTCGATTTTGTTGCGGGCATTGGGGCGCTTTACAACGGCCTCATCATCGCTTTTGTCGGCACGTCGGGTCTGGCGGATGAGTTCGATATCTTCGAGGGCTACGTTGCGGAAACGACGATAGTGAGCCGGATAACCCGTAACCGTGATTTCAAGTAAACCTCGGTCGTTGGTGATGACATCGATGGTGGTGCCTACCATCACATCGGCATTACACGACCGAGCGGCACGGCTCAATGCAATCTTCTTGAACTCCGGAATCTCTTTAATCATTGCCGTTGTAACCGGAAAGTCGAGAAATGCCGCCTTCTCCGTGTAGGTGATTTTAGTTTCCGATACCTCTAAATCGGCAATCAAAGGTGTGAGGAGCATGAAGTGCTCGGGTTCGAGGTTGCGTGCCGTCGATTCTTGGTAATCGACTCGTTCGATGCGCTGTTGGGCGAATCCATTTCCCGCTAAACACACCAAAAACAGAAGAAACAGTTTCTTCAACATGTTGATCAATAATGTACCAATAGAGCTCCTATATCGGTGGATGGTAAAAAAGAAAGTGTGGAGTCGATTCGTTTATATGACACGAGGCTCTGGAATGCCTTAACCCAAATAAACAATACCCCACACCCGTATTGGAGGGTATGGAGCAGATTACTCCAAAGCATATACCAATACAAGGTGACGAGTGTGTTGCTCTCCTTGGGTTGTTGAAATTTTCCAGATTTCGTGTCAAGGATAAAAGCGAATACACTTTCATCAAAATATGTCTGTCATCTGCAAGATGACTTTGCAAAGATAGTAAAAAAGGAGTATGAAAGTATAAAAGGAGAGATATTTTGATGAAAATATTGATGACTATCTTTACAACCTTTCGGATTCCCGATCTTCGCGTTGGGAGAATGTAAGTACACGACCCGATACGGGGGATTTGGAGATGGGGTAGGTGGTTATAAACACGACTTTGCCGTGCGTATAAAGTTTGAATGGAATGAATCGGAGAAAAAGAAGTTTTTGCAATTGCGGATAGGGCCGCTTTTACATATAGATCGCGATTCCTGCCACTGCCGAGAGAATAATCAGCAGAATGGGGTTGACCTTGCGCCACGAGCCGAGAAGGACTCCTCCGAAGAGAGCCCAACTCCATCCGTCGATGAAATTCTCTTCGCCGGAACTGCTGTTATGCGGGAAAATCAACATCAACGCTGCGGCTGCAATCATGCCGATCACCACCGGTCGCATGCCGCGCATGGCCCCTTCGACCAACGGATTATTTTTCAGCCGCAGGAAGTAACGCGTGATCAGCAACATGATGGTAAGAGCCGGAAGGCAGACGGCAAAGGTGGCGATCACAGCCCCCAGAATCCCGCCCCAAACACTGCCGGACTGAACACCGACGGTATAGCCGACATAGGTGGCCGAATTAATGGCGATCGGCCCGGGGGTTATTTGAGATACGGCCACAATGTCGGCAAATTCGGCATTGGTCATCCATTGGTGTTGTACGACCACCTCGTTTTGAATGAGCGAGAGCATGGCATAGCCACCGCCAAAGCCGAAGAATCCGATCTTCAAATAACTTACGAATAGCTGCCAGAAAATCATCGGATACCTTTTTTAGCAACGAACAACTCCCAAGCAATGCCGGCCACTGCCGCTCCCGATAAAATCCCGACCGGTGACCATTCCCAATGCCAGATGGCCAATGCGGTGGCGGCGATGAGCAGATAAAGGCCACGATGCAGCCCGCGAGCCAACGAGATCACCGGAACAACAATCAACGCCACAACCGCCGGACGCATCCCCTTGAAGGCGGCATCAACGAATGGGTTGTGACGGAAATCGGTAAAGACAACGGCTATGAGCAGAATGATGACAAACGAGGGGATGACCACCCCGAGAATCGATGCCAAAGCCCCCGCAAAACCGGCCATCTTATATCCTACAAAGACCGAAGTGTTGAGTGAAATAGGCCCGGGAGCCGATTGTGCGAGGGTCAGCAGATCGAGAAACTCTGCCTCGGCAATCCATCTTTTGCGGTCGATCACCTCACGGCGAATCAATGGGATCATGGCATATCCCCCTCCGAAGGTGAAGAGCCCGATCTTGAAGAAACTGCCGAAAAGTTCGAACAACCGACCCATACCGTCAACCGATTATTCCCGCGTTTTTTTACCCAGCAGGGTGCGAATTCCATCGATGAAGACCATCGGATGCGTTGGTGCGCCCGGCAACCATAAATCAACCCGATGCCGATCGAGGAACGAACGGTCGATGGCGCGACTCTCGGCAAACAGCCCGCCGGAACATGCCTCCGATCCGCAGACCACCACGATTTTCGGCTCGGCAACGGCATCGTAGCAGATTTCCAAGGCCTCGGCCATGTTTGCCGATATGGGCCCTGAGATCACAACGCCGTCGGCATGGCGGGGAGATGCGGTGAATCCTACGCCAAAGCGACCGAAATCGAAATTGACGTTGCCGGTTGCTCCCAGCTCCATTTCGATCGAACCATCACCACCGGCCGAAACTTCGCGCAGTTGCAAAGCCTCCTTGAAATATTGCCCGATCTCGGGGCGTATGGCCGAACGATCGAATTTTACCAATCTCTCTTCGGGGCATATCACAAGTGCCTCGCGGGTGGTAGCTCCCATGCGGTAATCGTTGGTGAAACGAATGTTGCGGGGAGCGCAATGTGCACACTCTCCACAGAAAAGACAACGTCCCAAATCGAGCGAGAAGGGTTGTAAAGAGATGGCACCTGTCGGGCAGATGGCTGCCGCCCGATCGAGCTCTTTATGCTCTTCGTCCGTTGTCGGCTCGGTTAATTCGGGGCGTCCTCGGAACTCCTCGGTCAACTCCACCGCATCGAGGTCGGGAATGGCCTGCTGTCCGTGACTGCGCAAAACGCGGATTTTAGGGAATATCATATTTTTATCACTAAATTACAAATCATTGCCGCAATACGACAGATTGAAACTCTTATTGCAGATCGGGAAATCGGAGATGCCTTCACCGCGCACAGCGAGAGCCAATGCCATCCAATTGTGCAGGCTGGGATCTTTGATGCGTGATGCTGCAATCTGTCCTTCGGCATCGGTTACCAATATGTGGCAAATCTCTCCGCGCCATCCTTCGACCAACCCGAAGGCAAGTGACGAAGCCGCCAAGGGCGCGTCGTAGTTGGGTTTTTCGCATGGAGCGGGTTCGGAGATCTGTTTTTGTTCGCAGATGGTCAACAACCGATCGATATACTCGGCCGATTGGAGAATTTCGCGACTGCGTACCATCAACCGAGCCATAACATCTCCCTGTGTTTTGGTAATGCTCTCGTGGCTGATATCTTGGGCATAGACTCCCCATGGATGCGAGGTGCGAATGTCGCGACATACTCCGCTGGCACGAGCAGCCTGTCCGACACCGCCGATGGCAGTCATCTGTTCGCGCGCTACAATGCCGCACTCCTCAAAACGAGCCAATAGCGAGGGCGAGGATTTGATGTCGCGACGTACCTCATCGTAGCGATGGGCAATTTCGGCCACATTGCGACGTATCATCTTCAATTTCTCGGCCGTCAACGGATGGTTGGTGCCGTGCGGACGAATCAAGCCTTTGCCGAATCGGTTGCCGCACCAAGTTTGTGTCGTATTGATCGTCATGGTACGCAAAGCCTCGCAAGCCACCTGCCCGAGTTGATAGCCTACATCCATCGACAGAGCTCCGGTATCGGCAATCTGCATGGCCATACGCTCCAATTCGAGCGCAATACCTCGTTCGCAATCCAATTGAGCCGGCCGGTCATGCCCCGTGAGTTTCTCGATTGCTTCTGCAAAAGCTGTGGCATGGGCTATTGCGCTGTCTCCGGCGATAGCCTCGGCAAGGCAGATCTGGCGCAGCCGGTTGTGGGTCGAAACAAACATCTGTTCTACTCCGCGATGCTGATAGCCGAGGGCAATTTCAAGGTGTAACACTTGCTCGCCACTGCAAATAAAGCGGAAAGCTCCGGGCTCGATGATCCCTGCATGGATCGGACCTACGTTTACTTCGTGGAGCGATTTACCCTCCATTTTGTAGAAGGGGTAGTTGTCCATCGAACTGTTGCGATCGTATCGATCGAACGGGAATCGCAACGGTTTAGGCCACGGCATCGAATCGAATCGTACCCCGTATCGTTCGGTAATATCGCGCTCGAAGGGGTGTACCTGCGGATGTCGTGCCGTGAGCGATGGTAACTCCGTATCGTCGTAGTAATCCAAGACATGCGAGGTGATCATCACCTGCGAGGTGACATCATCCAACAGCAGACAATAAAAATACATACGATCTGCCTGCGGTAAGGCAAAGTAGTGCGCCAAATGGTATCGCGGATCTGCGAGTTTGTCGCACAGATCGGCATAGAAAACAGCGTATGGTACCTCCGGAATCTCTTCCAACGAAACCGCTGCGGCCGTATTGTTGGTTATGTAATATTTCATCATAGCGAAGCAATTTGTGCGATGAATTCCGTCAAGATTTCCGGTCGCCAGATACCCAGTATCATGGCAACAATGAGTAGCGTCAGCGCCGACCACGACAAAGTCCGATCGGATTTTGAGGGGTGCAACTCATCTTGGTTGGGCTGATAGCAAAGACGGATCATTCGCGAACAAAACGAATCGATAACGATGCAGATCAACAGAATCATGGCTGCCATGATCCACCAATTGTTGTCTGCCACGGTCTGTTTCAGAATCATCAATTCGGAAACGAACAAGGGCGAAGGCGGGAAGGCCATCAGTACCACCATACCGCCGATCAGCCCGACAGCTCCTATCGGATTGATGCGAATATAGTCTCCGATGCGGTTGATGCGGTAACCGTCATAGATCTGTCGCACAACAGCCATTTGCAGAAAGAGACTGCTTTTGATCAAAGTGTGACAGGCAACGTGGAATATGGCGGCCCAGACACCGATCCCTCCGATTCCCAATCCGATGATTGCAATACCCATATTTTCAACCGTCGAATAGGAGAGGAAACGTTTGTAGTTGTTCGTGCGGCGTAAAAACAATGCACCGATCACCAACGAGAGAATACCGGTGAGCAGCAATACATTGCGTACCCACGGGAAAACCTCGGTGCCTGCCAATAATTTGTAAATGCGGAAGATGGCCAAGAAACCGGCATTCACCAATCCGGTCGAGATCAGCGCCGAAGCCGGTGAAGGAGCCGCAAAATTGGCGTCAACGCCTACGGTGTAGAGGGGGAATAACTCGGCCTTACAGCTATATCCGCAGAGAATCAACAGAAATGCGATCTTCAAATAGAGCGGGTTGGCCGTGGTCGTCGCTTTGGCAACCGCTTCATAAGAGAGTGACTCGCAGTTGGTGGCTGCACAAAGCAGCAGAATACCGAGATAAGCCACGGCAATTCCCGTCGAGCAGACAAACAGATATTTCCATGCTGCTTCGAGTGCCTGAGTGGTTCGGCGGTGATAGATGATACCGGCCGAACAGAGAGACGTGGTTTCGAGCAAAATCCATGTTACCGCTATGTTGTTGGCAAAATAAACCCCTGTAATGGCCGTTGTGAGCAACATCAACAACCCCGAATAGATGCAGGTTTGGCGGATGTTGTTCTCTTTCAAGTATGCCACCGAGTGGAAATAGGCATAGATTGAAACGATGGTCAGCAGCACATAAAAAAGGGTTCCGGCGGCATCGAAGGTAAAGACTGCGGCCGATGAGCTCTCATAAAGACCTCCGAAAATTATTTGCAATGCAAAAGCGACCTGCACGGCATAGAACGCCACTCCGGTTGCAATGCGTTGTTGTTCGTTACGCAGCAGAAAAGTGGCAGCGGCTATGGCTATACTTAGTACGAAATAGAGAATCATGGCATCAGTCTTTTACATGAGTGAGTGAGTCGGCATCGTCGGCGTGGATTTTGTTGTCGATGCGCGTAAAGAAGATTCCCAACATCAATACCGACATCAAAACGTCGAGTAGAATGGCGATGTTGATCACCAGCGGCATCTCGACACCAATTGCCATCGAGAAGAGAAAAACTCCGTTCTCGATGATCAGGAATCCGATCAAATGGAAAAAGAGTCGTGAGCGGAATACGATGAGCATCAATCCGCTTAATAAGGCGTAAAGTGCTACCCCGAAGAACACCAGATCAACCGTCGAATCCGAGATGTAGTAGGTTACCGAAGCACTTATAACCAACATACTCAGCGAGAATAACAACGCTCCGAACTGCGAAGATCCGGAGGTGCGGACTCGGTTGATCTTCGTATGCCGGATAACGGCAAAAAGGATTGCCGGTACCAACAACGCCTTGAATAACAGGGTCTCTATGGCGATAAATGCCAACTCGGCAGGATTTATTGTATGCAACCGTAACAGTGCGATGGCAAAGAGCAACCATCCCTGTATCGAAACAATCGAAGCGAAGTTGCGGAAACGCTCGGTGATCGAGAGATAAAAGAGCGTTACGACATAAAGCAGTATGAGTGCAGGAATCATCAGAATACGAGTTTGAGTTGTAGCAGATAACCGGTGAAAAATACCAAAGCAGCCATCGTTGCAATGGCGAGAATAAATGTCGTGTTGCGCATGAGTTTGTTTCGGGCTTGGGTCGATTCGACAATACCCACGGACAATCCTGTGATTAACACAGCCAATAGGGTGGCCAACCACCAGCGAAGACCTATTATCGCTGTCGCCGCATTGGCCGCTAACATCGCCAACGAGGCCGTTTTAAGCCAACCGGCCATCTTGATCATTGCCAAATCGACTCCGCAATAATCCAAACACATCACCTCGTGGATCATTGTTAGCTCCAAATGGGTGCGAGGATCGTCCACCGGTACGCGGCCGCTCTCGGTGAAGACGATCTTTACCAAGACGTAGGTCGCCAACAACAATACGATTGCATAGCGCAGGTCGAATGTTGTGCCCGAGGCGAAGATGTCGGCAAACGAGGTACTTCCCGAAAGGAGGGCCAATGTCGCAAAAATAAGCATCAATGCCGGCTCGACGAGAGCTCCGTAGAGTGCTTCGCGGCTGGCTCCCATTCCTTCGAATGAACTGCCCGTATCCATCGCAGCCAATACAAGAGCCACACGCCCCAAAGCAAGCGTATAGGCAAAAGCAATCAAATCGCCGTTGAACGAGATCAGTGGCGGCAGTTCGCCTACGGGAATAAAGAGTGATGCAACAATTGCCGCAGCCAAATAGATCGATGGGGCTATTCGAAACAGTGCCGAGGTGGTTGTCGAATAGACAGCTCCTTTGCGTAGCAATAATCTCAGATCGTAAAGGTGTTGCATAAACCGAATGCCTCGACGACCCGCCAATCTCGCACGAGTGCGATTGATCAATCCCGGGATGGTTACAGCTACTATGAGCAACAGAATAATATTGAGAATTGTCATCATGATCAAAGCAGATTGAAGATAGAGAGTAGGAATACCAATCCGAGGAAAGCCAATGCAAACAGTATATAGTGGTTGATCTTTCCCGTGCGCAACTGCATGACGCGGCTGTTGATCATACGCAGTGCTTCAACCCACCATGCCGAGAAGAGTTGACCGATACGGTCTTTGTGTCGGATCTCGAAACGATGATCGGAGGGGAATATCTCGGTTTTCTCCACCGGAGTTCCCTCCTCGCTGTCATGAGTCAGCGGGCGGGCGATTGCTTCCAATCCTTCGGAGAACGATTCACCGGAGTATTGCATACGAACATTTGTTGCCGTAAATCCACACCCCCACGTAGGACCTTCGGCTACGGAACGATTGTGCAGCAAACGTGTGCGGATGCGTAGTAAAAGAGCCGAAACCAGAATCAGCAACCATGCCGTACGGCATACAGCGACCATTACGGAAGAGAGTTGCCACGAGATGTCGGTCGATAAGAATAGCTTGGTGACTTGTGCGATGACAAGCAACGCCTCTTGCGGGAAAAGGCCGACAGCCAAAATTCCCAATAGCGGTAATGCCATGGCTGCAATGCGGAAGTTGTCCACCTCCGAAGCCTCGGCAACCTCATGGGTTCGTGGCGAGCCGAGGAATACCGTGCCGTAGAGTTTGGTGAAGGCCAATACCGCCACGCCGCCGATCAAAGCCAATGCCGCCAACCCGATTACGGAGGGAAGGATATCGCTACCCGCGGCAACTCCGTCGAACATACCGAGGTAGATCAATAACTCCGAAACAAATCCGTTGAGCGGAGGCAGTGCGCAAAGAGCCACGGTGCCCACCAAAAAGAGAATGGCCGTGAGTGGCATGTGTTTTCCGAGTCCGCCTAATGCGTCGAGCGAGGTGGTGTGGGTCTGCGAGAGAATGTTTCCGGCTCCGAAGAAGAGCAACGATTTGAAAAATGAGTGGTTGACGGTGTGCAACAAAGCTCCGGCAATGCCGCAGAAGGCCATCGGCTGATTGCCCGAACTCTCACCCAAAAGGGCAACACCCATACCGATCAATATCACACCGATATTCTCGATCGAGGAGTAGGCCAACAACCGTTTGACATCATTTTGGGTAGCGGCAAGCATGACGCCCCACAATCCGGTGACCACTCCGACCCCCAAAAGAATAGCACCTGCAATATGCAGCGATTCGGAATCGGAGAGAGCCATTGCTACTCGTAAGATTCCGTATATACCCGTTTTGATCATCACTCCCGACATCAGTGCTGATACATGCGAGGGAGCAGCGGGGTGTGCCTCGGGAAGCCATACGTGCATTGGGAAAAGACCGGCTTTCATGCCGAATCCCAGCACAAACACCAAAAACAACGACAGGAACGGCTGCGTTGAGAAGTAGTCGGAAAGTGCGGCAAACGAGGCGGAACCGGTCGCGGCGTGGAGTTGCACGAATCCGATGAGCAACAATACAAAGCCCACATGCATCATGATCAGATAGGAGAGTGCTGCTCGGCAAACCTCCCGACGCTCGGCATCAAACAGAATCAGCAAGAAGGAGGCGATGGTCATCAACTCCCAGAAAAAGAGAAACGAGAATCCTCCGTCGGAGCAAACCACAGCCAACATGGCCAACGACATGATGGCGAGAGCCGTATAATGCAACGAAATGTGTATCGGCGATTTGGTTTCGAGGTAGTGCGACAAATAGCCTCGTGAGTAGAGGGTCGCGGCAATGGATCCGAGCGAAATGACCAAGACAAACATGGCCGATAACGAATCCAGCGAACCGCTGTCTGCACCAAACGGGGTCTCTCCAAACTGCCATAATTGGATCGTCTCCCCTGATAGCAGCACCTCAATGGCTCGTATTGAGGCATATAACGCTCCGCCTCCGACAACTGCCAATGCCGCCCATATTTTGCTCCGAAGAGGAACGGCAAAAATCAGCGTTGCGATCGCCACAAGCGTAAGTAACGAACAGATGAAAAACATATTTTTTTTGATTTTATATTGCGTTGATTGTTGCGACCATCGTTGTCGCTACGACGGCAGCCGTCTCGGTGCGTAACCGTTGGGTGCCGAGTGTGATCTCCTCAAACCCGTTGTCTATGGCCAAAGCGATCTCCTCCGGCGAGAAGTCGCCTTCGGGACCGATCAGAATCGTGACGGATTCTCCGGCTTTCAGCAGTTTGGCCAGATGCTCCTTGCCGGTTTCGCTTTGTGCCGTGTCGCAATGGGCGATAAACTTACGTCCCTCGAAGGGAGTGGTGATCCATGCACGGAACGATGTGAGCGGATGCAGATGGGGTCGATAGGCTTTTAACGACTGTTTCATGGCTGCCGTGATGATCTTCTCCCCTCGCTCGGCTTTGAAAACACGTCGTTCGCTGTGGTCGGTTTCGAGCGGTACGATCTCGCCGACACCAATCTCTGTCGCTTTTTCAAGAAACCACTCGAAACGATCGTTATTTTTGGTCGGAGATACAGCCATAATCAGTCGATAGGGTAGTTTCTCCCACTCGCTACGGGTTTCGGTCACACGCACCGAGCATTGGCGCGGGTTGGCATCGACCAACTCACAACAAAATAAATTGCCTTTTCCGTCGGTTATATATAAGGTGTCGCCCGTATTGAGACGTAGGACACGCACACAATGCTTCGATTCCTCTTCACTCAACGTGTGGAATGGGGGTGTAATCTCCGGTGCGTAAAAAAGTTGCATGACGATGATATTTTCGTATCTTTGCACTCAATCCGGCGACCCGATTTTGATAAATCGTTGGCCAGTTCGGTCACAAAGGTATGAAAAAAGTTTAAGAATAAGTTCAATAACCGAATGAAACATATTTTTCATCTATTCGCAACGCTCTTTTTGCTTATGATTTGCGTGTCGTGCAACTCCCGTAAAGAGGTGGGAGGAAATCCGTTTTTCGAGGTGTGGGACACTCCATACGGAGTACCTCCTTTTGATAAAATTCTCCCCGAGCACTATTTGCCGGCATTCGAACGAGCCATGTCGTTGCACGATGCCGAGATTGCGGCAATCACTTCCAACAACGATGATCCGACCTTCGAGAATGTGATTTTGGCTTACGATGAGTCGGGACGCATGCTGGAACAGGTAGCATTGGTATTCGGCATGCTATGCGAAGCCGAGACCAACGAGCAGATGCAAGCCCTGCAAGAACAGATCATGCCCCTGCTCGCTGCTCATGGCGACAAAATTCTGCTCAACGAACAACTTTTTGCCAAAGTCAAGCAGGTCTATGACAATCGGTCGGTATTCGATCTCGATGCCGAGCAACAACGTTTGTTGCAAAAGACCTACGACGCTTTTGTCCGCTCCGGAGCTCTCCTCGATGCTACGCAGAAGACTCGGTTGAAAGCCATCAACGAGGAGTTGTCGCTTGCAACGGTAAAGTTTGGCAACAACCTGCTGGCCGAGAACAACGAATATGTGTTGTGGCTCACCGATAAAGATCTCGATGGACTGCCGAATAATGTTCGCGAACAAGCCAAAGAGAAGGCTGCGGCATTGGGAAAGAAGGGAAAGTATGCTTTCACGTTGCATAAACCGAGTCTGCTGCCCTTCCTGACCTACTCCTCCAAACGCCATTTGCGCGAAGAGATCTACAAAGCCTATCTGAATCGGGGAAATAACGATAACGAGCACGACAACAAGCAGCTGATCAATGATTTTATTCGCCTGCGTACCGAGAAGGCACATCTGTTGAATTATCCTTCGTATGCCCATTATGTCATTGCCGATCAGATGGCTCGTACCCCGAAAGCGGTCTATACGTTGTTGGAGGAGATCTGGACTCCGGCACTCGAACGAGCCAAAGGCGAATTGGCCGAAATGGAGAAACTCTTCAAAACCGGTTATCCCGATGGAGTTTTCGAGTCGTGGGATTGGTGGTATTATGCCGAGAAGCTGCGCAAGAATAATTACTCGTTCGATGAAGATATGTTGCGCCCCTACTTCTCGCTCGAAAATGTGCAGGGCGGCATCTTCTTCTTGGCAAACCGTCTTTATGGCATTACGTTCCGCCCGATAGCAGTTCCGACCTACCACCCCGAGGTCTCGGCTTATCAGGTGCTCGATGCCGACGAAACGCATCTGGGAGTACTCTATTTCGACTATTTCCCCCGCGAGGGCAAGGGGCAAGGGGCTTGGTGTGGTAATTATGTCGAGCAAACCTATAAAGATGGCAAACGGGTTGCCCCCGTGGTCTCGATCGTAACCAATTTTACCCGTCCGACGGCGGGAACTCCGGCATTGCTGACTCTCGACGAAACCGAAACACTGTTCCATGAGTTCGGCCACGCGCTGCATTTCTTGTTCCACGATGTGAAATACCGAGGCTTGTCGGAGGTTGAGGGCGATTTTGTGGAGTTGCCTTCGCAAATCATGGAGAATTGGGCGTTCGAACCGGATATGTTGCGCCAATATGCGGTGCATTATCGCAACAACGAGATGATTCCCAAACATTTGATCGACAAATTGCGACGCAGCGAGTTGTTCAATCAAGGTTTCATGACCACCGAGTTGATTGCGGCATCGCTCTCCGATCTCGATATCCACTCGATCACCGAATATGAGCGTTTCGATCCTATTGCTTTTGAAAAGAACGCATTGGCCGAGCGTCGTGGTCTTATTCCGCAGATCGAGCCTCGCTATCGTTATCCCTATTTCGCCCATATTTTCAACGGAGGTTATTCGGCCGGTTACTACTTCTATACTTGGGCCGAGGTGCTTGATAAGGATGCTTTTGAGGCTTTCCGCGAAAGCGGTGATCTCTTTAATAAGCGAATTGCCAACGATTTCCGTCGTAAGATCCTCGCCCGTGGCGGCTCGGAGGACGGCATGTCGCTCTATCGTTCGTTCCGAGGTCAGGACCCCGACAAACGAGCCATGCTCAAAGGGCGGGGCTTGTGGAATGAACCGGAAAATACCGAGGAACTCGAACCCAAAAACACCTCGGAGATGTCGGCAACTTCGAGCATAGAGTCCGATATTGCTTTGCCGGCGGTTGAAACGGCCGAAACGGCCATTGAAACCACCGCTGTCGAGCCGGCTTCTATCCGTTCCAAACCGGCAAAAACAACCCGAACCATCGATCAGCCCGAACCGAAGAAACCGTAAATTACGATACCATGAAAAAAGTTTTGTTAATGATGATCTTTTCTGCTTTTGCAACAGCTTGTGCCGACCATTCGATCCCGAAGGCACAACTGCCCGAATTGGATACGACCAACCCGTTGCTGGCCGAGTGGGATACCCCTTACCAGACTCCGCCTTTCTCGACGATCGAGTTGAAACATTACGAGCCGGCTTTCGATGCGGCCATTGCATGCTCGCGTGCCGAGATCGAGGCTATTGTATCAAATCCTGCAAAGCCGACTTTCGGCAATACAATCGTAGCGTTGGAGCGTCAAGGGGCTTTGTTGAGCCGTATTGCCGGTATTTTCTACAATCTGTTGGAAGCCGACACCTCCGATGAGATGCAACAGATTGCCGAGCGCATTCAACCCAAATTGACCGCATTGTCGAACGATGTTTCGCTCAATCCCGAACTCTTTGCCCGCGTAAAAGCAGTCTATGAGCAGACGAATTTCGGATTGAGCAAGGAGGAGAAAAAACTATTGGAGGATACCTATAAAAGTTTCGCCCGCAAAGGAGCTGCTCTCTCCGATGCCGACAAGGAACTTTACCGCCAATATACCACCGAACTTTCGGGTCTGACCTTGAAGTTCGGGCAGAATGCGCTGGCGGCAACCAATGCCTTTACGCTCAACATCACCGAGCCGAAAAAGGTTGCCGAACTCCCCGATTTCGTGCGTGATGCGTTGGCTGCCGATGCCAAAGCGCGTGGTGAAAAGGGTTGGACCGTGACCTTGCAGGCACCGAGCTATGTACCGTTTTTGACCTACTCTTCCGATCGTTCGCTGAAAGAGCAGTTGTGGCGGGCATATAACTCGCGTGCATTGGGTGGTAAGTTCGATAATACCGCCATTGTCAAGCAGATTGCCAACACCCGTTTGAAAATTGCCAACCTGCTGGGTTATAAGTGCTATGCCGACTATGTATTGGAAAATCGAATGGCCGAATCAACACCTACGGTGCAAAACTTCCTGAAAGAGTTGCTCGATGCTACGAAGAGTTATGCCGAGAAAGATTATGCCACGATCAATGCCTATGCTGCATCGCTTGGTTTTGAGGGGGCTCTTCAACCGTGGGATTGGGCCTATTATAACGAGAAGTATAAGAATGAGAAATATGCTCTCAACGATGAGTTGGTAAAACCTTACTTGGAACTTGAAAATGTCAAGAAAGGAGTGTTCCTGTTGGCAAATAAACTCTATGGCCTGAATTTTACCCCCAATCCGGCAATCGATGTCTATCACCCCGACGTTACGGCCTACGATGTCACCGATGCCGACGGCCGTTTTATGGCTGTACTCTATCTCGACTTCTTCCCGCGTGCTTCGAAGCGTTCGGGTGCATGGATGACCGAGTTCCGTGGCACAAAAACCGTTGGTAAGCAGGAGATTCGTCCGTTGGTATCACTCGTTATGAATTTCACCAAGCCGACCGAGAATGCGCCTTCGTTGCTTACTTTCGACGAGTTTGATACTTTCCTCCACGAGTTCGGCCATGCGCTGCACGGCATGTTGGGACAGGGTGAATACGAATCGCAAACCGGCACCAATGTCTATCGCGATTTCGTGGAGCTCCCCTCGCAGATTTTGGAGAATTGGGGCACGCAGAAAGAGTTCCTCGATCTGTGGGCCAAACATTATCAGACTGGAGAGTCTATTCCGGCCGAGATTGTCGACCGTATTGTCGCTGCGCAAAACTATCTGGCGGCCTATCTAAACGTTCGCCAACTTTCATTCGGCATGACCGATATGGCTTGGCATACACTTACCGAGCCGTTTGAGGGTGATGTTGAGGCTTTTGAGGCGACTTCAATGGCTCCGACGCAGGTAATGCCCGTCATTGCAGGTACTGCCATGGCTCCCGCTTTCGGTCATATCTTCTCCGGAGGGTATGCCGCCGGATATTATGGTTATAAATGGGCCGAGGTACTTGCAGCCGATGCCTTCTCGCTTTTTGAGGAGAAAGGGATTTTCGATGCGGCAACGGCCGCCTCGTTCCGGTCGAATATCCTTTCGAAGGGTGGCACCGAACATCCGATGAAACTCTACGAACGTTTCCGTGGTCATAAGCCGGCAACCAAAGCGTTGATCGAGAAGATGAATCTGGGAGAATAATCCGTTTGTTGCGTGTTAAAAGAGAGCCGCCCGACTTTTTCACAAGTCGGGCGGCTCTCTTTTATTGTTGTGGAGATTACTCCTCCTCTTCTTTCATGTTGTGATAAACGTTTACCACGTCATCGTCCTCTTCCAAACGCTCTACGAGTTTTTCAACCGATTCGCGACCTTCGGCATCCAACTCTTTGGTGTCGGTCGGGATGCGAACCGACTCTCCCGAAACGATCTCGAAACCTTTGTCGTCTAACCATTTCTGAATAGCACCAAACGATTCGTATGCGGCGTAAACCGTGATGCCGTCCTCCTCGGGATAGAACTCATCAACACCCAAGTCGATCATCTCCAACTCCAACTCTTCGGGGTCGGCACCCTCCGCAGCACGGAATTTGAATACGCATTTGTGCTCGAACATGAAACCTACCGATCCGCTGTTACCCAACGTACCGCCACATTTGTTGAAGTGCATACGCACATTTGCTACCGTACGATTGGTGTTGTCGGTGGCTGTCTCCACAAGGAATGCGATTCCATGAGGACCGTATCCTTCGTAGATTACCTCCTTGTAATCCGCAGCATCTTTCTCGGTGGCGCGCTTGATAGCACGTTCGATATTCTCTTTGGGCATGTTCTCGGCTTTGGCATTCTGAATCAAAATGCGCAAACGTGTATTTCCCGAGGGATCGGAACCTCCGGCCTTAACAGCGATTTCGATCTCTTTTCCCAATTTGGTAAACGTGCGGGCCATGTGTCCCCACCGCTTCATTTTCCGCGCTTTGCGGTATTCAAAGGCTCTTCCCATAGTATTATGTTGTTATATTTTTTCGTTCGTGATGCAAAGGTATAAAAAACGAAAGGAAAATGAAAAAATAGAAATAGAAAATGATCTTTTGCAGGTGACCTTCCGAACCCATTTGTGGTTTTGGAGTTCGATCAAGGCCGAACATCTATCAAAAAAGCGATCGCGAGATAATCGCAATCGCTTTCAGAGCTGTCTATGAGACTTGAACTCACGACCTCTTCCTTACCAAGGAAGTGCTCTACCACTGAGCTAAGACAGCATTTCGTTTCGTTTGGTGGCACAAAAATACACAAGAAAAATGAAAAGACAAAAAATTTGAATGATTTTCATAATTATTTTCTATTTTTGCATCAGTTTTACTACTTAAATCTAATGAACTAACTTCATGAAACGTATTTTAATTGTTGGAGCCGGAGGTCAGATCGGCTCGGAATTAACAACTTATCTGCGTAAAACGTATGGAGGTGCCAATGTGGTGGCTACCGATATGCGTGAATGCCCCGCTTTGGGTGAAGATGGACCGTTTGAGATCTTGAATGCTTGCGATGCCGAAGCTGTGGCTTCGGCTGTATCACGTTATAAGATCGATGCGATTTTCAATTTGGTGGCTTTGCTCTCGGCCGTTGGTGAGCAAAATCCCCAAAAGGCATGGGCTATTAATATGGGTGCCTTGAATAACGCATTGGAGGTTGCCCGCCAATATAACTGCGCGCTCTTCACTCCTTCGTCGATCGGAGCTTTCGGCCCGACGTCGCCCAAAGATAAAACGCCGCAGGATACCATCATGCAGCCCACTACGATCTATGGCGTTTGCAAAGTGACCGGCGAGTTGCTGAGCAACTACTACTATACCCGTTTTGGCGTAGATACCCGTTCGGTGCGTTTCCCGGGACTTATCTCCAACGTTACGTTGCCCGGTGGTGGTACTACCGACTACGCTGTGGAGATCTACTACGAGGCTATCAAGTCTGGTAAATTTACCTGCCCGATTCCGGAAAATGTCTATATGGACATGATGTATATGCCCGACGCGTTGCGTGCTTGCGTTGAGTTGATGGAGGCTGATCCTACGAAACTCGTACACCGCAACAGTTTCAACGTAACGGCCATGAGCTTTACGCCCGAAACGATCTATGCCGAGATCAAGAAACGTATGCCCGACTTCACCATGGACTACAATGTCGATCCCGTGAAGAAGGCGATCTCCGAGAGCTGGCCCAACTCGATCGACGATACATGTGCTCGTGAGGAGTGGGGTTGGAAACCCGAATGGGATCTTTCGAGCATGACCGACGACATGTTGGAGCATATCCGTCGCAAGTTTGCATCGGAAAACAAATAGTTAAAAAACTTCGGGGCGACGGATTTAACCGCCGCCCCGATTTTTTTAGCCTCATTACGGTATTACGCAAGACTGATCCTTCTTCATGAAACATCGTCTCTTTCGAAAAATTCTGCTTTCGGTCACGGTTGTTGTGCTGTTTGTCGTGGTCGCATTGGTGGGTGGCGGATTCTATTTGTTGGATTATGCGCTGCGACCCGTTGCAACCATTCGTGCCAAAGAGGCCGAGGCATATAAATATATGTATGCGTCATATCCGCATATTCGGCCATGGCTCGACTCCCTTCGCTCGACAACTGCTTTACGCGATACAATGATCACTGCTCCCGATGGAGCGCGACTTCATGCACTCTATGCAGCGGCTCCTCGCACGACGGATCGCACTGCCGTCATCGTACACGGATATACCGATAGTGCCGTGCGTATGTTGATGATTGGTTATCTTTACAATCATGAGTTGGGTTTCAATATCTTGTTACCCGACCTGCGTTATCATGGAGCAAGCGATGGAAAAGCAATCCAAATGGGGTGGCTGGATCGTTTAGATCTCCTGTGTTGGACAGAGGTTGCGAACCAACTCTTTGGTGGACAAACGCGGCAGGTAGTGCATGGAATCTCGATGGGAGCGGCTACGACGATGATGCTTGCCGGTGAACGGTTGCCGTCGTATGTGTGTTGTATGGTTGAGGATTGCGGCTATACGAGTGTTTACGACCAATTTGCCAAAGAACTGCGCGAACAATTCTCCTTGCCGGCTTTCCCTTTGTTGGATATTGCCGGTTGGCTTTGTCAATGGAGATACGGATGGAATTTTAGTGAGGCGTCGGCTTTGGAGCAGGTACGCAAATGCCGACTTCCCATACTTTTTATTCATGGTGACACCGACGATTATGTCCCGACCGAAATGGTTTATCCGTTGTATGAGGCGAAATCGGGCGATAAAGAGTTATGGGTTGTCTCCGGTGCCGCACATGCGCTTGCTTATCGCAACAATCCCGAAGAATATACCCGTCGTGTGGCGGAATTTGTCGGGAAATATCTGCCGTAGAGAGAGCTGCCTTTTACGATTTCACCCCCGTAGAACATCAATTCTGCGGGGGTGAATATCATTTAGAGTGATTCCAATTGCCTATTTGGTTTTGGCGCTAACAATCATCTCAACCATCTTGGCATATTTGGCTCTTGGCGTTTTGCGCTGGTACACGCGGTCGGTTTTATGGGCTATGACCATATCCAATGCCGGAATAACGGTAATGTATTGTCCCATAGCACCACGCGCCTCATACGCACCTTTGAAAATCGGGTTGTCGCTGTAATACAGCCACCACATATATCCGTACTCGACATTGTTGCGGTATTTGTCGGGATTCATCTCGCCGGCAGGAGTCCATACCGTCAGCATCTCTTTGTGCCAAGAGGGCGAGATCACCTGCTTGTTCTCCCATTTGCCGCCGCGCAACATCAAATAACCCAAGCGAGCCATGTCGCGTGTCGAGAAATAGATGTGGTAGGCCGGAAATTTCGAAGCATTGAGATTACCGCTTTTTACCTGATTTTCGAGTCGGAAGTCTTGCATGCCGATAGGCTGTGCGATATCCTTTTGCAACGCCTTGTAAATGTTTTTACCGGTAAGTTGCTCGAAAATGGCACCTGCAACATTGAAATCCCAATTGTTGTAGAGGTAGTATTTGCCGGGCTCTTTGCTGCCACGCTTTGGACGCGAAGCAGCATCATCTCCCGGGTTCGAAGCGTCGTGATAGACACCCGAGCGAGCTTGAATCAGGTGACGGATCGTGGCTTTTTTCTCGATGGGGAGCAGCCCGCCGTGATCGTCGATTCCCAAATCATCCAACGTGCGATCGAGATCGATCTTGCCACTCTCCACATATTTGCCGTAGAGCATGGAAAGCACACTTTTACGACACGAGGCAATGTAGCTCACCCGATCCAAACTGCCGTATTCGAAGATCGACTCTCCGCCTACGATAATCATCATACCGGTCGTGTACAGCTCTTTCTGGATATAGGCATATACCTCTTTCAGTTTCTGGCTGTCGTAACCATATTTCGCCGGCTCGGCTTTACTCCACTCTTTCGAAGGGTATATTTGAGCCTGCGACACCGATACTCCGAGCAGAAGAATGACCGATAAAAATAATTTACGCATAATCAGATCGATTTTTAACGTAACGAACGATTATTCCCACGGAGTCATCAACTCGGCTCCGATACCCGGACGATCGTTCAACGTGATTTTACCATCAACGAATTTGATGCCGTCGAACATGTCGTTGGTGATCAGCAGCGGACCATCCAAGTCGGCGAACTCCATGCGCGGAGCGATCTGTGCAGCGGCAGAGATCGCGCACGAGCTCTCTGTTGTACATCCGATCATCACCTTCATACCCAAAGCCTCGGCTGTGGCGATCATCTGACGAGCTTCGTGCAGACCCGAGCATTTGATGAGTTTGAGGTTGATACCGGTAAATACACCATGCAACTTGGGAACATCCACCAAACGCTGGCACGATTCATCGGCAAATGTAGGCAGCGGCGAGTGTGCCGTAACCCAAGCCATGTCGTCGAAGACCGTTTTGGGCATGGGCTGCTCAACCATCATGATACCTTGCTCTTTGAGCCAGCAAATCATGTCGAGTGCCAGATGTTTGTCTTTCCAACCTTGATTGGCATCAACCACCATCGGCTTGTCACTTACGCTACGTACGGTGTTCACCAACATCTTGTCGGTCTTCTCATCAACACCCAACTTCACCTTCAAAATCTTGTAGGGAGCGGCTTCGAGCGTCTTTTGGCGGACAACCTCCTCGGTGTCGATACCGATGGTATAGCATGTATTGGGAGTCTTCTCCGGATTGTAACCAAACAAGCGGTGGCAGGGTTGTCCAACCAATTTTCCGATCAGGTCGTGCAATGCGATGTCGAATGCCGACTTGGCGCAAGTCATGCCCGGAGCAATGCCGTCAACATAGCGCAGAATGTCCTCTACCAAGAACGGATTCGAGAATTGATTCAAGTTAATTTTGCTCAAAAACTCGCTGGCAGTTTGTACATTCTGTCCGGTCATATAGGGAGGCAGACCGCCTTCGCCGTAACCCACCACGCCATCGTATTCGAGACGGACTTGAATGTTGGGGGTAACGTCACGCGAGAATCCCGAAATGGTGAATGTGTGACGCAACTGCAAATCCACACCGCGGAACGACATTTTCAATTTGCCCGAGCCGAGCGAGGTTTTGCGGTTGACGTTGGCAGCATTGCTGCATGCGGTAAACAAAGGACCTGCGGCAGCCGCTGCTACGGCCGCCGTCAGGTTTGTTTTGAGAAATGATCTACGAGATATCTTTTCCATCGTTTCAAAAATAATAGTTTAAGACAAAATTACATGTTTTTTGTCGAAAAGCAATATTTTTCCGATTAATTCAAATAATTCGTGATGGTCTGCTCGCTTGCAATCATGTTGAGCAGGTGGATAACCAAACCTTTCGAGAACGAGTCGGTTGCCAACTTGTTAACATCACGTTTGATGGTCAAGACCATATCCAAGGCGGGAAGTACCACGATATATTGGCCGCCGGCACCGATGGCCATATAGGCATCTTTGAAGACGTCGCGGTTGGCCGGACCATCCCATACCCACCACATGTAGCCGTAGCCGTGTGAGCCGGTACGATCGGTTACGGGGTTCATCTCGCTGACAGGAGTGATGGCGCTGGTCGATTCCTCTACCCACTCTTCGCTGATCAGCTGAGTACCGTTCCAGTTACCTTTGCGGAGCATGAGGTAACCCAAACGAGCCATGTCGCGGGCCGAGAGGTAGAAGTGATAGGCTTTGTAAACCGATACCGAGGTGTCACCACCGTATTTTTGGGAACTGCGATTAAAATCTTGAAGACCAAGTATTGGTTCATTAGTCTCCGGGTCTCTGACAAATTTATCTTGGAAAGCATCGTAAATGCTTTTTCCGGTAAGTCCCTCGAAGATGGCACCCGAAACGTTGAAATCCCAGTTGCTGTACAGGTGGTAGGTGCCCGGCTGCTGGCTGCCACGCGGCGGAGCGATGGCGAGGTTGTCACCGCTGTTCGATGCAGGGTGGTAGCAACCCGAACGTGCCGAGATGCAGTTGCGGATCGTGGCCTGTTTCTCGATATCGAGCAGACCGCCCACATCCTCTTTGATGACACCTGCGGTGATGAGCTCACCAACGGTGCGTTCGAGATCGATCGTTCCTCTCTCTACATAGATGCCGTAGAGCATCGAGAGAATACTTTTACGCGACGAAGCCAAGTAGCTGAGTTCGGTTACATCGCCATATTGGTGAACCATCTCGCCACCGATGACAAGGCATAAACCCGTAACATCGCCGTTTCGAACAACCATCGTGTCGATCTTCTTTCCCAAATCTTCTGCATATCCGTATTTGGCAGGGGAGGCGATGCTCCACTCCGACCCGGGGTAAAAGTCTTTGGTCCATGTTGGTACGCTAGCTCCTGCGCCCAACTTATCTCCATTCTCGTTGTCACTGTCTTCGCAGGCTATCAGGCCAACCGACAGCGCAAAAACAATATAGAGAAATAACTTATTCATTTTCATAATGATCAATCTTTTTGTTAATTCAATGTGTGTCTATCCGCATTTCATTTCGTTGTTGCGACAACCGTTGTTATCGCCAAGCGGATAAATTCCATAATCCAACTGTTTTGTCTAAGGCATCAAGGATTCTGAATGATCAGCGGATTGGCACGGATCTCCACCAACGGAATCTGCCACTGCCAACGGCTATCACCGGCTTCAACAGTCATAACCGAAGCAACCGTGGTGCTAACACCCGTACCGTTGCGGTCTAACTTCTGAGCCAAACGTTTCAAGTCGAAGAAACGGAAACCTTCGCCCCACAGCTCGATACGACGTGTTGTGAGGATCTCATCCACCAAAGCGTCACCGCTCTTGGTGCTCTTCTTATACTGCGGATCGCGAGTCGATAATACTTGGTAAAGGAGTTCGCGTGCCTTGTCTGCATCACCAGCTTTGGCATAACCCTCGGCAGCTGTCAGGTACATTTCGGGAACGCGCATGTAGGGTACGCAGCAGTCGGCAGCAGAGTTCTCCGACGAACTTCTAAACTTCTGGTGCATGTATTTGGCTTTGATACCCGGGGCTACGACCGAAGGATCGGTGTCGCTGTCTTTTACCCAAAGTTTGTTCTTGCGAACGTCGGTATTCGAAATCTTGTCGTAGAGCAGTTTGTTGATACAACGCGGGCCCTCGCGAGTGCCTCGACCGTTGAAGTTGTAACCCATGTAGGCGAAGAAGTTGTCGAATACGTTACCCAACTGGTCGGCTTGCAACTTGCTACTCCACATCCACTCGGGATTGCTATAATCGTTGTAGCCCTCGAAGTGCTGGTCGTGCGACATGAAGCTGTAATTCTTGCTGTCGATGACTTTTTGAGCCATTTGTGCAGCCTCCAACCAATGGCCTTGGGTCAACAATACGCGGGCTTTGAATGCCTGAGCCACCGTTTGGTCGATATGCGACTTGTTGACACGTTTGTAGCCTTCCAGCAACTCGATAGCCTTGTCCAAGTCGGAATTTACCAACGTATAAACCTCCTCTACGGTGTTACGCGCTTTGGCGTTGGGGCTCTCGAACGTCATGATGGGCACGCCGAGCTGCGAGTTATCAACACCGTTTGTGTAGCGCATTCCGTAAAGTTGTACCAACATGAAGTGCGCCCATCCGCGATAAGCCAAAGCCTGTCCCTTGATGGCATCTCTGTCTTCCTGAGGACCTACGGCTTTGTCGATGTTGCCGATAATGAGGTTGGCATTGGCAATGACCTTGTAGTAGTATTGCCATGCGAAAATAACGGCACGGTTGCTATCGCTCTCGAAAGCGGTCCAACGGGTTACGGTCATGTAACGGTTGGTCGAGGCGGCCATGTAGCAGTCTTCACCGGCCAAGTCCGAGATCATCATGATAGCGCTCTGGCCATAGCTATCCTGATCCGATTGATAACGGATATAGAGCAGACGGTGGATACCGTTGAGTGCTCCCCATGCGTTCTCTGTTGTGCTGAATACAGCTCCTGTATCGACAGCATTCGTGGGGTAGGTCTCCAAGAAGTCTTCGCTGCACGAGGTCACCGAGAACATCAGGAGAAGGCCCAAAAATAGTTTATAAATATTTTTCATCGTTCCGAGTTTTTAGAAGGTTAAGTTCACTCCGAGAGTAATTACGCGGCTGGGCGAGTAGTCGTAGCTGGTTACACCCGAGAAAGTACTGAACGGGTTGAAGCCCTGACGAGCCGAAACCATGGCGAGGTTCTCTGCGTTCAGATGGACGCGAAGCGAGTTGAGACCGATGCTCTTGACAAACTTCTTCGGCAGATCGTAGTAGAGCATGATCGAGTTGAGCCACAACGCGCTGTTGCTAACCAATTGACGAGTCGATGTAGCGTTGAAGTTGCTGTTTTGTGCGTTGTCCATACGGGGGATGCTGGTAACATCACCGGGTTTCTGCCAACGTTTGAGCATGTCTTTGTGCAAAGCCTGACCGAAAGTACCGGTGCTGGTCAATGCCGTGTAGAGCGTATCGTAGCCCTTGCCACCGATCTGATAGGTTGCAGTAAGCATAAGACCTAAACCTTTCCATTCGAAATTGGTTTGTACACTACCATATACATCGGGAATCGAAGTGCCCGAATATTTGTACAACGCCTTGTTGGGGTTGGTCGTAACTTTGGTTCCGTTAGGCATTACGCGGCAATTACCATCGTCCCAAAGAGTCTCCGGATCGTAGAGATAGAGACCGGCACCATCGCGCGGATCTACTCCGTACCACTGACGTACCCAATAGTCGTAGATTCCGTGTCCTACGGCATATTTCTTCGTACCGCTGATCAACTCGGGGTTGTCGGCCGGCATGCGGGTAATCTCGTTGTGAACGGTAGCAGCGTTAACGCGGATATTCCAACGGAAATCCTTCTTGCGGATGGCATCAACACTCAAATCAACCTCCCAACCACGGTTGAACAGGCAACCGATGTTCTGGCTTTGCGATGTTACACCAGTGGAGTAGGGCTGTCTAACGGAGAAGAGCAGGTCGTCGTTCTCTTTGTTGTACCACTCAACCGAACCTCTAACTCGGCCGTTGAACAAGGCATAATCCAAAGCCACCGAAACTTGGCTCTGTTTCTCCCATGTCAAGAGACGGTTTGCAGCCGTGGCATCTTGAATAAAGCCGGCCTCTGTCTGGTTGTTGTAGTTCAACACATAGATATCTTGCCAATTGTAGTTGCCGATACCCTCCAAGTTACCGGTGATACCGTAGCTTGCACGCAGTTTGAGGGTATTGATCCACTCTACCTTCTTCATGAAGTTCTCGCGGGCAATGTCCCAACCGGCACCTACCGACCAGAAATTACCCCAACGAACATCTTTGTAGAACTTCGAAGTACCATCGCGACGATACGATGCCTCAAATGTGTAGCGACCGCGATCGTACGAGTAGTTGGCACGCATGAAGTAACCTTCGGTTTTGAGCTCCGAAGTCGAAGTCGTTGTCGAGAGAATGGTGGTAAAGTTCGAGAACTCGTCGTTTCCGGACATCACCTGCTCGGTTTTGGTCGAGGAGTGTTGTTTGAGCTCGTATTGGTAGCTCTCGTGGCCGGCGATCACGTCGATCTCGTGTTTGTCGAACGACTTGTTGTAGCTCAACATCTGCTGGTAGGTCTGGGTGAAATCGACCTTCTCGGTGCGCGACGAACGTCCCGAAGGAGCGTAAACACCGATTGTGTTCGAACGATAAGCGTTGCCGTTATAGGGCGAATATACGATGTTGGCACTTACCGTAGCTTTCAAGCCTTTGATGATCTCGGCCTCGGCATAGGTACGTGTCGAGAAGGTTACTCGGCGATATTGCGAGTCGTCGTTCAACGTCTCGGCTACGATGTTACGGCCGGCACCCTGCGTCGGACGCATCGGGTAAACCACACCGTCGATAACCTGATTACCGGTGTCGTAGATCTTGTTGCCGGAAGCATCGAGAACGTGTGCTCCGGTAACGGGATCGTGCAGATAAACCGGATAAATCGAACCGATGATCTGAGCACCGAAGAACGGGTTGTCGGAGTTTGCTCCCGACCAGCTCTTGTTGTACGAGTTAACCCAGCTGCCCGAAATGTTGCTACCAAAACGCAACCATTTGAACGGCTTGAAGTTGAAGTTCGCACGGCCGGAGAAACGACGGGTGAAACTCTTCTTCATCCATGCGTCGTCGTCGAGGTAGTTCAACGAAACGTAGTAGTCGCTCTTCTTGCCGCCACCGCTGGCCGATACCGAAACCTCTGTACGGCTACCTACGCGGCTCATGGGGTCGAACCAGTCCATGTCCTGCTCGCTCCATTTCAGACGTTTGGCAGCGGGATTGATTTTACCGGTTACGGGGTTGATGATCTCGTTGTTGTCGATACCGTAGAAGGGGTTCTGACGGCCCAACTCCTCGAAGATGCTCGAATAGGGGTTGTTTTTGTATGTACCACCCACAGCAGCCAGACGGTTTGCCGTAGCCAAATCCATATTGATCGAGCTGTTGTAGTAGTAGCTGTTACGCAACGCCTCGTACATCAACTGATAGTAGCCTTGCGGGGAAACCTGCTCGTACTCGTCGATGAAACGGAAGCTGATACCTTGCGATACGTTCACCGAGAACTTCTCGCGATCTTTCGAGCCCTTCTTGGTGGTGATCACGATCACACCGTTGGCACCACGCGAACCGTAGATGGCTGTTGCAGCGGCATCTTTCAAGACGCTCATGCTCTCGATGTCGTTGGGGTTCAAACCGCGCAACGAAACATCGTGAATAGCACCGTCCACCACGTAGATAGGAGCACTCGACGAGTTGATCGTACCGAAACCACGGATACGGATGTTGGGGTCATCGCCCGGGATACCCGTTGCCGAGGTGGTAACCATACCCGGTGTAGAACCGGTCAAAACGTTGGCCACCGATGTTACGGGACGAGCCTCGATATCTTTTTCGCCGATCATGTTCACAGCACCGACCATCGAGGTCTTTTTCAGCGTACCGTAACCCACAACGACCACTTCGTTGATCTGTTCGGAGGACTCTGCGAGGAGAATCTCGATATTGGTTTGTGTACTGATCGTGATATCCTGCGGTTTGTAGCCGATGTAGCTGACCGAAAGGCCGTCGCCGGCATTTACCTGAATCTGGAAACTGCCATCAATGCCCGATGTGATACCGGTCTTGCTGGTGTTGTTGTAGATCGTGGCACCGATAATTGGCTCTTTCTTCGAGTCTTTGACCACACCTTTCAATACCCATTTGCCTTTGTTTTGCGCTTGGGAAACTTGGATGTTGCTCAACGCGGGAATACATAGCAGGAGCGCCACGATGAGCAAGCGTCTGGTTAATGTAGTTAATGGAATCATATAAGTAAAGGTTTTATCGTTCAAATAGTTGTTAGCGTAGCAGATCTTTGTTTGGATATGGTTTTCGACATATCTCGAACTCTTCGCTATTTATTTTATTAAGAGTGCGGGCAACCCCCGCACTCTTAATAATTTGCGGGTCTAAAAGTCTTTCGGATTAGTCCTCTGCGGTGTGGCGGATACAACGTAACGGATTGCCGTTTGCACGACCCGGACCACGAACCTGCGGCTGGATGACTGTGCCGTCTGATGTGAAGAAGAGAACACGGGCCAAGCTCTTGTTGGGTGAACCCCAATAGCCGTTGGCTTTTGCAGAACCCTGTCCGGTCCATACCACAGTACCCTTCAACGTGAGGTCGTCGTAGGTGTCATGATCGGTTCCTGCATCAGTAGTGTCGGGACCGTAAGCACCGGTACGTCCGTTTTTACCTGTTTGTACGGGGAACCAAATGCCATTTACGGTGTAGCCTTTATAGGTTGCATCCCATGTCCAATTGGTCATGTTGGCGTTTGTGGCAAGCGAGGCCGACATCTCGGCTGTACCCTCACCGAAGGTTTGCTGCAACGGTACTCTCCAACCTTTGGGACACGGATCGTAGATGGTCTTCTTATTACCCACCCAAGCTTGGTAAGTGACGTCGTTAGTTACAAGCTGTGCATAGTTCATCCAAGCCCAGGATTGAGGACTGCGGAGGATGAATGTGGTCGGGTGTTGTACGGCGTAGGAGATAGCCGGATAGCCTTGTGTCTCGGTGGTAAATACATCCAAGAAATTTACCGGAGTAGGCCAAGCATAAGTTGTGGTGGCTTCTTTTCCGATGAACGGATCTTTACGCCCCCACTGGTAGAGCAGACCTTGTGTCAATACGCCGTCCTCTTTCTTGGCCGACTTGGCGCCGAGGTGACGATCCATGAGATTGGCTTCGCGTTGCGAGTTGACATTTGTACCCTCGGCAGTTGCATCTACATCGCTCACCCAAATATGCCAGCTCCACAAGTAGTCGCCTACGGGATTGCCGCTGTCGTCGGCCTTCTTGATGCCGATCAAAGCGTTACCCCACTGGTCGGCAGCGTTGGCATAGAGCGTGAAGCCGATCTTGGCGAGCGGGCCTGTTCCGACGTTCTTGCCCTCGGTCAATACAAGGGTCTTGTTCTCGGCGTCGAAGTCTTTCCAGATAATCTCGGCAACCCACTTGGTGTCGTCGTAGATCTGGTTGTCGGCATTGCTGACCTCACCGCCCCAATACTCGTTAACGCGTGTTACGGGCAGCATGAAATAGGTCTCACCGCCATCCTCTGCGGGTTTGACGATATAGGAGTTCTGACCGGCGGGCAATATCTCAACGAAATATTCCTCGCTGATCGAGATCTTTTGGATGTAGGCTTTGCCACTCTCGAAGGTCTGTCCCTCGGCATCAGCGACAACGCTGACAATCGTCGCAGCACCACGGTCGGTGGTAACGGTGAGTGTTACCTCGGTGTCTTTGGCGATGGTGGTCGGAACGAGCGGCAGATAGACATCGGTAGCCTGACCGGCAGCCAACGTGATGGGGGCGTTCAACGTAACCGACAACGTAGATGTCGATTCGCTTGCGCCGCAGGTTTGTTCGCGGAAGTTGTAGCTACCCGTAGTGTAGAACGACTCTTGGTTGGTAGCGTAGGTGATTTGGCTTACGGTGATGTCGCTCGAAGTGTCGTTGGTGACTTTGAAGTCGATCAACGAAGAAGCAGGAGCAAACGCCAGCGTCTCGGGAGCAGCTCCGGCGGCCACTTCGGCAGTGGCTACCAACAGGTTGTTGGTCAAGATGTGAGCCTCCGGATTTTCGGAGTTTTGAGTGATGTTAGCCGGAATGGTGAAATCGAGGGCTGTCACGCTTGCGGCTGTCACGCTGTAAGGAGCGTAGGCATAGAGCGTTTTAGCGTTTTTCGACCAGCCTGCCGAGGTCTGTGAGGCTGCCGAATAACCGCCTTCGGCTGCTGCCGTGAATTGGCGGTTGTAGTTGGTGAAGATTTGTTTGGTTTGATCGTACTCGTAGAGGCCGAAATCGGTCAATGAGCCCGAAATCTCAAATATTCCCCCCCCCGTAGCTTCCGGAAGATCATAGGCCATCTGGCTGACATTCAGCGTGATCGAAGGCCCTTCTTTAACGACGATAATGTCCGCTTCGTCGTTACAAGAGGCTGCAAATAGCGCCAATGTTAAGGAAAGTAGTAGTTTTTTCATAAGTTTATATAAATATAAGGTTTTTTTCTGTTACACTTTTGATTCGAAACCGAAAAATATGATTCGATTGCGAATGGTTTTGTTATATTTATATAGGTGAAAGGATATAGTTTCCCCCTACTTAGGTGCAAGTATACAATAATTTTTTGAAGAATCCAAATATTTTTGCCGCAAAAAATGCCGTTTAGGGCAACTTAAAACGGGTTTTGAAGATGCGCCGTGCGCGTAAGAGCCTGAAAATGGGGGGGGGTAGAGAGACTATGTAAATCGGGGCTAACGGGGCTGTTTTTTTTCGAAATGTTGCCAATCTTTGAGCGATCGCCAATCGCCGCCCCAAATGAATCCGCGTCGCAAGAAAGCCTGACAGCAGGCATCGTTGCGGTCGATCTTGTAACGGAATTTTCGAGAACGATCGGTGTAAGGGGCTGCGGCTGCCGGCTCGATGATTTTCCGGCCGTCACGGGTACGCATATATGGATTGTACAGCGGGTTGATATCCACGGCCATTCCTCGGCTGTGTGCCGAGAGTGTTTGGCTGCCTGCCACGCGACGATAGTTGAACGACGAACTGTTGTTGGCGGCCATCGAGCGGTTGTCGTCACCATCGTATTCGTCGATCAAAACCATGCGCTCGATGGGGTAGCCGACGGCGTATAATTCGCGAAAAATGGCGATCAGGTCGGCGGCAATCAGTCGGTTGCAAACGAGCTCTCCGATGCGGATCGAGCCTTTGCCGTCGTGGTGCAGGATGCGCAGCAGTCGCAACTCCTCGCGTGGCAGGGTGCAGTCGGCTTTATACGACCGTCCCTGCATGCGGGTAAAGGTCGCGTCGTCGATCGGATTGATGGTGAAAAAACGGGTTGTGTCGGGCTGTTTTGCCGCGGTTGCGGAGAGGATCTCTCCGGCGCGATTTTCGGGGAGCGACCGTGTCGTGCCGCTCTGTGGTTGAGAGCAGACGACATGTGCCGATAGAAGGCAGATTATCAGTAGGATCGCTGGTCGCATAGGGATATTGTCGAGGGGTTTGAAACGGGCGGTTTTTGGGGTGGTTGATCTTGCGGTCGGCCGCCTGTTGCAGCTCTTTTCGAGGGCTATTTTTGCAGGTCGTCGAGCCGTGCCACGGGCGATACGTCGAGCGATGAAAATTCGCCCTGCTGGTAGCGGTAATAGCCCGCCATGGCGATCATTGCGGCGTTGTCGGTCGTGAATTTGAGTTCCGGCAGGAAGGTGTGCCAACCGCGTTTCTTGCCCTCGGCGACAATGCCCTCCCGCAGACCGGAATTGGCCGATACTCCGCCGGCGATGGCGATGTCGCGGATCCCCGTATCTTTCGAAGCCCGAACGAGTTTGTCGAGCAGGATGCGGATGATCGTATGTTGCAGCGAGGCGCAAAGGTCGGCCTTGTTTTTCTCGATAAAATCGGGGTCGGCAGCCACTGCGTCGCGCAACGTATAGAGGAACGAGGTTTTCAGTCCGGAGAACGAGTAGTTATAGCCGTCGATATGAGGGCGGGCAAACCGAAAAGCTTCGGGGTTGCCCTCTTTGGCCAAACGGTCGATCACGGGCCCGCCCGGGTAGGGCAGTCCCATCACCTTGGCGCATTTGTCGAAGGCTTCGCCGGCGGCATCGTCGATCGTCGTGCCGATGATCTGCATTTCGAGCGGCGAATCCACGCGTACGATTTGCGAGTGTCCTCCGCTGACCAGCAGGCACAGAAACGGGAATGACGGGTGGGGCAATTGGCGGTCGGGAAGATCTACGAAATGCGAGAGGATATGTCCTTGTAAATGGTTGACCTCCACCATCGGGATATTGTGGGCTATCGACAATCCTTTGGCGAACGATACGCCCACGAGCAACGAGCCGAGCAGTCCCGGGCCGCGGGTGAACGCGATGGCATCGATCTCCGAAGCCGAAATGCCGGCCTCGCGCAGCGCGGTATCGACGACGGGGATGATGTTCTGCTGGTGGGCACGCGATGCCAACTCGGGGATCACACCTCCGTATTTTACATGCACGGCTTGTGAGGCAATGACGTTTGAGAGCAACGTGTTGTTGCGTAACACGGCTGCCGAGGTGTCGTCGCACGACGATTCGATACCTAAGATGGTGATGTCCATATCTCTCTGAGTTGTTCTTGGTGTCGAAAAATTTCGGGATTATTTTACCCGAAGTTTTTCATGTTTTTTGTAGTGTAGTTCCCCCAAAAAAGTTAACTTTGCAAATTATTAGGGAGTCCCGATGCGCAAAGGTATAAAAATATTGCAAAAGGTGTGCATGGTGGCGATTGTCTTGCTGGTAATTTTGCCATTGACCATTTCGCTGTTGCTGCATATCCCTGCCGTGCAGAATTTTGCTGTACGGCAACTGACGCATGTGGTCTCCCGTAAGCTCGAAACCCGTGTCGCGATCCGAGAGGTGGATATTCGGGTTCCGGGAAAGGTGCGCGTGGATGGTTTTTATGTCGAAGATTATCAGCGTGATACTTTGTTGTATGCCGATCGGGTCGAGGCCTTCATTACGGGAGTCGGGCTCTTTGGTGGGGGCATCAGTTTCAGCCGTGCCAAGATCACCGACGGTAAACTCTATCTGCGCGAAACCCCCGAAGGGGTGATGAATATCAAGCAGGTCGTTTCGCGCTTGTCGAATCCCAATCGTCAGAAAAAAGGAAATTTCCGTCTTTCGATCCATCGTGCCGCACTCGATAACATGACGTTACACATCGAGCGACTGAAACATCGCAATCCGTCCTATGGTATCGACTTCGGAAATATGCAAATCTCCGATATTGCGGCACGAGTGAATGATCTCGAAATTTTGGGTCCCAATATCGCGATCGATATTCAGTCGTTGAGTGCCTCCGAACGCAGCGGATTTAAGTTGGATCACCTTTCGGGGCGTTTCTTCTTGACGCAGGGCTGTCTTGGTTTTGAGGAGGCCGTATTGGCGACCGAACGTTCGTTCTTGTCGATACCCTCGCTCGCGTTGGTGGGGGAGTCGTGGGCGCACTACAAAAATTTTATCGGCGAGGTGCGTATCGAAGGCTCTGTTCGCAATGCACGACTTGCGTCCGACGATGTTGCCTACTTTTCGCCCAAATTGCGCGATTGGCATGTGCTGTTGAGCGATCTTGACCTCGATATGGAGGGCGAAGTCGATCGATTTGTCGGTCAAATTCGCAATGTGCGGGTCAATGGAGCGACATCATTTACCGCTACTGCCACGGTCCGAGGACTTCCGGATATTCGGAATACGTGGTTTGATCTGACCATTCCCCGCTTGACTACGACGGCTTCGGCTACCGATCAGCTGACCCGCTCCGTTGCCCGTCGTTCGCTGCCGACCAATGTCGTTAAGACGCTCTCCCATTCGGGCAATGTCGATTTCTCGTTGCGTTTCAAAGGGTTGCTGTCTGACTTCGAGGCACAACTCGATGCCCGAACACTCTCCGGATCGGTGGATTGCGATGTCACATTGAAACCTACGCGCGGAGGAAATCGTTTTTTGCATGGAGAGGTGGCAACCCGAGATCTGCGTTTGGGAGAATTGCTCGGTCGGCAGGATCTTTTCGGATGTACGACACTCAACGGAAGTATCCATGGTGTGATCGGCCGCAATTACTCCGATGCCCGTATTCGGGGAGATATTGCTCAATTGGGACTCAAAGGCTATGTTTACGATTCGATTCGTCTTGACGGACGTTTGCGTAATAAACTTTTTGATGGTGAGGTAACATCGCGTGATGCAAACTTGGATCTCGATTTCTCGGGTATGGTGGATCTGAACGATTCGGTACCGCGTTACGATTTCTTGTTGAATTTGCGCCACGCCGATTTGGTGCGATTGGGTATCAATCGTCGAGACACCGTGTCGCAACTCTCGGCTCGCATGGCGGCTCGGGGTAATGGGCGTACGATCGACGATCTCAATGGTCGGGTGTTGATTACCGATGCCCTCTATCGTTATAACAGCAAGACGCTGCATGCCGATAGTGTGTTGCTACGCGGTGTGAATAGTGCCGACAGTAAATTCTTGGTATTAGAATCCGATTTTGCGGATGTGATGTTCCGCAGTCGTACCAGCTACCAGAAGGTCTTCAACTATCTGCGACAGAGTGCGGCCAACTACCTGCCGTTGCTCGAACGTCCGGAAGAGAATCCCTCGGAGCGGATGGAGACCTCCACGGCGGTTTCGGATTATTCGCTGCTCTCGGTGGATATTCGAAAGATCAATCCGTTGATCGATGCGGTTAGTTCCGGATTATTGATTGCCGACGGCTCTTCGATGCGCCTTCATTTCAATCCGGCAGACAATCGGTTGTCGTTCCGAGCCTCTTCCGATTATGTCGAGCGGAAAAATATGCTGGCCACCCATTTGCACCTCAACGCTTCCAATCGAGGTGATTCGTTGGAGATGTATGCCTCGGCCGAGGATCTCTATGCCGGCGTACTTCATTTGCCGCGATTCTCGGTGATGGGAGGAGCTCGTCAAGGGCGTATGCAGTTGTCGGCCGGCTTTACTGATACCGTGCGCCGTATCTCGGGATTGGTCGGGGTGCAGGCCGCTCTCGCCGAACAACTCGGTCCGAACGGCCGTTCGGTAGATGTTCGCATCCTCCCGTCGCATTTGATCAGCGGGGATCAGACTTGGCAGATCTTCTCTCGACGTATTCAGATCGACACCTCACAAATCGTGATCAACCGTTTTCGGGTGATCAATGGTTCGCAACAGATGTTGCTTGATGGTGTGGCCTCGCGTAATCTCTCCGATTCGTTGCATTTGACCTTACGGAATTTCGACCTTACCCCTGTTTCGCAACTGGTGGATCGTATGGGGTATTCGATAACGGGTCGAACCGATGGTCAGGCTTTGATGACTGCCGTGTTGGGCGGAGGTAAAATCGATGCCGATATAAATATCGACAGCCTTGCCGTCAATGGGGTTTATGGACCTCCTTTGCAACTTGGATCTCGTTGGGATTTAACCCGTAAACAGATAAGGGCTTTTGTTGCCGATCGGAATACGCGCGATACACTTATTCGAGGGTTCTATGCTCCCGACACCCGTCGTTATTATGCACGCATGCAGGTAGATAGCGTTAAGATGCAACTGCTTGATCCTTTGCTGTCGGGTGTTATCTCCGGAACACAGGGTACGGCAGCTGCCGATCTTACGTTGCGAGGACAGGGGCGTGCTGCCGATCTGTCGGGACGTATTCACGCCCGAGGACTCCGAACAATGGTCGATTTTACACAGGTTTCCTATACTATGCCGGAGGCCTTGATCGATGTTTCCGGCAACCGATTCCGTACGGCCAATGTGCCGATTTCCGATGCCGAGGGCAATCGGGGACGTTTTGATTTGGATCTGAATCTGGAACATCTCTCCAATATCACATATAATGTGCGGGTTACACCCGATAAGATGTTGGTTCTTAATACGACCGAGCAGGATAACGACGCATTTTACGGGAAAGTTTATGCTTCGGGAGTGGCGGATATCAAGGGCGCCAAAGGCTATGTCGATATGAACATCACAGCTACAACGGCCGATCGCTCGTCGTTCTATATGCCGCTCTCCGGAAAATCGAATATTTCCAATGCCGACTTTGTTACGTTCAAACGTCCGGAGGTGATCGACACTTCTGCCGTTCAACAACGCAAGCAGATCTTCGAACAACGTCGCAATCGGAAAAGACGCGCCAGCAGTCGTATGAATATCGGAATGAATCTCGACGTGAAGCCCAACACCGATGTCGAATTGACGATTGCGGGTAATACGTTGCAGGCCCGTGGCGATGGACAGCTCAACCTGCAAATCAAACCTCGGTCGAATATTTTTGAGATGTATGGTGACTATACGATCAGTGAGGGTAGTTTCCTCTTCTCGTTGCAGAATCTCATCAATCGCAAATTTGTCTTGAAACCCGGGTCTATGATTCAGTGGACCGGTTCGCCGGTGAATGCGCTGCTGGATATCGAGGCGGGATATAAACTCAAAGCTTCGTTGCAACCTTTGTTGCAGGGGACTTCCGATCGTATTACGGCCGATCGCTCGGTGCCCGTTGAGTGTGTGATCTATTTGAAAGATCGATTGACAGCACCGGATATTACTTTTGATGTGCGTGTTACCTCTTCCGATACCGAAACACAGACGATCATAGCCAACGCTCTCAATACCCCTGAAACCGTTGATATGCAGTTCCTCTATCTGCTTTTGTTCAAGAGTTTCATGGCAGAGAACAGCGAATCGTCGCAAAATATCGGAGCTTCGGTGTCGTATAATACCGGTTTGCAGTTCTTGACGAATCAGTTGAGTAATCTGCTCTCTACCAGTGATTACAATATTGTGATTCGCTATCGTCCCAAGTCGGAGCTTACGAGCGATGAGGTTGATTTCGGATTGTCGAAAAGTTTGATAAACAATCGTCTTTTTGTTGAGGTGGAGGGCAACTATTTGATCGACGATAAGCAAGCGATCAATCGCTCGGCTTCGAACTTTATGGGCGAGGCTTATGTCACTTACCTGATCGATCGTGCCGGAGCTTTGAAATTGAAGGCTTTTACGCAGACCATCGACCGTTTCGATGAGAACCAAGGTCTTCAAGAGACCGGTGTGGGTATCTACTTCAAGGAGGATTTTAACAATTTCAAGGATCTGCGACAGCGTTTGAAAGCACGTTTCACCAATAAGAAACGGCAGGCTCGTCGTGCCGCCCGTCGCGCTGCGGCCGACTCTTTGCAACGTGTCGAGACGGATTCGATCAGGCAGATACACCCAAAGTCGAACCAACACATGGAGAGCAAACAACAAGTAACAGAAAAATAACTTAATAAATCGTAAAAACCTATGACAACTTTTTTGCAAGCCACCGCTGATGTGGCTGTAAGTGAGGAGACCCGTATGGGGTTATGGACTCTTTTTACCAAAGGAGGATGGTTGATGTGGCCTTTGTTGATCTTGGGCGGTGTCACAATTTTTATCTTCGTGGAACGTTTTATGGCTATCCGAAAGGCCTCGGTATTGGATATGAACTTCATGAATCGGATTCGTGATTATATCTCCGATGGAAAGATCGGTGTTGCGGTCAACCTCTGCAAGAAAACCGATACTCCCATAGCCCGTATGATCGAGAAGGGTATCGAGCGAATCGGCCGTCCGATGTCCGATGTGCAGTCTGCCATCGAAAATGTGGCCAATTTGGAGGTGTCGAAACTCGAAAACGGGTTGCCGTTTCTTGCTACGATTGCCGGAGGTGCTCCGATGATCGGATTCTTGGGCACGGTGCTCGGTATGGTCCAGACCTTTATGGATATGTCGGCTGCCGGTGGTACGGTCGATTTGGCGTTGCTGTCGAGTGGTATGTATGTCGCTATGGTCACTACGGTCATGGGTCTTATTGTCGGTATTCCGGCTTATTTCGGCTACAACTATTTGGTGGCTCGTATCGAGCGATTGGTATTCCAAATGGAGGCTAACTCGATCGCTTTTATGGATATTTTGAATCAACCCGTTCAAAAGTAAGCAACTATGGCAATCAAACACGGCTCGAAGGTTGACAAAAGTTTCTCGGCATCGTCGATGACCGACCTGATGTTCCTGCTGCTGCTCTTCCTGTTGATCGCCACCACATTGATCAATCCCAATGCGTTGAAACTGATGCTCCCCAAGAGCTCGAACCAACTCAAAGATAAGGCGATGACCACGGTGTCGATCCAGAACGATGGCGGTCGTTATCGCTATTATGTCGAGTTGCAGGAGGTCGGATCGGTTGATGGTGTTGAGCGGGCTCTCAAAACCCGTCTCAACGGCCAGCAGGAGCCTACGGTTTCGCTGCATGCCGACAAGTCGGTTGTGTGGGATGAGGTGGTGAAAATCATGAATGTTGCCAAACGCAACGGATATAAATTGCAGGCGGCAACCCAACCCGAATAATCCATGCACTACTACGACCCGAACGATCGAAATCCTCGCCGTTGGGCGACTCTTGCCGCTGTGGCCTATGGGCTGCTGCTGGCCGGAGTTTTTGCGTTTGTGTCGTTTGATTTTCGACGCATTGTCGAAAAACCCGATTCGACCATTGAGATCGAACTCATGGAACTCCCCGCCAACCCTCCTCAACCACCGGTTAAAGCTCCGGCCGAGCCTCGCATACATCAGACTGTTGCCCCTGTGGAACAAACAGCGCAGGTTGCCGGTAACGATGAGGAGACCCGTACTCCCAATCCCAAAGCCCTCTTTCAGATGAATAAAGGAGGTGTGGATAAACCCGATAATGCCGGAAATCCACATGCTCCCAAAGGAGAAGACAAAGCGAAAGGAGCGGGTGCTGGGCTCGATGTCGATGGTATGGATCAACTCGATCGCGGACTTCAAGGTCGGGGATTGGTCGGCTCACTTCCGCGTCCCGACTACCCGGGGAAGAGGAGTGGTAAAATCGTTGTTCGCGTCACTGTCGGCCCGAAAGGCAACGTTACGAGTGCGGCTTTTGAACCCAAAGGTTCTACCGAAAGCGATTCTCAATTGGTTGCCGCTGCAATTGCCGCTGCCCGTAAGGCTCGATTTACCGAGAGTGCTGCGGCTATACAAGGTGGCACGATAACCTATATATTCCGAATGCAATGAAAAGAATTACACTTCTATCGCTCATTTTTTGTGGGCTATTTGTCAGTTATCAAGCTTTTTCGCAACGTCGTTCGAAAACCGTATCGGATACGGCACGCGGAGCTGAGCTTACCCTTGCGGAAAATACCTATAATTTTGGCGATGTACCTCGCAAAGGAGGGGATTTGGTACGCGAATTTCCCTTTACGAATACCGGAGATGTCCCGTTGGTGGTTATGCGTATCGAGACCTCCTGTTCGTGTATCAAAGCATCGTTTTCGAAACGCCCCATTGCTCCCGGGGCTTCGGGCGTTATTCGGATTACTTATGAGCCGCATAAGGGGCAGGCCGGCAATTTCAGCAAAATGGTGTTGATCTACTCGAACAGCTCTTCGGGACGTAAGTCGATCTGTGTGCAGGGGAATTCGATCGATGACGATACCCCTCGGAAAATCAAAACCGGAAAATACCGTATAAAAATCAAGTAGAACCATGAATATTCTGCTCTCCTGTGCCACCGTTTTGCCGATGACCTCGATTGCGGATCAACCGCAAACTTTTACCGGATGGGTCGGTATTGTTGGAAACCGTATTGCAATGGTAACCGACTCTGCCTCTGTGGCCGAGGCCTTTTGTGCCGACTATCCCGATGTGCGGCGAATCGACTGTTCGGGTAAGTTGGTGATGCCCGGGCTGATCAATACACATTGTCATGCTGCCATGACGTTGCAACGAAGCTATGCCGACGATATTGCACTGTTGGAGTGGCTCAACGAGTATATTTGGCCTTTCGAGGCTCGACAGACTGCCGATGATATTGCGCTGGGTATGACGTTGGGTGTTGTCGAGATGCTGCTTGGGGGTGTTACCTCGTTTGTCGATATGTATTTTAGCGAGGATCGTTGTGTCGAAAATGTGCGACAGTTGGGAATCCGAGCTATGCTGGGGTGTAGTTATTTCGATAACAACGTGGATCGGGCTTTCGAGGAGTTGGAGCGTGCTGTGGCTCTTGCTGCCGGTGATAGTCGTGTTCGTATGGCTGTTGCTCCTCATGCCGCTTATACTGTTTCGCCGGATAATCTGGTGCGCGGTAAGGAGTTTGCTCGTAGTCATGGCCTGCATTTCGAGATCCATGCTTCCGAGACGCAGGATGAAATGCGTATGATCCGTGAGCGTTATGGTTGTACGCCTGTCGAGCACCTCGATAATCTGGGGTTGCTCGATGATCGAACGATTGCCGCACATTGTGTCTGGGTGGATGATGCCGATATCGAGCGGTTGCGAAGTCGTGGAGTTACGATTGCCCATAATCCGCAGAGCAACATGAAAATATCGAGTGGCGTGGCTCCCATTGCCCGTATGATCGAAAAAGGGGCTTTGGTAACGGTGGCTACGGACGGCCCATGCTCAAACAACGATCTGGATATGTGGGAGGAGTTGCGTACAGCGGCTTTTTTGCAGAAATCAGCAACGGCCAATCCTACCGCCTTGCCGGCCTATGAGGCCTTGAAACTCGCGACAGCCAATGGAGCTCGTGCTATGGGGTGGGCCGATGGTGAGCTGGGAGTAGTTCGAGAAGGGGCTTTGGCCGATGTCATTGTGGTGGATATGCAGAAACCTCACCTGCAACCGATCCACGATGTAGTCTCTAATTTGGTCTATTGTGGTAAAGCATCGGATGTCGATACGGTTATTGTAGATGGAGAGATCTTGGTAGAAAACCGACAACTTCGTGGGGTTGATCTCCCGCAACTTTATGCGGCTGTTGCTGTGGCAGTGGAGCGTATAAAATCTCGAAAATAAATCGATCGTCTCGATAAACGTTGTTTTTCGAGTTTTGTGGGTCTAAACTTTAACGAAAGTTTCCTGTTATCACGACAAACGGACTGTTTAACAGTTACAAGGCCTAAATATCACCCCCGCCAGAAGATCTTTTGGTGGGGGTGATACTCATTTTCGGAGGATACTCATTCGAGGATATTTCTTGTCACATTTTGTTTGATGCGTTCCAGCCCGCTGCGAGTGAGCGGTGTTTCTCCCATCTGACGGTCGAACTCCTCGGCCGAAAGTTCCTGCCATGTTGTCGGACTCATTGCTGCCGGATCGAATAGCGGATCGAATCTCTTATTGCGGTGTTGTGGCGCTTGGCGGTTGTGGGGACAACAACTTTGACAATTATCGCATCCGAAGATCCAGCCATTGAGATCAATCGCTCCCGATGGCTCTTTTTCGATGGTATGACAGGCGATACAGCGCGAGGTGTCAACGGTGTATGGGGCTACCAGAGCCCCCGTCGGGCAGTGCTCTATGCAGGCATTGCAATTGCCGCATCGCGAATTGGTGAAGGGGGTGTCGTAGCTGTCGGTTTCGTCGCATAGTATCAACTCGCCGAGTAGTACATAAGAGCCATATTGCGGAGTGATGAGTAACGACTGCCGTCCGATCCAACCCAGCCCAGCCTCAACAGCCAATTGTTTTTCGGCCAATGGTGCTGTATCGACAAAGGCTCGACCTTGTAGGGAGGGGTGCTGTTCTCGCAATTGCCCGAACAGGCTGTCGAGCATCGATCGAATGGTGGTGTGGTAATCGCGTGTGCAGGCATAAGAGGCAACCTTGACCCGATGATCGGGTGCGTAGCCTTCACTGATCCGATTTTTATAAGATACGGCACATACCACAGCCGTACGGGCATTCTCGACCAACAGCCGCGGATCAAATCGCTTTTCGATGTTGCGTTCCAAATAACCCAACGAAGATTGGTAACCGGCCGAAAGCCACTTGTTGAACCACGCTTCGTTGGCGGCAAGATGACGACAAGAAGCTATTCCGCAAAGGTCGAATCCTACCTCTGCGGCAATATGCAGTATGTCGTTGCGGGACAGCATGGTGTTGTTTCGCTTTTTTTATTTTTGGCTTTCGTCAATCAGTTGCATCTCGCAGGCGGCACAATCGAACAGCAATCGGTAGCGGTGAACGCCACGTTCTAAATAGAGCGGTTCGCGGAGGGTCGGATGTTCGCGCAGGCATTGCCCGATTTCGCGACGAATACAATAAGCCGAGTGCATGACACAGTGGTTGGTGGTTGAAAGGGCCAACTCCAATGGGGCTGCAATTTGCTGTACCCCGTGCTCCCTATAGAAAGTTGCTGCCAATCGGTTGGTGACATTCTCCTCGGCCGAGATGTGCTGCGTGGGATATTGCACCGTGCGGTTTTCGGGCAGAATCCGATGCTCCAACGGTTGTGAGGTGCGCATTTGGAGCAGGCGTTCCAGCCCTTCGCGTCGTAACTCCGCAGCTAACGAGGCCGGCACAAACCACTCTTCGCCGGTTACCATGACCTCCTGTACCGTGAAGATAGTGTTGCCGCAGCGTGTCATTTGGCTTTGCAGGGCTCGTACATTTGCCTCGGGATTTTTTGCCCGATCAAGCGTAATTTGTCGTTCGGCCGTCGCACGGATTCCCGTACAATCGGTGTATTCTACTCGTATGTCGTCGGCTGTTGCCACAACCTTTGCCGTGACAGGAATCACTCGTCGTGTACGGCTGCGCATCAGGAGTTGGTTGAAACGATGGTCGTAGTTGCGATATATCGTGGAGTGGGTTGTGATCCCCTCCATGCGATTGGGCTCGATCCAATCGCCTTTCACGTTGTTGATGTTTGTGCCGATCAAACCAGAGGAAGTCAGGAAGCAGATTCCGTCACCGGCAGTTAGCGTGTGGGGGGTGTCGAGCTGAAATCCTTGTCGCGAGGTCTGTACCACGCGGCCGACACACTCACCAATCGCTTTGGGGGTGTCGAACGAGGCTACTCCGGCGCGTTTACCCTCGAAAAAATAACTCGACTCTCCGCGGGTAAAACTTTTGGTCGGATTGGGGGTGAAGTCGGGAATACTTTCGCCAACCGATGCCCGTGTGAGGTGGGGACGTGTCTCCAAAGCCTTATCTAATGCCTGACGGTAGTGAGCCACCACGTTTTTGATGTATCCCGCATCTTTCAGCCGCCCTTCGATCTTAAACGAACTCACACCCGCATCCAACAACTCGCCGAGGTGGTCGGACAGATTCAAGTCGCGCACCGAGAGCAGGTGCTTACCGGTGAGATATTTGTTGCCTTTTCCGTCGGTGAGATCCCATGTCAGGCGACAAGGCTGACTGCAAGCTCCGCGGTTGCCGCTACGCGACGACATCGAACGCGACAGGAAACAACGACCGCTATATCCTACACAAATAGCCCCGTGAACAAAGCACTCCACTTCGGCCGAAGTCGCTGCGCAAATGGCTTGTATCTCGTCGAGTGATAGAGCCCGTTCGAGAATTACCCGGGAAAATCCCACCTCTCCGAGGAAACGTGCCATTTCGGGAGTGCGGGTGCTGACCTGTGTCGAGGCGTGCAGTTCGACGGGCAGATCCATACGGCGCAGAGCCATGTCTTGTACGATCAACGCATCGATGCCGACAGCAATCAATTCTCGTGCTTGCCGTTCGGCCGCAGCCAACTCCTCGTCCCACAGCAGGGTGTTGAGTGTGGCATGTACGCGTACCCCAAAGCGGTGGGCGTACTCCACCACACGGGCGATCTCCTCAACCGTGTTTCCGGCGGCTTGACGGGCTCCGAAACGAGCCCCTCCGATATATACGGCATCTGCCCCATAGTCAATGGCGGCGACAGCCGAAACATAATCTTTGGCGGGAGCCAGAAGTTCGATGGGTTTCAATAGTGTGAGATTTTCTGCAAAAGTACGGAAAAACCCACGCTTCCCCAAAAACGGAACGAAAAAACAGATGCCGCCCCGATGGACGGCATCTGAAATGGAATAATTTTCAACGCTCATTTTCGGAGATGCTCTCTACCGTGGAGTCTCCGCAGTGGAAACTTTGGAGGAGTCCACCGCGGTAGGACGGTCTCCGACATCGACCAGATGGTCGTCGGTAATACCGAGCGAATTGCGGTAATAGCGATTCAGCTCGGCCACAATCTCGCGACGGTTGGCGTAGTTGGCCAAATAATAGACATCTCCCAACTGTTCGAGTTTCTCGTCGATGAGCGGTGATACCATATCCCCTTGATATCCTTCGAAACTGAGGTAATATTCGAGGTATTCGATCAAACTCTTGGCATACTCACGCAACAACGCATCTCCTTTCTCGGTGGCATCTTTGGCACCCAAAGCCCCTGCTGCATAGTAGGCCTCCAAGAAGGGATAGGTATTCGAGTCGGTGAATCGGATCTGCGAGGTCGGCAACCGTTTCAATCCCAAGTCGAGCAGTTCGACGGCTTCATCAACGCGATTTTGTCGAAGCAACTCTTTGGCTACTCGGGCAAATCCACTTCGGGCATGCGAGGCACTCAGGTTGTACTGAATGAAATAGTCGACATAGACACGCGGATCCGCCAAGTTGCCATAACGGAACGTGTCGCGCAACAACGGAGCAGCATAATCGGGATCGATACGGCCGATATCCCAAGCACTTTGTACCGGTGTAAAGATCGGCACCAAACGATAGGCGTAACCGTCGAATTGGAGATAATCCATCAAGCCGAGATCCTGCATGATATAGACCTGCGTCATGTAAATCGGGCGTTTCCACTCGAAATTGGCCAACATGTCGAGAATCATCAATTGACTCTTGTCCACGGCTTTACGTTTCAGGTTGATATAGATTGTATCAACCATCTTGTCACGGTCAGCCTCTTTGACAATCCCCGAAGCAATGGCATTCTCCTTGTTGACCGGAAGAGCCAAGCGGCTGGTGGGGATATAATCGATCAATTCGCTGTCGGGAGAGCCCGCATCGATTCTGATTTTGGTGCGTGGATCCTCGCTACGGATAAAATTGATTATGTCTTTGATGTTTACGGCGCGGTCGATACGGTTGTCCACCGGTACCCAGTCGTTTGTATAGGTATATTTGCTCTTGGGTAACGAGAACGGTACTCCTGCCGCATCGTTGGCACGGGTCTTCATCTCATCGACATACCATTCGCCACCCAAATAGGAGGTGTTCATGATACGCACATCGGGGCGCACACCATAGACCTCCTGATTGTTCCATAGCGGGAATGTGTCGTTATCTCCGTAGTTGAGGATAATCGAGTTGGGGAGTGTCGATTGTAGGTAGTTCCAACCGATGTCGTTGGCCATGTAACGGTGCGAACGGTCGTGGTCATCCCAGTTCTCGGCTGCGAGAATTGTCGGAACCACCAAGCAGATCGCAGTGGCTACTCCTGCAACCGCTGTCGTGTCGCGCTTGGTGAGCCATCGCAGGAGATCTCGAACCGCCAAAACCCCCAATCCGATCCATATCGAGAAAGCATAGAACGATCCGGCGTACACATAGTCGCGTTCGCGAGGCTCTCCGGGTGAGGTGTTGAAGTAGAATACCAGCGCAATACCTGTCATCAGGAACAGGAGCATGACGATCGAGAAGTTCCGTTGGTCGCGGTTGAGTTGGTACAACAGACCGATCATTCCCAACAAGAACGGCAAGAAATAGTAGGTGTTGCGGCCTTTGTTTTCGGCGATCTCGCGGGGCAGATTCTCTTGCGGACCGGTATAGAGGCGGTCGATCCACTTGATACCGGAAAGCCAATTGCCGTCGGTGATCGTCGAACTCGAAGCCTGAATGTCGCTCTGACGACCGACAAAGTTCCACATGAAATATCGCCAATACATGTAGCTCAGTTGGTAGTTGAGGAAGAAATTGACATTTTCGGCAAAGGTTGGCTCTGTCACCGTGCGGGTTTCGCCGTATTCGTCTTCATAAACCCGTTTGCGGCCGAAGTCGAGCACTTGTCCGCGGATCGGGCGTCCCTGTTTATCGCGTCTGATTTCGCCCTTTTCGTCGCGTAGAATCTCCTCTTTTGTGCGGTAAGCGCCCCATTGTTTGTACTCCTGCTCACCTTTGCGGCTGTCCCACATACGAGGGAAGAAATGGATGAATTCCGGTTCGTATTTGTAGCCGGTGATGATCGAAGTACGTTTGTACTTGTTATTCTCGTCAAGATAATAGAGCGTTTTCTCTTGGTATCCGTCGGACGAACGCGGAGCCGAATAGTAGGGGCCGAACAGCAGCGGTCGCTGGCCGTACTGATCGCGGTTGAGTACCGCCAGCAGCGCGTGGGGATTGTTGGGGTTGTTACTGTTCATCGGTGGATTGGCTGCGGCGCGGATCGTCACCGAGGCATAAGACGAGAAACCGATGAGGATCATTGTTGTAGAGAGCAACAAGATGTTGAGCAGGGGGCGTTTTTGGCAATGTGCCCGCCATGTCACCCAACCCATTCCGCCGATCAGCGCCAAGGCAAAGAGCACCATGCCCGAGTTGACCGGAAGCCCGAACGAATTGACAAACAGCGTGTCGATCATCGCTCCGACCCATACCGTGTAGGGGATGATAATGTTGTTGATGAAGATCAAAATCGCTCCGCCGGCCAACAACGCCAATAATACGCCTTTGATCGTGATATGACTGTATTTGCGGAAGTAGTAGATCAATGCCAAAGCCGGAATCGTGAGCAGGTTGAGGATGTGTACGCCGATCGACAATCCCATCAGGTAGGCGATTAGGATGATCCACCGCGAGGAGTGGGGCTGGTCGGCCTCCTCTTCCCATTTGAGCATCAGCCAAACAACCAATGCCGTGAACATCGACGAGAGTGCATATACCTCTCCTTCGATGGCCGAGAACCAAAATGTGTCGGTGAAGGTGTAGGCCAAAGCACCGATGGCTCCGGCTCCAATGATGGCCCACGTATTGGTGATGGTCAGATTCTCTCCGTTACGAGTTATGAGTCGTCGTGCGAGATGCGTTGTCGTCCAAAAAAGGAACAGAATACAGAATGCGCTGGCGATCGAGTTCAGTGCATTGACAGCCATGCCTACATATTCGGGATTCCCGAAAGTAAAGAGTGTGGCCAAACGAGCCAACATCATGAAGAGCGGAGCACCGGGAGGGTGACCTACTTCGAGTTTGTACGAGGTGGCGATGAATTCCGAGCAGTCCCAAAGGCTCGAAACCGGTTCCATAGTCTTCAAATAGACGAACGCGGCGATAGCAAAAACCATCCAGCCGACGATGTTATTCCAACGTTTGAAAAATGTCATATCGAATAGCAGTAGCTTTGTTTTTCCTGCAAAAGTAATCATTATAACGACTAATTCCAACCGATATTATCCGATAAAGGCTGAATTTACCCTTTTTCGGACCATAGATTTCCCGATATACAGAAAAATGTGTAAATTTGCAGGTAAAAGTTTATTATGATTATGGATTCCAAACTGGTACTTTACAATACGCTCACCCGCCGCAAGGAGGCGTTTGAGCCGATTTCTACGGGCCGTGTCGGCATGTATGTCTGCGGGCCTACGGTCTATGGCGATCCCCATTTGGGACATGCTCGTCCGGCCGTAACATTCGATCTGCTGTTTCGCTATCTCAAAGCTTTGGGATACAAGGTGCGGTATGTGCGTAACATTACCGATGTGGGGCATTTGGAGCACGATGCCGATGAGGGTGAGGATAAGATCGCAAAAAAAGCACGTCTCGAACAACTTGAACCGATGGAGGTAGCTCATTACTATACCGAGCGTTACCACCGTGCGATGGATGCGCTCAACGTGGAGTCTCCTTCGATCGAGCCGCATGCTTCGGGACACATCATCGAACAGATCGACTTCGTGCAACGTATTCTCGATGCGGGATATGCATATGTGTCGAACGGATCGGTCTATTTCGATGTCGATAAGTATAACACACAGTACAACTACGGTAAACTTTCGGGACGTAATCTCGAAGATATTGTCGCCAACACCCGCGAGTTGGACGGTCAAAGCGACAAACGTCACTCTTACGACTTTGCGTTGTGGAAGAAGGCTTCGCCGGAGCATATCATGCGATGGCCCTCGCCGTGGAGCGATGGCTTCCCGGGCTGGCACATGGAGTGTTCGGCCATGTCAACGCGCTATTTGGGCGAGCAGTTCGACATCCACGGTGGCGGTATGGATCTGATGTTCCCGCACCACGAGTGCGAGATTGCTCAATCGACCGCTGCACTCGGCTGCGATTCGGCTCGTTATTGGGTGCATAACAATATGATCACCATCAATGGCAAGAAGATGGGTAAATCGCTTGGTAACTTCATCACTTTGGAAGAGCTTTTTACCGGTACGAACAAATTGCTTGCGCAGGCTTATTCGCCGATGACCATTCGTTTCTTTGTTTTGCAGGCACACTATCGCTCGACGCTCGATTTCTCGAACGAGGCATTGCAGGCCGCTGAAAAGGGGCTCGATCGTTTGATGAAGGGAGTTGAGACGCTCGATAAGATCAAACCGGCAGCTACATCGACCGTAAAACCGGCCGAATTGGAGCAACGTTGTGCCGAGGCGATGGCCGATGACCTGAATTCGCCGATGGTCATCTCGGCGCTCTTCGATTGGGTGCGTATCATCAACCAAATCGTCGATGGCAAAGAGACCATATCGGCCGAGGATCTCGATGCGTTGAAAGCCATTGTGCGTCGTTATGTCTTCGATATTCTCGGCTTGCGTGATGAGAATGTTGTCGGAGCAGCATCCGGCCGCGATTATGTGACTCCATTGGTCGAGATGTTGCTGGCCGAGCGATTGAAAGCGCGTGCAGCCAAAGATTGGGCGGCTTCGGATCGTATCCGCGACGGATTGGCAGCGGCCGGTATTCGGGTCAAGGATCGCAAGGATGGTAGCGATTGGGAGTTAGAATAATCTAAATAGCTGTATCAATGAGAAAAATAGCATTGTTATTGGCATTTGTCATAAGTTTGGAGTCGGTGTTTGCTTGGAGTGGCCTCGGCCACAAAGTGATTGTTGAGATTGCCAAAGCGCATTTGACTCCAAAGGCCAAAAAGAATATCGAACGATACATGCCCTATGACATTGTGAAAGATGCCTCATGGATGGATCGACATCGTAAGGATAAAGAGATCAGCTATACCACTTATTGGCATACGTTCCGTTATGACAAAAAGAGCCTGAAACACGATCTGAACCTCTCCTTGCGTCGGGGTGATGTCGTGCGTGCTTTGGAGGTGGCAGAACATAACTTGGCGCGTTATCGGGAACTGACCGATTCGGCCGTTGTGATGAATCTGCGCATGGTAATCCACTTTGTCGGTGACATGCATTGTCCATGCCACGCAGTTCCCTATCGCACACGCGGAGCCAAACTGATGTATCAAGGCAAACCGATCGGATTTCACAAATTTTTCGACAAAGCTCCCGCTTTGGTGCATCCGAAAAAATCCTATCGGAAGATCAGTTCGGATATTGATGACTACTCCAAACGAAAGTATAAATCAATCACTATCGGCACGGTCAAAGATTGGGCCGACGATACTGCTAAAAATGTTGATTTTGTGTGGAATAACTACAATAAGGCAGGGTTGGAGATTGAAATCACTCCCGAACTTGAAAAGGTGGTCAATACGCAGTTGCGTAATGCCGGTTATCGATTGGCAGCCTTCTTAAATCGCTATTTCGGAAAATAATAAGTTTGAGGAGGTCTCGTAGGCCTCCTCCCTTTTCCAAGATCACATCATGTCATCCGCACAACAAGGAACATCTACCGAACAGAAACAGGCTGCGGCTCTTGCTTTGGGAACCGAACGCATCCACAAGCTACTTGTGCAGTATGCGTTGCCGGCGATCGTTGCCATGACCGCATCTTCGCTCTATAACATGGTCGATAGCATCTTTATCGGCCACGGTGTAGGGCCTATGGCTATTTCGGGTTTGGCATTGACCTTTCCGCTGATGAATCTTTCGGCGGCTTTTGGTGCTATGGTCGGAGTGGGAGCCTCTACTTTGATCTCCATGCGGCTCGGTCAACGAGATTACGATTCGGCCAAGCAGATATTGGGTAATGTCGTGGTGCTGAACACGATTATCGGTATTCTCTTTGCGGTCATCATGCTGCTCTTCCTCGATCCGGTTCTCTATTTCTTTGGAGCGAGCGAAGAGACCATACCTTATGCCCGCGAATACATGGAGATTATCCTTTATGGCAATGTGGTGACACACATGTATTTGGGGCTTAACGCCGTACTGCGTGCCGCCGGACATCCTCGCAAGTCGATGTACACCACGATTGTCACCGTGATTTTGAATGCCATTTTAGACCCGATCTTTATTTTCGTTTTCGATTGGGGTATCCGAGGGGCTGCGGTGGCTACTATTCTGGCACAGGTCTTTTCGCTCTTGTGGCAGTTGCGGATACTCTCGAATCGCAACGAGTTGTTGCATTTCCGACGTGGAATCTATCGGTTGGAACAAAAGATCGTTACCAACATCCTCTCGATCGGCCTTTCGCCTTTCCTGATGAATTTGGCGGCATGTTTTGTCTCTATTATGATCAATAAGGGATTCAAAGAGTATGGAGGCGATCTGATGATCGGTGCGTATGGTATTACCAACCGAATAACCTTCCTCTTTGTTATGATCATGATGGGACTCAATCAAGGAATGCAGCCCATTGCCGGTTATAATTATGGAGCTAACCGATACGATCGGGTGTTGCAGGTCTTTCGGTTGACGGCTATTGGAGCTACGATTGTTTCGACTTCGGCATTCCTCATTGGCGAGTTCGCTCCTGAGTTGGTGGTGCGACTCTTTACTACCGATGCACAACTTGTCGATTATGCTGTTACGGGTATGCGGCTCTCGATTGTCATGTTCCCGTTGGTCGGATTTCAAATGGTGGCTACCAACTTGTTCCAGAGTCTTGGCATGGCATCGAAGGCGATATTTTTGTCACTCATCCGACAATTGTTATTCTTGTTGCCGGCTTTGGTTATCCTGCCCGAATTGTTTATTCGCTATACTTCGTGGTCGGGCAGTTGGGGCGTATGGTGTGCTTCTCCGCTCTCGGATTTGTTGGCTGCGATAGTTACCGCATGGATGCTGGTTCGCCAGATTCGTAAATTTCGAGAGAAGACCCGACTTACCGTTTAAGTTCAATTAATTTCAGTCATGGAAATACCTTGTATCATCAACATCGGCCGTCAGTTTGGCAGTGGAGGAAAGGCTATCGGGGAGATCATTGCTCGTCGATTGAATATTCCGTTGTACGATAAGGAACTGCTCGGTCTGGCAGCCCGTGAAAGCGGATTTAGTACCGAACTCTTTGAGCAGGCCGATGAACAGGAGCGAAAAGGGATGTTGCGCTCACTTGTGGGGCTTTTTCGGGCTCCCTTTGTCGGCAGCTATGCTCATGGCGAAGATCCGCTCTCTAACGAGTCGCTGTTTCATATCCAAAGTGAAACGATACGGCGTGTCGCAGAGCAGGGATCGTGTCTCTTCGTGGGACGTTGTGCCGACTATATTCTGCGCGACAACCCCCATTGTGTCAATATCTTCTTTACGGCCGATCCCGAAGATCGTATTCGCCGCATCACTTCACGTTCGGGATGCAGCGAAGAGGAAGCCGTCGCCCGCATGGAGCGTATCGACCGCCAACGTGCGGCTTATTACAATTACTATACTTCACGAAGTTGGGGTGTTGCCGCTACTTATGACCTTTGTGTCAACACCTCTCATTTGGGCGATGAGCGCACAGCCGATTTTGTATTGGAGTTTGCCACTCGAAAATTGAATCTGAAATTTTAATCCATTATGATATTAATCGAACAAATCAAGGAGTTGGAGAGTCGCCGTGAGGCACTTGACCGTTGCTTGAATATCGAGCAGAAGCGTATCGATCTGCGTAATGAGGAGGAGAAAACGCAAGAACCCGATTTCTGGGAGGATCCTGCGGCTGCTCGGGAACAATTGCGCAAGGTTGCCGGTATTAAAGCGTGGGTCGATGACTACGATGCCGTTCGACGACAAGTCGAAGATCTGCAACTCATGCCCGACTTTGTGAAGGAGGGGGTTGTCAGCGAGGCGGAGATGGATGCCCATTATGCTGCCACCGTGGAGGCTGTCGAGCAACTCGAAATGCGCAATATGTTGCGTCGTGATGAGGATAAACTCGGAGCTATTCTCGATATCAATGCCGGAGCGGGTGGTACGGAAGCCCTCGATTGGGCCTCGATGTTGTTGCGCATGTACACCCGCTGGGGTGAAGCACACGGATATAAGGTCAAAGTGCTTGACTATCAGGCCGGAGATGAGGTGGGAGTGAAATCCTGTACGTTGGAGTTCGAAGGCGAGTATGCCTATGGTTATCTCAAAAGCGAAAACGGTGTGCATCGTATGGTGCGTCTGTCGCCGTTTAATGCCAACAACAAACGACAGACAACTTTTGCATCGGTGTTCATCTCTCCGGCTGTCGATGATTCGATCGAAATCACGATCAATCCGGCCGATATTGAGTGGGATACGTTCCGCTCGTCGGGCGCCGGCGGGCAGAACGTCAATAAGGTCGAAACTGCCGTGCGTTTGCGGTATCATGGCAAAGATCCCGATACGGGTGAGTCTATTGAATACCTGATCGAAAACATGGAGACCCGCTCGCAGTTGATGAACCGCGAAAATGCCATGCGAATCTTGCGTTCGAAACTCTATCAGCGAGAGTTGGATAAGCGTATGGCCACCCAACAAGCATTGGAGGCCTCGAAGAAAAAGATCGAGTGGGGGTCGCAAATTCGTTCGTATGTTTTCGACGATCGACGTGTCAAAGACCATCGTACCGGTGTGCAGACTTCGGCCGTCGAGGCGGTGATGGATGGCGATCTGGATGCCTTTATCAAAGCCTATCTTATGGAGTTCGGAGCTATGGCATGATTGGGGCCTTATGAAATCAAACAGACTCTTCTCTTTTTTGGCGATCTTGCTGCTTGTCGGTTGCTCTAATGCCGTTGTCGCACGGCAACCGCTTGTCGGCATGACTGATACTGCGGCCTATTTCCCGCGTTTGGCCGGACAACGAATCGCCGTGTTGGCCAATCATACCTCTATTGCCGAGATGCCTGCGGTTTCGGGTGCTGATGTATCGGGACGGGTGCATCTTGTCGATCTGCTCCATGCACGGGGATTTGAGGTTACGGGAATCTTCTCTCCCGAACACGGCTTTCGAGGTACGGCCGATGCCGGAGAAGCTGTTGCCAACTCTCATGATGAGAAGACCGGTATCCCCATTCGATCGCTCTATGATGGTCGCATGAAATACCCCTCCTCGGCTACGATGGCAACATTCGATCTGCTTGTTGTCGATATGCAGGATGTGGGTCTTCGGTTTTATACCTATTATATAACCATGCTCCGCATGATGGAGGCGTGTGCTGCAGCCGGCAAAGCGGTAATAGTGCTCGATCGTCCGAATCCCAATGGCGATAAAATCGATGGCCCGATACTCGACATGCGGTTCAAATCGGGTGTCGGAGCTTTGCCGATTCCGGTGCTGCACGGACTTACGATGGGCGAGATTGCCCGTATGGCGGTGGGTGAAGGATGGTGCGCGGCATGTGATCTTACGGTTGTTCCTTGTCGGAACTATACCCATACCACCGAATATCTGTTGCCTATTGCCCCGTCACCCAACCTGCCCAACCAGCAGGCAGTCTATCTTTACGCCTCGCTCTGTCTCTTTGAAGGAACTCCCGTGAGTGTCGGTCGAGGTACCGATATTCCGTTTCAATGTTTCGGGCACCCCGATCTTGCGGGGTACGACTTTTCGTTCACCCCTCGTCCGACGTTCGGAGCAAAACAGCCTTTGCACGAGGGCAAATGTTGTCGGGGACGTCATTGGAAGGATACCCCATTGGCTGAGGTACGAAATGTGGGATTTTCGCTCGAATGGATCATCGAGACCTATCGGGCATTGAATCTTGGCGATAAATTCTTCAAACCGGTGTTTGATAAATTGGCGGGTAGCGATCAGCTGCGGTTGCAAATCGGCCGAGGAATGACCGAGGCGCAGATCCGTGCAAGTTGGCAATCTGATCTTGATCGCTATCGAACACTCCGCACAAAATATCTGCTTTACGAATAGAGGGCTCGATTGGCCGACAAAAAAAAGTGTTTGCATGCAAGAGTTTAGATCGAAATTACTAACTTTGCAAAAATAAAGACCGAATAAAAGTCTAAATTTAAGATATACTATGCTTACGATCAAGCAAATCCGCGATGACAAAGAGGCCGCTGCACGCAAGTTGGCAAAAAAAGGCGTAGATGCTGCTCCTGTGATTGAGAAAATCCTTGCACTCGACGATCGCCGCAAGGCTATCCAAGCCGAATTGGATAATACATTGGCTGCCCAAAACAAGGCAGCCAAAGAGATCGGTGCTTTGATGGGACAGGGTCGGCGCGACGAGGCCGAGGAGCGCAAGCGTTTTGTTGCCGACCTGAAAGCCAAGTCGGCAGCACTGCAAACCGAATCGACAGAGGTGCAAGAGGAGTTGCAGTCCGCCATTGTGTCGTTGCCCAATTTTCCGGCCGATATTGTCCCCGAAGGAAAAACTGCCGAGGATAATTTGGTTATAAAATTGGTGGAGAACTATGCCGAGTTGCCCGAAGACCCACAGCCCCACTGGGAGTTGGCGCGTAAATACGACATCATTGACTTCGATTTGGGTGTCAAACTTACGGGCGCAGGTTTTCCGGTCTATAAGGGGCAGGGTGCTCGTCTGCAACGAGCTTTGATCAACTACTTCCTCGATTGTAACACAAAAGCGGGGTATCAGGAGGTTGAACCCCCCGTGATGGTCAACGAGGCCTCGGGTTTCGGTACGGGACAGTTGCCCGACAAAGAGGGGCAGATGTACCACGCTACGGCCGATAATTTCTATTTGGTGCCGACCGCCGAAGTGCCGGTAACCAATATTTTCCGCGACGTGATCCTCGATGAGAAGGATTTTCCGGTGAAGATGACGGCTTACACTCCTTGTTTCCGTCGCGAGGCAGGATCTTACGGCAAAGATGTTCGTGGCTTGAATCGCCTGCATCAATTCGATAAAGTAGAGATCGTACAACTCTCGTTGCCCGAAAAGTCGTATGAGGCTCTCGATGGCATGGTGGCGCATGTCGAGTCGATCATCAAGTCGTTGGGCTTGCCTTATCGTATTCTGCGTCTGTGCGGCGGTGATATGTCGTTCACGTCGGCACTGACCTATGATTTCGAGGTCTATTCCGAGGCTCAGAAACGTTGGTTGGAGGTGTCGTCGGTATCTAATTTCGAGTCGTTCCAAGCCAATCGTTTGAAACTGCGCTATCGTGATGCCAACAAGAAACCCCAGCTGGCACATACGCTCAATGGATCGTCGTTGGCACTGCCGCGTATTGTGGCAGCATTGTTGGAGAATAACCAAACTCCCGAAGGAATCCGCATTCCTGAGGTGTTAGTTCCTTATACGGGTTTTGATATTATCAAATAGTTTTTTACCTTTGCTCACACAAAACACACTTAACTCACTTTAATTTTTACAACAATGGCTTACAAAATCACTGATTCGTGCGTTGCTTGTGGTACCTGCATCGGCGAATGTCCGGTAGAGGCTATTTCGGCCGGCGACATCTATGTTATCGATCCCGATAAATGTATCGATTGCGGTACTTGCGCAGGCGTATGCCCCAGCGAGGCTATCATCCCCGAATAATTCAGGTGTGAAAGCATAAAAGCGGTGCTACTCGATTGGGTAGCACCGCTTTTGTATCGTTACCTTTTTGGTTTACCTTTTTGCAGCTTTACCGGAAATTTATAGTAAGTCGGACTATCTGCTCGACTATTGCAAAGATTTCGAGAAGAGCGGCTAAAATATCCGAAACCTATG
>CAZGPA010000003.1:0-93026 GCA_964527525.1 uncultured Alistipes sp. | reverse complement strand
TCGGCGAGGCTTTCATCATAAGTCCTCATAAGTCATTGAACACCAGTGCCGCCATCATTATTTTCCCTCATTCGTTAGATTTTTCCAGAGATATTGCGTATCTTTGTATGATTTTAGCTTAAACTAATACAGCCTGAGCATGTTCAAAACCTATATGCGGCTTTTGGGATTTGCCCGACCGATCGAAAAATACGCTATTCCCTACTTCTTCTACTCGCTATTATACGCGCTGTTCAACTCATTGACATTCTTGCTGATCATACCGATCCTCAACACGATGTTTGATGCCAACTACTCGTTCGAGCCTGTTGCCACACTTCCTCCCGTTGAGTTGAACAAAGAGTATTTGACCGTATTGTTCAACTACGTCTATTCCCATCTTTTCGACACATACGACCAAAGCAATGTATTGCTGCTGCTGGCCATTGTTACGGTATTCATCAGCTTTTTGAGCAACTTGTTCCGTTATCTCGGGGCTTGGACAGTCGAAAACATGCGAACACGAACCCTGCAACGCATGCGCGACAAGATGTTCTCGCGAGTAATGGATATGCACGTCGGTTATTTCAGCGAGCAACGCAAAGGAGATATTATTTCCAAAATCACTTCCGATGTCGGAGTGGTACAGTTCTGCATCACCAACACGTTGCAAGTAGCATTCCGCGAGCCGTTTTTGATCATCGGATATGTCGTGATGATGGTTGCTATTTCGTGGGAATTGGCCATCTTCTCGGTACTCTTCCTGCCGATTGTGGCATTGATCATCGGCAGCATTGTTAAACAGTTGCGCCATCCGGCCCGCACCAATCAACAAAAACAGGGCGAGATGGTTGCCACGCTCGACGAGTCGCTCTCCGGAATCAAAGTTATCAAAAGTTATAATGCGGTCGATTATATCAAACGCAAGTACTTCCAGATCAACGAAGATGTTGCCCGACTGACCCTTTCGATGGCTCGCAGGCAGCAGTTAGCCTCGCCGATGAGTGAGTTTCTCGGAATCTCAGCCGTCGGTGTGATTCTCGTATTCGGAGGCTCACTTGTCATGAAAGGATCGCTCGACCCGGGAGGCTTCATCGCATTTATCGCCATGTTCTCACAGATTACCCGACCGGTACGCACATTTATCGACCAATTTGCCAATATCAATCAAGGTATCGCTGCCGGCGAGCGCATCTTCTCGATCATCGACACTTGCAGTGAGATTCAAGACAAGCCCGACGCAAAGATCTTCACCGGATTGAAGGAGAAGATCGAACTCCGCGATGTACACTTCTCCTACGACGGATCGCGCGAGGTGATCGACGGAATCTCTTTCGAGATTCGTCGCGGAGAGACTGTGGCATTGGTAGGTCCTTCGGGAGGCGGCAAATCGACCCTTAGCGAGTTGATTCCCCGTTTTTACGACCCTTCGCGAGGTGAAATTCTGATCGATGGCATCTCGTTACGCGACTATACCCAAGAGAGTCTTCGTGCCCACATGAGCGTCGTTTCGCAAGATACAATCCTTTTCAACGACACCATTGAGGGAAACATTGCACTCGGCAAACAGGGTGCCACCCACGAAGAGATCGTCGAGGCCGCCCGTATTGCCAATGCCGACAGTTTCATCAACGAGTCGCCCGAAGGTTATGCGACCAATATCGGTGACCGCGGCTCGAAACTTTCGGGCGGTCAGCGGCAGCGCCTTTCGATTGCTCGTGCCGTATTGAAAAATCCGGAGATTCTGATCCTCGACGAAGCGACCTCGGCCCTCGATACCGAGAGTGAAAAACTTGTACAAGATGCGTTGAATCGTCTGCTCGAAGGAGGTCGCACCTCGATTGTCATCGCACACCGTTTATCCACGATTCACAACGCCGACAAGATTATCGTTGTGGACCATGGTTGCATTGCCGAGCAAGGCACCCATGCCGAGTTGATGGCTCGCAACGGTATATACGCAAAACTGATTGAGATGCAATCGTTTGACTAATATTACATCTATTCAGAATCTCATTGTACAATCTCGCTTATAAGTAGCTTTCAAAGAGATGACCGAACGCGAAAAGATGCTCTGCGGTGAATGGGCCGATCCGATGGATTCTGAGTTGAAAGCTCTCCGCGATCGGGCTGCTCAACTGATGCAGCAACTCAACAACAGTATTCCCTCTCGCGAAGGGAAGTATGTGGCAACACTGGCCGAATTATGCCCTCATGCCACCGCCGGATTCATTCGTGCCCCATTCTATTGCGACTATGGAGTCAATATCTATTTGGGAGAGGATGTTTTCATCAATTTCGACTGCGTATTTCTCGACTTAGCACCGATTCGTATCGGGCGTGGTACACTCATCGGCCCGAAAGTGCAACTACTCACCGCTCATCATTCGTTAGAAGCCGAACATCGGGCCACCGGTTTGGAGACCGGTCTTGCCATCACCATCGGGGAGTATTGTTGGTTAGGCGGCGGTGTGGTTGTCTGCCCGGGGGTCACCATTGGCGATCGATGCATCATTGGCGCAGGATCGGTGGTTACCCATGACATTCCGGCCGACTCGGTGGCTGTGGGTAATCCGGCCAGAGTGATCCGCCAAAAATAGGCCAACAGCCCATAATCATAGTCATTTGAGGGGATTTTGCCCCAATATCTACAAATTACAGCCATATTCGATCACCTTTTACCCCCGAAAGGCAGATATTTCCGAACTTTTTTCTATCTTTGTACGTTTGAGAGAAATTAAGTATTTTCACGATATGAAATTCAAAGAGTACAAAGGTCTCGATTTGGCCGGCACGGCCGACGAGGTACTGAAACAATGGGATGCGAACGATACATTCAACAAGAGTATCACCACTCGCGAAGGTCATCCCACATTCGTATTCTACGAGGGCCCTCCCTCGGCTAACGGCATGCCCGGTATCCACCACGTCATGGCTCGTACCATCAAAGACGTCTTTTGCCGCTACAAAACACAACAAGGTTATTTGGTGCACCGCAAAGCCGGTTGGGACACTCATGGTCTGCCTGTCGAGTTGGGTGTAGAGAAAAAGTTAGGAATCACCAAAGAGGATATCGGCAAAAGCATTTCGATCGAGGAGTACAACCACACCTGTCGCGAAGCCGTTATGGAGTTCACGGGTGTATGGGAGGAGCTGACTCGTAAGATGGGTTATTGGGTCAACATGCAAGACCCCTATATCACCTACGACAATAAATATATCGAGTCGCTTTGGTGGTTACTCAAACAACTGTTTGACAAAGGGTTGCTCTACAAGGGTTACACCATTCAACCCTACTCCCCCGCCGCAGGAACCGGTCTTTCGACCCACGAATTGAATCAACCCGGGTGTTATCGCGATGTCAAAGATACTACCGTCGTTGGCCAATTCCGCATGAAAACCCCAAAACCCGAGATGGAAGGCTGGGGAACTCCCTATTTCATTGCGTGGACCACTACTCCGTGGACGTTGCCGTCGAACACGGCACTCTGCGTCGGCCCGAAGATCGACTATGTGGCCGTGCGCACATACAACGCTTATACCGGAGAGAAACAGACAGTTGTTTTAGCAGAATCGCTGCTATGGGCACACTTCAACAAGAAAGCCGAGGGCATTGCACTTGCCGATTACAAACAAGGAGATAAATTGGTGCCTTTCGAGATCGTAGGTCACTACAAAGGGACGGATCTGGTAGGCATGGAATATGAGCAGTTGCTCCCGTGGGTAAAACCGGTCGAAATTGATGAGGCCGGCAATTGGAAAGATGCTTCGGAGAAAGCATTCCGCGTAATCTCGGGCGACTATGTCACAACCGAGGATGGTACGGGTATCGTTCACATTGCGCCTACATTCGGTGCCGACGACGCCTTTGTGGCTCGCGCTGCCGGTATTCCCTCGCTCTTCATGATCAACAAGAAAGGCGAAACACGCCCAATGGTTGACCTTACGGGTAAATTTTACCTGTTAGAGGAGTTGGACGAAGAGTTTGTAAAAACCTGTGTTGACACAACGGCCTACGCCGAATATGCCGGCCGTTGGGTAAAGAATGCTTACGATCCGCAGTTTACGGTCGATGGTCGCTACGACGAACAGGCTGCTGCCGCTGCCGAATCGCTCGACGTCTATATCTGTTTGCAGATGAAGGCCGCAGGAAAAGCTTTCAAGATCGAAAAACACGTCCACAACTACCCCCACTGCTGGCGAACCGACAAACCAGTACTCTATTATCCGCTCGACTCGTGGTTTATTCGTACCACGGCACTCAAAGAGCGCATGATCGAGTTGAACAAGACGATCCGTTGGCGCCCCGAATCGACCGGTACGGGACGTTTTGGCAAGTGGCTCGAAAACCTCAACGACTGGAATCTTTCGCGCTCACGCTTTTGGGGCACTCCGCTGCCGATTTGGGCCACGGAAGATCGTTCGGAATTGAAGTGCATCGGCTCGACCGAAGAGTTGATGACCGAGATCGAAAAATCGATTGCTGCCGGCATCATGCAGGAGAACCCATATAAGAATTTCAGAGTTGGCGACATGTCGGCCGAGAACTACTCGACAGAGCGCATCGACCTGCACCGCCCCTATGTTGATTCGATCGTTTTGGTTTCATCGAAAGGTGAACCCATGCGTCGCGAAGCCGACCTGATCGATGTATGGTTTGACTCTGGTGCCATGCCTTATGCGCAGGTACACTACCCCTTCGAGAACAAAGAGAATTTCTCGCAAGTCTTCCCTTCCGATTTTATTGCCGAAGGTGTTGATCAAACGCGCGGCTGGTTCTTTACTTTGCACGCCATTGCCACGATGCTCTTTGACTCGGTCGCATTCAAGAATATCATTTCCAATGGTTTGGTACTCGACAAAAACGGCAACAAGATGTCAAAACGTTTGGGCAATGCCGTCGATCCGTTTGAGGTGCTTGCAACCTACGGTGCCGATGCAACCCGTTGGTATATGATCTCCAACTCCCAGCCGTGGGACAACCTCAAATTCGACAAGGACGGAGTGGATGAAGTGCGTCGCAAATTCTTCGGCACGCTTTACAACACCTATTCGTTCTTTGCCCTCTATGCCAATGTCGATGGATTCACCGGACAAGAACCGGAGATCCCCGTTGCCAAACGCCCCGAGATCGATCGTTGGATCATCTCGTTGTTGAATACTTTGGTCAAAGAGGTTACCGAATCGCTCGAAAACTACGATCCCACTCCGGCAGCTCGCGCCATTCAGGAGTTTGTCGGCGAGAACCTCTCCAACTGGTATGTACGTCTTAACCGCAAACGTTTCTGGGGCGGAGAGATGACCCAAGACAAACTTGCGGCTTACCAGACACTCTACACCTGCTTGGAGACTGTGGCATTGATTGCCGCACCGTTCGCACCGTTCATTACCGATCGTATTTTCACCGATTTGAACGCCATGAGTGGTCGCCATAACGACACCTCGGTACACCTTGCGATGTTCCCGAAAGCCGACGAGTCGCTCATCGACACCAACTTGGAGGCAACGATGGCTCTCTCGCAACAACTCTCTTCGATGGTATTGGCATTGCGCCGTAAAGTATCGATCAAGGTACGTCAGCCGCTACAAAAGATCCTCATTCCGGTACTCGACCCCGCTGTTGCTGCGCACGTAGAGGCGGTCAAAGGATTGGTTATGAACGAGGTGAATGTCAAAGAGATCGAATTGATCGAAAATACCGCTGGAATCATTACCAAGCGCATCAAGCCTAATTTCAAGACGTTAGGTCCACGTTACGGCAAATACATGAAGCAGATTGCGGCCATGACCGCCGAGTTCTCGCAAGAGCGCATTGCCGAGATCGAACAAGCTGCAGAGACGATTCTCAACATGGGCGACGAACAGATCACGGTCACCGCTGCCGATTTCGAGATCACCTCGGAGGATATGCCCGGGTGGCTTGTTGCTACGGAGGGAAAACTGACGGTTGCTTTGGACATCACCATTACCGACGAACTTCGCGCCGAAGGCGTGGCACGCGAATTGATCAACCGCATCCAAAATATCCGCAAAGATTCCGGTTTCGAGGTTACCGACCGCATCCGCGTGGAGATCGAGCAGTTGGATTTGGTTGCTCCGGCTCTTGCAGAATTCGCCGATTACATTGCTTCTCAAACGCTTGCCGTAGCGGTAAAAGCTGCGACGGAACCCTCTGGAAGCACAATTGTAACATCAGACATCGACGAAATTCCGATCCGCATCGCCATAACACGCATATAGGTCGTTCTCCTTCGGAGAGCAGAATTGCAGATATTTTCCCGAAAAATTTGGTTTTTCGGGAAAATATTTTTAATTTTACATAAAGGAATATCACAAGAGGTTCAACTCGACGCTCAAATTCATGAGTCAAAAGAGAATCGGCCAAGAGAATTCCTTTATACTTATTAATATTAAGATATATTATTATGGCTGACGAAAGAAGCAGATACAGCGATGCCGAACTCGAAGAGTTCCGCCAACTTATTCTGAAAAAATTAGAGAACGCTCGCGATGATTACGAATTATTGCGCGCCTCCATTACACACTCCGCCGGCAACGACACAGAGGACACCTCTCCAACGTTCAAAGTACTCGAAGAGGGAGCTGCAACTCTTTCCAAAGAGGAGAGCGGACGTTTGGCCACACACCAAATGAAGTTTATCCGCAATTTGGAGATGGCTCTCGTGCGCATCGAAAACAAGACCTATGGAATCTGCAAAACCACAGGCAAGTTGATTCCCAAAGAGCGTCTGATGAGAGTTCCCCACGCCACCGAATGTATCGAGGCCAAAGAGGGAAGACTATAACCGACAACCGGCAGGAATCAGGATGGCACGATGTTTCGGCATCTTGTCATCAAAGGAGTTCTGCATATTATATCCGGAAAGTCCGTTTCAAGCGGACTTTTCCCGTTTTAGCATCTCCCAAATCTCCTTTCGGTCGGAAAAACCCCTTTACCACAAACCGGAGGAGACTCCGATTTTGGAGAAAAAGGCTTTTGACAGATACGTTTTATCGACTTTTCACGTTTTACAACCGAAGGACTTGCCCCTTCAATCCAATAACGATTCGCCCTGAATGTTTCACCGGTTAGGCATATTTTTATGGCTCTTGTTTGCCCTTCTTCCTGTTTGCGCACAACAGGCTGCCCCCGACAAATCTGCCCGCCGGAGATCACAACATCACACCCTCAGGAGAAGCGACTCTCTGGAAAACCGCATCACCGAGCGCAATCAACGTCTTTACGACAGCATACAATCGAAGAGTACCCGACGAACTGTTCCCCGACTGCTCTACAACACCTTTTTTCTCAAACCCCAGCGAGACACCACTGCCAGCGGACGAGTACTCGACGAGACGCAGGCTTTGGAACATTACGAGGGAAAGATCATTGGCGAAATCAGGATTGACCGCCAACAGATATTCCCCTCCGATGGTCATTGGCTCGAACGAGCAGGAAATAAGCTCCATGTACTGACTCGCGAACGTATCATTCGACGTGACCTGCTCTTTCGCACCAACGAAAAGCTCGACCCCGAGCTCATTGTGCGCAGTCTGCAACTGCTTCGCTCGCGCCCCTATATTTCCGACACCGAGATTGTCGTGACCCCCGACTCCATTGACACCACAAGGGTCAATCTTGTTTTGCGGACACGCGATAGTTGGTCTATCGAGATCGATGCCTCGCTACGCTCCCGAAATCGTACAACAGTTGGTATTTCCGATGGCAACATGATCGGCTGGGGGCATAAATTCGAGATCCTGACCAACTTCGACCGCAAGGATTTCTCTTATGGCGGCAATCTATTCACCTATGAGATTCCCAACCTTTGGGGATCGTTCTACACCGCTTCTGTCAAGGTGGGACGCGACTTTGCCGAAAAGGCACTGCAATTGAGTATCGTCAAGGAGTTTCTCAAACCTACCGACTACGAATTAGGTGCCACTTACAGCAACAATCGTTCGGAGTACTACATGCGCGAAGAGGATACAATTCGCATGGCCAGGAGTCGTAATATCAATATATGGGCAGGTATATCCCGCCAAATCAACTCGCTACGATCGAGCATCTTCATCACCGGACATTACCACAAAGCCCACTTTCTCGAACGGCCAACGATCGCAGCTGATCTCAATCCGGCCATGCATAATGTCCAACAACTGCTTGGAGGTATCGGTCTCTATCGCGAGCGATTTCTATCGATCAATATGGTATATGGCTACGGTCTAAGAGAGTATCTGCCTACGGGATACAAAGCAGAGTTGGTGTCGGGGTACTCATGGGGCGAATTCGAAGATGCTTTCTACCTCGGCATGAGCTACCGCACCGGAAACTATTACAGCATTGGGTATCTTATGGGCGGATTAACCTTCGGAAGCTATATCAACCACCGCAACGGCGCATGGAGTCATAGCGCCATAGACGTCGATTTGCAATGGTTTTCAAACCTTTTCATGCTGCGTCGCAATCGCATACGTCAGTTCCTTTCGCTCAACTACACCCAAGGTTGGAATCGCAAACAAGGGAACAACGAGAGCATTATTTTCACCCATCCCAACGGGCCGCAAGCCCTCAGCGAAAATCTGACCGGCACCAACCGAATGGTACTAAACAGCGAAACCGTATTTTTCACTCCTTTTCAACCGTGGGGATTTCGATTTGCATTCTTTGGATTTACCGACTTCGGACTGCTCGGAGACTCACCCAACATCTTCAAAAATAACTTTTTTGCCACGTTGGGAGGGGGGTTGCGTATCAAAAATGAACGTTTGATTTTCAGTACCATTCAGATCCGTCTGGGTATTGCATTCGGCAAGGGCGGTCTTGTCGGTTGTGACTATTTCCGTCTTTCGAGCAGTACACGTCTCGAACAATTCCGTTACCGACCGACCCGACCCGAAGTTGTCAATTTCCGATAGTATCTCCAAAAACCAAATCAAGATGGCAAAATTCTTCTCCGATCGTGAAATACGGGCCTTGATCCTTTTCGTACCTTTGGCTCTATTGGTCATACTCATCATTATATTCATTCGTCCCAAAACAACTCCCGAAATTGCACAGCGGATAACACAGGAATTAGAGAGCCGAAAAGACTCCATATCGCTACATCCGTTCGATCCCAATACGGCCGATTTCGACGAGTTACGACTACTCGGGTTCACAAAATATCAGGCTGTCAGTTTATTGAAATATCGGGCTGCCGGCAAGATTTTTCGTATTCCCGAAGATATGACACTCTGTTACGGTATCGACGACTCTCTCTATCGCGCATTGCGTCCCTACATACGCATCGGACGTCGTTATGCCATAGCGCCCCAAAAATACCGTCGCGAACGACTGATCACCGAACGCCTTGCCCCTTCTTTATTCCGCATAGACACCGTCAGCGCCCGCTATCTTCGCGCCATCGGGGCTCTTTCGAAACGACAAGCCGAGGCTTTCATTCGTTGGCGGGATTTAAGCGGGATTCGCGACATGGAAGAGTTCCGAGCCTGCTATGTCATCAGCGACTCGGTAGCCACAGCTCTCGAACCATATATCATCTTTCCGGAACGACCGCTCCGCGCAGGCGAAACACGAATCGAATTAAACACCGCCGATTCTGCGACACTTCGCAACATCGTGGGTATCGGTGAAAAGACTGTCGGACGTATTCTTCAATACCGCGAACGTCTCGGTGGTTTTCTACGAGTTGAGCAGTTAAGCGAGGTTCCGGGAATCACAGAACGCAATTACGAAAAAATTTTACAACAAATTTATTGCGATAGTTGTGAAATTCAAAAAATTGATATTAACTTTGCAAGCCCGAACGAATTGGCACGTCATCCCTACTTGGCGCCCCGTTCGCTTCGGCGATTATTAAAACAAAGACAGTTGAAAGGAGGTTGGAGTACCGTTGAAGAGTTAGTCCAAGAGAACATATTGACCCGCGAGGAGGCAGCCCGTTTGGCTCCCTACCTGCGATTTGGCTCTTTAAGCGGTCACAACGACAGATAAACTCTCATTTTCGGGGCAGACATCCGGAGGATGCATACCCCAACCCAACAAAAAAACAGAATATTAACAACAAAACAAAAAACACAAACAACTATGATTATCATGCCGGTAAAAGAGGGCGAAAACATCGAGCGCGCCCTGAAAAAGTTCAAACGTAAATACGAGCGCACGGGCGTACTGAAAGAGCTTCGCCGCCGCCAGTACTTCACCAAACCGTCGATCGCTAAGCGTGAGGCTATGCAACACGCCATTTACGTAGAGCACACCTACCGCACTGAGGAATAAGAGAATTTTATTCTCATCCGACAAGTCCGATCCTAAGCAGATCGGATTTTTTTGTTTCCACCGCCGCAATAACGTTGAGAGAGGATAAGATAATGGGTAATGATATAAAGAGCCCCGACGGAAGTACCATCGGGGCATTATCAGAGTTTGAAGCCTTAAATCCTATCGTAGGAATAACAACTCCCGATACTTGGGTAACGGCCACATCTGATCATCGACAATCTCTTCGAGTTTATCGATATGATAACGAATCTCATCGAAGAATACAGCAACCCGATCATGATAAGCAATTGCTTTTTCTCGCTGATCTTCAATTTTATTGGCCTGTTTACGAGCCTCGGTCATCTCGTTGGTTAAACGCTGAATGGAAGCCATATGATCTTGAATCTTCTTGATCAATTCGATATCTGCCGCAGCATTCAACTCCGGAATTTGTGACATCTTATAGACTTTATCGAGCAGCAGAGCCTCGTATTTCGAAGCAGTTGGCACAATATGATTCATTGTCAGATCTCCAAGTACACGACCTTCGATCTGGATCTTCTTGGTATAAGTCTCCCACTTAACTTCGGCCCGTGCTTCCAACTCGACCTTTGAGAATACCCCCAAATCGTTGAACATCTTCATCGTACGTTCATCGAGGAAACGATCGAAATTAATCGGCGTGGAGGTCTCGCAATCCAATCCGCGTTTGGCGGCTTCTGTTCTCCACTCCTCTGAGTAACCGTTACCATCGAAACGGATCGGCTCGCAAGCCTTGATCATTCGTTTCAACACCTCATAAATCGCCTTCTCCTTTTTAGCTCCTGCCTCAATTTTGGCATCCACTGCCTGCTTGAACTCGGTAAGTTCTGCAGCTGTAATCGAGTTTAGGACAATCATCGCCTCGGCACAATTGGCACACGATCCCACAGCACGGAACTCGAAACGATTACCCGTAAAGGCAAAAGGCGAGGTACGATTACGATCGGTATTATCCAAAAGCAAGGTCGGCATATGCGATACACCACTCATGCGGAAAACATTCTTTGCATCGAATCGAATGTCGTCATCATTACGACTCGCGGCCAATTTATCCAAGACAGAGGAGATTTGAGAGCCCAAGAATGTCGAGATAATAGCCGGAGGTGCCTCATTGGCACCCAAACGATGCGCATTTGTGGCACTCATGATTGCTGCTTTCAGCAAGCCGTTGTACTTGTGTACGGCTGAAATTACATTCACGAGGAAGGTTATAAACTGCAAATTATCCGAAGCCGTCTTACCCGGACCCAATAAGTTCACACCGGCATCGGTACCTAACGACCAATTGTTATGCTTGCCGGAGCCATTGATTCCTTTGAACGGTTTTTCATGCAACAAGACACGGAACTTATGCCGGCGGGCAATCTTATCCATGATGGTCATCAGGAGTTGGTTGTGGTCGTTGGCAAGGTTGGTTTCCTCATAGACCGGAGCCAACTCAAACTGATTGGGGGCAACCTCGTTATGTCGGGTTTTCACCGGAATACCCAATTTCAGACATTCATATTCCAAATCGCGCATGAAGGCGATTACCCGTGTAGGAATTGCACCAAAATAGTGATCTTCGAGTTGCTGGTTCTTAGCGGACTCATGCCCCATCAGTGTACGTCCTGTCAGCATAAGATCGGGACGAACAGCCCACAGACTCTCATCCACCAAGAAGAACTCCTGTTCCCAACCCAAATAGGAGAAAACACGCTGCACATTCTTATCAAAATAATGGCACACCTCCGTAGCCGCCTTATCCACAGCCGAAATCGAGCGCAGTAAAGGTACTTTATAATCAAGAGCCTCCCCCGCATAAGAGATGAATACGGTCGGGATACAAAGCGTCGTATCCACAATAAAGGCCGGCGATGTCGGATCCCATGCCGAATAGCCACGCGCCTCGAAGGTATTTCGGATACCGCCATTCGGGAACGACGAAGCATCTGATTCCTGTTGCACAAGTAGCTTTCCGGACAACTCCTCCAAAACACCACCCTCACCATCCGGCTCGGCAAAAGCATCGTGTTTCTCGGCCGTTCCACCTGTCAGTGGTTGAAACCAGTGGGTATAGTGATCTGCACCATGATCCAAGGCCCATTGGCGCATACCGGCTGCGACACTATTGGCAACTTCTCGCGGCAGAGGTGTCCGCATCTCCATCGTTTCCAATAATATCAAATATGTTTTCTTATCGAGATATTTGCGCATGGCAGCCCGATTGAAAACCTTCTCACCAAAGTACTCCGAAGGATGTCCTTCGGGAGCTTTAACATCTACTGCGGCATGGTTTATAGCCGCGTCAACCATTTTGAATCTAAGCAAAGACATAGGCTTGGGATTAATCATCGAGTTGGAGCATCTCCTATCGATCTATCCAAAAAAAACATGTTTGGTAAGGAAGCATCCCGTTTGCTAACTAAAAACCCAACTTGAACCATTACGGGATCACTGCTATTATACAGCGCTCATTAACCTAAATATTGTTGAGTGATCTTCCTTACCGCACATGTTATTCTTTTCGGTTACAAATGTAGTTTATTTTCGTTTATATTATCACACCAAAAAATAGATTTTTTCACAAAGCCCTCATTTTTTCGACTTTTTTTCGAAAAATAGGTCATTTTTCCGTGTTAATCCATATTTTTAGCTATCATTTTCAGAAAATAGCCCCAAAAATCATCTGTTATTTTATTCACAGTGATTTTGGACATTGCAAGAATTTACAGATATTATGATATAGTTTTCAACTATTATTCCGATTTGTGCCGTTTGAGAAAATGAGGAGACAAAAAAAGGCATCCGACCTAATAAAAGGTCGAATGCCCTATCAATAGAGTCCTAAAAGGAGATTACTCCTCCATCAAGATTTCAAGCATCTTGATAGCCGCAACGGCTATCTTCGTACCGGGGCCGAAGATGGCAGCAGCGCCATCACGATAGAGTGCATCGTAATCCTGAGCGGGGATCACACCACCGACAACGACGATGATATCCTCACGACCCTGCTTTTTCAGCTCAGCGATGATCTGCGGAACAAGTGTCAAGTGACCGGCAGCCAACGACGAAACACCCACAACGTGTACGTCATTCTCGACAGCTTGCTTAGCAGCCTCCTCGGGAGTCTGGAAGAGCGGACCCATATCCACGTCGAAACCGATATCGGCAAAACCCGTGGCTACAACCTTAGCACCGCGGTCGTGACCATCCTGACCCAGCTTCGCGATCATAACACGCGGCTGGCGACCCTCTTTCTTCGCAAATTCGGCGCACAACTCCTTGGCACGCTCGAACGATTCATCGTTTTTCACAGCTGAACTATAAACTCCTGAAATGGAACGAATAACGGCTTTGTAACGGCCTACAACAACCTCGCAGGCATCCGAAATCTCGCCAAGTGTTGCGCGAACTTTTGCAGCCTCTACGGCCAACTCCAACAGGTTGCCCTGCTTGGTCTTCACACACTCGGTGATGGCGTCGAGAGCCTTCTTCACGGCAGCCTCGTCGCGGTTTGCACGCAACTCCTTCAAGCGCTTAACCTGACTCTCGCGAACAGCGGTATTGTCAACGGCAAGGATATCGATCGGAGCCTCTTTCTCCAAACGGTACTCGTTCAAGCCGATGATCTTCTGCTCACCCGAGTCGATACGAGCCTGTGTACGAGCCGAAGCCTCCTCGATACGCATCTTCGGAATACCGGTCTCGATAGCTTTGGCCATACCGCCGAGTTTCTCGATCTCTTGAATATGCTCCCAAGCTTTGTGTGCGATCTCGTTGGTCAAGGTCTCTACATAGTACGAACCTGCCCACGGGTCAACCTCGCGGCATACGTTAGTCTCCTCCTGAATGTAGATCTGCGTGTTACGAGCAATACGTGCTGAGAAGTCGGTCGGCAGAGCGATAGCCTCGTCGAGAGCGTTGGTGTGCAACGACTGAGTGTGACCCAAAGCAGCACCCATAGCCTCAATTGCCGTACGAGCCACGTTGTTGAACGGATCTTGCTCGGTAAGCGACCAACCCGAAGTTTGCGAGTGGGTACGCAATGCCAACGATTTGGGGTTCTTCGGCTCGAACTGCTTCACAATCTTGGCCCACAACATACGGGCTGCACGCATCTTGGCGATCTCCATGAAGTGGTTCATACCGATAGCCCAGAAGAACGACAGACGCGGAGCAAAAGCATCTACCGACATACCGGCGTTGATACCTGCACGCAGGTACTCCAAGCCGTCGGCCAACGTGTAAGCCAACTCGATATCAGCGGTAGCACCTGCCTCCTGCATGTGGTAACCCGAAATCGAGATCGAGTTGAACTTGGGCATATTCTTCGAAGTGTACTCGAAGATATCGGCGATGATGCGCATCGAGAACTCGGGCGGATAGATATAGGTGTTACGCACCATGAACTCCTTCAAAATGTCGTTCTGGATCGTACCGGCCAACTGATCAAGCGTTGCACCCTGCTCCAAACCCGTCACGATGTAGAAGGCCAAAACGGGCAACACGGCACCGTTCATGGTCATCGACACCGACATCTTGTCGAGCGGAATACCATTGAACAACACTTTCATATCCTCTACCGAGCAGATCGACACACCGGCTTTACCTACGTCACCCACTACACGCGGGTGATCGGCATCGTAGCCACGGTGTGTAGCAAGGTCGAACGCCACCGACAGACCCTTCTGGCCTGCGGCGAGGTTACGACGATAGAATGCGTTGGACTCCTCAGCTGTCGAGAAACCGGCATACTGACGAATAGTCCACGGACGCATTACATACATCGTGGAGTAAGGACCACGCAAGAACGGGGCCATACCCGCAGCGTAGTTGAGGTGCTCCATGCCCTCCAAATCCTCGGCCGTATAAGCACCCTTAACGGGAATTTGCTCGGCCGTCAGCCACGGCTCAACCTGTCCGCAGCCTTTCGAAGCGCAGCAGCTCTGCTGTGCACCTCCGTCGTATTTCAATTCAGAAAAATTCGGTCTCATGATTAGATTCCCATCTCTTTAAGGTAGAACTTCAATGTTTCGAGCACATTCGACTTCACGTTGATGAAGTTCGTAATGCCCTGTGCCTCCAACTCGGGAGTGCAAGCCGGAGCTCCGGCTACCACAAGGATCGCCTTGCCACCGAGCAACTCTTTCACCTGCGGAGCTACTGTTGCGTAGTCGTCGTCCGAAGCGCAAACCACCACGATCTCGGCTTTCGAATCGAGAGCAGCCTGAACGCCCTCTTCTACCGACTTGAAGAACGTGTTGTCTTGTACACGTATACCGGCGCAAGCGAAGAAGTTGCACGAGAACTGTGCACGAGCACGAGCCATTGCCAGACTTCCACAAGTCAACATGAAGGCTTTCGGCTGTTTGCCGCTGCGATCCACATGCAGACGCATCTCCTCGAATGCCATAGCACCACGATAGGGAGTCAGCACGTTACCCTCGGCAGCGGCACGAGTAACCGATGCAGCAGCGATCTCCTCGGGAGCAACCTCCGTGAAGTTGGGGTATTGGTTAGCGCCGAGCAGGATCTGACGGCGTGTAGCGATGTTCTTATCTTTGGCAACAGCCGAGGCATTCACGCGCTCCACGATGAAACCGGCTTTGTAAGCCTCGGTATAACCACCCTTAGCCTCGATTTCGAGGAAGAGTTTCCACGCCTCGGCAGCGATCGATTGCGTAAGGTTCTCGATGTAGTACGAACCACCGGCAGGGTCAACCACTTGGTCGAAGTGCGACTCGTGTTTCAAGAGCAACTCGACATTGCGAGCAATGCGTTTCGAGAACTCGGTGGGAGTACCGAACGAAGCGTCAAAAGGCACAACCTCCAACGATTGCACACCACCGATCGTAGCCGACATGGCCTCGGTAGTACCGCGCAACATATTTACATAGGGGTCGTAAACCGTTTGGTTCCAACGCGAAGTCTCGGCATGGATCTGCATCTTGCAAGCGCAGTTCTTCTCCGGATTGTAGCCCTTCACGATGTTAGCCCACAGCATACGGGCGGCACGGAATTTGGCGATCTCCATGAAGTAGTTGGCCGTTACAGAGAATGCAAAACGGATCTTGCGGGCAGCGGTATCAACATTTACACCTGCATCGGTCAAACGTGCAAGGTAGTCGTTACCGGCAGCCAACGCGAAAGCCAACTCCTCGACGATTGTCGAGCCGGCGTTGCTGAAAATTGCAGCATTCACCGTCACGAGGCGGATATTCTTCCACTCGGCAGTTTTGTTGATCAACTCGGCGATGCGGGCGAAGCAGGTCTCACCGTTCGGCGAGCAGAAATCACCCTTCTGCGAAAGACCGTTTACCAGCGGGTCGATCGAGAATGCGATCGAGGCATCCTCTTTGGCCACGCCGTCTTTTTCGAGTTTGGCGAGCATCAGCTCTACCACGTCTGCCATCTTCGCACCGCAGAAGCTCATCGAGATTGCGGGGATCGAGATTCCGGCCAACAGCGTGTCGAGATCGGCAGCCGTCAACTCCTCTTTGGCGATGCAGAAACCGAGCGAATCAACACCCTTATTCAGAATGTCGAGAGCTTCGGCGTTTGCAGCGGCGGGATCAGCAACCGTAACGGTCTGATGCACCTTCCAGCGGTTGTGCGAACGCGTACCGCGCACATAAGGGAACTCGCCGGCTTGCGAGCCCAAGAATTTGATGCCTTCGAGGTTTTCGGCACGATAGTAGGGACGAACATTGAAACCTTCGCCCGTACGCCATACCAACTTACGCTCATAATCGGCACCTTTCAAGTCGGCTGTAATCACCTCTTCCCATGCCTCGGTAGGCACTGCGGGGAACTCGGCGAACAGCTTTTCAGATTTGGTATTTGCCATAACTATTTAGAGATTAGTATGAGTTTTCGTTTGCATTTAATGGTTACACTCCAAAAAGCAGGTAAAGTTACGAAACTTTTATGACTTAAAGCAAAAAATTGTTAACAAAATAACAGAAACTGAGCAACAAATAGAAATAATGTACAAATTTCGGATAAAAACAAAGTTAGAAATCCCATCCGCACCAAAAATTTGTGATCTTTTGGCGCAGATGGGATTTTGTTCGAAGGCCTCCCTTACAATAGGAAACTATTGTCTAATGGCTATTTGGTTACAACTTCGACATAGATTTTTTTGCCTGCACCAAATGCCTCTTTCACGGCCGCACTCTCTTTGGAGTTTGATAGTTCGCAACGAGCTGTTGTTTCATGTACCTCTTTGGCTACCACATGCCCGATCGGCTGATAGATGGTATTCGGGCCGATCTTCTTCTCCAACAAAACCGACAAGGCCATATCTTGGCTCACACCGATATTGGCACCGCCCGCAATCCAAATATCTTTGACAACACCTTTTTTATTAGGTTCGCCCAATTCCAACACATAAGTTCTCATCTTAAAGCTTTTGAGACAAAACATCCTAACATCTTCCTCCAATTTTTTGAAAGCTTTATCAAACGAACTCGTTCGTGATACAGCACTCATCGCGCGCGAGTTAAAATTTTTCGAGCTGACCAATGTTCCATCGGCAATATTATAGACCGACAACGCAAAACTCAAATTCGTAATATATGTAATCAGGGAACCATTACCTGTAACATCGGGTCCTTCAAATACTCGGACATTATATAAATCTATTTGGCCTTTCAATAATTTGGTAGCAGCCATAGACTTGTAGATCGCATCACTCTCCGTTTTCCAATTCGTTTCGGTCACAACATCCTCAACCTTACGATTGGCATAAAGTTTCGACAAGCGCGAATCGACAAGAGCATCAACTATTTCTATATTTTTCAGTTTTGACAATTCGCTCATTATTTCACTTCGCACACGATGACAAACGCCAGGATCGATCCCCATTGACATGGTAAACGGGTCAACGATTACAATCTCCTTGGGGAAGGTTTGTGCATACACTCCTACTGCGCACACCATCGCCACCACAAAGAAAAACAACTTTTTCATAGATTTTAGGTCTCTTCTTGCCCTCCCAGCTCCACAAGGACTGTAATCAAATAAGAAGCGTGGAACTGATACACCACGTCTTAGTTTGAAGGTCGTAGGAAAAACCCAATATATACAGATGTAGGAATAGCAGTCCACGCCATATGCGTAGAAACCGCCATGCCATCCTCGTATATATTTTGAAAATTTCCTACGTTCTCAAACTACAAGATAAGCATAACGCTTCTTTTCTTAAATGTCGGATCAGCCCTCTGCCGATCCGAATACAAAAGTAATAAAAGAAAAAGGATTCGCAAAAAAAATGTGCGCCCGACAATCGTCGAGCGCACAAATTATAGCAATCGGCTGTTTCGATTAGAAATATTTGCCGCGCAAGTCCTGAATCTTTGCCATCTGCTGAATTGCCGGAATAGCAAACTGCTGTGCCATACCCTCGGCCATGGCTTGGGCACGTACACGCTCGCCATCGGTGGTCTGTTTCTCCTCGGTGGCAACATTGTCCACACGGAAGACATAGACACCCTGCATACCCTTCACAGGAGCTGAAACAGCATCCTTCTCGGCGGCAGCAATAGCACCTACCACACGCGGCTCAACACCCATACCCGGGATATAATACGAGCCATAGGTAACCTGCTCGAAATCGGCAACCTCCGAGCCGAGACTTGCTGCCTGCTCTTCGAGAGTTGTGCCGGTCAGGTTCTTGACGATATAGTCATATTTCTTATCGCGGATAAGTTGCGAACGAATCTGAGCAGCGACCTTCTCGACCGATTTATAGTCATTGTCGTCGATCTCGGTGAGCACGGCAATCACATAATCTTTGCCCACGGTGAAGATCTCCGAAACTTCGCCCTCCTCGGCACCGAATGCCCAGCGGGCAACCTCATGAGAATCCTCCAAACCACGCAACAGACGATCGCCTTGTGCCAACACTGCAATACGCGGTGTAATAGCAGCCTTCGAAGCAGCCTCGTTGAATGCAGCGGCCGACTCTTTCGCATTTACCGAGAATGTTCCGGCCTGATTATGAATATCGCGACGCGTAGCCTCCGAAGCAACCAACGGATAGGTGATAGTAGCCACCTGTACATGTTTTACCGGTTTGTCGGCACGGTAGACCTGCATGATCTGGATCGCATCTCCGGCAGCAACTTTCACGATATCACCCTTTTTAACACTGGTCAAAGCCTCGGCAAATTCGTTGGTAAAGCCCGAGAACGGGACAACACCTACCTCACCGCCATTAGCAGCAGTAGCCTCATATACCGAATGTTGAGCAGCAAGTTTGGCGAAATCGGCACCGGCGCGAGCTGCCTGCAAGAGGCTGTCAGCCAACTTCTCCTCGGTATAAGGCAATACGATATGACGGATACCGAGCGAGTCGGGCACCATCTTCGAGGACAATGCACGCGACATGGTCCATTCGTTATTCTTCAACACCGGACCATAGGTCTTACCGGCCATCAAAGCCTCGGCCTCCTCGCTTGTCAGTTGAGCTGCCGTAACATAGTTATCGGCAATAGAGCCCTGACGGTTGCCACGCACATAGGATTTCACATTTTCGGCAGCAGCAAACTCAGCACCCACCTCCTTGGCTTTGGCCTCCAAAGCGGCCAAGTCAGCCTCGGTAGGAGCCACCTCAAACACAACATACGAAAGCGTACGGTTGGGAGTTTGCGCATAGTTGTTTTTATGGCTGTTGTAATACTCCTTGATCTCGGCAGAGGATACCGTAACCAACGAATCGGGCACTGCGGTATATTTCTTACCTACCCATTTACCGGCGAACGAGGTATTGGCAGCAGCCACGCCATCGGCCACCTCCAACGAGGTTACATAAGCACCGCCACGGATCAGACCTTGATATTTTTGCATTTCGCGCTCGACACGAAGTTGACGGTTGATCTGTGTCCAAGCTGCACGTGCCTGCGGATTGGTTTCGGCCTGTGCAAGGAAATCGCTTACGGCAGCAACGTTATATTCGCCCGTACGCGGGTTGGTAAAGATACCGTAGAGCGTTTGCGACGGCTGTTGACCCGAGATCATCGCCATACGCTCGGCCTCCGTAACGCAAAGACCCAACTGCTCGAAACCGGGTTGCAGTACGCGTTCGGTAATCAGAGCCTGCCAAGCAGCGTTGGCCAACATAGCCGACTGTTGCTCGTCGCTCTCCTGTACGTTGTTTTGATCACGAATCTGCTGATACAGATCGTAGTACTCCGAATAGTTGATTTTTTCACCATTGATCTCACCGATCTTGGGGTCATTTCCCGTGAAGCCCATTTCAGCTTTCAGGGAGAGAATAAATGCCAAGAGGGCCAGTGCAATAACAATCGAAAGCACGATGCCGAACTTGGTTCGCAGAGTGTTTAAACTTACCATATAAATTGTTAATTATTCGTTTTGTGTCTAATTATCTGTCAAAGGTAGCAATTTATTCTGAAAAAACGTCATTATTACTGCAACTTTTTCACTCTTGCCAACTCAATTCTTGATCTTGTCGTACGCAACACCTTCAATTGGAGGTCACCGATCAACAGCATTTCGCCGGCCGCTGGGATTCCTTCGTAGTGAAAAAGGATGAATCCGGCCAAAGTATCATACTCGCGGCTTTCGGTAATTCCAAGTCCGTATTTCTCATTCAAATACTTGACTTCCAATCGACAAGAGAGTACGAATTCGTCGGGCGACACTTGTTTTTCGGTCAAATCGGCCACATCGTGTTCATCCTCAATCTCTCCGAAGATCTGTTCCAGCACATCTTCGAGTGAAATAATTCCCGCCGTACCCCCGAATTCATCGATCACGACCGCAATATTATTACGGTGTTTGATGAAATTTTGCAATACCAACTGCAACGGCATGGTTTCAGGAACATAATTGACCTGCATGATTGCATCTTCGATACGTTTCGGTGCGGCAAACAGGCTCTTTGAATTGACATAGCCGATGATATTATCAATCGACTTGCACCAAACAAAGATTCGCGAATATTTCGTATCGACAAAACGCGCCGTCAACTCCTCGATTGTGGTATCTTCGACATCCACAGCCTCGACATCCACACGCGGAACCATGCAGTCACGTACCCGCAAATCGGCAAAATCCAACGCATTTTGGAAGAGTTTCAGTTCGTTATCGGCCGCATCCGCCGATTGCTCCGAATTTCCCGTTTCGAGCAGTGCCGCCAAATCGTCGCGATTGAATGTTGTGGCAACATGTTGCGGCTCGGTTCGACGACCGAAAAGCCACAAAATACCCTGTGAGATCAACGTGGTCAACCGCGCAATGGGATAGAGCAGGATGTAGAAAAAGAATATAACGGGAGCCAAAGCCCGATAATAGAAATTCGGATTGTTACGAAAGATCGACTTGGGCAGAAACTCGCCCATGAAGATAATGATCAGCGTGGAGACACCGGTTTCGATCGCCACCGAGCCAGAATTGGCCAACTCCTCGAATCCTAGTAGTCGGAAAATTCCGCGCAACAACAACGACATATAGAGCGAATAAACGACCAATGCAATGTTGTTACCCACCAAGATCGTGGTAATATATTGTCCCGGGTGTCGTGCAAACACCGCAGCAATACGATCGAACAGACGGTTCTGTTTACGGTCGATTTCGAGTTTCAGGCGGTTTTTACTCGTGAAGGCAATTTCCATACCCGAGAAGAATGCCGACAAGAGTAATGCCAGAAAAATCAACAATATCGAAGACCACCACATAGATCTTTCTTTTGGTTCAGTAGGGTTGCTACCCTTTTATTACTCCTTCTTTTTGCGAATAGGCTCGCGTTTCAATAACTTTTGTTCCGACTGTGCCGGCAATGCAGAAGCAGACTCAACAACGGGCTCTGCCGCAAACGCCGATGCAGACTCTCCCGCAGCAACCTTGGATTCTATTTTGGGCAACGATCGTTCTAAATTTTGCGGGACAAAATCACCTCTTCTCCGACTGACGGGCGGATCGAGGCGTGGAGGCCTTTTCCGCGATGGTTGGGAGAGATGTGACGATTTTGCAACCGGTTTTTTGCCGGCATCGCCTGTCACACTCTGAAAAGGTTTCGGTCGAGATGTTTGGGGAGCAACATCTTGCGACGGTTTTTCGCCGGCTCGACGTGCCCGAACGACAGAATCCGGCTCTTCGGAGGGCTGTACCGTCACCTCCATACGCCCCTTCATGCGACGGAATCGCCAATCCTTAAACTCTTCATCCGACTCAAAGCCTTCACCGATAAAGACATCGCGACCCTCATTTTTCACCAACTTAGAATCGACATTCGAGTAGATCTTCTTCGTTCGGGCATTCCAGAACAATTGTTGCGAATAGAACTCTGTGCCATCGGATTTTTCGACCACCACATTTCCTTTGGCCTCCCAAAGTTGGCGTTTCTCATAATAGATGGCATAGTTTGCCGTAAGCACGGCATCGACCTCGGAGAGCGAATCGTTTTTATAAGTGGTAATCGAGATTCCTTTGCGAAACTCGCGATAAGGTTCTCGCGCCAACATGTACCCTTCGACCTGCGGGGTTTTGAAAAAGTAGGAACGCTGTCCATTTTGCGACATGACAATAGCGAGATTCTCACTATACTCGGTCATTATTTTTTCAAGTGCCGCAGGGTCGGTTTCCGGTTTCGACGCATCGCAGGAGAATAGCAAGATAGCACTCCCCACAACGGAGAGTGCTACCGAAAGATATTTCACGACGATTCGTCTCATTCAGCAATTTGCTTATTCTATTAGCGGGCACGCACCGTAGTCGTGTGACCGGCAGCAATACCGCAATTGATACGATAGGTCGTACCCACCTTCAACTCACGCATGAAACACTCCTCCGAGGTGGGGAAGTAGCCACGGAAGCTGGCAAGAAGTTTTTGAGCCGTAGGCAGATAGTCGGCATCGTTCTGCAAACGATCAACCGCTTTCTGCATCATATCATAGGCAACCCAGAAACGTGCTTCGCGGAAATCACCGCAAGCAGCGGCAGGACCCGAGAAGCATTGACCCAACACGAAATAAGGAATACCATCCTCGGGATTCAGTTCGTTTGCCTGACGAGCAGCCGAAACAGCCTTCGCAACATCATTCGACACCATGGCAACCAAAGCGATACGAACCAACAGTTTCTCGCGCTCAACGGGATTCTTCTCAACAGCAAGCGACTCATCCAAATACTTCATGGCACGCTCATAATCGCCCTTGTTTTGGAAAGCCTGTGCGAGGAACATGGCAGTCTCTGCCGACGGTTTTACCGTATAATACTTCTCGGCCAACGAGAAATAAAACTCGCTGTCACACTTGGCGCGTGTCATCAACGATACAGCCTGAGCCAACAGATCGTTATCATTCGGAGCAGCCTCAATGCGGGCCTTGAAGAGTTTTTCAAGGTTCTCGCAACTGGCAGCACCACTCAAACCAAATGCAGCATCGAATTGTGTTTTATATTCGGCAGCCTCGGGGTGGTTGGCAAAGAACGGAGTATAACGATCGTATTCAGCGATGATCTCATCGGGCATCACCTCGTCGGTATTCTTATAGTCCTCGCACAAGTTGGCAAAGTAGAGTGTAATGGTCTCGGCACTTACATTCTCACCGGCAGCTTCAATAGCATCGCGGAACGCCTTGCGAATAGCGGCACGATCGTTCTGTTTATAGATAACCACCTCGCGTGCTTTACGGTCGAGGATATAAGCCTTACCACGTTTGGGGTGGTCGCCGAAGTGCTCCACGCGCAGGTCATAGACCAACATCAACGAATCGACCATCATCTTCTTTTCGGCCAAGCTCTTCGCACGGTTGATCTTGTTTTTATACAAGGCTGTACCGCGCACAAAGGTATTTTCCGAAGCTAACGGACATTTAGCCACCAACTGCTGGAAATAGTAAGCAGCCCGATTGTAATCGCGGTTGTCCATCGACTCCTTCAAGTAGTTGCTATTCAGCATGTTCTCCTGACGAACTTCAACCGTCTCACCCCACTTGGCATAACGGGGATCACTGAGGTCCTGAGCCATGGCAACCGTAGCCGTCAATGCGCACACCGCTGAGAATAAGATTTTAATGTTTTTCATGATAGGTATGTTTTAAGAGTTATTATTAATGTTGTCAATTCGTTAATCGTATTTAGGACGCAAGAACCAATATTCCTGATTTTCGCCACCGGCAAAAAGCGTAAAGCCTACGGCGAATTTGAAATATTGCTGACGCACCAACCCGATGCGCTCGGCTACATTGTATCCCCGTCGTCCAAACTCTACACCCACATCGATAGTCGTCACACCGAGAAACTTTACGGGAATGCCGAAACCTGCGGTCACGGCATATTGGGTCAATTTATGGCCATCGAACGTTTGGTTGTAGTTGCCATAGCGGAATCCCACCCGGTACATCCAACGTTTGAGGAATTTACGAACATCGTAGCGCGAGGGGACATACTCGACACCCAACTTTATGGTGCTGGTATTTGTATATCCTACCACATAATTTACGCCGTCGGTTGAGCCCGAGAGCTCGGTTCCGGTATTACCACTACCCCATCCCTGATAAACATAATCAGCCAACAGAGTCCATTGAGGAGTTTGGTAGTTAACTCCGATCGCAAACTGTTTCGGCAAAGAGAGTGACAGATACATTTGTTCGTCTCGCACCACCGAGGTTTGTACATCTCCAGAGGCATATATCGTATTGCTGACACTCGGATTCAAGTCTCCACCGAAGTCATAAGTTGCTCCCACGGTCAAAGCCCGACGTTCGTTGACAAGCGGCACCCACTGTACACCGATCTGACCTTTGAATCGCGAAACGCTGTAATTGGTTTTACCGGCAGTCGTAACAGGCGACGTATTGCCGATGATTCCGATGGTGGTTGTCGTAAACTCACGATTGATGTCACCCCAATAGTATTGAGCGGCAATACCGATCGAGAAATTCTTGAACACTTCCCAACCGATACCCAACTTCAATTCGGTAACATCGCCGTCGCCGACATAACTATACTGCACCTTGTTCAAGCTAACCGGATCGTTCGGGTCGAACGGATGGTCATAGCGAATGTCGTACCCCACCGAGCTATATGGCGAAAGGCTGAAACCCAAACCAATTTTCTTGGCCAACGGCATTTGGAAAGCAATGTCGTGGAAGTTAAAAGTGTTGTAAGCCGAACTTTTATCGACACCCGACACGCGTTGGGAGTTGTAGTAATTTTGGCCCTCAACTCCAAAATTAAAGAGAAAACTCTTTTGCGGGATCGCGCTATAACCGGCAGGATTGAGCATATTAACGACACCGGCACCACGCCATGCGACACCGGCACCACCCATCGAACGCATCGGAAGCGATCCGAGGGTATTCTGTTCACCGATTCCGTACATTGAGTAGGGCGAATGTGCATTCACACTACTCGTCTGTGCCCGCAAGGTAAGAGGCGACAACATTACGACCGCAACCAGCAGTTTAATCAAGTTTCTTTTCAAAAGCATTATACTCCAAAATTCTATCCAGTCCGCATAAGACCAGATTACAGTCTGCAAATATCGTATTTTTAATTCTTTTCGCAAAAAATTTCGCGTCTCCACCGGTAAAAATTATCGATAAATCATCGATTTTCTCTTGAAGTCGGGCAATATATCCCTCTACTTCGAAAATCATGGAGTGCATCACGCCGCGCTGAATGGCATTTTTTGTGGTGTCGCCCAACAAGGCGTCCTCTTCATCGGGACAGCAGAGCGGAAGCTTTGCCGTATAGTCGTGTAAAGCTCGGAAACGCATATTCATTCCCGGGGAGATACAGCCTCCGCAGAATGTTTTATCGGCTGTGACCAGATCGACAGTCAACGCTGTGCCGAAATCAACGATCAACACATTGCGATCGGGGTATTGGGTAATCGCCCCCACAGCAGCAGCCAACCGATCGCTTCCCAACGTTTCGGGAGTTTGATAGATATTGGCAATCGGCACGGGAGTTTTATAATCAAAAATCAATACATCCGAGCAGAATCGATGCAACAAGGCAACAACAGCCGACATATCTCCGCGTGTCGAGCTGACGATGGCTTGCGAAGGCAGCCGACCTGCAAGCAGGTAGGAAACAAGATCCTCGGAAATGGTTGCAGCAGAGCACTCCGCCACAAACTTTCCTTGCTCATAAAGGGCAACCTTGACTTGGGAATTGCCAATATCTACAATCAGATTCATAATTTTTGAAGGGTTTTATAGGCGTCTTCCACGTCTTTGACATTTCTAACGGTCATCGCCAAACGATTATTGTGCTGTTTTAATACAAATCGATCGGGGTGTTGGATAATACGTTGCAACAGCTCCATAAAAACGGAACTTTTATAGAACGGAGAGTTTTCCTCTCCCACGAAATGTACGATCATCAAACCATTTTTCACTTTCACGCGTTCCATTCCCAGCCGAATAGCCTCCCAGCGCAAACGCACCACATTCAGCAGCTCGCGAACAGCACGGGGCAATGCTCCAAAGCGATCGACGAGACGTGCTTCAAAAGCCTGCAAAGCCTTCTCATCTTTCAGTGAATCCAATTCGCGGTAGAGTTTCAGACGTTCAGCCTGTTGCGCGACATACGAATCTGGCAAACCGGCCTCTACTTCGATCTCGATATGCGAGTCGTCGACATAATGCAACTGCTCGATTGCCTGCTCTTCACCACGACTCAATCCGGCCACATTCAACCCCTCGGCACGCAATTCGGCAATTGCTTCGTTCATGATCTTTTGATAGGTTTCAAAACCGATATCGGCAATAAAGCCACTCTGCTCGGCTCCCAACAGGTTGCCGGCACCTCGAATATCAAGGTCCTGCATGGCAATATTGAATCCCGAACCGAGATCCGAGAACTCCTCGATAGCTCGCAACCGTCGTCGAGCATCCTCCGAGAGGAGTTTGTCCGGCGGCGAGAGCAGATAGCAATAGGCCTTACGATCACTACGCCCGACTCGTCCGCGCAATTGGTGCAGATCGCTCAGCCCGAAATATTGAGCATCGTTGATGATGATGGTATTGGCATTCGGGATATCGATCCCATTCTCCACGATAGTCGTCGCAAGCAGCACATCGAACTCGCCATAGATGAAATCCATGATGACCTTCTCCAACTCCTCGGCCGGCATCTTGCCATGTCCCACCACTACACGTGCTTTGGGACAGAGGCGCATAATCAGCCCCTGCAACGTTCGCAAATCCTCGACCCGATTATGCACAAAATAGACCTGACCACCACGCGCCAACTCGGTCTCTATGGCATCACGCACGATCTCCTCGGAGAAGATATGCGACTCGGTGACAATGGGTTGTCGGTTAGGCGGAGGAGTCGAGATGATCGAGAGGTCACGCGATCCCATCAGCGAGAATTGCAGGGTACGCGGAATGGGTGTGGCGGTGAGCGTCAGCGTATCGACCGAAACACTCAGTTGCGTAAGTTTCTCCTTTGCGGCCACACCAAACTTCTGCTCCTCGTCGATGATAAGCAACCCCAGATCGCGGAAACGGATCTGTTTTCCCAACATCTTATGGGTTCCGATCAAAATATCAATCTGTCCGGATGCCAACTCCTCGGTAATCTGCCGGATCTCTTTGGTCGATTTCGAGCGGTTGATATACTCGATCTTTACCGGAAAATCTCGCAACCGCTCCGAGAACGAACGATAATGTTGCAAGGCCAAAATGGTCGTTGGCACCAACACAGCCACCTGTTTACCATCGGTTGCCGCCTTAAATGCCGCGCGAATCGCCACCTCGGTTTTTCCGAATCCCACATCACCACACACCAATCGATCCATCGGCTGATCGGACTCCATATCCTTTTTTATTGCAACAGTAGCCGCTTGTTGGTCGGGAGTATCTTCCCAACGGAACGAGGCTTCCAACTCATGTTGCAGGTAACTATCCGGAGAGAACGCAAAACCTTTCGATGCTTTACGACGCGCATAGAGTGCAATCAACTCGCGCGATATATCCTTGACAGCCTTTTTGGTGGCATTTTTGAGTTTCTGCCAAGCCCCACTGCCCAATTTATACACCTTCGGAGGCTCGCCATCGCCCGCTTTATAGCGCGAAATACGGTGCAACGAATGGACATTCACAAAGAGCACATCGCCATCCTTATACACCAATTTGATTGCTTCGTGTGTTTTGCCGTTTTCCGAGATCTTCACCAATCCGTCAAACCGCCCCACACCGTGATCGATATGCACCACATAATCGCCCGGACGCAACTGATTCAGTTCGGCAACGGTCATCTGCTCGTCGCGACGGATCTCTCCGTTGATACGATAACGCTGGTAGCGGTCGAAAATCTGATGATCGGTATAAAATCCGATTTTGAGATCGTTATCCACAAAGCCCCGATGCAACGTCACGGACAAAGATTTCACTTTGGCCTGACCACGGCCAATCTGATGGAAAATATTCTCCAATCGTTCGATCTGGATGCGGTTTTCCGATAGGATATAGGTCGTATAACCCCGTTGGCTGTTGCGAATCATATCGTCGGCCAACATCTCGAAATTCTTATTGAAGGCCGGTTGGGGAGCTGTCGAAAAGAGCACCTCCGATGTGGCCGGTCGTTCCGGCAGGTTGTCGCGTAACAACAGGAGTCGGTTTTGCGCCCAATCGGCCAATAACCCATTGCGGCTGGTGAGCAGCATATCGATCTGCTCGGGATGTTCCATATCGGCCAACGTCTTGCGACGCAGGTCATTCACCCGTCGCAACGCATAATCGGCATCGTAAAGCCACCATGTAGCCTCCGCGCCAACAAAAGCCGCCAACGATACTCGCGTTGCAGCTTCGTTTGCCGCATGCAGATCGGGAACGATCTCGACCCGCTCCTGCCGATCATCGGAGAGCTGGCTCGAAATATTGAACCGACGAATCGAATCAACCTCATCACCGAAAAAGTCGAAACGGAAAGGTTTGCTCTCCGAAAAAGAGAAGACATCGACAATACCTCCACGCAACGAATACTGCCCGGGCTCATAGACGAAATCCACCCTCGAAAAACCAGCTTCAACCAACGTCTGTTCGAAAAAATCGATCGAGATACGATCACCCACCCCTACCGCTATCGTATCCCGCTGCATGGTAGCCATATCGGCCACCCGTTCGGCCAAAGCCTCCGGCCATGTACAAACCACACGATAACCTTTGCCGTCAAAGCCGCGCAAGGCATTCATCGTTGCCGTCCGCTGCACGATACCTTGCGCATCTTCGGCACCATAGGCCGGCGAACGCTTATAGGAAGAGGGAAAAAAGGAGATATACTTCTCGTCGAGCAGATTGTAGAAATCATTGAGCAGATAGGCCGCAGCATCACGATCCTCGGCAACAAACAGATGGATACCTCCGAGGCGGGCGATTGTTGCAGCGGCATAGAACGACCACGCGCCACCAACCAATTCTCTCAGATGGATGGTAGCACAATCTTTACGGTATTCACGACACAACGTTTCGAGAGTCTGTGACCCCTCGGCGAAGTGTGCCAGCTGTTCACGAGCAGTCATCACCTTATCATAACCAAGAATCCGAACCATCGAACGGAACAATGAACCTCTGTTCCCGTTACCTTTCGAGAATCTAATTCTTAATCGAAATCAAATCATTATCTCTCTTGTCGTGGTAATGGACCTCTACGATACCCGTACTTTGATCGGCGACAACTTGCAGGCGTACTTTGTATTTCCACGCCCAACGGCGACGTAACGACCAAAAGCCCTTTTTCAAGTACGAAGCCACATAGGGGCTGACAACCAAACGAATAAATTTATGTCCGCGATCTTGCGTGAGGAATGATATTTGATTCTCGATCTTTTTATCCAACAAGATGGTCGGTTCGATCTTACCCGACCCATGACAGGTGGGACACACATCCGACACGCTCTCGACGGCCACCGGACGCACACGTTGGCGCGTGATTTGCATCAAGCCGAATTTGGTAAGCGGCAGAATGGTATGTTTGGCTTTATCTTCGGACATCAGCTTCACCATCTCCTCGAAGAGTGCTTGACGATTCTGTGATTTGTGCAGATCGATAAAGTCGATGATGACAATACCTCCCAAATCGCGCAAACGCAGTTGGCGGGCAATCTCTTTCGCAGCTGCAAGATTGACCTCCATGGCAGTCTGCTCTTGGTTATCCTCGGCTTTGGTTCGATTTCCGGAGTTTACATCGATGACATTCATTGCCTCGGTATGCTCGATGATCAGATAAGCTCCTCGTTTCAGCGAAACGTATTTGGCAAACAACGACTTGATCTGCTTCGAGATATCGAAATTGTCGAAAATCGGCACCGTACCGCGATAGAGTTTCACGATCTTCTCCTTGGCAGGATCGATCACCCGAATATAGTTACGAATATCGGTGTACATCGCCTCGTCATCGACAACAATCTGCGAGAAGTCACCATTGAGCGAGTCGCGAATGATGGTATTCGCACGACTCATCTCATTCATGATCTGCGCATGAGTCTTTTCGGCATTTTTACGAATCGCCCCAATTGTTTTACGCCAACGCTCGATTTGGTTGAGGATGTCGAGTTCAACCTCTTCATCTTTGGCCTCCATAGCGGCGGTACGGATAATCACCCCGAAATTTTGAGGTAAAACCCGCGCTGCAAGATGTTTCAATCGACGTTTCTCCTCCGAAGAGCGAATCTTTTGCGATAGACAAATTTTTGTCGAGAACGGCACCAGCACCACATTACGTCCCGCCAACGAGATGTCGGCCGTCAGACGCGGTCCTTTGGTCGAGATCGCCTCTTTGGCCACTTGTACCATGATGGTTTGTCCGACTTGAAGATAGTCGCCAATCTTACCCTCTTTTTCAAGAGGTTCTTCCATCTTCATAGTCTCTACCCGCAAGCCACGCTTGCCGGGTTGATGCGAGTTGACCAACTTTTGAAGCGACGGAAAATGGGTTCCAAGGTCGAGATAGTGGATGAAAGCGTCTTTTTCGTGTCCTATATTGACAAATGCCGCGTTAAGCCCCGGCATTATTTTACGCACCTTTCCGAGATAAATATCCCCCACGGCGAAACCGGTTTGGCATCGCTCCTTATTCAACTCCACAAGGACCTTATCCTCGCAAAGCGCAATGGAGATCTCGGTAGGGTTAACGTTTACAATTAATTCTTTATTCATTATATATTGTGTCGTCCCGCGAGCGAGACGATTCGGGCTTGAAAGTTTTATATCATCGCCGGTTGGGATATGAAGTCGGCGAAATACTCCAATATTATTTTACCGAGCCTCTTTTGACTCGCCAATGGCCACAAACAGAGGTGGGCGTTTTCGGTTTCGGATCCCTCCCCTCAACAGATCTGCATGAGATCCTCGGCAGGTTTTACCGTAAATTAGGAAAGCTAAAAGAGCCTTCGTGCTCCTTTAGCTTTTCCTATCGTTTAGCACAAAGTGCTACCCCTACTTTTTCTTATGACGATTCTTGCGAAGACGTTTCTTGCGTTTGTGGGTAGCCATCTTGTGACGCTTATGCTTCTTTCCGTTTGGCATAGTTTTAATTTTTTGAGGTTATAGGACTATTTCACTTTCGCTGCAAAGCTCTTAGCGGGCTTAAAAGCGGGAATATTGTGTGCGGGAATAGTAATAGTCGTGTTCTTGGAGATGTTACGAGCCACTTTTTGAGCACGTTTCTTCACGATGAAACTACCGAAACCACGAAGATATACGTTGTTGTTGTTGGTCAACGATGTTTTGATGCTCTCCATGAAAGCCTCAACAATAGCCTGCACCTGTACCTTCTCTACACCGGTGTTTTTAGCGATTTCGCTTACGATATCTGCCTTTGTCATATCAATTATAGTATTAAGTAATTAATGATTCAAAACTTCGGACTGCAAATATACGCTTTTATTTACATTTACACCAACAATTTTCGATTTTTTTATTTTTTTTCGTTTTTTAGCTACTTATCACGCAAACAAGAGAATACAAATATCGCGCAAAACCTGCAAAATTCTTCTTGCAATATTACAACGATGTTGTATTGGCGATTTTTTCGAGTTTTTTCGGAGTCGCCAGAAGCCATGATTTTCGTGTGAAAAATCACAGAGTTCGTTGAATTTATTTTTATATATAGTATGTCTGTCTCTATTTTTGCGGCAACTTAAATTAGGGAGAAAGAATATATACCTTATTAAATAAAGTTCACTTCATGCGAAAAACTTTTCGGACACTTTGGATTGCTCTGTCAATCGCGTTAGTTTCGGCCTGTTCCGAAGCCACCGAAGAACAATCCGCAGCCAAGACCATCCGCGTAACGGTAGGCTCCGGTGCAAAAATCGATCTCGATAGTCGCACTGCTCTCGAAGAGGATGGTTTCAGCGTTCGTTGGGCCACCAACGATAAAATTGCGCTTTGGGCGCTCGACAGTTCGGGGAACGCCACTCTTGCAGCCCACCCGTTCTCCATGTACCACTACAACGCAACGTATGGCAATGCCAAATTCACTGCCGACATTCCCGAGATGCCGGCTGGCGAATACACCTATTGCGCCGTTTCGCCCGTTCCCGCAGCGGCAAATGTCAACGGCACACAAGCGTCGTTCGACATCCCCGCCACACAGAACGGCACGTTTGACGGTCGCTACGACATCATGGTAGCCGCAGCTGACCAGACAGCCGGAGCATTGGAAGAGGGTGACAACAGCGAACGGGTAAACCTTCAATTCGTACACAAGGTACACCTGTTGAAGATCACCATTCCGGCGAATAAGATGGGTACGCCGATCACCTCGCTGGTGCTGACATTCCCGACGGCTGTGACAGGTCGTTTGACCGTGGACGCCGCAAATCCCGAAGCAGCTCCGGTACTGAGCGGCGGCAGCAACGTGCTGACGCTCAACTTCGACGAGCCGAAGGATGTAGGCGACACAGTCTATGCGATGATTGCCCCGACAACCATTGCCGACACAGAGAATATCTCGATCAAGGCCTACGCATCGGGATTTACCTCCGTGCCGGTCAACATGTTTAAGGAGGGTTTCACCGGTCGCGAGTTTGCTGCCGGACATGCCACGCCGATCAACTTGACCGTACCCGAACTCTACAAATTTACCCAACTGATCTTCTCGATCGGCACAAACAACTTGGGCGAAGCACCTCAGACAATCACGGTTAAAGCTCCTTCGGGAACAACCTTCCCCAACGGATCACAAAGTCTGACGCTCTCACCCGACAGCAACAACAAATTTGTATTCGGCTACGAAGGAGATTTCACCGACAATCTTTCGGGAAAGACGTTCACCATAACTTACGACTCCGAGCATGCCACTGTATCCAACACCTACGTCATGCCTTCGATTACGGTTTACAACACCAACACACTGACATCGCTGACTGTCCCCTATTTGTTTGAGCAGAATTTCAATGCCGCAACCAGCGGATCAAGTAGCGTGTACGACGTTTCTGCAGCTAGTACAGATAACACGACAACCACCGAATCGCTCTCCGGTTATAATCTGTCCAATTGGAGTGCGGCTCGTTGGAGCATCACCAGCGACAAGATGCTCTCGACCCGCTGTTTTGCCCGCCAAACTTGGGTTTCAGCACGTATAAATGTTCGCGGTCGTATAGACTCGGCACCGATAACCGGCTTGAAGAAGAGTTGCAAAATCAAAGTAACCTTCGACTACAAGACATCGGTAACACGTAACAGTGATATCGGAACATTCAACGGATCGGCTACCGGAGCCATCGGGTACAATTCGGGAGCACCTCAAAATAGTGCAAGATATACCAATGGATCGGACAACACCTCCACATGGAATGTAAGCAGTCCGAATACCCTTTCGCACTCGACGAGTCTGAAATCGACAAGTTGCACGTTCAGCAGTTTCCAGAACAACTATCGCTTGGCTTGGGAGGTAACGGGTAGCGGAACGATTACCAATGCCAACGGTTACTACCAATTAGACATCGACAACATCAAAGTATCCATCGCACAATAACGAACACCATGAAAAAACTGATCTATTTTGCAGCTGCGGCGTTCTTATTGGCCGGATGCAACGACAACAACGATACAGCCGGCAACGATTACGGCCGACTGACTATCTCCTGCGGCGCCGACCTGACGATCGGCAGCCGCGCACTGACCGCCCCCTCGGGTGCTAATTTCTCGCTGATACTCATCAGCAACGATTACACCAACTCGTGGGCTACGGTTACTGATTTCAACAACGAGAATCCCCTTCTCAAAGAGGGTCCATACACGGTTTCGGTAGCCTATGGTGATCCCGAAGCCGAGGGTGTTGATTTGGCCTATTACGCCACAACGCAGGAGATCTCCGTGATCCCGCGTCGCACAACCCCTATCACGCTTACCGCAAAGATTGCCAATGCGCAAACCCGTGTGATTGCCACCGAACGATTCCTGACCTATTTCCACGATGCTTCGTTCACCGTGACGACCGGATCGGGTAACACCTTCGACTACAAACCCACCACGGCCGAGACCGGTGACCCCGTTTTCGTCAAGGCAGCGACAACGCTGACTGTGACGGGTACGGCTCGCCACCCAAGTCAGACCGGTGTTGACGAAGGGCCAAAGATCACATTTACGCCCCAAACACTCGACGCCACTCAACCGCGCACCTGCCACACATTCCGTTTCGACGCAACCGAAGCCGGCAGTGCCACACTCACCATTCTGCTCGACGATGAGCCGGTGGAGACCGTCACTTGGACATTTGAACTTAACAATGATGCGCTCAAATAATAACGCGAAAAACAGCAACAAAATATGAAAACACTTTTCAAACATTTCACTTTATGGGCCGTTGCGACTTTGTTCGCTACCGGCTGTTCGGATGACACACCGAACTACGGACCGACAGACCCGACCATTTCGGGAGACAATTGCGGCTACCTTACAGCCGAAGGGTTGAAACTTCGCGTAATCATCGATAGCAAAACCGACATCAAACCCGATGACACCGAAGACGAGACCAAGACCCCGAAAACCTCAACAGCTCTCTCGTCTCGCGCGGGAACAGATATTGACCTCAACCGTTTCTTGGTTGACATTACCGACAGCGAGGGTGTGTCGCACTTCTCCGGCAGCTACGCCGAGTTAAAAGCCGCCTTGACAGAGCCCATGCCGCTGAAAGTCGGAGCTTATACCCTCTCTGTTCGTTCCGAGGCTACAATCCCCGCAGCCGAATGGGAGCATCCGAGCTACGCCGCAACCAAGAGTTTCTCGATACTCAAAGCACAAAACACCTCGCTCGGCGAAGTGGTCTGCAAACTGCAAAACATCAAGGTATCGCTGTCGGTATCGGCTGATTTGGCCGATCTGTTGAGTGCCGACACACAGGCTGCCGTCACAATCGGAGGCAACACCCTTTCGTTTGGCACACGCGAAACCCGTGCCGGTTATTATCAAGCCGTTGAAACTACCAATACACTGAATTTCGAGCTTTCGGGTGCATTTGCCGACACGGGCAGCCCCGTACAATTCACCAAGACGATCGAGAATGTGAAAGCCGGCGAATGGCGTAAGATCACATTGGTTATCGCCTACTCGGATAAAGGCGAGATCAAGTTCGACATCAAAGTCGACAGTTTCATTCAAGACGAAATCATCGAGGTCAACAGCACAAAAGGTATCTGGGAGCCGATCTACGACGAGCCGACATTGATCAATCCCCCGACGATACGTTGGGCCGGTCACGACGGTTATTTGGGCAATACTACGACCGAGCCCACTCCGTTCCAACTCAAAGCTACCATGTTCGATGCTGCCGGCACCTGCACAGAGCCTTTCACCTTCGATTTGGCGACACCAGCAGGTTGTACATCGTTCTTGGTGACCATCACCTCGACTAATCCGACGTTTATCGAGGCTTTGGATGTCATGAGTTTGGCCAAGACTTTCGACCTCTGCAAAATTAATCCCCAACATGCAGCCTACACCACGCTTTCGTTGTTAGGGTTCCCCTTAGGTGACGAATTGATCAATGCCACAGCCAAATCGTTTGACATCGGCGGCGCCATGCCGTTGCTCTACACCCGCCCGGGCTACGATGGTACCCATACGTTTGCATTCAGCATCACCGACAACGAAGGCCAAAGCATACAGGCATCGTTGGCAATCTTGGTTGATCGTAACAACGAGAACACGGGTAGCGACGGTGAGCCCACGATTGTTTGGACAGGCAACTATATCGATGGTACACCTTACGACATCGACCGTGAAGAGCCCTACCTCGTTTCCGGAGATATGAAGGTGGTTATCGATGTCACAGCACCGGCAGGTATCGCTTCGTTCCAAGTGGATATCATCTCCGAGGCACTGCCTCCAAAGGATCTTGAAAGTGTAGGTATTCCCGCTTCGTTCGATTTGGCTAATATCGAAGACCAAGCATTGGCCACACAACTCGGCACACCTTATCCCGATGGATTCGGATTCCCTGTAAATGAAGAGATCAAGAACCGTGTCAAGCCGACCAAAGCACTCGATGTAAGTGTATTCATGGCCGTATTGCAACACTATGAAGGTCTCCACAATTTCCAATTGACACTGAAAGACAACAAGGGTCGCACCGTTGTTAAGACCGTAAAACTTCAGGTTAACAAATAAACCGAGTTACGATGAAACAGTTGATTCGATATACACTCTTGCTCGTTGCGGCAGCAATCGTTGGAGCCTGCTCGAAAGAGGATGGCCTTTCCGGCGACTCTGCATCGACCGGCGTGTTACTAATGAATATCTCGACCACCCGAGCCGAAGCCTCGGCCGACTACGATCCGATGGATCATCTGGTGGTTCGCATTTACAACAGCGAGGGAGGCTTGATCCGCAAATATACCTCGCGCGAGGCTCTTCCCGAGCGTTTGGAACTGCTTGCCGGCCAATACAACGTAGCTGTGGAGTTGGGCGAGAAGGTCGACGCTTCGATGACCCGTCGCTACTACAAAGGCGAAAGAAACTTCTCGGTGACAGCCGGAGAGACAACTCCCGTCGAGGTCACCTGCAAATTGCAGAATACCACGGCAGAGGTTCAATTCGCGGAGAATATCGCCAAGAATTTTGGTGAGAACTTCTATGTTTGGGTAGTCATCGATGATCATGTTGACGAAGATGCTGCGGGTATGGGCGAGGTTCCGGCGCTCAGTTTCAAAGCCAACGGCAAGGGTTATTTCATGCTTCCCGAAGGTGCAGAGACGTTGGCGTGGAAATTTGTCGGCCAACACACCGAACGTGGCGAAATCGTCAAAGAGGGCACGCAGAAGATTGTTGCGGGCGGTAAATACACCCTGCAATTCAGCTTCTCGCCAGACCTGCCCGGATATATCGAGTGCTTTACCATCGCGATAGATCCCTCTACCGACGACAAAGACGACACAATCATTTTCAGTCCCGACCCCAAGATCGAGTCCATTGATTTCGATCTGTCACAACGTCAGGATTTCGTCACCGGCAAAGGTACCGGCATGAGCTACAAAGTTACAACGATGGCCGCCATGCAGAGCCTTATCGCCGAGATTGATGGCGTACAGACCGAACTATACAACGTGGGCACAACTCCGGCCGAAGGTATTACCGTAGCCACCGCAAGTGCCCAAGAGGTGACCGTTACCTTCTCCGACGCTTTCTTCGCCGGACGATTGGGTGGCGAGCACACACTGACCCTCCGCGTTGTGGATGCCGATGGCGGTACGCTCCAAAAAAGCACTGTTTATCGTCTGCAAGGTTTGTTAGAGCCGAGCCGCTCCGATTGGGATCTCTGGCACAACACAGTGACCATTCGCGCACTGATGTTCGACACGAGTGTCACCTCCGTCAAATTCGGATTGCGCAGACAGGGTTACGAAAATTGGACAGAGATTGAGGGTACGGCTACCGGCGACGGTTACTTCTCCGCCACATTCGCACCCCAATGGCAATCGACGACCAACGAGGGTGGTCTGACCTGCTACACGCCGGTTGCCGGCACAGGTGTCTTTGCAGCCAGCACCTACGAGTGTCGAGCCATTATCGGCGAAAACAGCAGCACACGCAGCTTTACCACCAGCGCTGGCGATACGATCTACAACTCGGGAATGGAATTGTGGTCAACTTATACAGTTACCGGCTCGTCAATGACCGGTGGTACCGTAACCTACCCCAACGGTAGTAGCAGCACCGTATTCTGGGTGGGCGGTAACAACGCTCAGACCAACGAACTCTGCACCGGAGTTACCATCAGTGGCAGTAACGGAAAGTGCGCACAGTTGAAACCTCAGGAGAAAGTGGGCAATTTCGGAGCCGGCAACCTCTTTACCGGAACATTTGAGTGTGGTACCGGATTATTGGATATGTTCGGCTACGCCCGTTTCGGCGCCAAATACACCTATTCGGCTCGTCCGAAGGCGTTGCGTGTCCGCTATCAGGCAACTGTCGGAAAATACACCAACACCGGAGACACCGGACTTTCAACCAACGACTACGACTACGAGCGTATATTCGTTTGTGTAGTCGATTGGTCGGATCGTCACAGCGTGAAATCGGGAGCCTCTTACGACGAATCCACATTCTGGGATCCTGTCACCAAATCATCGGTGAAAGAGGGTAATATCCTCGGATATAGTTCGAAGATGATCACCGAATCGACTTCGGGCTGGGTTACCGTAGAGTTGCCGATCCATTGGTACAACTATAAGGCAGCCGCTCCCACCAACAACTTCACGCTTGTAATCTCGTGTGCTACGAGCTACAAAGGTGACTATATGGGTGGATGTATCGACAACCGCCTCTATGTCGAAGATTTCGAATGGGTTTACTAACCAAAGTATATTAAACGCCTAAAACAAGATGCGTACTAAAAATTATATTCTGCTTACTCTGGCGCTGTGCCTAACCGGCATGGCGACCGAGTTGAGCGCGCAAAACATCGAATCGGAGAGCGAGGTAGCCCTGCCCGAGGAGCGTATTGCTCCGAGTCAGATGGCAGTGCCGACCACGATTGCCAATTCTACCACCGCCGATCTATTCAGTCCGACAAATTTAGAGTCGTCGAACTCCAATCGTCCGATGACCATCAACGAAAAACGCAAGCAGCGTGGCCTGACAGATGCCAGCAACCTCTTTGTTCCGAAAGGACAATGGATTTTCGGAGGTACGGCCTCCTATTCGACCCACAGCAACGACAGCTACCAATTTTTTGTGGTCGAAGGTATCGATTCCAGAGGTTATCAGGTTAAGGTCAGCCCGATGGTCGCTTATGCCATCAGTAACAACATGGCTCTCGGTGTGCGTTTTACCTACGGTCGTTCGTTGGCTCGTTTCGACAATGCCGACATGCAATTTGGCGACGATGAATCGGGAACTCACATCATCATCAAGAACTACTACATGTTACGCCACAGCTATACGGCATCGGCGATCTGGCGACAATACATCCCCCTCGGCAAGAGCAAGCGATTTGCACTCTTCAACGAGGTACAACTCTCCTACGGAGCTACACAGGGTCGTTTTGCCAACGACTATCCGGTGAAAGGCACCTACGAAACGGGATACAACCTCTCTTTGGGTATCAGCCCCGGAATCGTGGCTTTTGCAACGAATAACATGGCTGTAGAGGTCAATGTCGGAGTAATGGGTATCTCATACCAAAGTGTAAAACAAACACACAACCAAGTAACAGTCGGCAAACGCGAAACGAGCATGATGAATTTTAAGGTAAACATCTTCTCGATCGGTCTCGGATTGGCATTCTACCTCTAAAAACGACAGCAGATGAAACGAATCTTACTTACTATTCTTTCAACGGGTGTCGTCATGACAGCAGCGGCCGAGACACCCCTCATTGACAACGAGAATGCACTTCTCAACAATACACCGGTTGAGAATTCGCTCGAAACTGCCATTGCAACCAATCTCCGCAATACATTCTCCGGAGATATGGCCACCGGCACGACAGCCGCAGTAAAAACGAGTACAACCTCTCGTCAACAAACCACACAACGATTCTTACCAACCCGCCGTCGTATCGACCGCGAGATCGACAAACTCAAATTCGCGTACAAAGGAGAGGTGATGATGGGTCTTACAGCCTCCTATGGCACGTTATCAAGCGATGACACCGACATTTTGGTAATCCTTGACAACATCAACGCATCGGGAAGCATCACAACAATCAAACCCTATATCGGCTACTTCTACCGCGACAATCACTGTTTGGGTGTACGTTTCGGTTATCGCCGATTGAACGGTACATTGGACAACATCGATGTCGATCTCGGAACGAGCAACGATCTGGACATCGACATTCCCTACCTCGACACATCGAGCGACAACTATTCGTTCGGCATCTTCCACCGTTCATATGCAGGTCTTGATCCCAAAGGGCGTTTCGGTCTCTTTGCCGAGTTTGAGTTATCGATGTCTATCGGTTCGTCGGAGTTTGCTCATGAGCGCGGAGATGTCATCAAACGAGTTTACAGCGACAATATGCAGGTGAAGTTGGCCTTCAATCCGGGAGCTGCCGTTTATATCTTCCCCAATGTTTGTGCAACAATCTCATTCGGGTTGGGCGGTATTCAATACACCAAGGTCAAGCAGAAAGATGCACAAGGCAACGAGATCGGCACACGCGACGCCTCAAAGATGAAATTCAAACTCAACATTGCCGCCATCAACATCGGTATGACGGTTCATTTATGGGATAAGAAAAAGAAATAAAGATGAAACATCTATGTAGTATATTGGTTGCTGCTGCGGCACTATTGAACGTGGCATGTATCAAAAACGACCTGCCCTACCCCACGGTCGAGTTGAACATCGACAGAGTGGTGGGAGCCGGATTCACCGCCACAACAGACGCCCAGCAACGTGTCGTTACGCTCAAACTCGACGAGACAACGGACATTCAGAATGTAAAGATACACAGAATGACATTCGATGTTGTGATCCACAACACCTCGCTCGACAAACAGACTTTGATCGACCAGATCAAATCATCACACCCGCGATTCGGCACATTTGATTTGCGTTCGCCGCTCTATATCACACTCTCGCTCTATAAAGATTATGAGTGGACCATCCGAGCCGAGCAAACCATCGAACGAAAATTCAGTGTCACCGGACAGGTAGGAAATCCGGTTTTCGATACCGAGAACCATATCGCAACGGCTTACGTTTCGAAAGGAGCCGACCGAAGCGCGATTACGATCACCGAGTTGAAACTCGGTCCTGAGGGGATCACAACCTACTCGCCTAGCATCGAAGAGCTCTCAAAACTCGATTACAGTTCGCCCAAGGCCGATCAGCCGGAACTCGGGACTCCGCACTTTGTCGATGTTACTTGTCATGGTCGTACCGAGAAATGGGCACTTTACATACTGCCGACCGACAAATCGATCGAGTTGACGGGTGCAAACGCTTGGAGCAAAATCATTTGGCTCGATGCCGCAGGTACAGCCGGAAAAACCAACGGTTTCCGTTACCGCAAGGCAGGTGAAACCACATGGTTGGAGGTTAACGACATCATAACCGATGGCGGCAATTTCTCGGCTCGACTTGCCGCAGAGCCGGAGACAACCTATGAGGTAAAAGCCTACTGTGAAGAGGACGAAACCAACGTAGTAAGTGTTACGACCGGTGCAGTATTACAATTGCCCAACAGCGGTTTTGAGGAGTGGAGTACATCCAACGACATCGTATATCCCTATCTTGCAGGAGCCGACGCATATTGGAGTACGGGTAACCTCGGAGCCAATATCGCCAACGAGACTCTTACCGACAAAACCGACCCCCGCCCGGGATCTTCGGGGCTCTACGCCGCTCATTTGCAATCGAAATACGCCAATTTGGTTGGTGCTGGCAAGTTCGCTGCCGGTAATATCTTCCTCGGAAAGTATTTGGCCAACGACGGGACCAACGGTGTGCTGACTTTCGGTCGCTCGTTCAACCTACGCCCAACGGCTATGCGTATCTGGGTTAAATTTACGGGTGGCACCGTAAACTATGTCGGCAAATATGGGCCATCGGGTGTCATCAAGGATGAAACTCCCGACAACGGCGTAATTTATATTGCGTTGGGAACATGGACCAAAGAGGAGTATGGCGTTGCTCCGTCAAGCATCACCCTCAAAGATATGGCGGGCAAAATTATCGGAACCGACGAATCTCCCGTTGTCATTGCTACCCGCGAGGTTTCAACATTCTTCAAACCCGACGGCAAAGATGTCGTAGCCTATGGAGAGCAAGCCTTCATCGAAGATACCTCGACATGGAGCAACAATGTCGATGGATGGGTTGAATTGACCATTCCGTTGAAATACAACGCCAAAAATATTGTTCCGACCAATATCATCATCGTCTGCTCCTCCTCTCGCTGGGGTGACTACTTCACCGGTTGTAGCAGAAGCCAGATGTGGATAGATGATCTTGAATTGATCTACGATTAACCCTTAAAATTATATATAACCGAGCAACCCTGCCTCTTTCGGGAAGCAGGGTTGCTTATTTCAGGTGCTTATATACGAACTAGCAATCTTGTTGCTCTCTTGCTTATAACCGCCTTTCAAGGCAGATTCCAAATTTATCGCAGGCGGCTATCGCCCATTAAACCAAACATCGCAAAAAAGATTTGGAAATATGGTTTTTACTCCTTACCTTTGTCCTAACAAAGTGAAATAGGGTTCTGGCCAGAGATGGTCAGGATTCTTGTTTTTTTCATCTATCAAAAAAAGTATGGGAAGAGAGATTATCTATCTGACAGCCGAGGGCTATAAAAAGCTCAAAGACGAATTGGATCACATGCGTTCCGTAGAACGGCCGGCCATTTCGGCAGCTATTGCCGAAGCTCGCGATAAAGGCGACCTCTCGGAGAATGCAGAATATGATGCAGCTCGCGAAGCGCAGGGCTTATTGGAAATGCGTATTGCCAAGTTAGAAGATACGCTCTCCAATGCTCGTGTGATCGACGAAACAAAGGTGGACAAAAGCAAAGTACAAATCCTAAGCAAAGTCACACTTTTGAACCACAACACGAAAAAACAAATGATCTATACCATTGTCGCAGAGCACGAGGCTAATTTGCGAGAGGGGAAATTGGCCATCGGCACACCGATTGCCAAAGCATTGCTTGGACACAAAAAAGGGGATCTTGTGGAGGTACAGGTTCCGGCAGGAATCATACAGTTCGAGATTCTCGATATCAATATTTGATTCGTATGACGATCTTCCGTTTCCCGACGGAAGCGGAAGATTCATTTCAAAAAGGTCAGAGTATTTAGGTTTTGATGCGCGAGGCTGTCCAACAAGTAGTTGTTGCGACAGCCTCTTTTCGTAGAAGTTGTATAACAAGTGGGATTTCAAGGCTTGCGAAGCCTGAAAAAGCGGAGTTTACTGAGGCGTAAATGAGCATTTTGAGGGCTAGCATAACGTAGGAAATCACCTTGTTAGATAGCTTCTTTTTGTATGCACCGATGCTACAAAAACTAAAAATTGAAAAAATAGTTCATGAAGAAGTTCCAGAACGTGACAACTCCAATAGCAAAGAGTTTCGACAGGTAGAAGTTCCACTTCAATCGGTCGTGCAGCAAATAAATAACCGTATTATTGATCAGCAGGCCGATAATAGCGATACCAAAGAAGCGTAAATATTGTGTTGCAATATTCGGGTCAACGCTATCAAAAGTCCAAATGCGGTTGAGCAGATAGTTGGAGGTCGAAGCACAAAAAAATCCGAGAGAATTGGCAATGTATTTATTGACCTTCAACCACTCCTTACACAAGTAGGTAATCCCGAAGTCAACGAAGACTCCCGAACCGCCCACAATACAGAATTTGATGAATTGCTGAATCATAAGGCCAAAACTTTAATGTGCTGCGGAGTTCCATTGAACCAATGGGCATAACCTCGACAACACAACGAGAATCCGACATCAAACCACTCTCCGGCCAATTTTTCCGGCACACGGAAAGTTGCAGACAACGTAATCGTGTCAGTTGTCGGCAGTGTAGAGGTTAGTGGTAAAACAAACTCCTCGGTACGGAAACGACCATGTTTCCAGATCATGACAAGTTGCTGATCGGCAGGTATCCCAATCGCATAAGGATAAGGATTCTCGATATGCAGATCAAAATGTAACTCCTCGCCGACACGCACCTCGGAGGGCAATCCCGAGCAAGTGATCAAGACCTTACGCACCGGCCGGAAATCGGGATCGACCATATAGGCAAATGTATTGCCATTGGCAAGGGACTCGACATGTACCGCAAGCGTCGAGTCGGCAGCAAGACGATCCCAAGTTTGCACGATGACTTCGCGACCGATAAAACGATCGTCATCGTTGCGGAATTGCCAATGGTGCGTGCGGTATGTTATACTGGGTTGACACCAAGCTTCGCCCGCGGTATAAAAGCGGTATTTGGCAGCATGGGAGTAATTACCGTTGAAAAGGATCGGACGGCCGTTGGCCAACTCGGCAATGCGACCATAAGACTCGGGGTTATCGAAGACCTCCATATGCAATCCGAGCGGATTGAAAATCATGATGCCCCGAACAAGACCAACCAACAGAATCGTAACCAATCCCATACGCATCAAATAACGACGGGTACGCAGATGACGACGGGCGTAGGTAAAGAGTATATAGAGTAGTCCGAGAGCCGCAACAATGGTCCATTGAGGCTGTACATAACCACGCAAAGCGGATATCAGGAAGAAACTGATAAACGCCGGAGGGAAAAATTTCAAAGTCCGATCAACCACAGAAATAGGTTTCACCGCTCGCCACGCCTTGATATACAAAGGCACGAAGAAGGGATTAAACACGACCAGCATATTGACTATATAGTCGGTAAGATAGCTGATTTGAAACGTTGCATTTCGAGCCGAGAGGTGGTAAACAAACGAGGCCCATTCGTGGTTATATTGCCACAGCAAATGAGGGATCAGCAATACCAACGTGACCACCCCGCTCAGATAGAGCGTAGGCTGCAATAACAGACGCGGGTTAGCGGCCAAAGCAAAGATAACGACCAATGCCCCGTGATATTTGCTATAAGCCATGAGAGCCATCGCACATCCAAGCCAAAACCATGAAAACGAGCGATTATCTGCAAAATATTTGAGCGTCAGCAGGAAGATTGCAGCAGAAAACAACAGCGGGCCATCGGGGACTGCAATGAATCCGTAGAGTTGCAACATCAAAGTTGCCGCCGAAAGAGTGACATAAAGCGATGCATCTTTGCACGTGACATCGGCCGGACGAATCAGTCGCCACAATACCCAAAGATAGAGGGGTTGCAGCAACGTGAAGAAAAAGCGCACGCCCAACTCCCCTCCAAAGAGATGCTCACCCAGCCAAACAAGCAAAGCGGTAACAGGCGGATGATCAAAATAGCCCCAATCGAGTGATTCGGCAAACATATGGTAGTAAGCCTCGTCGTTCGCCAATTCGGAACAAGCCGCCTGCACGAGGTTCAAAAGCCACCACACCCCAAGCCACAATAGCACAAGGCGATCGGGATTCGAACAACACGAAGTCTCTATTTTGCGCAAGAACTCTCTCATACGAAGTACAAAGATAGAAAAATTCGGTTTGGTTTACAATTCATGCAAATAAAAGAGCGAAAAAGGGGCTGACTAAAAAGAACTTTTAATCAACCCCCAAAGGACGTGAACGAATATACGCTTACTTCGCAGCACGTTTGCGATCCACTTCGTGCAACAAGATTTTGCGCAAGCGCATGGCATGAGGAGTGACCTCAACATATTCATCCTCTTGAATATACTCCAAAGCCTCTTCGAGCGTAAAGACTTTCGGGGGCACGATCACCGCCTTGTCATCCGATCCGGAGGCGCGCATATTGGTAAGTTGTTTCGATTTGGTGACATTAACCGTAATGTCGTTTTGGCGTGTATGTTCACCAATAACTTGTCCCTCGTAAACCTGATCCATCGGACTGATGAAGAAGCGACCACGATCCTGCAACTTATCGATCGAATAGGCGAAAGCCGTTCCGGTCTCACCGGAAATGATCGAGCCATTGGTACGCATCTCAATCTCGCCGACCCACGGTTCAAAACCCAACAGACGGTGTGTCATGATTGCCTCTCCGGCTGTTGCGGTCAGCATATTCGAACGCAACCCGATGATACCACGCGAAGGAATCGAGAACTCCAAACGGGTGCGCTCACCATCCGACGACATATTGGTAAGCGATCCTTTGCGGCGGGTAACCATATCGATTACCGTACCGGAGAACTCTTCGGGGCAATCGACAGTCATCTCTTCGATCGGCTCACACTTCTTGCCATCGATCTCCTTCACAATCACACGCGGCTGTCCCACCTGCAACTCATAGCCCTCGCGACGCATGGTCTCGATCAACACCGAGAGGTGCAACACGCCACGTCCGAAGACATTGAACGAGTCGGCCGAAGGGCCGGAAGTCACACGCAGAGCAAGGTTTTTCTCCAACTCGCGATCGAGTCGTTCTTTGATATGGCGCGAAGTGACATATTTTCCGTCTTTACCGAAGAATGGAGAGTTATTAATCGTGAAAAGCATCGACATCGTAGGCTCATCAATGGCGATGGGGGGCAGCGGCTCAGGGTTTTCGTAGTCACAGATCGTATCGCCGATATCGAATCCTTCGATACCCATGATGGCGCAGATCTCACCACAAGAGACTTCTTCCACTTTTGTCTTTCCCAATCCCTCGAAGACCATCAACTCTTTGATTTTGGTTTTTTGCAGGGTCTTGCCATCGCGTTTGGCGAGTGTGACATTCTGTCCGGCTTTGAGCGATCCGCGGGTTACCTTTCCCACAGCGATACGTCCCGTATAAGAAGAGTATTCGAGAGAGGTGATAAGCATCTGGGGTGTACCCTCCACAATCGCCGGCTCGGGAATCTCATCGATAATGGTATCGAGCAACGGAACGATCGAATCGGTCGGTTCGTTCCACTTATGGGACATCCAGCCCTGTTTGGCCGAGCCATAGATGGTTTTATAGTCGAGTTGCTCTTCGGTGGCGTTCAACGAGAACATCAAATCGAAAACCTCTTCGTTAACCACTTCGGGACGACAATTCGGCTTATCCACCTTATTGATGACCACGATCGGTTTTTTGCCCAACGAAAGGGCTTTCTGCAACACAAAGCGGGTCTGTGGCATAGTACCCTCGAACGCATCGACAAGCAACAGAACGCCATCACACATATTCAGCACACGCTCGACCTCTCCACCGAAATCGGCGTGTCCCGGGGTATCGATAATGTTGATTTTGTAATCTTTGTAGATTACCGATACATTTTTTGAAAGGATCGTGATGCCGCGTTCACGTTCCAAATCGTTATTGTCAAGAATCAAACCTCCGTTTGATTTATTGTCTCGCAGGATATTTCCGGCAAGAATCATTTTATCGACAAGCGTGGTCTTTCCGTGATCCACGTGGGCTATGATGGCAATATTGCGCAACTTTTGCATAGAGCAGTTGAATGGAATTTTGTCGCAAAGGTACGCAAAATCCCGTAAAATTATACTAATTTTGTCGCCAACTATCAAAAGTTATTGAAGATTATGACTCCTACATTCGAAATTCACGACGAAAGTCGTATTTATATTGGACGAGCAGCTGAATTACTTCCCGAAATATTACCGCAAAGGCGCATAGTGGTCATCTCCGACACGACAATCGCACAACTGCACGCTCCCCTATTGGCTGCCTATGAAACAATCCTCATTGGCACCGGTGAGAAGAACAAAACATTGCAAACGATTGAAACAATTTACCGCCGATTCATCGAATTGGGGGTTGATCGTTCGACCTTTGTATTGGCAATCGGGGGAGGCATCGTCACCGACGTTGCCGGATTTGCCGCATCAACATACATGCGTGGGTTGCATTTCGGCTTTGTTTCCACCACCCTATTGGGACAGGTGGACGCCTCGGTAGGCGGCAAAAACGGGGTCAATATCGACGGCTACAAAAACATGGCCGGATGTTTCTGCCAACCCGAATTTGTCATCTGCGATCCGACATTGCTTTCTACACTCCCCGAACGCGAATTTCGAGCCGGCTTGGCTGAGGTAATCAAGGCTGCCATCATTGCCGATCCCGATCTCTTTACGCAACTCGAATCGGTCTCTTTCAAACAATTACGAAAAGATACAGACCGGCTCTCGGACATCATATCGGCCTCGATTCGCATCAAAGCCGATATTGTAACACGCGACGAACGCGAAACCGGTGAACGGCGAAAACTCAACCTGGGACATACATTGGCCCATGCCATCGAGAAATCATCGGATCAAATGATTCATGGTGAGGCGGTGGCCGTCGGCACGGTATTAATCTCCGAAGCTGCCGTAAAATTGGGGACACTCTCCGTCGCGGACTACGATCGGATCATTGCACTACACAAACAATTGGGATTTGCGACCGAGCCTCCTGTACCGATCAGTCGTCTGCTCCAAGAGGTCGGGAAAGACAAGAAAAACAAAGACGGCATGTTACGCATCGTGTTGCCGGCAGGAATCGGCGACTGCGAAATAATGCCGATCAGTCCCGAAGAATTTGCCCGATTATTCCAATAGGGAACAATCGGGCTATAAGACTTCTATGGTAGAAATCTACCGAAAATCAATCATCTCGTAGTTCGGGTAGTTTGCCCGATCGAAACGGGTGATCGAGCGAGTTAGCGGGGAGACTTTTTCAATCTTCACCCGAATCTGTTCGCCCTCGAAATTGTATTGCAACTCGTGCGGCAGCATCGATTGCACAGCAAGCGTCACCGTTATCGTACCTTTTCCGCCTCCGCTTTGCGGCATTAGGCAGATCGCAGCCTCTCCGCCATGCTCCCACAGCAAGCGGGCCGTATAATCGCTATCTAAGAAATCGAATGCACGAATCGGATTGGAGAGGATATTGCGGCTGGATTTATCTACTCTATCAAGGGTGATCTCCTTGCGTTGCTTGTCGATCTCATAACGCAATGCGCCATCACAAAACACCTCGGCAGTACCGATATTCAAGGTATAGGCTTCGCCCTCGACGGCATAATTGCCCTGCATCTGTTGGGTGCCGGCATCGACAGAGAAGTTCACCCCGTAGCTCTTCATGGCACGAAACTTCTCGGACAATGCGGTCACGAGTTGTTTCCCTCGCGACACGGTTGTTTGCGTTTCATTGCCTTGGATAACATTCGGGCTCTCTCCCGCAAAATGCTCGGCACGAAGCGTGGTGTACCCCGCAACCAAAACAAATAAAACAAAAGATAAAATAGCTCTCATTGGTTTTTCATAAGCCTTCTGCCACAAAGGTACGAAAAAAGCGCCAATTTGCAAGTAGCCGAAAAACATGAGGAACCCCACCGTCAGATTACCCATATTACTCCACTTTTTCATTTTTCATTTCACTTTTTGCATTTTCTTCGTTATCTTTGCTTTCTAAACTATCTCTGCAAATATGGCAACTCAAAATAGCTCAACCAATACCCGTAGCGGGCAAACCGCATCTGCACAGACCAACCGAGAGAGTATCCGTTGGACTGTGGGACTTCTGCTGATAGCGGTCGGATTATTCGCCCTTCTCTCGGTTCTTTTCTCGTTCTTCTACTGGGAACAAGATCAGAGCGGGCTGAATATGACCATCGAAGATCGCGCCATTCACAAAGTGGAGGTTGAAAACTTCTGTGGATGGAGCGGGGCTCGATTGGGGGCTTTGCTCGTTGACCACTCGTTCGGAATTTTTGGAATATTAATTCCGCTGATGTTAATTCTTGCGGGAGTTCGCATCATTCGACTGCGCAACATTCCGCTCAATCATACCCTGCTAACGCTTGTCATGATCACAATCCTCGGCTCGTTAACGTTGGGGGTTGCTTTTGCCGATCGTTGGAGTCTTTGTGCCTCAACAGGTTGGGGCGGCAGTTTCGGCATCGAGAGTGCAGCATGGTTGCATCCGCGCATTGGACTTAGCGGCACAATCATTCTGCTGGTGGCCGGATGGATTCTCACCGGCGTATTCATCAACCGTAACTTCATCAAGACGGTCAATACGGCCGGCGATGCCATGATCAACAGGGGCGAACGTTTCTTCGGTTTCATGCGGAAGAAGGTCACCTCTTCACAACAAGAGCAGAACGAACAATCGACAGCGGCAACAGAGGTCGAAACTGACAACTCCGATCCGAGAGATCTTCACCAAGGACAAGATGAGCAGTCGCAGACCGACACGCCGGAGTATCCGTTCTTCGAGCATCCTCAGACTCCCGAAGATGACGCTGTTACCCCTACGGGAGACAACCCTACCACCGCTACATCCTCCGATGAAGATTCGATCTTTACAGAGATAGATATTACTCCACAGGCCGAGGGGCGAATTGTCATGGGCTCCGGTGGATTGGTGGAGTTGTCACAACCCTCCACACCTCAACCATCGGGTTCACCGGATTCCGACAACGAAACAGATACAATTGCCGGAAAATATCCGAACCAAACGGGCTCTAACGAACCGTTGTTTGTCGAGATCGATCCCTACCCCGAAAAGACCGAGCCCCAATCCCCTCAAACACCGGAAGCGGATCAGCACGATTCCGACGAATCGGAGAATTGCCCCGAAGGTATTGTTGTCACGGTAGAGACCCCCGAAGCCAAAATGGTTGACGAGAAAGCCATTTCTACCGAGAGCTACGATCCGATGAAAGATCTTATCAACTATCGTAAACCTCCCGTAACCTTATTGGAGGATTACACCTCCGATTCGGAGGTAAGTTCCGAGGAGATCTACGAAAACAAGGTCAATATCGAGGAGACGCTGAAAAATTTCGGTATTCCGATCCAGAAGATCAAGGCTACGGTAGGTCCAACGGTGACGCTCTACGAAATTGTACAGGCACAAGGAGTTAAGATATCGAAAATTCAGGGTCTGCAAAACGATATTGCCCAGAGCCTTAAAGCCGAGTCGGGCATCCGTATCATCGCACCGATTCCGGGAAAAGGGACGATCGGTATCGAAGTTCCCAACCGGTACAAACAGATCGTTTCGATGTATTCGGCCATACGCTCCCAACGATTCCAAGAGTCGAAAGCTGAACTGCCGGTGGTGATCGGGCGCACGATTCAGAACGAAAACTATGTCTTCGACTTAGCCAAAGCACCTCACATGCTGGTAGCAGGTGCTACGGGACAGGGTAAGTCGGTAGGACTGAACGCCATCATCACCTCGTTGCTCTACCGCAAACATCCGGCACAGTTGAAATTTGTGATGATCGACCCCAAAATGGTCGAGTTCTCGCTTTATGCCAAACTCGAACGCCATTTCTTGGCCAAAATGGAATCGGAAGAGGAGGCTGTGATCACCGATCCAAAAAAGGCGGTTTACACCCTCAACTCGCTCTGCGTGGAGATGGACTCCCGATTGGAACTCTGCAAAAATGCCGCAGCCCGCAACATCAAGGAGTATAACGACAAATTCGTTGCACGTCGGCTCAACCCGCAAAAAGGGCATCGCTATCTGCCTTACATTGTCGTAGTGATTGACGAGTTTGCCGACTTGATCATGATGGCCAAAGAGGTAGAAGCCCCCGTTATCCGCTTGGCGCAGAAGGCTCGTGCCGTAGGTATTCACCTGATTATTGCCACACAACGACCTTCGGTCGATGTCATCACCGGCAAAATCAAGGCCAACTTCCCGACACGCATCGCATTCCGCGTGGTACAGCGCATCGACTCACAAACGATCATCGACCAACCCGGAGCCAACCAATTGATCGGTCGTGGCGACATGCTCTTCTCGAAAGATGGTGAGTTGACCCGTGTTCAATGTGCCTTAGTGGATACTCCCGAAGTGGAGCGAATAGTGGAACATATCGCCAAGCAACAGAGCTATACTGAGCCCTATGCCCTGCCCGACTATACACCCGAGAGCAGTGATGGCGGCGGATTAGGTAGCGAAGAGTCTGCTGCTCCGATCAAATACGACTCGCTCTTTGCGGAGATCGCTCGTGATGCAGTGGCCTCGGGACAGATTTCGACCTCGATGATTCAGCGAAACTACGAAGTGGGATTCAACCGTGCCGGACGTATCATGACCCAACTCGAACGTGCCGGCATCGTCGGACGTCAGCAGGGAGCCAAGCCTCGCGAGATTTTGTTCCACGACCCATTGTCGTTGGAGGCTAAATTACAGGATTTAGGATTATTCTAAGACTTCGGAGAGACAAGCCATTGCTTTATTCTGCAATTGTTGGCGATACGTTTCGTCGGCAAAGGTCACAAACGTATAGGAGGGTTTATGCGTAGGCGAGGCGCATAAATCGTATTCGTCAAGCAGTTGCATTACCCGACGAGCCACAGCCGGAGAGGGATCGACAATTGCAACACCCCGTCCTGCCACGGCACGCCTCAATGCCGGAAGTAGAAACGGATAGTGCGTACACCCCAGCACGATTTGATCGGCTCCTTTGGATAACATCTCGGCAATAGTACTTCTTACAATCGCCTCTGCCTCCGAAGTATCCTCCCGATTTTGTTCGACCAACTCCACAAACCCCTTGCCGGCCACAGGGATCACCTCGACACCCTCACCGTATTTGGCTACGGTACGCCGAAAGAGATCACCCTCCAAACTTCGCTCAGTGGCCAGCACGCCGATTACCCCGCTACGCGTATCCCGACAGGCCGGTTTTACGGCAGGCTCCATCCCCACGATAGGCATCAGGGCATATTTCGTTCGCAAGAAATCGATGGCAGCAGCAGTTGCCGTATTGCAAGCCACCACAACCATTTTACACCCTTCGGCAACCAACCGCGCAACAGCAGCATCGGCCAACTCGGCAATCTCCGCGGCCGGTCGTGTGCCATAAGGACAATTTTTGCCATCTCCGAGATAGATTAACGACTCCGAGGGAAGCATCTTTTTCACCTCCCGCCAAACTGTAAGACCGCCAAGTCCGGAGTCATAGATCCCTATCGGAGCATTATTCATACAAATTTACTTTTCTACAACGAGCTATTTCGGCATAGTTCTCGATCAAAGGTCGGCCGTTAAACTCTGCTCTATTCGATTGACAATATCATCATCCGACAGATCATCACACTCGATAATCAGCGATGCCTGTGTATAATAGGACTCACGAGCCATAATATCCCGCGTCATAAAATCGACCAACTCCTCGTCGGACAAACCGCGCAGTCGAGGACGTTTCCACCGACCATGCGGGCTGAGCCGTCGAGAGATATTCTCGGCCGAGCGCCGTAAATAGATGGTGATTCCGGCCTCATTCATCCGCGCCATATTATCGCGCCATGTCGGCAATCCTCCACCGGTCGAAATAATCTTTGCATTAGCCGCAATCAACTCTTCGATAACCGATCGCTCGATCTCGCGAAAACGCGTTTCACCCCCATAATGAAACAGGTCTGCCACCGAAGCCCCCTCGCGAGTCTCGATCAACGAATCCGTATCAAAATAATCGAGATTCAATTTACGCGCCAACTTGCGTCCGAGCGTACTCTTTCCGCACCCCATGTAACCCACCAAAAACAAACTCTTCATTCCGCAATACAAAAGTTAGAACAGATTCAGCTGTTCGGGGTCAATAACCAGATCCAAATCACCACGCGGACGCTCGATCTCCAACTCAACACCACTCCGTGTCGGCTGATTTTCGACAGCAGCCAAATCTCCAGTCAGGGTATCGAACTCCACCGAATCCATTGCCATCGGCTCATCAGTTGCCGATTCCATCTCCTCTTCCGGCTCCGAAATCTCAGGCTCGATAAAGCGCAACGTATCGACATCGAAAGTTGTCAATCGTTTACCTTTGGCACGGTGGCTCTTGACTCCGATAAATTCATCAACATCGATCAAGTCGGCCGGCCGCGACGCATGCGCCCCCTTATAGGTGATCTCCAATTTCGCTCCGGCACACTCCGTCAGGCACACAAAATCGGATTGCCCCTGTTCATCGAGGAAGAACTGCATCTTCTCGCTGAGTTCGGCGGGGAATCGTTTCATGTAATAATATCCCTGTTCCCGATCGAAGTAGCAAAGGCTGTATATGCGGTCGGCCTCATAGCGGCTGACATGAATCGTATCGTCGGGGAAGTGCTGTCCGAGATCGTACCCCGTGATGTAGTATTGATTTTTCGAGGTCCAAACGATCAGTTTATCGTCACCCTTAAACTCGCCCAGCAAACGGCCTCGGCTATCGGTATTGAGTCGGCGAACATCCTCATCGTACCAAATATTTTGGCCACCGAGTGTAGAAGTTCCTCGCTCTTTGAGCACAATTTTATGGATTCCATAGCGCGAGAAGAGGTTTCCTTGACTTTGGCGACCTTTGATGGCCAACGTCGAGAAATCGAGATCGACGATTACCTTCTTCAAACGGGGACGCGGCTTGAAATAGACTTTCAGCACCTCAGCCTCACCGTTGGGATTCACCGACATATAGAGAATCTCACTCTTGGGCGTTCCCTTCGTGATGTCATACTCCTTGTCGCGCGTGATTCCCTTGATGGCGCAACGTTTCATCATGATTGCTCCGTTTTTGCCATCCCGATAGAGGACATTGTAGATCGTCCGCTCGTCGTTACGCTTAAATACCCCTATATAATAGATGTTCTTCTCAAAGAAAGCCTTCTCTGCCACCTTGGAGATCACATATTTACCCTCTTTTGTAAATACGATCACATCGTCGATATCCGAACAGTCGCACACAAACTCGGCATCTTTCATGGATTTTCCGATACCGAAGAAGCCCTCGGCGCGATTGACATAAAGTTTGGCGTTGGTCACAGCCACCTTCGTAGCCTCGATCGAATCAAAGGTCCGCAGCTCGGTTTTACGTTCTCTACCTGCCCCATATTTCTCACGAATACGTTCGAAATAAGCAATCGTGTACTCGGTAAGATGTGCCAACTCATGTTTCGTCTGCTTGATATCGACTTCGATTTGTTTGATCTCGTTGTCGGCTTTCTCGGCATCGTAGCGCGTGATACGGATAAACTTCAACTCCGTCAGATGTTGCACATCCTCCATGGTCACCTCGCGGCGCAGTAGTTTCTTGAAAGGCTCCAAACCCTGATCCACCGCCTCGTATGCGGCCTCGCGGGTTCGGCAACTCTCCATCAACTGATAGAGTTTATTTTCGATGAAGATTCGTTCGAGTGATGCTGTATGCCATGCCCCGTTCAGTTCATCGAGTTTGATCTCCAACTCGCGTCCCAGCAACTCCTTGGTATGATCGGCCGAACGACGCAGAATCTCACTGACTCCGAGGAAGTGGGGCTTTTCGTTCCAAATAACACAGGCATTGGGAGAAATCGACACCTCGCAATCCGTAAAGGCATAGAGGGCATCGATCGTCTTGTCCGACGACTCGTCAGGTGCAACCTGAATCACAATCTCCACCTTGTCGGCCGTAAGATCATCGACCTTGCGGATCTTGATTTTACCCTTCTCGTTAGCCTTGATAATCGACTCCTTGATCGACTCGGAGGTCGTTGTGAAAGGAATCTCGGTAATGGCCAACGTTCGTTTGTCGATCTTCGAGATTCGCGCACGCACGCGAACGGCTCCACCGCGCAGACCGTCGTTATAGCGGCTCACATCGGCCAGACCTCCGGTCGGGAAGTCGGGATAGAGTTGAAAATCGCGTCCTTCGAGATGGGCGATACATGCCGAGATCAGTTCGTTGAAGTTATGGGGCAGAATCTTTGCCGCCAAACCCACGGCAATACCCTCCGTACCTTGTGCCAACAACAGAGGGAACTTCACGGGCAGCGTCACCGGCTCCTCCTTGCGGCCGTCGTAGGCCATCATCCACTCGGTAGTCTTTTTGTTGAAGACCACATCGAGGGCAAATTTTGTCAAACGAGCTTCGATATATCGGGCAGCAGCAGCCCCGTCGCCCGTAAGGATATTACCCCATGATCCCTGACAGTCGATCAACAGATCTTTCTGTCCCATCGTCACAAGGGCAGTCTCGATCGAAGCATCACCGTGGGGGTGGAATGCCATCGTCTGACCAACGATGTTAGCCACTTTGTTGTATTTCCCGTCTTCCATCTGCCGCATTGTATGCAAAATGCGACGTTGCACCGGTTTCAAGCCATCTTCGAGGTGCGGCACGGCACGTTCCAAGATTACATACGAAGCGTAATCCAAGAACCAATTTTTATACATACCGGTCAAATGGTGCACTCCACTTTCGTCGCGCATCAATCGATCGAATCGTGCCGCCTTACCCGAAGCCGCCACCGGCAGATCTTCGGTCTCTACCGCAGTTGTTTCATCTGCTGTTGCCACATCAATCTGCTCCTCCTGCGGGTCGGTCATATCGTATTCGTTTGCCATAATCGTTTAGTTAAGATCCTGATCGACGAGATCCTCCTCGACGCGCAGATTGTTAATAATGAAACCTTGACGCTCAAACGTATTCTTACCCATGTAGAATTCAAGCAGATCGGGGATCGGATCATCTTTCGTGATGCGCACCTTATCTAAACGCATATTTTCACCGATGAAGTTTTTGAACTCCTTATCCGAGATCTCACCCAAACCTTTGAATCGGGTAATCTCGGCCGTTGCTCCGCATTTCTTGACCGCAGCCTGACGCTCCTCCTCGTTATAGCAATAGTAGTTCTCTTTCTTATTGCGCACTCGGAACAGCGGAGTTTGCAGGATATAAAGGTGGCCGCGACGGATTACCTCGGGGAAGAATTGCAGGAAGAAGGTGGTGATCAGCAAGCGGATATGCATACCATCGACATCGGCATCGGTTGCCACGATCACCTTCTCGTAGCGCAGATTATCTACATCGTCTTCGATATTGAGCGCCAACTGCAAATATTTGAATTCGTCGTTTTTATAAACCACAGCCTTCGACTGTCCGTAACAATTGAAAGGTTTTCCGCGCAACGAGAATACGGCTTGCGTATAGGCATCGCGGCATTTGGTCACCGACGACGAAGCCGAAAGACCCTCTGTGATGAAGATCATGGTTTTATCGGCTAACTCGTTTTTATCGTTGCGATGGATTTTGCAGTCGCGCAGTTTCGGATTGTTCAACGACACCTTTTTGGCTGTTTCACGAGCTTGTTTCTGTACGCCCGAAATCGCCTTACGCTCCTTCTCGTTCTCCACGATCTTCTTTTGGATCGCCTGTGCCGTATCGGGATGTTTATGCAAATAGTCGTCGAGGTGCTTGGCCAAGAAATCGCCCACAAATGCTCGAATGGTCACACCGTCTTCAACCTCTTTCGAGCCAAATTTGGTCTTGGGTTGGTTTTCGAACTGCGGCTCCTTGACCTTGATGGCAATAGCCGCCACAATCGATGTCCGCACATCCGACGGATCGTAATCTTTGTGGTAGAACTCTTTCAGCGTACGGGCAATTGTCTCACGGAAAGCCGCCTGATGCGTTCCTCCATGAATGGTATGCTGACCGTTGACAAACGAATAGTAATTTTCGCCATATCCCGTGCCGTGTGTGATTGCCACCTCGATATCCTTTCCAATCAAGTGGATAGGTGGATAGAGCGGTTCTTCCGACATGTTTTCGTTCAGCAAATCGAGCAATCCGTTTTTCGAGGTATAGCTCACCCCGTTCAGCACAAGTGTCAAGCCTAAATTCAGGTAGCTATAATTGCGGATGCGTTGCTCGATATACTCCATGTTATAAGTATAAGAGCCGAAAATCTCCTCATCGACTTTATAGGAGATGCAGGTGCCGTTTTTCTCATTCACGCCACTCTCCCAACGATCGGATTGTTCGAGTCCTTGGGCAAAGGTTACCGTACGCGCCTCTCCGTCACGCACCGAACGAGCCGTAAATTCACTCGACAGATAGTTGACCGCCTTTACGCCGACGCCGTTCAATCCGACCGTTTTCGTAAAAGCCGTTCCTTCGTACTTGGCGCCCGTATTCATCACACTCACGGCCGCAGTCAACGAATCGAGGGGAATACCGCGACCATAATCCCGCACCGTAATTGTATTATCTTGCACCTCAATTTCGATTCGTTTACCGTTACCCATGATAAACTCGTCGATCGAGTTGTCTATAACCTCCTTGATCAGCACATAAAGCGCTTCATCGGGTTGCGATCCATCACCGATCGTTCCCACATACATACCCGGGCGCAAACGCAAATGCTCCCGTGGCGTGAGGGTTATGATCGCATCATCGCCATAATTGTTGTTTGGATTATTGAGTAAATCTGCCATAATCTTACTTTCGGGTTCTAATCTCGGCAAGAGCCTCGCACATATCGTTATGCACGCGCTCCATCAGTTCATGCGTATCGGTTACCGCAACCTCCTCGACCGATACGGGCGGTAACACGCGAAGGGTAATCCGATTGCCCCAATTGAACATCGTATTTTTTTTGATCAACGTCGCTGTACCGTCGAGCACGATGGGCAGGATCTCCACACCAGCCTCTTTGGCTAACGTGAAGGCTCCGGCTTTGAATCGGTGTATCTCGCCATCTTTCGAGCGTGTTCCCTCGGGGAATATAGCCACCGATGCACCTCGCGAAATCCACAGCTTTCCTTCGCGCAGGAGTTGCTCCATTGCCTCGGCCGCCTTACCGCGATTGATGCAGATATCTCCGTGGAGGATCAGAAACTGTCCGAAGAACGGCACTTTGAAGACTTCGCGTTTCGAAACCCAACGGAAATTGAGCGGCACATAATAAAGCGTCGGAATATCAATTACCGTATTGTGATTCAATACAATAACATACGACTTTTTTCGATCGACAAACTCTCGTCCGATGACACGCTGTTTCCAAAACGGGGGAATCATAAAGAATATACGCACTAAAATACGCGAAAGTTCATGCACCACCCGTCTTGCCCGATCAAATGGCCAACAAACAACCAAAGCCACCACCGACAAGAGCATAAACAACGTGCACAACAGCACCAAAAAGAGATAGTAAATTACACTCAACATAGCTATCGAGGGGATTAACCCCAATTTGATTCAATTTGCAAAATTAACAAAATTTTGGCAGGATTTTCGTTTGTTTCCCGCCATTTTTCAACAAAATTTCAGCAGATCATATCTTTTGTTGTGCATCCCGTTCTATCCCAAATAACCATCTCTCAAAACATGCGATCAACATGGTTTCAACCCCATCAAGTGCCCCGCTTGCGCACCAAAGATAGCGAGGTATTCTGCCACTACGCGGCAGCCAACAAAAAAATCGAAGAGTTTAGTACTCTCCGATTTACTTACTATTAGACTATCTGCACTCTAAAACTCCACTTTCGGAGCTTGTTCAGCGCCTTCTGCAGCCTCGAAGTAGGGTTTTTGGTCAAACCCAAACATTTTGGCGACCAAATTGGCCGGAAAACGACGCACCGCAACGTTGTACGCTTGTGCCACCTCGTTAAAATCCTTGCGAGCCACCATGATACGGTTCTCCGTTCCCTCCAATTGGGCTTGCAATTCCAGGAAGTTTTTACTTGCTTTCAATTCGGGATAGTTCTCCGACACCGCAATCAAGCGTCCCAATGCCGACTGCACCTGCGCTTGTGCCTGCTGAAACTCTTTCAAACGCTCCGGAGTTAGCTCCGCAACCGAAAGGTTGATCGATGTCGCCTTTGACCGCGCCTCGGTTACGTCGCTCAACGTTTTCGTTTCATGGGCAGCATACCCTTTCACCGTATTTACCAAATTCGGTATCAGGTCCGAACGTCGTTGATACTGAGCCTCAACATTGGCCCATGCACCATTGACTCCCTCCTCTTTCGTCACAAAACCATTGTACGTTGCGTAGAAGTAAATCGCTACGACCGCAACTACGCCAATCCAAATCCATTTTTTCATATTTTTCTGTTTATTAGGTGTTTATTCACTAATTCATTACGCAGCAGTCTCTACCATCTCGAACCCGCTCCGCCACCGCCAAACGATCCACCGCCGAAACCGCCGCCAAACGATCCGCCGCCAAAGCCTCGGCCTCCAAAACCGCCGATGATCGTTCCTCCGCCAATTCCACCGCCAAAATTATCATCACGTATATTGCGTGTCTGCCGCTGCACCACCTTTCCGCAATGGCTACACACATAGGTCGCCTCAATATCGCGGTAATTACGGGTAACGCGCAAAATCTTTCGTGACTGCATGACAAGCGTCAGTTTGCCGCACTGCGGGCAACGCCGCTGTTCGCGCTGCGCTCGGCCGATCAAGAGGAGAAGTAGCACCATAACAGCCGATACGACCAGCACAATTGCACCGATCGGCAGGTTATCACTCTCTTCCGATACCGGAATCAATTCCCCATTCTCGATCAAGTGCACAACAGCCTCAACACCGGCTACCATACCGCGGCTATAATTCTCCATGCGAAAAGCCGGCAGCATGTATTCCTGCTGGATTCGTTTGCAAAGGGCATCGGGCAGAACACCCTCCAAACCGCCTCCCGTCACAAAACGGATCTCTCGTCGGTTCTGCACCAGCAGTATTCCCAATCCGTTATCATTCTTGGCATTACCGACTCCCCAACGACGGAACAGCTCAATAGCGAAGTCGAAAACATCGCCACCAACAATATCATCGACCGCCACAACGGCAATTTGTGCTAATCCTTGTTCTCGCAACGATGCGCAAAGCGAATCCATATGCACTACTGCTTCGGAAGAGAGAATGCCATCGGGATTGGAGACATAGCGTCGCCGATCCCGCTGTTGCACATTGGGAATCTCCTCGACCCGATAAGTTCCGGCAACAGCCAAAACCATATCACACAGCATCAGACATAACAACAGAATCCTTTTCATATCTCTTTTCGAAACAAATACAATTTATAGAACCACATACGGGAACTCTTTTACACCCGCAATCACCGTCGATTATCGAATCAGGATTCGATAGCTCCACGGCGCCATCTCCTCCTCGACCCGACCACGCAATTCGTAGGTTTCACCCGTCATGGCATCGACATACATACCGGCATAAATTCCGGTATGATAATCGGCCTGAATCGTATAGGGCGAAAGATTCATAACCGCAACCACCCGATTATCGGCAACCTCACGAACAAAAGTCATCAAACAATCCTCGGCATTGTTACGCAACTCGATCATTCGACCGCCACGTCCACCGGAGGCAAGTGCCGGATTTTCATGCCGCAATGCGGCCAACCGTCGATAAAATTCGAAGAAAGGATTTTCAACATAGCGGTCGGCAGGAATCGGATCCCGATCAAAAAAGGCAAACGTATGGTCATACCCTACCTCTTGACCCGTATAAATCAACGGTAATCCGCAGGGTACGACAAAGGTAAATACCGCCATAATCTCACGAGCCGCTCCCATGCGGGCAAATTCCGATCCGCTCCACGAATTTTCGTCGTGGTTAGAGGTAAAGGTCAACCGCATGGCCGTTTCGGGGTAACGCTCACGATCGGCATAGAGGTAATTACGCAGTGCCGGAATCCGCACTCGCTGTTGTGCCACATCGTTCATCAGATGGTGCATCTCCCACGCATAACAAGCATCAAATGTATTGTGGTCAAACAAATTACGCTCCTCGGCCTCGGCCAGCATGAAAAGATCTGGTTTCACTTGTCGCAATCGGCGAACGGTCTGATGCCAAAACTCCACCGGAACGAGCATCGCCATATCGCAACGGAAACCATCGATGGCATGTTGCGTAAGCCAAAACTCCATGGCCTCGGCCTGCGCCTCCCATACTTCCGGATTGGCATAGTTGAGTTTTGCCGTATCGGTCCAATCCCACGGCACGGCAGCTTCGCCATGTTCATCGCGTTCGTAGCGATCGGGGTGCTCTGCAATCCAACGGGCATCACGTGCCGTATGGTTGGCCACCCAATCGAGCAAAACCCGCATGCCGAGCCGATGTGCCTCGGCGACAAAACAGTCCAAATCGGCCATTGTACCCATCTCCGGATTGACCGCATAATAATCGCGTACCGAATAATAGGAGCCGAGCGAGCCTTTGCGTCCCTCCTCACCAATCGGATGGATCGGCATAAGCCAAACGATATCAACCCCCATACGGCTTAAAAAGGGCAAACATCCGGTAGCCGCCCGAAGGGTTCCTTCGGGAGTCAACTGACGCACATTCATCTCATAGACGACAGCCTGATAGCTCCATTCGGGGTGTATGGACAACATAGTATATAATTACCTTATGATCGCTAAAAAAACGTTCAAAGTTAACTTTTATTTTCGGATTCGCAACCAATCGACAGCGAGAAGCTGTAATACAAACGGAAACTCCCCTCATATTTTAAGTTTTTTCTAGTCCTGTCGGGCTATTTACGGCATTGTCCGAACAACGTATTTTTCGACTCCAACCAACCTATTTTCATATCCGAAAAAGCGACAAACAAGACTTAGAATATATTGATTTACAAAGTGATTACTTGTACTTTTGCCCCAATAAAAACCTACTGATTTTTATCTCTTGCATGCGATCATTTCGAACAATCTTCACCCTATTGTTTGCCGGCTCTGCGCTTTGCGCCTGCTCGACATACAAAAATGCTTGGTATATTCAAAACGGCAATTTTCCATCCGCCGAACAGGAGATGCAAACCGGCCAAATCCGCATCAAACCGCTCGATCGACTGACGGTGGTAGTCAACAGCCAAAATCCCGAATTGGCCGTACCATTCAACGCCTGGTCAACATTCGGTTCGCTGTCGGGACAACCCGCACAGGGACAGAGCGATCAATCGCTTCAAATCCGCACGGTGGACGAAGCCGGAATGCTCGAAATGCCCGTAATCGGAGCCGTAAAAGCAGCCGGAAAAACCCGTGGAGAACTTGCCCGCCTCATTGCCGAGCGAATCACAGCCGGAGGATATATCGACGATCCGTCGGTCAATGTAGAGTTTGTCGATATGAAGATCTCGATCCTCGGAGAGGTTGCCCGTCCCGGGTATTACGACATCAAACGGGACAAAATCTCAATCTTCGACGCATTGGCTTTGGCCGGCGACATCACCATCTATGGCGAAAAGGATAAAGTCGCCGTAGCCCGAGAAAGCAACGGAGTGCGAACGATCGAATACATCGATCTCACATCGAAAAGTGCTTTTGAATCACCGGTTTTCTACTTACAGCAAAATGATGTGGTTTATGTCAAGCCCAATCGACAACGGGTACAATCGGGAATCATCAGCCAAAATCGAACATTTTATCTCTCACTGGCCGGAACTATCATTGCCGTCGCCACGCTGATTACAACGTTAGTCAAATGATCCAGAATCCCATGACCGATTTTTACGACACCCCCACCAATCACTTCGGCAAAGAGGTCGCTCGAAGCACCTTCTCGCTCCATGACCTACTCCACACAATCACACTCAATTGGTATTGGTTTGTTCTCTCGATATTGATATCCCTTGCAGTTGCTCTCTGCTACTTGGCACGAACCCCCAAAAGCTATCGGCGAACGGCAACAATTTTAGTCAAAGATGTCAACAAAGGAGGCTCCTCCGAGTTGGCAACCTTCAACGATCTGGCAGGACTCCAAAACTCCCGCAACATCGAAAACGAACTCTTCATTCTGCGATCGCGCCGACTGATGTCGAGGGTAGTACAACAACTCGGTCTGAACATCTCATACCGAAGGCCGAAGATGCTGTCAGAGTGTGATCTATATGGTAACTGCCCCATTAAGATCGATTTTTCAGCCATCCCCGACCACCGACACCTCACCCTGACCGTCGTTCCACAGCAGGGACACTTTTTCTTGAAAAATTTTATCGTCAATCAATCCTCTGCGAGCAATCGTCCGACCCAAATAGATGCGAACTACGGCGACACGATTCCAACATGCGACGGAGCAATCGTTGTGCATAAACTCCGCGATCTGCAAGCCGACGAATTGGGCAAGTCAATTGTGGTCACCCGATCGCCAATTGCCTCCGCAACCGACCGGTATCGCAACCGCATAAAATGTACAATCATCGAACGACAAGGCTCCGTGGCCGAAATTTCGATCGAAGACATCGTACCCCGTCGCGCCGAAGAGATCCTCAACACCCTCATTACGACCTACAACGACGACGCCATCGAGGATAAACGACGCATTTCAAAAGCAACCTCCGACTTCATAGCGGCACGATTGGAAGTAATCGGTCGGGAGCTGGGCGAGGTAGATCGCAATATACAGCAGATCAAACAGCAAAACAATCTGACAGACTTGGTCTCCGAAGCCGAGCGCAACACGACAGAGAGTTCACGTTACAAAGCCGAAGGGTTGTCGGTGGAGGGTCGAATCCGCATGGCAACATTCGTCCGAGACTACCTCTCCGAGCAGAAAAATGCTGACAAACCGATTCCTGCAACCATCGACGAAACCAACAGTGTCATAACCTCGCAAATTGCCGAATACAATCGGGCAATTATCAAGCATAAAAAACTCCTCGAAAACAGTTCGACCCACAATCCCATTGTACAGGAGCTCGAAACCACTCTCGGAGCCATCCGACACTCCATCATCGCATCACTTAACGCTCGGATTGCCACATTGGAATTGCAACGCAACCTGTTACAAACCGAAGAGCAACAGGCCAACCGGCGCATTGCCGCATTACCGGCTCGCGAAAGAATGCTGCTCACCATCGCCCGACTGCAAAAGATCAAAGAGGAACTATTTTTATACCTGCTCAACAAGCAGGAAGAGAGTCAACTCGGCTATGCCATCGCCGAAAGCAATGCCCGCACGATCGATGCAGCCCACGGGAGCGATGTTCCGACAGCTCCACGGCCGGCAGCTATTTTAATCGTAGCCATTATTGTAGGCTTTGCAATCCCCTTTGCGCTACTTCTGCTCATCGAAATACTCGACACCTCCGTTCGCAACCGCAAGGATGTCGAGGAGCAAATCAGCGCTCCGTTTCTGGGAGAGATCCCACAATGCGATCGTTCGGGGCTTGTACGCGAAACCGGCCGTGACCCTCTGTCGGAGGCTTTTCGTATTTTGCGATCGAATATGGCATTTTTGAATGTAACTCCCGAAAAAACGATCCGCACCATACTATTCACCTCCTCAAAGCCTCATGCCGGAAAGACTTTTGCGACAAAGAATCTCGCCATCACCCTTGCCGTAATCGGGAAACGAGTGATAATTGTTGACCTCGATCTGCGTCGTCACACCTTCTCCTCACAACAGGGGCACGGCAAATCCCCGCAAGGAGTAACCGCCTACATCACCGGAAACTGCACCAATATCGACACACTCATACAGACCACATCGCTACATCAAAACATCGATGCCGTATATGCCGGCATTCAGCCCCCGAATCCTACCGAGCTGTTGCTATCCGATCGATTAGACCAACTAATCAACGAGTTACGCGACCGTTACGACTATGTATTTATGGACTGTACTCCGGCCATGTCGGTAGCCGATGCTCAAATTTGTGACCGACTTGCCGATCTTTGCATCTATATCATCCGCGAGGGAGATCTCGATCGCGAACAACTGCCCGACATCGAGCGACTGCACCGCGAAAAACGATTCCACAATCTGTGCATCGTACTGAACGGCACAAATACCCAACGACACGGATATGGATATGGGTACAGCTCGAAAAAAGAGGATGACTATATTTCAAGCTATCGGCAACGGATCATAAATTGGCTGCATCGACTCGTCCGCAGCCACAAAGCACACGCATAATGGTTCGATACAAAGCAACCATAGCCATAGACTTCGATGGGACAGTCGTAACCCATGCCTATCCCGAGATCGGCGAGGAGATTGGTGCCGAAGAGGTACTCCGCGAACTCGCAGAAAAAGGATATCGTCTGATTCTCTATACCCTGCGTCACGGAGAGACTTTACGCCAAGCGGTTGCCTGGTTTCGTGCCCGCAAGATTCCGCTTTGGGCTATCAACGAAAATCCCGACCAGCAACGATGGAGCCGATCGCCCAAAATCTATGCCGATCTGTATATCGACGACAGTGCGCTCGGTTGTCCTTTGCAATTTATCGACGGATGGGAGCATCCGGTTGTCGATTGGAAAAAAGTTCGCGAGGAGTTGGTACATATCGGGTATCTGGATTGAGCATATCAAAGTAAAGTTGGTGTCTAATAGGACATCAACTTTACTTTGACACACAGCCTTAATTAGACAGAATCACTGTTATTCCCAAAGGTTTTTCGGGTATTTACCCGCTGCAATCATTTCATTCAATGCTGCCACCAAAGCCGGTTTATCCTCCTTGTAGGTCACGCCATGCCATTGGGCTGTCGAGCGCAATACGCGCAGTTCGGAAGTGCCCTCGCCAATAAGTTTATTGACCATGATCGGGATGTAGAATTCGGCTTTGATATTGCCGCTGTTCTCCGCAAACCATGTTTTGAAGTAGTCGCAGGTATGGGTAAAATAATCAGGGGTAAAACCGAAAAGATTCATCGACACGGGAGTATCCTCGGCCAAAGGCCCGTCGGCCCCACCATCGTGGAAGACGATCTGTCCGTCGGACATACGTTCGATCTGCGTACGCTCGACCATCGAAGTAAGATTTCCGGCCGCATCTACGCCGCACACTCCGCGCGACACGGTGCCGTTTGTCGAGAGGGTCTTGTTCAGATCGTAGGCCACCATGCAATAGCGATTGGTCGATTCGCCAAGTTGCGAGAGGTATTCACCAATGGTTTGGTAAGCCTCGGCACCATAGAAATCGTCGGCATTGATCACGGCAAAAGGCTCTTTTACGGCATCGGCAGCCATCAACACGGCGTGGTTGGTACCCCACGGTTTCACACGGCCTTCGGGGACGGACAAACCTTCGGGCAGATAATCCAACTCTTGAAATACAAATTCCACGGCAATACGTCCACCGAAACGCTCCGCCGAAAAGACCTCGCGAAACTCTTTTTCGAACGAGTGACGAATAACAAACACGACTTTACCGAATCCGGCACGAATCGCATCGTAGATCGAATAATCGATAATAGCCTCGTTGTTGGGGCCTACGCCATCCATCTGTTTCAATGAGCCATAACGCGACCCCATTCCGGCGGCCAAAACAAGCAATGTAGGTTTTACCATAATTTATCGTGATTTTTAACGTTAATTTTCCGATGACAAAAATAAAAAAAATCGCCGTGAAGCACAAAGTATTTCTACGAATTTGGCTATCTTTGCGAAAATAAACTGCTCATCGAAGCATAAACCACACCAAATGCCAAACCGACCCATTTGGAAACCTCGGTCAGGCAACGCTAAAAACGCAAACGCAACATGAATTATATCAAAAAAATAGTGGCATGGTGGCACGCATTTTTCCGCAAACGCCGTTTCAGCATGCTCAATGCCACCGACAACAGCGAAGAGTGGCATATTCACCTCTCGCCGGCGAGTATCTTCACGGCATTGGTGGCTTTCGGGCTGTTGTTTTTCATCCTTGTATTAACGTTGATGGCTTATACTCCCGTATTGGAGTTTCTCCCGGGTTATCGTACGGAGGCCGACCGGTCACGCGAGAGCCTGATCCAAAACATCATTCGTTTGGACTCGATGGAGCGTATGATGAACGACATGATGACCTACAACGAAAATATTGCGTTGATTCTCGAAGGACACACCCCCGTAGCCCGTTCGCTCCCCTCGGCTGACAGTACCCGCACCAACAAAATATTGGTTGTTCCGTCGTCCGAAGACTCTCTGTTGCGCGTTCAAATGGAGGGCAATGGGGAATATGCCATTTTAGGGCGATCCGGCAGCACAACGCGGCAGCTTCGCGAAGCAATGCAACTGACAAAACCGGCCGAGGGAATCATCACCGAACATTTCGACATCGCAGCCGGACGTTTCGGTGTTCGGTTGGCGACTGCGGCCGGAGACCGAATAACAGCGGTGGATAAAGGGTCGGTTTTGCAAAGTCTTTGGACTCCCGAAAATGGAATCGTCATACTGATTCAGCATGCCGACAACCACGTTTCGATCTACAAAAATCTCTCACAATCGCTTGTTACCGTAGGCCAAACCGTACGCGGAGGTGACCAGATCGGATACAGTTCCGTAAACGATGCCAACAGCGGCACCACGGCACTTTTCGGATTTGAGTGGTGGAGCAACGGCAAACCGGTCGATCCCGAAAGTTATATCGTATTCTGAAATATGACATGAAACAGCAACTCGCCATATTGGGTTCTACCGGCTCTATCGGAGTACAGACGCTCGACATCGTGCGCGAAAATCCCGATCGTTTCGAGGCCCGCATTCTCACTGCCCATCGCAATTGGCAACGGTTAGCCGAACAGGCCCGTGCATTTGATGTCGATACCGTAGTCATTGCCGATAAAAACTACTACCCCCAACTGTGCGAAGCACTTGCCGACACCGATACCAAAGTATATGCCGGAGAAGATGCCGTAGCACAGATTGTCGAATCCGGCAGCACCGATGTCGTGGTCAACGCATTGGTAGGATATGCCGGTTTGGCTCCGACCATTGCCACTCTGAAAGCCGGCAAGAAACTTGCGTTGGCCAACAAAGAGTCGTTGGTCGTAGGTGGCGAATTGGTCATGCAATTAGCTACCGAAAAGCAAGTTCCGATTCTGCCAATAGACTCCGAGCACTCGGCAATCTTTCAGTGCTTGGTCGGAGAACGTGCTCCGATTCGTCGTCTGATCATTACATGCAGCGGAGGTGCTTTCCGCAATTTGGAGCGCAGTCAACTTGCAAATGTCAGCGTTGAACAAGCTCTTCAACATCCCCAATGGAATATGGGAGCCAAGATTACCATCGACTCGTCAACTTTGGTCAACAAAGGTTTTGAAGTAATCGAGGCTCATTGGCTCTTCGGTATTCCGGCTGAGCAAATTGCAGTTATTCTCCACCCGCAATCGATCATCCACTCGATGGTGGAGTTCGACGATGGAGCAATCAAAGCGCAACTCGGCTCTCCCGATATGCACATGCCGATCAGCTATGCTCTGATGTTTCCCGATCGTGCCGTACGTCCCATGGAGCAATTTGACTTTTTAAGTCATCCGCAACTGACGTTCGAAGCTGTCGATCGCATAAAATATCCGGCATTGGATATTGCCTACGATTGTCTGCGTCGGGGAGGTACAGCAGCCTGCACAATGAATGGTGCCAATGAAGTAGCCGTGGCGGCATTTCTCGCCCATCGCAGTTCGTGGCTCGACATTGTACGCGCCATAGAGTATGCACTTACTCATGCAACATTCATCACCACACCAACCGAAGAGGATTATGCTGCCATCGATCAGGAATCCCGTCGATTGGCCGCCGAATTCTTAAACAAGTAATCATTTACAAATCATGGATATAATTGTTAAAATCATTCAATTCTTTCTCTGTTTCACCATTTTGGTAGGCATCCACGAGTTGGGGCACTTTTTCATGGCCCGAATCTTCAAAATTCGGGTCGATAAATTCTATATCTTCTTCGACCCGTGGTTTTCGCTGTTCAAGTTCAAACGAGGAGATACCGAGTATGGAGTAGGTTGGTTGCCGTTGGGCGGTTACGTCAAGATTGCCGGCATGATCGACGAATCGATGGACAAGGAGCAGATGGCAGCTCCCGTAAAGCCCGACGAGTTTCGAGCCAAACCCGCATGGCAACGTTTTTTGGTCATGATTGCCGGAGTGGTAATGAATCTTGTATTGGCAGTGGTGATCTACTGCGGAATCTGCTACACTTGGGGCGACAGCTACTTCTCGAACGAGGAGGCTCGTTGGGGTTACAACTTCAACGAAGCGGGCAAACAACTCGGATTTTACGATGGTGACCGATTGGTTTCCATCGACGGCAAACCCATCGACGATCTGAATCACTTCCTCAATGCACTGATTATCACCGAAGGTGATCGCAAAGTAACCGTAACGCGCAACAATACTCAGGTCGAGTTGACACTGCCGTTCGATGCCTTGATCGCCATGCGCAAGACCAAAGGATACGAAAAGTTACTCACCCCTCGCCTCCCATTTATCATTGATAGCATCGTACGCCCCTCAGCCGCAGTATTGGCCAAAGGCGATGAGGTAGTCGGAATCGACACCTTGCGAGGTTGCGACCTTGTAGGTTATCGCACCTACCTGCAATCTCGTGCAGGCGACACGGTTTTGATGAATATTCGCCGAGGAGAGGAGTTACTGCAATTCTCATTGCCTGTGACAGCCAACGGAACACTCGGCGTGATGGCACAAAATTCCCCATTCTCGCTACGGACCAAACACTACTCTTTTTTCGAGGCTGTTCCCGCCGGATTCCGGAAAGCCGGCCGTACCCTCGTTGCCTATTGGGAGCAACTGAAACTCATCGTACAACCCAAAACCAAGATGTATGAGGAGTTAGGCGGATTCATAGCCATAGGCAGCATATTCCCTTCGGAGTGGAATTGGGAGGACTTCTGGATGAAAACAGCCTTCTTGTCGATCATCTTGGCAGTAATGAATATTCTACCGATCCCGGGACTCGATGGCGGGCATGCCATCTTCACATTTTGGGAGATGCTCACCGGCCACAAAGTCAGTGATCGGGTTCTCGAAATTGCCCAATATATTGGGTTGGTAATCATTTTGGTATTGCTCGTCTATGCCAACGGCAACGACATTTACCGTTTCTTCCTCAAATAGGCCGATCACATGAAACGCATTGCATCATGGTTCTGTCTCGCCGGCATGTTGGCATGCAATGAAGCCGAGAACGAGGTATTCTACACCACCCACTATCCGGTGGAGCGAGTAGAAGTTTCGGCAACACTTGCAGAGGGTGAGACGCAGCTCACACAAGAGCAATTTCAAGACGAGGTACTTGCCGCTGCACCTGTAAAAGCAGGGGGCAGGTATCGGCTTGATTTCAATCGATTTGACGGAGGAGAACTATATGTAACGACCGAAACCGATCAAACTCCTCTTGTCGGAAGTTTCACCAAGACACCGGGGACTCGCATCTTGATATTCTCCTATGCGGCAATCACCGACACGGCAAGTATCTCGGCTTGGCAATCCGAGGAGGGAGCTGCTCTCGTAAAATTGACCATTGACCTAACCAATCAATACAAAGAACTCTACCCCGACGTTGCCATCGAAAAGGTGGTGCGGGAAGAATATACGACTAAACCTTACTAATCCCATGTGGCAGCGTGTCGTACAATATGTCAGCGACATCTTGCACACGGGTAAACCAACAGATCACCATGGCCAAGATCAAAAAAGCATTTTTCTGTCGCAACTGCGGTTTCGAAGCCCCAAAATGGTTGGGTAAATGCCCTTCGTGTGGCGAATGGAACTCTTTCACCGAGGAGATCATTGCCCGCGAGAACAATACCATTCCGGCGCTTGTGGCCGGTGATCTGCCGCGAAGCGTACCGCGTAGGGTATGCGACATCCACGAAAGCGAACACAAACGGATCGGATTGGGAAATGCCGAGGTCGATCGAGTATTGGGAGGCGGCATGGTTGCCGGATCGTTAATCTTAATCGGAGGTGAGCCCGGGATCGGGAAATCGACCCTTTCGTTACAAATCGCTCTTGCAGCCAACGGACTGAAAACGCTATATGTATCGGGCGAAGAGTCGGCCGAGCAGATCCGCATGCGGGCAACCCGTATCGGAATCGATAACGAGGCCTGCTTGATCTATCCCGAAACATTGCTCGAAAACATCGTTGCACAGATCAGCGAGCAACGCCCCGATTTGGTAGTTATCGACTCTATCCAAACCATCTATACCGAGCTACTCGACTCCTCGGCCGGCAGTGTCTCACAAATTCGCGAGTGCGCCGCAACACTTTTGAAATATGCGAAATCTACCGGAACAACGGTGATAATCATCGGTCATATTACCAAAGATGGCACGATTGCAGGCCCAAAAATCCTTGAACACATTGTCGATGTCGTACTCCAATTCGAAGGGGACAACAACAATACCTACCGCATTTTGCGAGGCATCAAGAACCGCTTTGGAGCAACATTCGAGATCGGTGTTTTCGAGATGCTCGACAATGGGTTGCGCGGAGTGGACAACCCTTCGGAGATTCTTCTCACACATTACGAAGAGCCGTTGAGCGGCATTGCCGTCGGTGCTTCGGCCGATGGCATACGCCCCTACCTGATCGAAGTGCAGGCATTGGTTAGCGGAGCTGCATACGGAACTCCTCAACGCACAGCCACGGGATTCGATGCGCGGCGTATGAGCATGTTACTTGCGGTACTCGAAAAACGTGTCGGGATGAAGATGTTTCAAAAGGATGTGTTTTTGAATTTTGCCGGTGGGTTCAAAGTTGCTGATACCGGACTGGATCTGGCTGTCATGGCAGCTGTTATCTCCTCCTACTACGACCGTCCAATAGCCCATGGCGTATGTTGCGCCGGAGAGGTCGGTCTTTCGGGAGAGATACGCCCCGCCCCTCGCACCGAACAACGCATCAGCGAAGCCGCCCGATTGGGATTTCGTCGTATCATCGTTTCGGGCTACCTGCCCAAAGGAAGCAAACGTCCGACCGGTATCGAAGTGATTGGCATCAGCAGTATCGATCAATTGCCAAAAGCTCTCTTCGTGGAATAATATTTGCTTTCGTTCTGTTAGCGGCAACGGTTGGTCGAGAGATCTCCAACCGGCAGATCTTTGTACTTTCAGCCACATGGATTCTTCGGAAACACCGTATGCCGATAACCGAAAACAAACCTTTGTGCCATGAGAGATTTTGATAAACTAATTTGGCGCGACTCACTGATGCTCGTCGATTTCTTTGCCGGATGGTGTGGTCCTTGTCGGATGATGCATCCCATAATCGAACGTTTTGAGAAGGAGATGCGGGGCAGGGTCGAGGTCTATAAGATAGATATAGATAATCGGGAGATGACCGATGTCATTCACCGTTACAACATCCTATCTGTTCCGACATTGATCTTTTTTCGTCGTGGAGAGATTCTGTGGCGCGAGAGCGGGTGTATTCCCTATGAACAACTATGCCACGTTTTTCACGAGATCGAACAACGTGAGCCGGTTACACCCTATTACTTCTAAATCCAGCGGAGGGAGCCTATGAGCCCCCCCCCAATAAATCGGGGCGAATGGGCTACGACAACTCCAAACGCCAGGCAAGTTCCTCGTGGATGCTTTCTGCGGCAGGGGATGAGCCGAGAGAGCCGACTGCGCGACATACCGCCTCTCGGTTCTCTTCATTTTGTTCACCAATAGCCACCAGCACTGCCACCACACCGCGAATCATCATTCGCAATACCGCCTTATCTTCGCAACCCTCTGCCGAAAGTGTACCAAGTACAGAGGCGATCCATGTTACCGACAATTGCGTAGTTCGTGCCGCAGCCATCAGTACTGCATAACGCAACAATGGCCGCGAGTCTGTAATCCACCGTTCGAATAACTCGTAGAAACATGTCGATCGATGAAACAATGCAAAAGCTGCCTCCTCGGCCAACTCCTCGTTGATAATCCCATCGGCCCAAAACACCGATTCATCGGAAGAGAGTTTTTCGGGATCGGCTATATGCAGAGCAGCCAAACGCAACTCCCGAACATCTTGTTGCCAAAGATAACGGGCATAGGCACTATCGGTCTGCTCCTCTTTGGCAATTTGACGTATCGTAGGCAGGCTCACACCATAGTTCAAACTGCAGGGACGTCCGTAGCAGCGCATGGTATCGGCCACAACTCCGTTACGCTCACGACGCATACGTCCGAGCAAGGAGGTCATTCGGGAGGTGAATTGCATGGAATAGAGTCCTTATTTTTTTCGTGGAATAGCGATTTTGACACTCTTTCCGAACTCGAAGATCGGCAACACAGCCCGCACATATTCGCGTCCGCCACTGATCACTTTGCAAGTAGCAACATCGGCAATGCGGTAGGTTACAAAGTTAGTATCCTTCACACCGGCTTCAGGAAATGGTGATTTAACTCCCGATGGTTCGATCTCCAACAAGACCATATCACCCGTTAGATCGGTTTCCGGCAGAAGTCCTGCGGCCGGAGAGAAGCGACAAACAACATACTGTTTTTTATCGGACTGCGGCCATACGATACAGCGACGCATCTCGGTAGTAGTCACCTTTTTACCCATGAAGAGTTCTAAATATTGTTGTTCAAGGCGGGCTATTTCATCAAGAGCCGCTTTCAAACCGGCACCAAAGACATGCTCACCGGCCTCTCCCGTAATCAGTTCCAGACGATGGCGGCGCAACGAAAAGATAGTATTGGCAGCATCTTGCGCAGCATTTTCCAACGTCGGGACAACTGCACTGTTTTTATCGATCGAAAGTCGTGCGAAATCGTCAACAGCCTCGACATGGGACGAAGTTTGCAATGTCGGAGATTTTATGGGAGCAGCGGAAAAAGCCTCTTCTGCATCAATCAGGCCCACTGCACCTCCCACGATCTTCCAGCCCGTTTTATCGGTTAACGGGGCACGCACGCCCAAATATTTTTGGGCATAACGGGCATAAGGACCTGCCAAAATCTTTTCACACGACACCTCTACATCGACAAATAGCAATGTTTCTGGCTGTGAGACTGTTACACCATTCGTATTTTCAACAACTCCAAATGGAGCGATATAGGGATTTTGCGCTGTGGCAATCGTCGCGGAAAACATCAGGAGCGACAAAAAGATCTTTTTCATATGCTCGATTTTTTAGTTCCTACCGAACAAAGATAGCTTATTTTGAGGTTTCCTCAAAATTTTAGGTAAAAATCGCGTGTCAGGGTTTGATACTCGGTGGTATATTCCTCGTGAACTCCGGTTCCGATTACCAACTCGGAACATACGGGTTGCATATCCGACCGGCAACTATCGACCCGCACAAACTCCATAAGCATACGTTTGGGGGCTCGACGCGGGGTTGTACGCACCTCGGTCCGGCGTACAAGCGCAAGGCGACCGGCACTCGCTTTCAAAAAACGTTCAAGTTCCGTCATCGGCAGAACGACGGCAAAACGCCCCTCAACAGCCAACAATCGCACTGCGGCTTCACACAATTCGTCAAACGACAATGACACAGCATGACGGGCCGTTGTTCGCCCGATATCGGGACAAGTAAGCGAATCGACAAAAAACGGAGGATTCGAGAGAATCAGATCGAAAGGTAGCGGTGATAGAAACTCTTGTATGGGGCATTGTTCGAAGAATAGTCGTGTAGGCCATGGCGAATTTGCCGCATTTTCACATGCTTCGGTCACATCATCAATATCGATCCCCATAATCCGCGCATCGGGGACACGTTGCGCCATCATCAAAGCAATCACCCCTGTTCCCGTTCCGACATCAAGAATATGGCGATCTGTCGGATGCACTCCGACCCATGCGCCAAGCAACACCCCATCGGTGCCGACTTTCATCGGGCAACGCTCTTGTTTGATCGTAAATTGTTTGAATCGAAACATGATCAGGCTTTCAAATATCCATCAATACCCGCCCCGAAAAGCGCATAATCGAAACGCACGGGATCGGTAACATCGTATTGTCGCAAAGTTGCCGTAATCTCCTCGACAGTTTTCCAATCGTTTTGGCGTCGGTTGAGCAAGCCCAACGCTCGTCCCATATTTCCCGCATGCAGATCCAACGGCAGGAAGAGCGCCGACATCGGAATTCGCTGCCACTCCCCGAAATCCACCCCTCTTTCATCACGACGCACCATCCAACGCAGGTACATACAGAGCCGTTTGCAGGCTGCACCTCGCTCTATGGCCGAAAGGTGTTTCTCGCAACGAGGAGCATGTTCGGCGACAAAAAACTCCCGCCGGAATTCGGCCAATACGGTCGGGATGGAGTGTGTTTCCTCATAACGACTCTCAAAAAAAGTCCCTATACCGCCAAACAGTCTCTCCAATCGTCGCAGAGCCAATACAAAATCGCATAAGTCCGCTCCATTGAACGTACGATGCACGAAAGAGGTCAACCTGTTCAGTTCCCGCGAGGAGGCATTACGCACAAAATCGGCCGGAGCATCATCCATCAAACGCATCAGGCGATGACCATTCTGTACAATTGATTTACGATTTCCCCAAGCGATGGTGGCTGCCAAGAATCCCGCAATCTCCCGATCGGCTCGTCCCGTATAGCGGTGCGGGACAGCTATCGGGTCTTCGGGAATAAATTCCGGTCGGTTGTATTTGTCGTACAACCGTTCCAGCAACTCCTTCAACTCGGAATCCATGGCGCTATCAACAGTTCTCGACAATCAAGCCGTCGGACATCAAGATCTTTCGGTCGGCCATTGCCGCCAAGCCCTCATCGTGAGTGACTATCACGGTAGTTTGTCCCAATTTATCGCGCAACTCGAAAAACAACCGATGAATTTCGTCACGATTTCGCGAATCGAGATTTCCCGAAGGCTCATCGGCCAACAGTACGGCAGGAGAGTTGATAAGCGCACGCGCAATAGCCACCCGTTGCTGTTCTCCGCCCGACAATTGGCTTGGTTTATGATCCCGACGAGCGGTTAATCCCATCAACGCCAAGAGTTCGGTCGCACGTTTTTCAACCTCGGCACGCGAACGTCGTCCGATCAATCCCGGGATACAGATATTTTCAAAAGCCGTAAATTCGGGCAACAGATGGTGAAATTGGAAGACAAATCCGATACGTTCGTTTCTGAAACGCGACAACTGTCGATCGTTAAGCTGTGCAACATCCTCTCCGGCAATTACCACCTTGCCGCTATCCGGCTGCGACAACGTACCAACGATCTGCAACAATGTGGTTTTGCCCGCACCACTTGCGCCGACAATCGAGACCACCTCTCCGGCGGCAACATCGAGCGAAACCCCTTTTAGGACCTCCAAGGCCCCGAATTTTTTGCGAATATCCGTAATATGTATCATAGTTCTACTTTCGTTTCACATGGTTGTAACCGAACAAACAAGCGCACGGTATCGACAGCCTCACGAACATCATGCACACGGAGGATCGATACACCCTGCCGCAAAGCCTCCCATCCCAAAGCCACCGTACCGGCCAACGACTCTGCCGGAGATACGCCAAGCACCTTATATATCATAGACTTACGCGACAAGCCGGCCAATACGGGAAAGCCCATCTCACAAAGTCGATGCAAGCCGGAGAGCAATTCGTAATTCTGTTCAACACTCTTTGCAAAACCAAATCCCGGGTCTAAAATAATCTGTTCGCGTCGAATACCGGCCGCCAACATCATCTGTACACGCTCCTCAAAATAGGCAATCACTTCGGTCGCAATATCGTTCCGGTAGTCGGTCAATGTCTGCATGGTTTGCGGATTGCCTTTCATGTGCATCGCGATATAGGGAACATCGTAACGCGCCACGACATCAAACATACGCGAATCGAGCGCTCCAGCCGATATGTCATTAATAACCAGCGGCCCAAACTCTTTGATGGCTCTTTCGGCAACTTGGCTGCGAAACGTATCGACCGATACGACAATCGACGGAGCCAATCTCCGAACAATCTCGACGCCCAAAGCCACCCTACGCCACTCCTCATCTTCCGAGATATCCATAGCATCGGGCCGCGACGAGTAGCCACCCACATCGATTATCGAGGCTCCTTCGGCCACGACCTTTTGCACCCGTTGCTCAATGGTTGCAATCTCCGGAGTTCGGCTATCGGCATAAAACGAGTCGGGAGTGATGTTCAAAATCGCCATCACCTGCGGTTGAGAAAAATCAAGTTCGAGGTTATAATGTTTCATGGCGAAATTTCTGATCCAATTGATCAACTGCAAACTCCAAATCCTCTTCCAAAATATTGACGATCGTATAATCGGCTCGTCTGCGCAACTCATCGTCCGACATTTGAACAGCAATACGCCGACGCACCGCCTCTTCCGAGGCTCCATCGCGACGACATGCCCGTTCGACGCGCAACTCTTCGGGAGCCAAAACCGCAACAACGCGATCGACCATGCCTTCTAACCCTGCCTCGAACAGAATTGCACTCTCCAAGATCACATAATCGCCCTCTTGTCGTTCGGCCCACTTGGCAAAATCCCGCACCACGGCAGGATGCACCAACGCATTCAGAGCAGCCAAAGCCTGAGGATCGCCGAAGACACGCTCAGCCAAGTATTTTCGATCGAGTGTTCCATTGACATAAGCGGCCACACCAAAACGTGCCATGATGGCTTGCTGCAACGCAACATCCTCGGCCATTAATCGCTTGGCTTCACGATCAGAATCGTAAACGGGAATTCCGCGGTGCGCAAAAAGACGACAAACGGTACTCTTCCCGCTACCGATACCGCCTGTAATTCCCACTTTTATCATGGTTTTTCGGGCTGGTTGATCTCCGGAATAATCCCCAAAGCAATCACCTTAATATCGCTATAACGTACCGAAATGGCACTTTGCAACGATTGAGCATCGAGAATCAGTTTCCCTTCATGTCCCTCCTCGCGCGAACGCTTATATTTGAGCTCCGAAAGTGGGATTCGTAAGGTTTTTTGGGAGTAAACACGATAGCCGAAAAGATTCGTACCGATACCCTCAACGACACACGTCACCTCAAACTGCTCGCCATCGACATTTATCCGTACAACCTGCTCGGTGGTATAGGTATATCCCAATTTTGCAATATACCACAAGACAAACGAAGCCACCAACAGCATCAGAAATACCGGCGAAACATAACGATGTAACCACTTCAACAGATTATCTACCATATTCGAATAGTTTTGTGCAAAGTTAATAAATAAAACGAACCGCCCAAAATTGAGGGCAGTTCGTTTTATCTACTATTATATTATAGGTAACTACTCTTTATCGATCTTGGCACGCTTAGCCATCAAATCGTAAGCCATAGGCGTCGCAATAAAGATCGTAGCCGCAGTACCTACAATCACACCGATCGTCAGGGCGAAGATGAAACCACGAATGGTCTCGCCACCAAAGAAGAAGATTGCCAACAACGTTACCAGCGTCGTACCCGACGTATTGATCGTACGCGACAGTGTCGAGTTGATAGCGTTGTTTACGTTCTCTTTGAGATTACGCTTCGGGTAGAGACCCAAGAACTCACGAATACGGTCAAACACCACCACGGTATCGTTGATTGCATAACCGATAATCGTCAAGATAGCAGCGATGAACGCTTGGTTAACCTCCAAGTTGAACGGCATCAAACCATAGAGCATCGAGAAGACACCGATGATGAAGAGTGCATTAACAGCCAAAGCGGTTGTAGCACCCGTAGCATACTGCCAATGTTTGAATCGGAAAGCAATATACAAACCAATGGCGATCAACGAGAAGAGCACCGAATAGATGGCATTCCACGTCATGTCGCTGGCGATCGAAGGACCGATCTTGTCGGCATTCAAAATACCATTGATGTCGGTTTGTGTATTGCGGAACTGCTCGAAGGTGATATCGTAAGAGTAGAGCGATTTAATGGCGTTGTAGAGGATCTGCTCTACCTCGGCCGTAGCCTCATCCGACGTATCGTCGTAACGGTACTGTGTCACGATACGCATCTGATTTTCACCTCCATATTGTTTTACCTCATAGCTGATCGCAGCAGCGTCGGCATTGGAGATCTTAGCAAACTCAGCAGCCAGATTCTGACGCACCTCCTCGGCCGATACTGCTTTGTCGAAACGGATTACATAAGCACGTCCACCGGTAAACTCAGCACCGAGGTTCAAGCCACGAACTGCCAACGAAACGCACGAAAGTCCCAATACAACAGCCGTAATGATATAGGCCATCTTGCGTTTCGCCAAGAAATCGATATGCGTATTATTGAGGAAGTTCTCCGACCATTTACGCGAGAAGGAGATATTACCCCACTTGGCTACAATCCACTCGATCAACAGACGGGTGATGAAAATTGCCGTAAAGAACGAGGTAACAATACCGATAACAAGTGTTGTAGCAAAGCCCTGAACCGGACCTGTACCGAATACGAAGAGCACGATACCGGTAATGATGGTCGTAAGGTTACCGTCGATGATGGCCGAATATGCTTTCGAGAAACCATCCTTGATAGCCAACGAAAGACCCTTACCACCACGCAACTCCTCTTTGATACGCTCGTAGATGATCACATTGGCATCGACAGCCATACCCATCGTCAGCACGATACCGGCAATACCCGGCAGGGTCAACACCGCACCGAACGAAACAAGCACACCCATCAACAGGAAGACGTTGGTCAACAACGCAATATCCGACATCCAGCCGGCCGTCTTATAGAACAGACCCATGTAGAGCAACACGAGGATAAAGGCCAACACGAACGAGATCATACCGGCATTGATCGACTCCTGACCGAGCGACGGACCTACTACGGTATCCTGAATGATCTTGGCAGGAGCGGGAACTTTACCCGAATTGAGCACGTTGGCAAGGTCTTTTGCCTCCTGAATCGTAAAGTTACCTGTGATCTGCGAGTTTCCACCCTCAATCTTATTCATCACATTGGGAGCGGAATATACATAACCGTCGAGTACGATAGCAATGGCTTTGCCGATATTCTCGCCCGTAAGACGAGCCCACTCCTGAGTACCCTCGGCATTCATCGACATCGAAACCTCAGCCGTAGCACCACGCTCGGAGTATTGCTCGCGGGCATCGGTAATTACCGATCCATCCAGCGGAGCTTTTCCATCGGGAGTGGCTACCTTGATGGCATAGAGGAAGAAACGACCATCGTAGTTGTCATCACCCTTAACACCCCATTTGAAAAGGATGTCGGCGGGGAAGAGTTCGCGAACGGCCGGCATCGCCAAATATTCGTTTACAGCAGCAATATCGGCCTTGTAAGCAGCACCGATAGCAGCTCCCATTGCATAGTTCGGGTCGAGCAATGCAAAGAGCGGGTTCTGCGCACGGTCGTAACGACCGGCAGATTTTGCTTCACTCTCAGCGGGTGTTTGATTGCCGATTTCGGCGATCAGATCCGAACCCTTCTCGGTTTCGGTAGCGGCAGGTTTCTCCGTTGCAGGAGTAGCAGGAGTTGTCTCCTCGGCAGGAGCAGTAGTCAACTCGTTTTTCAAGAGTTTGTCAGCAGCTACCAATGCGGGCAAAATCTCGCGAGAGTCGTATGTAGTCCAGAACTCCAACGATGCAGTACCCTGCAAAAGGTCGCGCACACGTTGCGGCTCTTTAACACCCGGCAACTCAACCAAGATACGGTTCGAGTTCGGCAGACGCATGATATTGGGCTGTGTCACACCGAAGTTGTCGATACGGCTGCGCAATACGTTGAACGATGCAGCGATAGCGCTCTCGGTATCTTTTTTGAGGATTTTGGCAATTTCGTCATCCGAACTTTCGAGGGTGATATCGCGACGATCGGGGCTTACGAAGATGGCTGCCAAAGGACGGCCCTCCGACAGACGGGCATAAGCCTTCACGAAGTCGTCGATATAATCTTTCGAGGTACCATTGCGTTGTGCTTCGTTAGCCTCGGCGATCGCTGCCACGAAAGCGGGATCGTTCTGACTGTCACCGGCCAATGCTTTGATAACATCCTCTACCTGTACCTCCAACATAACGTTCATACCGCCTTTGAGGTCCAAACCGAGGTTCAACTCTTTCTCTTTACACTCCTTATAGGTGAACTTTCTGAATCCGAGATTGTAAACCGGAAGATTCTGCACCGAGTCGAGGAAGTGTTGTTCGGCCTCGACTTGACGTTCAAGGGGGAATTGTGCGGCATACTCCGCCGCTTTTTTCTCTACGCTCCGTGTCTTGAACGAGAACGAGAGCTGGTAAACGCACGCAAGTGCCAACAGCACTGCGATAAGTTTAATAAAGCCTTTACTTTGCATTTGCGTAAAAAATTTGTTATTATTCGTTATTATTTATCGTCAAAACGCTCAATAGCACGCAAAGATATAAAAATAAAGTGAAAAAAACCGTTATCCGAGCCGAAAAGTAGTTGAAAAAAGCGATAAAATCCGAATATTTACATTTTCCACGACCGAAAAGCACCCTACACATATCCTTTTTGCACTTATCAAGGCTATTTTTGTTAATTAAATCTCTCCTTGATAACAACCCATCAAAAAATAATGTAATTTTGAGCCGGCATGAAACATTCGGAGAACTATAAATACCATTTGGCAGCCCTTTTTGCCGTTACGGTTTGGGGCGCGACATTCGTATCGACAAAAGTGTTGATTGCGCACGGGCTGACACCGGCTACAATCTTTTTGATTCGTTTCGTGTTAGCCTACCTCTGCATTTTACCGTTGTCGGCAAAACGGCTATGGTCTGCATCTCTACGCGACGAAGTGTTGCTGATTCTTGCCGGCATCACAGGAGGCTCGATCTATTTCCTGACCGAGAACATGGCTCTCGAATATGCTCCCGCGTCGAATGTGTCGCTGATTGTCTGCACAGCCCCGATCTGGACTGCCCTATTATTCAGTCTGCTCTACCGTAACGAGCGAATGTCGCGACGGCAGATATTCGGGACAGCTCTTGCCTTTGCCGGCATGGTGTTGGTGGTACTCAATGGCCATTTTGTACTGCATCTTTCGCCTCGTGGCGATTTATTGGCGCTATCGGCAGCCCTGCTATGGATGCTCTACTCGGTGATTATCAAGCGTATATCCGACCGATACCCTGCACTTCTCATCACCCGAAAAGTATTCTTCTACGGTCTGCTGACGATCTTACCGTGGTTTGCATATGAGCCGCTGCAACTCGATAAGGCAACGCTCTCCCACCCCGCGGTATGGGGTAATTTGCTCTTTCTCGGAGTCATTGCCTCGATGCTCTGCTACCTTTTATGGAACGCAGCCATGTATCGTTTGGGGGCCGTACGCACCACCAACTACATCTATCTCAACCCCTTAGTCACCATCATTACAGCAGCGATCTGTATTAATGAACAGATTGCACCGATTGCATTGCTCGGAGCGGCGTTGATTCTCTACGGCATGTGGCAAGCCGAGCGAAACTAAAACCAACGGTATTACAAAAACACCGGAGGAGCGATTACTCGCTCCTCCGGTCAATACTCTAAATTCCAGATCGTTCGATCGTCTATTTTACCTCCTCGAACTCTACGTCCTCGGGTTGGGTTTTGCCATCATTTTGAGCTCCGGCATTGCCCTGTGCCTGCTGTCCGGCTTGAGCATCGGCAGCACCCTGAGCTTGCTGTTGCGCATAAATATCCTGCGAAGCAGCCTGCCATGCAGCATTCAATTCGGCAATAGCCGTATCAATAGCAGCGAGATCGGCATTTTTATGAGCCTCTTTCAACTTACCGAGCGCGGTTTCGATAGCAGCCTTCTTGTCGGCCGGCAATTTATCGCCATACTCTTTGAGTTGTTTCTCGGTAGCGAAGATATTCGAGTCGGCAGCATTGATCTTGTCGATACGCTCTTTCTCGGCCTTATCCTTCTCCTCGTTGGCTTTGGCCTCGTCGCGCATGCGTTGGATCTCCTGCTCGGTCAGACCCGACGAAGCCTCAATGCGGATCTTCTGCTCTTTGCCCGTACCCTTATCTTTGGCCGACACGTTCAAGATACCGTTGGCGTCGATATCGAACGTTACCTCGATCTGCGGCACACCGCGCGGGGCAGCGGGAATTCCGTCGAGGTGGAAACGACCGATCGACTTGTTGTCGCGAGCCAAAGGACGCTCACCTTGACAAACATTGATCTCTACCGAAGGTTGGTTGTCGGCAGCCGTCGAGAAGACCTCCGATTTACGGGTCGGGATCGTCGTGTTGGCTTCGATAAGTTTGGTCATCACACCACCCAGCGTCTCGATACCGAGCGACAGCGGTGTCACGTCCAGCAGCAGGACATCTTTTACCTCACCGGTGAGCACACCACCCTGAATAGCAGCACCGATAGCCACTACCTCATCGGGGTTCACTGACTTGTTGGGGGTCTTACCGAAGAAATCCTCGACGATCTTCTGGATAGCGGGAATACGGGTCGAACCGCCCACCAAGATCACCTCATCGATCTGCGAGGCCGACAATCCGGCATCGCGAAGCGCCAATTTGCAAGGCTCGATGGTCTTGCGGATCAGGTGGTCGCACAACTGCTCGAATTTGGCACGCGTAAGTGTCATTACCAAGTGTTGCGGAATACCATTTACCGGCATGATATAGGGCAAGTTGATCTCTGTGGTCGTCGAGCTCGAAAGTTCGATTTTTGCCTTCTCGGCAGCCTCTTTCAAACGCTGCAAGGCCATCGGATCCTGACGCAGGTCAATCTGGTGCTCGGCCTTGAATGCCTCGGCCATATAGTCGATCAACACATGGTCGAAGTCGTCACCGCCGAGGTGGGTGTCACCATTGGTCGATTTCACCTCGAAAACGCCATCGCCCAACTCCAAGATCGAAATATCGAACGTACCACCACCAAGGTCATATACGGCGATTTTCATATCGTTGTTCTTCTTGTCCAAACCGTAGGCCAATGCGGCAGCCGTCGGCTCGTTGATGATGCGGCGCACCTTCAAACCTGCGATTTCACCGGCCTCTTTCGTGGCCTGACGTTGTGAATCGGAGAAGTAAGCCGGAACGGTGATAACCGCCTCGGAAACCTCTTGACCGAGATAATCCTCGGCAGTTTTCTTCATCTTTTGCAAGATGATTGCCGAGATCTCCTGCGGAGTATATTGACGACCGTCGATATCCACACGCGGTGTGTTGTTGTCACCCTTGACGATAGCATAGGGTGCACGAGTAATATCATTCGTCACATTGTCGTAACGCTCACCCATGAAACGTTTGATCGAGAAGACCGTGCGTTTGGGGTTGGTAATAGCCTGACGCTTGGCGGGATCGCCCACCTTACGCTCTCCGTCACCCGTAAAAGCCACCACCGAAGGTGTTGTACGGTGTCCCTCCGAGTTGGGGATAACCACGGGCTCGTTGCCCTCCATCACTGCTACGCAGGAGTTCGTCGTACCTAAATCGATACCGATAATCTTTGCCATAATTTATTGTGTTTAATTGTTTGTTTCCGTTTTCGTGTGCCACAACCATCGCAGCACGTTACAAAACCGATCAAAGGTTGTACCAAACCGAAAATTGTGACAATTTGTCAGTCAAATGACAAAAAAAGCTACACGCCTCCCGCCACAAGCAGGCATTTTGGCAGTTCTTCACTCACTTATTCGCGCTCTTTTCAGCCATTATCACTCTCCAACAAAGAATTCGCAGCTTCGCACCACGATCTATGTTAGAATTTTCGTTATCTTTGCCGAAAATAAAATGATTATGGCAGGATCGAACTTCGTAGATTATGTAAAGATATTTGCTCGCTCGGGTCACGGAGGAGCCGGATCAGCGCACTTCCGCCGCGAGAAATTCGTGGCTTTCGGAGGCCCCGATGGTGGCGATGGCGGCAAAGGTGGCAGCATCGTACTGCAAGGAGAGCGACAATATTGGACACTTATCCACCTCAAATACCAACGTCACCAATTTGCCGAAGATGGCGAAAACGGATCGGGAGCACGCTCGTCGGGTAAAGATGCCAAAGACATCGTAATCCCTGTACCATTAGGCACCGTGGCCAAACGAATTGTGGAATTGGAAGATGGAACAACGACCACCGAGGTTGTAGGCGAAGTTACGGCCGATGGCGAGCAACTCGTTCTGCTCAAAGGAGGGCGTGGCGGTTTAGGCAATTGGCACTTCAAGAGTGCCACCAACCAAACCCCGCGTTATGCCCAACCCGGTGAGGAGGGTGAAGAGGGGGCTTTCATCCTCGAACTGAAAGTGCTGGCCGACGTGGGATTGGTCGGATTTCCCAATGCAGGCAAATCAACTCTGTTATCGGTAGTATCGGCAGCCAAGCCCAAGATTGCCAATTATGCCTTTACCACGTTGGAGCCCAACCTCGGCATCGTAGAGGTCCGCGACCACAAATCATTCGTGATGGCCGACATTCCGGGCATCATCGAAGGCGCACACGAAGGTCGCGGTTTGGGTACTCGTTTCTTGCGTCATATCGAACGCAACTCGGTATTGCTCTTCATGATTCCGGCCGACAGCGACGATATTCGAGCCGACTATGAGATATTGTTGGGTGAATTGACGCAATACAATCCCGAATTGTTGGACAAAGAGCGGCTGTTGGCCATCACCAAATGTGACATGCTCGACGATGAACTGATCGAACAAATGCGCGAGCATCTTCCCGAAGGAATTCCCTCAGTATTTATTTCGTCGATTACGGGGTTGAACATTACTCGTCTCAAAGATATGCTTTGGGAGGCATTGCAACGATAAGATTCGCCCATTCGGGGCTTTTCACTGCTCAAAATCTATTCCCCGATTGACAACTCGCAACGAATAGTTCCCGTTGAAGTAATCAATAATCCCTCGGATAGAGCCTGTGCCTTTGGGTACGGGCTCTTTGGCATAAGAACAATTACCGGAAGTACGTAGCCGAAACGTATTGCCCTCGGCATCGGAAATCAGCCGTTCGGTAGTCAATGTACGTCCTGTCTGGGTATCGGTCTCGCACCAACTCCCCTCCTCGACAAAACAGATATTATCGAATTGGACATAGGTATCGATATGACGACGTGCCACCTCGGCAAACGTTAACAATTGAGGTTCGGGAGCTATAAGTTCCGGAGATGTGGCATGCAGGTAACGACTCAATTCCTCTCGCGGGATATGCCCCGTGCCATAATCGTCGGGAGTCGTTCCGAGTTGGATTTTTCCGCCATAATCATTCAAAGTCAGACCATTGCAATAAACAATCAACGTAGCACCAAAAGGGTAATCATCGGCCGTATCGGAGTGATCGACCGCAACCATTATACCGCCACTCGCATCTTCAAGCACCAACAATCGAGAAAATTCACCGTAGCGATCATTCCCCACAACACGGCCGACAATGGCAAGATCTTCGGCTATATGTACACTTTGCGAAGTGCAACGACTTTTCAAATCGGCAATGCTACAATAATGTTCGGGAATGGTCTCCTCACAAGGCAACGACGAGGAGGTATCGCACCCCGACAACATAAGCCCCACGATCGAAAAGAGGAGAATACGGCTAATCGAGCTGGCAATCATCGGAATCACGTAGTTTCAAGATAAAACGTCCCTCTCCGGAGGCATCGTATTGCAGAATACCGGTCAGCGAACAAACTCCTGCCGGCACCTCTTCGTCTGCGAAATCGGCATAATCACGGACATAAGTATAGACACTGCGTCCCGCAAGATCACAAAATCGCGAGTAACCGCTCCACGAGCCATCGGCCAACTCCTCGGGGGTATAACGCAAAGCCTCGATACGCACAAGTGCCCCACAACGAGCCGGTGTCAGCTCTCCGATGGTACAAACAGCGGGGAAGGGTTTTGTAAGGATCTCTCCATCGCGTGAGAGGTGGGTTGCCACAGCTGCCGGAGAGCCGAGATAAGAGGTAGGATAATTACTACCGGCCTCTGCGGCATAGCCTACTTGCAATACACCCCGACTTTTTCCGAGAGTTAAGTCGCGTAACCGCAATGTGACCTGCGCACCGAGAGGATAATCGTTATGCAGATGATCGATGCCGGCCATAAATTCCAGAGCCGCGCCATCGGCTTCGATACACAATGTCCGATAAAAATTATCGGCACGATCGGAGGTCGTAACCACACCCTTGACAATCAGATTTCCCGTTATGACAAACGGATCTTTTACAAAGCGGTGGTGCAATTCCGCGATCGTTGCGGTCGCTGCTTCGTTGCCGGAATCGGGTTGCGGCCCGTCAAACGACGTGTCGTGACAGCCACCCAAAAACAGCAACAAAAGCAACATTACGCCCCGACACATGGCACAACTATTCGATGCGGGAGTCTTTCAATCCGAGGAAATAGAGAATGCCGTCGAGTCCGATGGTCGAAATCGACTGGCGTGCTGTGGCCTTTACTTTGGGTTTGGCGTGGAACGCAATGCCCAAACCTGCCAAATTGAGCATCGGCAGGTCATTAGCGCCATCCCCCACGGCTACCGACTGTGCGATATTGATCGACTCGAATTGGCAAAGCAGCCGCAACAACTCGGCTTTACGACGGCCATCGACCACCTCTCCGAGATAACGTCCCGTAAGTTTGCCGTCTTCTACTTCCAACTCATTGGCATAGACATAATCAAATCCATATTTTCGACGCAGATAGTTTCCGAAATAGGTGAATCCTCCCGACAAAATCGCAGTCTTATATCCCACACGTTTGAGAATTGTCATCATACGTTCCAGACCTTCGGTGATCGGCAGGTTATGTGCAATCTCCTCCATAACCGAGACATCCAACCCTTTGAGCAATGCCACACGGCGCGTAAAGCTCTCTTGAAAATCGATCTCTCCACGCATGGCGCTGGCCGTAATTTCGCGCACCTGTTCTCCCACACCGGCACGATCGGCCAATTCATCGATCACTTCGGTTTCGATCAGTGTCGAATCCATATCGAAACAGATCAGGCGACGGCTGCGGCGGTAAATATCGTCACGTTGAAACGAAACATCCAATCCCATCTCCGAGAGCTTGATGAATCCCTCCTGCATCGACCCGCGCTCCTCGTCGGAGAGTGATCCGCGCACCGAAAGTTCGATACATGAGCGGGCAGCCCGATCCTCCATATGGAGCGGCATACGTCCCGTCAGACGCCGGATAGCATCGATATTCAATCCATGCTCGGCCACAATCTTTGTGGCGGCCGCAATATGACGAGCCGTCACCTTACGTCCCAACAAGGTGATGATATAGCGATTTTTTCCTTGACGGCTAACCCAATCGTTATAATCACACTCGGCAATCGGCGTAAAGCGGATCAACACGCCCAACTCCGATGCTTTGAACAACAACTCCTTCATGATAAATCCCGATTTGTCGGAGGTTGTCTTAATCAAGATTCCCAACGTCAACGACTGATGGATGTTGGCTTGTCCGATATCCAAAATAAAAGCATCGTAGCGAGCGATTATCTCGGTCAATGAGGTAGTCATACCGGGTTTGTCTTCACCGGAAATATTAATTTGAATAATCTCAACCTGAGTTGTTTGCTCCGTCATCATATCTATTATTTATCAAAAAATAGGATTTTGTTTTGGCAAAGATATAAAAATTCTCTTTTTTTGGTTAATTTTGCATTATTAAACCACTATTCAGCCCTATCATTTATGAAAACATTATTTTTTGTTCAGGACACAGCCCCTCTGATGCTGCCCGATAGCGTCCAAAAAGCGAATTTCGAGCAGGCCGTCACCAAACTGATGAATCTTGACTACCAAGAAGTAATCTCCGGTCTCGTGGATCAAATGATCTGGATCGGATTAAAGATCGTGTTGGCTTTGGCGATCTATTTCGTTGGTCGCTGGATTGTTCGCCGCATCGTCAAGTTGTTGGATCGTATTTTCGACCGCCGCGAAGTCGATGAGTCGCTGCGTTCGTTCCTGCGCAATACGGTTCGCGTTGTCTTCACGCTGATTCTGATCATGATCGTGGTACAAACTTTGGGCGTCAATGTCACCTCACTCATCGCACTCTTCTCCGCTGCCACATTGGCAATCGGTATGGCATTGAGTGGTACGGCACAGAATTTTGCCGGTGGCATGATGATCCTATTACTCAAACCCTATCGTGTCGGTGACTATATCTCGGCACAAGGACAATCGGGTACGGTACAAGAGATCAAATTATTTACCACGGTGATCACCACGGTCGATAACCAAACGATCTATATCCCCAATAACGCCATCGCCACAGCCATCATCGACAACTACTCGACTGCCGAGTTGCGCCGTGTGGATTGGAATATCAACATCACCTACGGCGACGATGTGGATGTTGCCCGCGCCACCCTCCTCGCACTGCTGACTGCCGACAAGCGGGTACTGCAAGACCCCGCACCGGTTGTTTTCGTCACAGCCCTTACCGAACATTCGATAGCTCTCTCGATACGTGCGTGGTCGAAGAACTGCGATTATTGGGATCTTTTCTTCGAAATGAACGAGAAAATCTACAAACAATTACCCGAGAAAGGAATCCATTTCTCGCATCCGCAACTCGATGTACATGTAAAACAGAATTAATAACCGTTAAACTATGGAATTGAAAGAGATTCTGGCCATTTCGGGCCAGCCCGGATTGTATAAATTTGTTGCACAGTCAACCCGTGGCGTGATTGTCGAGTCGTTACTCGACGGCAAACGTATGAATGTTTCGGCCACCTCCAAAGTGAGTGCCTTGACCGAGATATCCATGTTTACCGGGGGTGACGACATTCCGCTGGCCGAAGTTTTTACCAAAATTTATACCTACACCGGCGGCAAAGAGGCCATCAGTCACAAAGAGACTCCCGAGAAGTTGAAAGCAGCTTTCGCCGAAGTACTCCCCGAATACGACCGCGATCGTGTACACGCCTCGGATATCAAGAAGTGTTTCGCATGGTACAACACATTGGTAGGAGCCGGTTTCACCGAATTCAAACTGCCCGAAGAGGAGTAGTTCGCTCTTATTCTACCACCGCAACAGGTTGCCGATTTATGTTGGCAACCTGTTTTTTTACATTTTCTCTTCCAAAAATTTGGTTTTGTCGTATTTTATATTTACATTGCAAATGACGCACTAACATAAAATACATTACGACCTATGAGAAGAAATTATCTCTGTTTGTTCATGGCCGCATGTCTGTTTATGGTGGCTTGTGAAAGAAGTACGGAAACTTCGTTTGTTCCGGAAAGCGAAACTCCGAAGATGGCAAAATCTTCGAAAATCTCTATCTCCGATGCAATCAAGGTTGCTATGGAGGGTATCTCGATGCTCGACGATGTGAAAACCCGTGTGCAACAGCGCGTGGTCGATCCGAGCAAGACCGAAACTTACGTACGCCCCGCCACCCGTTCCGGCGAGGCCGACACACTCTTTTATGTGATTAACTTTGCCGACAGTGCCGGATTTGCCATTATCGCCGCCGATCCCGCCGCTAGTCCCCAACTTTTGGCCGTTGCCGAGAGCGGAAGCTATTCGCCGAATGAACATGGAGGGAATGATAATCCTTGGGCTGGTCTAATTGAGGAAACAAAAGGACCGATACGGGATGAAAATGGAATCATAATAGCTTATCCCTCCCCTCTTCCTGATCCTAACGATCCCGATCCATTGCCCGATCTTCCGGGACATCCTATCACTCCCGACACAGTTGTAACCTACTCCGACTGGGTTACGGCAGGCCCTTATTTGGAGGTGAAATGGGGGCAGCATGCTCCTTATAACACCTATTGCGAGGGCCCTATCGAAAATTCTGATAATTTCCAAATATGTCCGGCCGGTTGTACAGCCACCGCTCTCGCGCAGATTTTAAGCTATTATCAATATCCCAATGAGGACTCCGATGCGTTGCCGATAACCTTCCCGAGTGCAACAGGCCGCTCATACCCAAATGTGGGGAGTAGTTTGCTGTTGAATTGGAGCGAGCTGAAACAACATGTTGTTACTTTGGATAACACTCCATGCTCCTGTTCTGAGACGAATCGCACCAATCTTGCCATCCTTTTCCGTGAACTCGGAGAGTTGTTAAATATGAAATATGAAGAAAACGGAAGCAGTGCCGATTTTGGAAGAATTACCGATGTATTAATCGGATTGGGCTATACGAGCAATTATCAAGACAGTTATAACTGGGATGTGGTTCGCAGTGAGTTGGATAGCGCACGCTTGGTTGCCATGAGTGGGGTAAAAGCTGAAGAATATTTGGGACATGTTTGGGTTGTTGATGGTTACAAAACCCGAACTGAAACCACAACAATCGGGGAAATAGTTCGCTCCCAAATAGAACATAAATATTTGCATATCAATTGGGGATGGGATGGTAATGGTAACGGATACTATTTATCCGGAATTTTCAACACTGACCAATACTTAGAATTAGATGAGAATGTGGATAAGGTTAATTCAAGAAATTACAATAGAGAATTAAGTATAATAACCGGCATCAAGGCCCCGATATTAAACCAAGATTAATTTATTATGAAACACCTGTTGTATATTTTATTCTCTTTGTTCGTCTTCGCCGCTTGTGAAGACGACAAAGAAACTGTACTCCCCTATCCGATGGACGAGTTGGACGGGACATTTTGGGACGTAATAGTAGAGAGCTCTTACTATGACGAAAATTGGACATTGCTTAAACAAGAGCAACGAGCGACAGATGCCTATCTCTATTTCAAAGGAAATTCTGTTTTATTTATAGTTTCGAATATATATTGTCATGAAGGCACCTATTCTATTTCGTTGAAGGATCAAAAGTTTACCATGGGGAAGAAACATCCCTACAATTTAGTGGAGTATAACAAATCCTCTTTTGCTTATAGTCAGACATATATCCCTCTCTATTATGAATGTCCCGGAGCTAAGCGTCGTGTAGATACGAATTGGCTACAACCTGCCGAACCGGAGATGAGCTGGGAGGAATATATCGAATATTATAAAAGGAAGGGGAGTTATAAGAATTTAGATGAATAGTGCCGTTTGATTTTTGATATTTAATCAACAGGTATTAAGCGTTCAGATCTAATTAACAAGATAAGAGGCTGTCCAACAAATAGCGTTGCGACAGCCTTTTATCGTAGAAAATATAACAAGAGTGGAGACTCGCAAAGCCCGAAAAGCGGAGTTTACACAACATAAATGAGTATTCGGGGACACAACACTGAAATCAGCTTATTGGAGAGATTCTCTGTTTCTTGGGGACATTCCTCCTCTTTGATATTTCACAGTTTTCTTTTGGGTCGCAGCACTCCACGCGAGGAGTTTAGGCATTTTATTTGGAGGCTAAGAATATCAAAGCTGCCCTTATCAAAGGGAGTTTTGAGGGTTGTTGATATGTTTAGTAGTAGCCATCTCTTCAA
>CAZGPA010000002.1:0-124740 GCA_964527525.1 uncultured Alistipes sp. | reverse complement strand
GCTCTACAAAGCATTTCGATCAAGAGGAAAAATGAATCCGAGGTTTCAATCTTGATTACTCCATGGCCGATGCGGCATTACTAATATCCGCAATCATCGCTCGAATATAGTCTATTAACATGTTTGGTTCAACTTTCAATTGAAGACCCCGAACGCCGGCACTGATATAGATAAACGGAAGTTCCACAGCCGAAGTATGAAAAATCGTCGGGAAAGATCTCTTCATGCCAATCGGAGAGCATCCTCCTCGAATATATCCGGTCACAGGTTGCAACTCTTTCATCGGGATCAGCTCCACCTTTTTATTACCCGAAATTCGGGCAGCAGCTTTGAGATCGACTTCGTGATGTGCGGGAATAACACAAACGAAATAACCCAAACGATCGCCATGCAACACAAGTGTTTTGAACACACAAGCAATATCTTCACCCAACTGTTCGGCCACATGTATCGCCGACAAATCATTTTCATCGACTTGATATGGGATCAACTCATACTCTATTTTTGCCCGATCAAGCAATCGCGCAGCATTGGTTTTTTCTAATTTCAACCGTCCCATTCTTATTTCTCGTATATATCCATACAAAAGTAGCATGTTTTTTAGCATTTCAATATATTTTTCATACATTTGTGACCTTATCAATGCGAGTGAAAATTATTATATCCACAATTTTATTGATTCTCAGTGTTACCCATGTTGCAGCACAGAGCACACGAGTGCGTGGACGTGTGACCGATGCCGCAACCGGAGCACCCATACAATTTGCAAGTGTGGTTTTCCCCTGCACAACAATCGGGATCACCACCAACGAAGAGGGTATTTACTCCCTCGAAACACGCGACACCTGTTCGATGGTCACAGTTTCAATTGTCGGATATATTTCGCAAACCAAACCTCTTGTGCGACACGCCTTCAACCAAGTCGATTTTGCACTGAAAACAGCCGATTTCGGCATCGACCAAGTGGTCATCACCCCGGGAGAGAATCCGGCACACCGTATTCTTGACGGCGTCATTCGTAACAAATCGCGTAATAATCCCGAGGAGTATCCGCTCTATCATTGTACAACATATACCAAAATGGAGTTGGCACTCACAAATATCAAACCCCAATTTCGCAGCAAACGCATGCAACGCAACTTCGGGTTTATATTCAATTATATCGACACCTCGGCACTTACCGGACAGGCCTACCTGCCGGCAATGATCTCCGAAACCACTGCTGATTATTACCACAGCAGCAATCCCGCTATATCTCGCGAGGTTATTCGCGCCAATCGTATCTCCGGAGTTGAAGACACCTTCTCGGTGGCTCAATTTACGGGGCAGTTGCAAAGCGATGTCAACTTTTACGACAACTTCATCGAATTATTCAACGTGCGATTTGCCAGCCCGTTGGCTCATGGAGGGCGATCATTTTACAACTATTTTTTGGTGGATAGTATTCATATCGCAGGCCGTAAGACCTATAAAATACGTTTTCACCCCAAACGTTTGACCACTCCTGTACTCGATGGCGAAATCAATATCGACTCGGCATCGTATGCCCTGCAATCGGCTTCGGTACGCATGCCGAAAGGAGTCAATGTCAACTGGATCAAGCACCTGCAAATCACCAACGAGAACTATCTGATCAACGATACAACTTGGTTTCGCAGAAACGACCGACTCTCTGCCGAGTTCTCGGTTGCGTTGAAAGACTCCTCCAAGATGACCTCTTTTATCGGTTCGCGCGAAGTGGTCTATTCCGATGTGCGAATAGGCGAACCTATTCCGCAAGAGGTTTTACGCATGGGGAATAATGTCGTGGTAAACGATGAAAATGCCGGCAAAAAGAGCGACGAATATTGGGAGAAAGCACGTCCCTACCAATTGAGCGATCGCGAGAAAGGCATCTACAACATGGTCGATTCGATACAACATGCACCGTTGTATCGTAACATCTACACCATACTCAACACCCTTATTGTGGGCTATTGGAATACAAAATACATCGGATTCGGCCCATACTACAAAACGGCAAGCTTCAACAAATTGGAAGGATTTCGCATGCAGCTGGGCATGCGGACAACAGCGGCTGTGAGCCGACGGGTAAGAGTTGGCGGATATGTTGCTTATGGGACACGGGATGAAGATGTCAAAGGCGGAGGAAACATCGAGTTGATGTTCAACAAACGGTTGACGCGCAAATTAACAATCTCGGCAAGCCACGATGTCGTACAATTGGGTGCCGGACAAAATGCACTGACCGACAACAACATTCTCAGTTCGATCTTTTCGCGTGGAGGCCGTCAACGCTTGTCGATGGTCAACCGCCTTAATTTGTCGTACGAACATGAATGGAGACATGGTTTCAGCAACTATATCGGCATGCGATTGCAACGCATATACGGCAACGAATATGTCCCCATGTTGCGTCCCGATCAGCAAGTTGTCAACTCAATAGGAGATGCCGAATTGCAAATAGGCATGCGCTTCTCCCACAACGAACGCATCTATCGTCGTGCGTTCGACAAACAATATCTCGGCTCGGATTATCCGGTGCTGACCTTGAATTTAACCACCGGACTTCGCGGGATATTCCACGACGGACATGAATACTATCGACTTGAAGGAGGTATCCACTACAAGCCTAAATTACCTCCTATCGGCTACTCCGATATTACGATTCAAGGCGGTAAAATTTTCGGGAAAGTACCCTACCCGCTGCTGAAACTTCACGAAGGAAATGGAACCTATTTCTACGATCCCTACGCATTTTCTTGCATGAATTTCTACGAATTTGCATCCGATGCGTGGGTCGGCGTCTTCTTCGAGCACCATTTCAACGGATGGATGTTGGGGCGTATTCCCCTCATGAAGCGGTTGAAATGGCGTGAGGTGTTGATTGCCAAAGGTGTATGGGGCACACTCTCCGACAAAAACAACGGCAGCCTTCCCAACACCGAAGCAGAGATGCTCTTTCCCATAGGCATGTCGTCGGTAAATGATCCGTATATCGAGGTAGGTTTCGGAATAGAAAACATATTCCGACTGTTTCGCATAGATTGTATTTGGCGACTGACCCATCGGGATTCCCAACCGGAGCAAGAGGTACAGAACTTTGCCGTCAACATGAGTCTGCGCCTTAAATTCTGATCCTTCCGCTTGTAAGGATATAAAGATTTTTGTACCTTTGTTCTCCGCAAAACCGACAATATCGTCGGTTTATAAAACGATTTCACATGATCAAGGCCGCATTATTCGATATGGACGGGACGTTGGTGAACAATACCAAAGTACACCAACAAGCATTTGATATATTCTGTACCCGATATGGAGTTGCCGATTGGCAAGAGAGATTCGATGCCGTAATCGGTATGGGCAACGACGATATCATGCGTCACCTCCTTCCCGAGAAACTCATCCGACAAAAAGGATTGCCGGCTCTCGCCGAAGAAAAAGAGGCAATTTATCGTGAAATATATGCCCCAACGATTCAGCCCGTAAACGGACTCACCGAGCTACTTGCAATGCTACAAAAGGCTGGAATTCGTTGTGCCGTTGGATCGTCGGGGTGCAAAAAGAATGTTGATTTTGTATTGGACAAATGCAACATCAGCTCCTATTTCGATGCCCGAATCAGCGGAGATATGGTTTCTCATTGCAAACCCCATCCCGAAATCTACCTGACAGCCGCACAAACTTTGGGGGTAAAACCGGAAGAATGTGTTGTCTTCGAGGATGCAGGCGCAGGTTTTGAGGCCGCTCGGCGGGCCGGAGTCAAACAAGTTATAGCCTTGACCACCTCATTCTCGCGCGAACATATCGAGCAGTCGTTTGAGGTGGATCGAATCATCACCGATTTCAGCGATATAACAACTCCGGAGGAGCTCTGATTCACCTACCCGATCAGCCGTTTTACGGCCGGAATTCGCAACAACGATCGAATAACACAAGCCGGAATCAGGCGACAGACCAAGAGGGAAACCTTCGTAAATATCCCGGGAATACATCGACAACGCCCTCTAAAAAGAGCCGACAAGCCTTTTCTTGCAATATATTGAGGGGTTGACATGACGCCCCACCAGACCAATCGACGACGTACTTTTTCGGACAATTGATACAACGGAGTATCCACAGCCCCCGGGAAGATGGCTGTCACCCGCACTCCATCCATTCCCATTTCGCCATGTAAGGCACTCGAAAAGCTTCGCAGATAGGCTTTGGTCGCAGCATATGCCGCGATCGAGGGGTATGGCATCCATGCCGTGGACGACGACATCAGCAGGATAAATCCCCGTTTTCGATTACACATGGCCTCTCCAAAATAACGGCATAGCAAGGTTGTCGTCGCACAATGCAAAGCCACTATATTGTGCAGCTTTTCTGCCGACATAGCTGCCATACGTCCAAAAAGCAGAATACCGGCATTGCAAATCAACACTTCAACCTCCAACCCGCGATCGACCGTCCATCTCCATAATTGCTCGGCAGCTCCATCAGCCGTAAGATCCAAATAGTAAGGCAATGTCGGCACCTTATATTCGGCAGCAATTCGATCTGCCGCAGTTCGATTGTCGGCATCTTGATTACTCACCAACACCACCCCATATCCGCGTGCTGCCAACTGAGCGGCATATTCATAACCAATCCCCGAAGAGGCTCCCGTCACCACGGCATATTTATAGTTCGAAAAATCCATTATCTCAAAAAAATTCCTATTTTTGCGCGATCAAAAATCGCAAATTCATGTTCAAAGGCATTGCAACAATAGCACTTCTCGTCATTTCGAATGCGTTCATGACGCTCGCATGGTATGGCCATATTGCATTCAAGTCCAAACTCGAACGTTTCGGCGTAATCGCCATTATCTTGCTCAGTTGGGGCATAGCCTTGTTTGAATATTGCTTTCAAGTTCCGGCCAACCGCATAGGCAGCACCCAATTCGGAGGCCCGTTCTCGCTTTGGGAACTAAAAGTCATTCAAGAGGTTATCTCACTCACCGTTTTTACGCTTTTTGCGGTTGTTTTCATGCGATCGGAGCCATTGCGTTGGAACCACATGGCTGGTTTCCTCTGCTTGATCTTGGCCGTCTATTTCATTTTCCGGAAATAATCTTTTGTCGTTCCTGCCGATAAATTTGGTAGCTGTTCACCAAATTCTGCCATACGATATAGGCTGTTGGCGCAATTGATGCAATCGGATCGAGAAACGACTGAGCCATCCAAACGGCCAATACCGTATTTTTCTGTCCGAGCGATTGTCCACCTGCCGGAGGATCGCCATAACGTCGCCCAATCATTCGTCCGACTTTGAATTGCACCAAGCAGATCACAAGAGCTGTAACGGCAAGCCATGTTTCGGTGGCAAGCGACGCATCATGCAAGTCGAGAATAAAGGTCGTAGTTCGCCCAATAATGACGATCAACGATACCAACCACATATAAAACGATATCAGGCTATGATCTCCGATCCACTGAGCAGTCTTGGGGAGAACCAGCCGACAACATTGTGCCATTGCAAAGGGCATGATCAGCAGAGGGGCTACCCTCGCCAATATTTGCGTAAAAGTACACTCGCCCGAACCGGTAAAAGTCAATATTACAGGTGACAACAGCGCAATGGCCATATTACACAGCAGACTGAATGTCGCCATCGTTGCCACATTGGCCCCCAACATACCACCGATAACCACCGCAGCCATTGCCACAGGTGCCAATATACAGATCATTGCTCCCTGAGCAACCACCGCATCGAAAGGTTTCAGCAGCCCATAGACCCCCAAACTCATCACGATTTGAAACAACAACAACCAGCCGTGCATCGACGACAGGCGCATCTGCTGTGGTCTTACCCGACAGAAGGTCACAAACAACATCAAAAAAATCAATGTCGGTGTGATCATCTGATGCGTCCATATTTCGAGCATTGCAATTGGCCGATGCAACAAAACCCCGACCAACATGGCCGAAGGCATGGCTATCGTCTTCGCATTACGATGGATATTTTCCGGCAAGTGCATAGTCTGTTTTAGGTGCTAAGCCAGCAATTCCTTAACTTTGGCCGATATATCCTTTCCATCGGCACGTCCGGCCAACCGTTTTGAGGCTATACCCATCACTTTGCCCATCTCTTTCATCGAGGAGGCTCCCACCTCTGTAATAATGGTTTTAACCTCTGTTTCCAACTCCTCGGCTGTCAACTGTTTCGGGAGGAACTCTTGAAAAACAGCCACCTGAGCCAGCTCCTCCTCGGCCAAATCCGGCCGATTCTGTTGTGAGAAAAGAGCCGCGGAATCCGTTCCTTGTTTTGCCAACTTGGTTAAAATCTTCAAAACATCGGCATCGGGCAATTCCACGATTTCCGGACCGGCTGTTTTCGCCTCGATGATATACTTTTTGGCGTTGCGCAGAGCACTCAGGCGCACGGCATCTTTCGCCTTCATGGCTGCCATAATCTCTTGGGAGATTTGCTTCTCTAATGACATAGGCTGTTAAATATTAAAAAGGTTATTGTTTGTTATCCGTTAAAAATTTCAAGATCTCTCTCATCAATTGTTCTTGCTGTTGTGCTTGGGTCAAAGTCTCGAAAGGAATGGTCATCACAAACGTTCGACCCTCTTTCGAAGCTACCGCAGCAATTTGATTGTCGCCAACATAACGCATCACGGCAAAAGCCGATCCTACCGGTCGTAACCGATCCGCCGATTTGATTGCATAATGATCTTTATCGGGAGCGTCGTAGAACACATACTCTCTTCGACCAAATCCCGCAGTAGGAGCTACAACACGTATTCGATTACGTTGCAAAGGCTGCAAAGTATCACATGAACAGCACAAAACCTCCTCGGCAAAAGAACGGTCTGCCTCCGAATGATCGGGACCATGCAACAAGTCGGAAACACCATAACAACCCGAAACAAAAAGGGCTGCTCCCTGATTAACCATCCGTCGAATCTCTTGTTGCAAAGCGGGAGGAAATGCTCGAAATTCGACACCGCGAGTTCCCCGTCCGACAACGGTAGCCCGTTGTTTGCCGAGAATCAAATCAACAACCGAATAATCTCCGCGGATCTCTCCGCGCTCCAACGATTTTGCCGAGACAGAGCAAAACGAGTAACCGGCAGCGACAATAGCTCTGCCATGTATATAGGGATAGTCGAAGGTGTTACCTCCGATAATATCGGTTTCGTAGGCGCAATCGCAAGCTCCCAAAGCCCGTGTTGCATCGTTGCACCGCGCTTGCGAGAGATCAAAGATACGTTGTGCACCGGTAAAACTGATGTCTCGACGATCGGGAACCCCTTCGTCAATCTCACTATAAAATCCGGCCAGAGAGTCCCTCCGCATGCTATGAGGAGCACATACCCGATCGAAACCATTGACAACCAACACCCGTCCCCGCTCCTGAGGATGACGGCAGACAGAAAGCACCTCACTGGGAAAACTCTCGCCACCCGCATTAACAGCAGTTACACGATAGCTGTATATAACTCCTGTTTTTTGGACAGTCGAAAAAGTGGGAGTATCCACATAGCGACCTGCATCGAAGCCCCCATCGCCTACACGTGTATAGACCACATATCCGTCAGGAGCAGCCGAACTTTCCAACGAATCCAATACCGGTGTCCATCTTAAACGGATTGAATCCCCTGCGATAAATTCGGCAGCAAAGGCCTCGACAGGTAACGGTTGCACCACATAAGGTAATCTGTATTGCGAGCTGATATAGCGCAAGATGCCTTTATAAATGGCACGACTTACGGTGAACTTAAATCGCGGATCGTTACCATAACGCATATCGGAAAAATTCTGGTGCGAAAGCAACTCCAACAACATCGAGGGGACAGCAGGGACACGAGCCTCATAATAGGATTTATTCCACATGCCGCGACGATTCCAATTCGGTTCAAAGTTACGACGAACGTCGTTTACAATTTGCGACATCACCAAATCGGTGAGATCTCGCGAACGATAGCGGCTTGCACCTCCGACAAAATGGCCACGATTGTCGCGTGTGCAATAGATACCCAGTGTCCCAACAATCGTATCTCCGCCTCTTACCCCTGCATCCGAATGAAATGCCAATGCCATATCAATCGGAATACGCAGTCCGACAGAATCGGGGAGACGTTCGGAGCCTCCGAGCAAGGCGTTTACCCAGTGGGAACGCGACATAATATCCTCTTTATAATCGTTCTTATGCTCTTTGGGAGCATAGACCTTCTCATCGAATCCGGCCCATTGCAACCAATAACGTGCTCCTTCGCAAAAACGAGGGAATCCGCTCGTCTCCTCGAAATAAGCGACATCGGGTTTGCGTAATGAGTCGCATGTAGAGCGAACGATATTACCATATCCTCCACCTATCTTTACGGCATCGGCCGAAACCCGACGTCCCACCTTGTTGGATCTATTGGATAACATAACAACATCCTGCACCCCTTTTGCCAAGAGGAAGGTTCCCAAATAGAGCCATGTTCCACCTCCCATGGATTGGTTTACCGAGAAGCGGCTCTCTCCGCCCAGATGTCGGATCGTATATCGGGCATCTTCGGTATTTTCCGGAGAGGATTCATAACTGACATAGATTGCATACTCCCCTCTTTCGGGAATAACAGCACTCCATACGGCAGAGGCTTCGGGGCCCTCTGTTGTTGTGGTGGTATAACGGGTAGTTCCTGTCTTAAATGGGTTTTCACCGGTACGATATACCTCTTGTGTGTGGGCAAAACCGACTCCTCCCGTCTGCCAACTACCCTCTTCTCGGTATTGTTCCGACCGATCGTTATCGGCCAACACCTCGTATCTCTGAATGTCACGCTCACGAGGCAACAACACGCACGCTCCGGCATTCTCCAACATCGGCACTAAATAGGGCAATACATAACTTTGTGTATAGAGATCTTCTCGCGTCTCCCACAACTGCGACCGCTGCCAACGCCAACAATTCTTCTCCTGATCGAAATAACGACCATGACTTTGCCAAAGTGCAATATGGCGACCCGTAAGTCCCCGTGTAGGCATATATGCTTTGGACAGAGAGGTGATCAACGGAGTTTTCGCCCGATTTACAAAGGCAATCGGGGCATTTTTCTTTTTGGCGACCGGTTTACGAAAAGCCAACGGAATCAAATTACTAATCTCCTGACGATTGGTATAGATCTCAATACGGGCTTTCGCATAATTTTGTGGCAATACATTTCGCACCGAGTCGTATATGGCTCGTACATTCTCCTCTCGGAAGGGATAATAAGACAATCCGACACCGGCATAAACCCGAACGCGGCTACGAGTCGCTTGGATCAATTTTATACGTACTTCGCCCCTTGCAACCTCTCTGGCAACAATTCGTGTAAGTGTCTCGCCAACCTGCCGTCGAACAGATTGATTAAGCATCGCGGCCGAAGCAGGAATCGAAACCGCGAGAAGCAAAAGGAAGAATAACCGCTGTAAATTATTTTTCATGACGTTTAACAAGCAACAACATTCCCACAAACGTAAATGCAGCATTATAAATCAACAATTCAAACCCGATATGATACCCCCACCACAACTCGGCAACATACTGCAATACGATGCTGAATACAATCGACAAAAGAACAACAGCAGGCATTAGTCGTTCGCGAATTGCCAAAGAGGTAATCACCCCGAAACAGAACATACCTAAAATAGGTCCATAGGTATAACCGGCCATTTTATAGACCAAATTGATCGTACTATCATCACTCAACCGTTCAAAAAGAACAATAGCAACAAAAAGCAGAACTGCAATGGAGAGATGAACCCAATGTCGAACAACTGTCAAGCGGGATTCATCGTCAGACTTATGAGCCGAAAGGATATCGATGGTAAACGAGGTTGTCAAGGCCGTCAAAGCCGATCCTGCCGCTGAATAGGTAGATGACACAAGCCCGACGATGAACATGATCCCGACAATTAGCGGAAGATCGCCACCGAGAGCAACCAGAGAGAGCAGTTGATCGCCCTTCTCCGGAGTTGTCAATCCGTGCCGTTGTAAATAGAGATGGAGCAAAACTCCCAAGACCAAAAACAGCAGGATAACCACGATTTGGCTCAATGCCGTAAAGAGGATATTACGTTGTGCATCTCGCAGGGTACGACAACTTAAATTGCGTTGCATCAAATCCTGATCCAAGCCGGTCATGGCTATCAATAGGACGATTCCGGCCAAGAACATCTTCCAAAAATAACGTTCCGAAGAGGGATCTTCAAAGAAGAAGAGTTTCGACATCGGAGAAACAAATACTTCGTGTGCCGTCTCAGAAAGTGACAGTCCCAAATCGCGCGTAACAAAAACGAGAATCGTCCCCAAAGAGAGGAGCATAATGGCCGTCTTTAAGATGTCGGTGGATATTAACGTTCGAACTCCACCCTGCCGTGTATAGAGCCACACGACACATACGATCATGAAAGCGTTGAACCAAAACGGGAGATCATAAAGTGCAAAAACCATCTGTTGCAAGACGATGCAGACGACATAGAGCCGCAGAGCCGCATTCAGCACTTTCGATACAAAGAAAAGCCAAGCTCCGGCACGATGGGTTGTCACGCCGAAACGATCCTCCAAATATTCATACAACGAAACCACCCGTTTCCGATAAAATATAGGGGTCAGCACATAGGCTACCACCACCTGCCCCACCGTAAAGCCGGCCACCATCTGCATATAGGAGAAGGCATCATTACCTACCGATCCCGGGACAGAGAGAAACGTTATACCCGACATTGCTGCTCCGATCATAGCCAGCCACGCCATATACCACGAGGTTTGGCGATTTCCGGTAAAAAAGCCGGAATTGTCTGCACCTCGCCCCGAAATGCGGGCGACGGCAAACAATATGGCAACATATACCAGAATAGTTATGACGATAGCAAACGGAGTCATGGTTTCCTCTCAATCCAGATCGCAAATATACTAAAAAGAAGCGGTAATACATCAACGAAAATCGCAGTTTGAAAAATTCCAAACTGCGATTTTCGCTCAGTTCCGACTTCCTAAAACCGTTTTTTCAGAATCGGGCACTTAATAGGTTAGTCCACGGCCTCGACAGACAGCACGCGGCTTGCATACTCAGTCTTCAACTCAATATCCAAACCGACATTCATCAGATATTCGCCGGTAAAGCTCTTGCCATTTTGACGAAGAGCCTTTCCGGAAACATTCAACTCCGTAAGTTTGTAGCGTTTCTGCGGATCAAGACCTGCCATGCGGAAGATCGGACAACGCTGACGTACAAAATGCTCCATCTTGTAAACAAAGAATACGGCACGCTCTTTCTCGGGTGTCACATACATCAACGAAGCGTATCCAGTCTTCTCGAAGGGTGACATAATACGATAGAGATCACCTTGTTGCACCACGGGACGGATCTGCTTATAGGTAGCAATCGCTTGGCGTGCAAAAGTCTTGTCCTTCTCCGACATGTCTTTGGGTTGCAACTCCATACCCAAACGACCCATCATAGCCACATCAAAGCGGAATTTGAGCGGAGTGATGCGTTTCGATTGGTGATTCTTGTGTGCGCTGACATGAGCAGCCATTGCATTCGAGGGATAGAAATTCGAAATACTCCACTGCATATAGACACGCTGCAAAGCATCGGTATTATCGCTTGTCCAGAACTCGTCATAATAGGGCAAAACGCCATAATTTACGCGACCGCCACCCGAAGCACACGACTGCATGATCAGGTTGGGGTATTTTTCGTGGATACGACGCAAAACCTTATCCATACCACGATGGTATTCGATATAAAGGTGCGATTGTTTTGCGGCCGGCAGATACGTTGAACCGTAGTTAACCAATGTCATATTGTCATCCCATTTGATATAGGTAATTTCGGGATGTTTTGTCATCAGGTTATCAACCACATTGAACACAAACTCCTGTACCGCAGGATTCGACAAATCGAGCACCAACTGCGTACCTCCTCGGCCGGTTTTCATCTCGCGGTAAGGTTGCTGGATTACCCAATCGGGATGTTTCTCAAAAAGTTCACTCTTCGTATTGGTCATCTCCGGTTCGATCCAAATACCGAACTTAATGCCATGAGTCTTTGCTGACTTAATCAGACCTTCAATACCTTGTGGCAGTTTCTCTTTGCATACCATCCAGTCGCCCAAACTTGTTTTGCCGTTGTTGCGCGGATATTTGTCACCAAACCAGCCATCGTCCATTACAAAGAGTTCACCTCCCAAATCGGCAAAATCTCGCATCATCTGATCCATTACCTCTTGATTTACCTTGAAGTAAACACCCTCCCAACTGTTAAGCAGGATCGGACGCAAGGCCGTGCCATGATTCAATCGGTGCAAACGAGCCCAACGGTGGATATTGCGGCTGACACCGCTCTTTCCCTCGTTGCTATACGTAAAGGCGAAAACAGGCGTAGTAAACACCTCCTTGGGTTCAAGGATATAGTGTGACTGCTCTTCGTTGATTCCTGCAAAGATGCGGGTAAGATTCGAATTATCGTTGGCAAAAGCAATACGGTAGTTGCCACCCCAAGCCAATGTTCCGCCAATCACGCGTCCACTCAACTCCTGCGGCTTGCCATCGAGCGAGAACATAAACGACGGGTTATCAGTCTGCGTATTACGCACACCGTCTTTGTTACGGATTACCTTCATGCCGCCCATCAAAGGCTCCTCTTCGAGGTATCCTTCGGCACCCCACGATCCGTGAAAATGAGAGATCCAGTTATCCGTACCACGACGAACAGGCAGGAAAGCCGAAGCAAAGCGATAGAGTATCACCGGTCGCTTCTCCGTATGACGCATCTCGGTCCAGGTTTCGATCACCTCACAATCATCGTAAGTCTTATAAAAGATCGAAACATAGAATGGATAATGTTTGTCTTTGGTATGAATGGCGGTGATGTGTACCCCATTTTCCGAACGACGATCAACCGACTCCACCACCAATTCGAGCGATTGGTTACCATCGGGATGCGTCACCTGAACAGCCATCTCGCGAGCACATTGTGCTCCAAATTCGGGGTATAACGCTTCATTGAATGCGATACCTGCATCAAACGGATTATCTGCATCATTCAAACGCGCTCCAAAATAACGTAAACGCGGTGACTTACCTTGCGAAGCCGTGATCAGCAACGTACTGCTTTTGGTTGACAAACGAATTTGCTCTGCCTGTATCGTTTCACCGAACAGCAAAGCGCTTAGAATCAATAAAAGTACTTTTCTCATATTAAGATTGGATTAAGATAGTTGCAAATATACTTTTTTTCGGGCTATAATACAAATTCCGCCTACATTCGAACAAAAACCGCAGCTGTTCGGGATATGTTGTAAATACGAATATGCGGCCGACAAAGGCCCTCTTCATTCTCGATATCGAATGAGAAATGTTCGGTAGTCATCGCTTGTCGCTCCTGTCCTCCAAAACGGCGTTCGTCGGTCGAAAGAATCGGAACATATTTTCCGGCCGTCCGAACCGGCAACTCATAATCGGCGATGGAATTCGTAGGATGCCAATTGAAAACAAAGAGCAAATCTCCGTGCGAGAAAACAATCGTTTTGTTCGCCTCGTCCATCTGTAAATTCCACGGATAGCCATCGGCCAAAACCCCATATTGCGTAACGATGCGAATCATCTCCCGATCGAAATCACCAAGCTGGCTGTAACGCAGGAATCCGTTTTCAGCCAACGACCATTGTCGCCGTGCATGAGCATAGCTCCAATTGTTGCCTTCACGCGGGAAATCGATCCATTCGGGATGACCAAACTCATTGCCCATGAAATTCAAATAAGCCTGACCTCCGGTGGAGATCGTCATCAATCGGATCATCTTATGAAGAGCCATACCACGATCGATGACCAGACTCTCCGCAGCTCGATCCATATTGAAATACATCTCTTTGTCCATCAGCCGGAAAGCCAATGTTTTATCGCCCACCAACGCCTGATCATGCGATTCGGCATAAGCCACAGTCTTCACATCGGGCAATCGGCCGGTCAGCACCGACCACATCTCCCAGATATTCCAATCCTCATCGGGAACATCTTTGAGCAATTTGATCCAGAAATCGGGGATGGCCATTCCTAATCGATAGTCAAAACCGACCCCGCCCTCCTCGCTTGGAATACACATCCCGGGCATGCCACTCACATCCTCAGCAATAGTCACAGCCGCAGGATAAAAGTCGTGAATCAGTCGGTTGGCAAGCGTAAGGTAGGTAAGAGCATCTTCGTTAACTCCGTCATCAAAGAATTTTTCGCGCGTATCAAAATCGGTATATCCGTGATGATGATAAATCATGGAGGTAACCCCATCGAATCGGAAGCCGTCAAAATGGTATTCGTCGAGCCAATATTTAACATTTGAAAGTAGGAAATGCTCGACCTCATCCTTGCCATAATCAAAAATTTTAGAATCCCAATAAGGCTGATCACCGGCTGCACCGGAGCGCGAATAATGGTGATCGGAACCATCCAATTCATTGATACCCTCGTTGAGATTCTTCACATAATGAGCATGTACCAGATCCATGATCACAGCAATTCCCAACTTATGTGCATGGCGGATCAGTTCTTTCAACTCTTCGGGAGTACCGAAACGCGAAGAGGGAGCAAAGAAATTTGCCACATGGTAGCCGAATGATCCGTAATAAGGGTGTTCGGCAACAGCCATAAGCTGCACGGCATTATACCCTGCTTTTTTGATAATCGGCAAGATCTTTTCGGAAAATTCACGATAGGTACCTACCTCCTCGCGTTCCTGAGCCATTCCGACATGTGCCTCATAGATCAGCAGATTCCCGACTTGGGGAGCCTCGAAGCAGTCGCCTTGCCAATTGAAAGGCTCGGCCGGCGACCAAAATTGAGCCGTATAGTTTTTAGTTATTTCGTCCTGCACCACACGCGTAGCATAGGCCGGAATACGATCCAGCCACCCATTTTCGCCGTGTACATGCAATTTATAGAGCGAGCCGTGCGTCAGCCGATCGCGATACATTGCCGCCGGAAAGAATGCACTCCACACCCCTGCTGCATCGCGTTGCATGCGGATTTCGGTACGTTGCCAATTATTGAAATCTCCAAAAATATAGACATCATGTGCCTTGGGTAACCACTCTCGCAACCACCAGCCATCGAGCATATCATCCCACTGCCAACCAAAATAGCGATAACCGTTAGCATAGTTGACAAGTGAGCCGGCAGCCGTTTCAATCGCCTGCAATCGGGATAGATAACGGGCATGACGCTCATTGATTTGTTGCTCGACAGGCAGTAACCATTCATCGCGCTCGACGATTGACAGACGGGAATGCGATTTTTCCATAGCAAGGCAAATTACATCAAAAAATATGCAAGAGGTATGGAGTAACCCCAAAGTTATTTCAGTGGCGAATCAGGCTCTCGTGCCATCACCATATAGAACATTTTATCGAGAAATGCCGGAGCAAACTTTTTGACAAAATGCGTAGCACGTCCCTCAATCTCCATCAGACACAGCCGTTTGCGACGACGGATTCCGCGAATTATAATCTTGGCAACCTGCTCGGCTGTCATCATCTTCGACTCATCACGCGGAGTCTCTCCTTGCTGCGAGCCATCGGCCGTAAGTGCCGAGAAACGCACATTCGAAGCGGTAAATCCTGGGCAGGCGACCATGACATGCAACCCCTTTTTCAAGTTCTCGATACGCAAGGTCTCCAAGAAACCGGTCATGGCATATTTTGAAGCCGAATACCCCGTACGCCCCGGAAGTCCGTGTAAGCCGGCCACCGACGAAACCCCGACAATCGAGCCTTTCGAGGCTTGCAGATACGGAAGTGCATATTTGCAGCAATTCACCGTACCCCAGAAATTGACATCCATCAGTCGATGCAAAACCGACAGATCAACATCGTCAAAGATCGCACGCATCGACAATCCGGCATTGCAAATCAACACATCAACCCCTCCGAATTCGCGCACGGCAGTATCGATCAACTCTTTGCACTCTTCCGGATTGGTCACATCGACACCACAACAAGCGGCTTGTCCTCCTTGTGCCCGAATGTCATCAGTTATCAACTGTAATTTTTGGATACTGCGAGCACCCAATACGACACGAGCCCCCAATGTGGCAAATTCGCGTGCCAAAGCCTCTCCAATACCCGATGAAGCACCGGTAACTATGACTACTTTGTTCTTGAAATCTTTCATATCAATCGTTTATATCTATTTGCAAAGTATCGTAAGCCAAATGAACATTTTGTGGCAGTTGGGGATTGGTTTCAGCATGCAGTCCGATCTCATGGGACATATGTGTAAGATATGCACATTGCGGCTCAACTCGTTCGATCAGCATCAAGGCCTCGCGCACGCTGAAATGCGAAGGATGCTCACTGAATCGTAGCGCATTGACCACCAACACCTCGACCCCGAATAATTTTTCGATCTCCGCATCTTCGATCGTTTTGAAATCGGTCAGATAGGCCAACTTCCCGATACGAAAGCCCGTCACGGCAAAGCGATCGGAGTGTTTTCCGGCAATAGGAGTAATCTCTGTACTGCCGACCGTAAACGGCCGCGCAGGATCGAACTCTCGCAACTCGATTTCGGGAACTCCCCGATATTTATTTTGCGCAAAGGCATAATCGAAATCTTTGCGAACACATGTTGCCGTGCGAGGAGAAGCATAAATATCAACCCGATGGATAATGGGTGGATAGTCCACAAAATTAAATGCCCGCACATCGTCCAACCCTCCGATATGATCTTTGTGTTCGTGGGTCAGCAGAATGGCATCGATATGTCGTACCCCCGTTCGAAGCATCTGATAACGGAAATCAGGACCTGCATCGATCACCAACCGCTGATCGCCAATCTCCACCATCGCCGAGGTACGCAACCGCCGATCCCGTCGATCCGCGGAGCAACAAACCTTGCAACAACAGCCGATCGTCGGAACACCTTGCGAAGTGCCGGTTCCCAAAAACGTGAGTTTCATATTGACAAAGGTATCAAAAAATAAAGGATTTGGGAATAAGATTCCGAAATTAATTTCGGGAATAAGCTGCATCTTGGCGTTTCGGTGCTGTAACAGACAAAAAAAGTCGCCCGACAAATGCCGAGCGACTTTGTATGATCGGAAATTATTTGTTACTGGGTTACACGCTCCAACCACTTAACCATACCGAGCATAACGCCCATCGAGATCAAGCAGATGATGAGGAATACGGTCCAGCACTGCCAAATAGGCCAAGCGTTGTACATCAACGGACCAACCCACAACATCAAGTTACCGAGAGCCGTAGCACCCAGCCACAGACCTTGGCAAAGACCGAGCAGGTGTTTCGGAGCTACTTTCGATACGAACGACAGACCCAGCGGCGAGATAAACAACTCGGCAACCGTCAAGAAGAAATAGACTGCGATCAGCACCCACCAGTGAGCTTTGGCAGCAGTCTGCTCGGCAATAGGCATCATCTTGAAAGCATCGGCCGAAGGATAACCTGCGATGAGCGAATAGATTGCAAGAAACAAGAAAGCCAAACCGGTGATGAACATACCGATAGCAATCTTACGCGGAGTCGAGATCTCCTTGCCACGATTTGCCAAAGCGGCAAAGATAGCCATAATGACCGGCGTAAGGGTAATCACAAAGAAGGGATTGATAGCCTGCCAAATCTCGGGAGCAACAGCCGACGAATCCACGAAGTCACGAGCGAAGAATGAGAGCGACATACCGTTCTGGTGGAACGAGAACCAGAAGAAAATCACAACACCCAACACAGCGAACAAAGCGTACAAACGTTGTTTGATCTCTTTGGCAGCAGCTGCTTTCTCCTCGGGAGTATACTCTACCGATGTAACCTTTGCCTTCTTGGCCGGTGTCGGGAACATCTTCTGCGAGAAAATGAAGATCACCAACGAGATCAACATGGCAGCAACCGATGCGATAAACGAATAGTGGATACCCTCGTTGAAGAATTGGAGATACTGCTGGCACGAAGCAGCCATATCGGCAATATTACCACCGGCAGCAACCAACAGTTGTTTCAGGTTCTCCAATGCTTCGGGAGCCATTTGAGCGGCACCGTTGATATACTCGTGGCAGAGAGCCGGAAGTTGAGCATTATATGCCATTCCGTGAATATCCAACCACCACTCACGCAACAGCGGAGCAACAAACGGAGCAATCAGACCGCCGACATTGATAAATACATAGAAAATCTGGAAACCCGAGTCACGCTTGCTCTTAGCAATAGCCAAAGCCTCAGGACCTTTCTTGGCAGCCTCAGCCTCGAAGTTGTCGTACATCTGGCCTACGATGGCTTGCAAGTTACCTTTGAACAAACCGTTACCAAATGCAATCATGAAAAGAGCTGCACAAGTCAGCGCGAGCAACCAAGTTGAATTGCCTTCGGTGGCCAAAATCGGAATCGAGAGGATTACATAACCGGTAGCCATTACAATCAGACCCGATTTGATGGTCGCCTTGTAATTTTGGGTGCGGTCTGCAATATAACCGCCCACGAGAGCCAACAGGTAAATACCCGAATAGAAGAATGAATAAATCGTACCGCTTGCAGCCTCGCCCAAACCAAATTTCGAGCAGAGGAACAACACGAGCACCGCGTTCATAATATAGTAGCCAAAACGCTCTCCCATATTACTCAATGCGGCCGCCAATAGACCTTTGGGGTGATTTTTGAACATAATTTAATTGTTTGTTTGAAAAATTTATTGTTTTGGGTTTGTGGGCAAAGATAGTAAAATTTTCCATATACTGCAATCCGTTGCGAAATAGCATCGAAAAATGGAAAAGAAATTTGTATCTTTGCAAACCCTTTGATACAAGTTGGCCGGTGTAGGCATGCGTATTCCCGACCATTTGACGGCAAAGGCAATGGTTACAAATACCGAAGATAATTAATTAGATATATATACCTATGGCTTTACAATGTGGCATTGTGGGTCTTCCGAACGTGGGAAAATCGACCCTTTTCAACTGCCTCTCCAACGCAAAAGCGCAGGCGGCAAATTTCCCGTTCTGCACCATCGAACCCAACGTGGGTGTAATCACAGTTCCCGACCAACGTCTTGTTAAATTGGCTGAGATCGATAACCCCAAACGAGTAATTCCCACCACGATCGAGATCGTCGATATTGCCGGTTTGGTCAAAGGTGCCTCAAAAGGAGAGGGATTAGGCAACAAATTTTTGGCCAACATCCGCAACACCAATGCCATTATTCATGTACTGCGTTGCTTCGACAACGGCAATATCACCCATGTCGATGGCTCGATCGACCCTGTTCGCGACAAAGGCATTATCGACACCGAGTTGCAACTCAAAGACCTCGAAACCATCGAAAATCGCTTGGCCAAGACGCAAAAACAGGCCACTTCGGGCGGTGATAAAAACGCCAAACGTGCCGTGGAACTGTTGTTGCAATACAAAGCTGTTTTGGAGCAGGGACTGAGTGCCCGCACAATCGAACTCGATAAAGAGGATCGCAAATTGGTCGCCGATCTCAATCTTTTGACCGACAAACCGGTACTTTATGTTTGCAATGTCGATGAGCAGAGTGCCGTGACGGGCAACGCTCATACCGAGGCTGTCAAAACAGCCATCGCCGATGAAAAGGCCGAGATGTTGATCGTTGCCGCGGCCACCGAGGCCGACATTGCCGAGTTGGAGAGTTTCGAGGAGCGTCAGATGTTCCTCGAAGACCTCGGTTTGGAGGAGTCGGGTGTGGCGCGTCTGATCAAAGCCGCCTACAAACTGCTTAACCTCGAAACATTCTTCACTACGGGTGCCGACGAGTCGCGAGCATGGACTTACATCCGTGGCATGAAAGCTCCTCAAACAGCCGGTGTGATACACACCGACTTCGAAAAAGGGTTTATTCGTGCCGAGGTGATCAAATACGACGACTACGTCGCTCTCGGCTCGGAAAAAGCTTGTCGTGATGCCGGCAAATTGAGCATCGAGGGAAAAGAGTATGTCGTGCGGGATGGCGACATCATGCACTTCTTGTTTAACGTCTAATACAAAAACGATAATACCATGAACAGACCTGTTCGGGTGCGCTTTGCGCCCAGCCCCACGGGACCGTTGCACATCGGAGGTGTCCGCACGGCTCTTTACAACTATCTCTTTGCCCGCAAACATGGTGGCACGATGATTCTGCGCATTGAGGATACCGACTCGCAACGTTTTGTTGCCGGTGCCGAGGAGTATATCATGCAGTCGCTCGCATGGTGCGGTATCGAGATCGACGAAGGCGTCGGCATCGGAGGTCCGCATGCACCCTATCGACAAAGCGAGCGCCGCGACATTTATCTGAAATACGCGCTACAACTTGTCGAAGCTGGATGGGCTTACTATGCATTCGACTCGGCCGAAGAGCTCGATGCTCTCCGCAAGGAAGCCGAAGCTCGCGGTGCTGCTTTTGCCTATAACTATGCCGTACGCAATCAGCTCGCCACATCATTGGCTCTGCCCGCCGAAGAGGTACAAGCCCGCATCGAGCAGGGTGATCAATGGGTCATTCGTTTTAAGATGCCTGAAAACGAGATCGTGGCAATGGATGACTTGATTCGTGGACATGTGGAGGTCAACACCTCGACACTCGACGACAAAGTGCTCTATAAATCAGCCGATGCACTCCCCACCTACCACCTCGCGAACATCGTCGATGACCACCTGATGGAGGTATCGCATGTCATCCGCGGCGAAGAGTGGTTGCCGTCGTTACCACTCCACTACCTGCTCTACAAGGCATTTGGCTGGGAGGAGTCGCAACCCGAATTTGCCCACCTACCGTTGCTTCTGAAACCTACTGGAGGTGGTAAACTCTCGAAACGCGATGGCGACAAGATGGGATTTCCGGTTTTCCCGCTCTTTTGGCAGTCACCCTCGACGGGAGAAACCGCTCGTGGCTACCGCGAAGACGGTTACCAGCCCGAGGCTTTTATCAATATGTTGGCACTCCTCGGCTGGAATCCGGGTACCGAACAGGAGATATTCTCGATGCAGGAGTTGATCAACAACTTCTCGCTGGATCGTGTATCGAAATCGGGAGCACGCTTTCAACCCGACAAAGCCAAATGGTTTAATGCCCAATACATGCACCGCATGAGCGATGCGCAATTAGCTGAACTTTATCAGCCCGTTCTTCGCGAACACGGCATCGAGGTTTCCGACGAATTGGCCGGTCGTGCTGCCGGAATCATGAAAGAGCGTGCCACCCTCGTCACCGATCTGTGGGATCTTACATCGTTCTTCTTCGTAGCTCCCACCGAGTACGAGGAGAAGCAAACACGCAAATATTGGAAAGGTGATAATCCCCGTATTCTCGCCGAGCTACGCGACGTATTAGCCGCCATCGATGACTTCTCGCTCGAAAACACCGAGCATATTGTCCATGCGTGGATCGAAGAAAAAGGCTACGGCATGGGGCAAGTGATGAATACGCTGCGTTTGGCTCTTGTCGGAGCCGGCAAGGGCCCGGGTATGTATGACGTTACGGCTTTCATTGGCAAAGCCGAATGTCTGGAACGTATCGATCGAATTTTGAACACCCTAAAACCTGCTGAATAATGATCGAGATTCAACAACATGTGTGGGGATCGACCCCCGAAGGCGAAGCTATCATTCTCTATACGATGCGTAACGCCCACGGCGCAGAGGTAAAACTCTCGAACTTCGGAGCAGCCCTTGTTGCTGTGACAATGCCCGACCGTGATGGTCACATGGCCGACGTAATTTTGGGTTACAAACATCCCGAGGGTTACTTCTTCGATGGAGCAGCTTCGGGTAAGAGCGTCGGCCGCTGTGCCAACCGTATCGCCTACGGTAAGATGACGATCGAAGGTAAAGAGTACTCGCTCGAAGTCAACAACGGTCCCAACCACCTTCACGGAGGTACGAAAAATTTCTCAAACCGTGTATGGGAGAGTCGTGTCGAGGAGAATCGCGTGGTGATGTCGCTCCTCTCGGAGGATGGTGATCAAGGTTACCCGGGCGAACTGAATATCGAAGCAATTTTCGATTTCGACGACGAGAACTCGTTGGAAATTACCTATTTGGCTCGTACCAATCAAACGACGGTCGTAAACCTTACCAACCACGTCTATTTCAATCTCTCAGGCGACGGTAGCGGCACGATTCTCGACCACGAATTGCAACTCAACTCTTCGTTGGTTCCCGAGATGAATGAACGCCAAATTCCCACGGGGCGCATGCTCGATGTTGCGGGCACACCTCAGGATTTTCGTACATTCCGCAGATTCCGCGAAGGTATCGACTCGGAGTTTAACCACATCCGTGACTTCCGCGGGTACGATCACCCCTTTGCCATTGATGGTTGGAAGACCAATATCTTGGGCGAGGTCGGCACCCTGCGAGATCCGAAATCGGGACGTAAGGTCGATATTCTCTCGTCACAACCCTCGGTAATGATCTATACCGGAAATTGGCTCTCCGGTGGATGTCCCGAGACCAAGACGGGCGGACGCTATGCCGACCACGACGGAGTGGCCGTTGAGTGCCAAAATTTCCCCGATGCGATCAATCGTCCGGAATTTCCATCACCGCTGTTGAAACCCGAAGAGTTGTATTGCCAAAAGATTGTCTTCCGTTTCGGGACATATTGATCTCCTTATACATGGATGACAATCTACTACCGTTCAAAAAAAGAGCCTGTCAATGAAAATTCAGACAGGCTCTTTTTTGATTCGTCATTAGACCGTTTTACAACAACTCTTTTCTCAACTTCCGACAGGCCGTTTCCGGATCTTGAAAATCAAACAAGAAGCCTCGAATACCAAGCGTCTCGGCAGTTGCAATATTGGCAGATCGATCATCGATAAAGAGCGTCTCTTGCGGATCGAGAGCATAACGCTCCATCAGCAATTCATAAATCCGGCGTTCGGGTTTTACCGTTTGCACCTCGCACGAAACCACCTCTCCATCGAAAAACTTATACACCGGAAATGTCCGTAAAAATGCAATAAACTCGGCAGACATATTCGACAGCACATAGAGTTGATATCCTGCGGCCTTCAAGTCGGCAATCAATCGTTCGGTTGCGGACACGGGACGTTGCAGGTCAATCGACAATTGTAAATAACGCTCACTCTTCTCGCGCGAACAGCCATTGACCCGACACAATTCGTCGATCACCTCCTGCATGGTCAATGTCCCCCGATCATAAGCCACCCAAAATGGCGGCATGGGCTCTTCACGCACAAAGCGAAAAAAGTCGATAAAATCCTGCGTGCAGCTTTTCATATCACGCGCGAAGAGTACTCCTCCGAGATCAAATACAATATTTTTCATAAGTGCAAAGATAAGACAAATTCCCCGAATCCCCAACCGCCCTACTTTTACCTCTGGCAACAAATCAAAGAAACGGAAGCGCAGTAACGCTTCCGTTTCTTTGATTTATTATCGCCCGAAGGCGTCTCTATCGCCCTCTCTTGTTACGAACCGAAGTTGTCGTACAAGATATTCTCAGGCGGAACGCCGAGCGAGTCGAGCATTTTCACAACCGATGAGATCATCATCGGAGGTCCACACATGAGGTAAATACAATCCTCGGGAGCTTGATGATTTTTGAGGTAGTTCTCGTACAATACGTTATGTACGAAACCTGCGGTATATTTCACACCGGCAGCATCTGCCTCGGGATCGGGACGGTCGAGCGCCAAGTTCATCGTGAAGTTGGGGAACTCCTTCTCAATAGCGTTGAACTCATCCATATAGGGAGCCTCTTTCAAGGCACGAGCACCATACCAGAACGATACGGGACGATTGGTCTTCTCGGTCTTGAAGAGGTGCATCAGGTGGCTACGCATAGGAGCCATACCAGCACCACCTCCGATAAAGATCAACTCTTGCGTATCGGGCAGGTTGTCAGGCAGGAAGAACTCACCATAAGGGCCAGAGATCGTTACTTTGTCGCCCGGCTTACGCGAGAAGACATACGACGAGCAGATACCCGGGTTCACCTTCATAAAGCCACCCGTAGCCTTATCGAACGGCGGTGTAGCAATACGGATGTTGAGCATGATGATATTGCCCTCTGCCGGGTGGTTGGCCATCGAGTAGGCGCGGAAGGTCGGCTCGGGGTTGGTAGTCACCAGATCCCACATCTTGAACTTATCCCAATCAGCACGGAACTTCTCATCGACATCCATATCCGAGAACTTGATCGCGTCGTACTTCGGAATATCGACCTGAATATATCCACCACTGCGGAATTTGAGGTTTTCACCTTCGGGAAGTTTTACAACAAACTCTTTGAGGAAGGTCGAGATATTGCGGTTCGAAACCACCGTACACTCCCACTTCTTCACGCCAAGCACAGCCTCGGGCACCTTGATTTTCAAGTTATCCTTAACCTTCACTTGGCAACCCAAACGCCAATGATCTTTGGCCATTTTGCGCGAAATGAAACCAGTCTCGGTCGGCAGAATATCACCACCGCCCTCCAAAACTTGGCATTTGCACATACCGCACGAACCACCACCGCCACAAGCCGACGGCAGGAATACTTTGTTGTTAGCCAACGTAGCCAACAGTGTAGAGCCGCTCTCGGTAGTGATGACCTTCTCTCCATTGTTGATATCGATCGTCACATTACCCGAAGTCGTCAGTTTAGCCTTTGCAAAGAGAAGCAGACCCACCAACGTAAGGGTCACTACCAGAAAGGCAACGATTGAAATGATAATTGTCAATTCCATTTTCCGAATCTCTTATTAAAGGTTATAACTGAATACCCGAGAAAATCATAAAGGCGATACCCATCAAACCCGTAATGATAAAGGCAATACCGGGGCCTTTCAATGCTGCGGGGATATGCGAGTAGTTCGTCTTCTCACGGATGGCAGCCATCATCACGATAGCCAACCACCAGCCCAGACCCGAACCCAAGCCATAGACGATCGATTGCCAAAGCGAGTCGAGCTGACCGGCATCAACCTTCTGTTGCATGAAGAGCGAGCCACCCATGATGGCGCAGTTCACAGCAATCAGCGGCAAGAAGATACCCAATTGGCTATACAACGTCGGCGAGAACTTCTCGACAGCCATCTCCACCAACTGCGTAAACGAAGCAATCGTCGCAATGAAGACGATAAACGCCAAGAAACTGAGGTTTACATCAGCAAGACCTGCCCATGCAAGCGCACCGGGTTTAAGTACAAACTGATACAAGAGGTAGTTCAACGGTACGGTCATTACCATCACAAACGTAACGGCAGCACCAAGTCCAAGAGCCGTCTTCACACTCTTCGATACGGCAATGTAGGAGCACATACCGAAGAAGAAGGCGAAGACCATATTGTCGATAAAGATCGACCGGATGAAAAGATTCAATGTTTCCATATGCTACCCTCCTATTTTTCCTGTAAATCTTTATTTTTCGAGCGGTGCACCCAAATAATGCAACCTACAATGATCAATGCCATCGGCGGGAAGAGCATCAGGCCGCAGTTCGAGTAGAAACCACCTTCGGCGATATACCAACTCTCAGGAATGATCCGGTAACCCATGAGACTACCCGAACCAAGCAACTCGCGGAAGAATGCCACGATCACTAAGATCAAACCATAACCCAAGCCGTTACCGATACCATCGAGGAACGAAGCCCACGGTTTGTTAGCCAAAGCAAAGGCTTCCACACGTCCCATCACAATACAGTTTGTGATGATCAGACCGACATATACCGACAACTGTTTCGAGACCTCGAAAACGTAGGCTTTCAACACTTGGTCAACGAGAATTACCAAAGCGGCAATAACCACCAACTGTACGATGATGCGGATACGCGACGGAATACCGTTACGCAACAACGACATCACCAAGTTGGAGAAACCCGTAACAACCGTCACCGACAATGCCATCACGATTGCAGGTTTAAGTTGTACGGTAACCGCCAAAGCGGAGCAGATACCAAGAATCTGCACGATAACCGGATTGTTCGCAGAGAACGGACCGGTCAGATATTTGAGATTTTTAGCCGAAAACATCGGCTCTTTTTCCATCTTACTCATTGTTCTCTACTATTTTTCTACGTTAGATACTTCTGTGCTTTCAACAACCGGAGTTTCGGCAGGAGCCGCAGCAGCGGTACGACGCGATGTGAGCAACGGCAGGTAATAACCGATACTTGTTTTAAGCATGTCCGTCACACCATCCGAAGTCTTTGTACCGCCCGAGATGGCATCAACCTCATGGTCGAGATCTTTGGCACCACCCTTACGGAGAGCTACCGATACAAACTCATCGCCCTTGAAGATCTTTTTGCCTACAAAAGACTGCTGATACTTCGGTGTAGCGATCTCTGCACCCAAGCCCGGAGTTTCGCCCTTGTGAGCCATTACGATACCTGCTACGGTATTCATATCCTTTTCAAGAGCAATATAGCCCCAGATCGGACCCCAAAGGCCCGATCCCGTCACCGGAATAACCACACGGCCGTCCTCTGCGAGGAATACGGGGAACTTACCCGCAGCAAATGCGGCGGGCAGATCGTTGAGCAGCGCGAAAACATCCTCGCCTTCGACCTTCTGGCCCTCAGCGTTCAGCACCTGAGCGTCGATAAACTTGTCGTAGTTTTGATCTGTGGCCGACAACGAAGTCAGAATAGAGATTTTCTTCTCGTTCAACTCATTGGCATATTGACGCTCCTGCAACGAGAGAGCCGCCACAGCCAACAATATTGCCACGATGACCACCATCACCGTCGAGTAAATAATAATATAGGTATTACTGTTCTTATCCATAATCTTCGGCTATTTTACGAGTTTAACACGTTTGTTTCTGCGCGAGATATTGGCCTCGACTACGAAGTAGTCAACCAGCGGAGCCAGCGCATTCATGAAGAGGATCGACAGCATCATACCCTCGGGATAGGCCGGATTGATCACACGAATCATGACTGCGATAGCACCCGTCATAAAGCCGACGATATATTTACCCATATTGGTCTGTGCCGAAGTAACGGGGTCGGTAGCCATAAAGACAGCACCAAATGCAAAACCACCGATGATCAGATGCCACCAAGCGGGATACTCCGTAACTCCGCACCATTGGAAGAGGTAACCCATAGCCAAGCCACCGACAAATACCGATACCATCGTGCGCCACGAAGCAATACCCGTGAAGAGCAGGATAGCAGCACCGATCAAAATGGCCAATGTCGAAGTCTCACCGATACAACCCGGGATGAAACCGAGGAAAGCATCAAGAGCCGAGTAGCCCATGTCGTTACCCGTAACTGCAAGGTTTTCGAGAGCAGTGGCACCCGAGAATCCATCAACAACACCTTTGCCTTCGGTCATACCTGCAATCCAAACCGTAGCACCCGAAATCGAAGGTGTATAAGCAAAGAATGCAAAAGCACGTGCCAGCAAAGCGGGGTTGAAGACATTCATACCCGTTCCACCAAATACCTCTTTACCGAAGATTACGGCAAAGGCAGTCGAAACACCGACCATCCAAAGCGGAATATCCACCGGCATAACCATCGGAATCAAAAGACCCGACACAAGGAAACCCTCATTTACTTCGTGACCGCGCATTTGGGCAAAAGCGAACTCAATACCCAAACCTACGACATACGAAACAACGATCAAAGGCAACACTTTAAGGAAGCCAAACCACAGCGAGGGCCACAATTCCGGAGTCACACCCTGCGACAGGAAGTGCTGGTATCCGGTGTTGTAGAAACCGAAAAGCAGTGCCGGCATCAATGCGATAACCACCATGATCATCGTACGCTTCATATCGTTGCAGTCGCGGATATGAGCACCTTTGACCGTTGTGGTATTCGGCACAAAGAGGAACGTTTCGAAAGCATCGAACGTCGATTCTAAAAAGCCCAACTTGCCACCTTTGGAGAAAGTCGGCTTGATCTTATCTACTAAATTACGTAATGCGCTCATCGTTATGCCTCCTTAATCATTAAGTTAATACCGTCACGGATGATCTGCTGAATATCGATCTTCGAAGGATCAACAAACTCGCAGAGTGCGAAATCCTCCTCTGTAACCTCATAGATACCCAGATTCTCCATCTTGTCGATATCGCCTGCAAGACAGGCCTTCAAAAGATACATCGGATAGATGTCCATCGGCAGGTACTGCTCGTAGAGTCCTGTAACAACAAACGGACGCTCGCCACCGTTCATATTGGTATCGAGTTTATACTGTTTCTTCGGGCAGAGCCACGAGAAATAGGCACGCGATACGGAGAACTTCTTAAAACGAGGCATCATCCAACCGAAGAGTTCGTATTTGTCACCTTCGGGGATTACCGTCAGCATATTGGCATAGTAACCGAGGTAGCCATCCTGAGCGATCTTGGTACCGGTCAGCACGTTGCCAGAAATGACACGCACCGAGTCACCGGCCTGCTGTGCTTTGATGTTACCGCCGAGAATCGAATCGACTTTTGCACCGGCAATCACACGGCAATATGCGGGTTTTGTCACTTCCGAACCGGCAACGGCAATCACGCGGGTCATATCGACCTTACCCTCGTTGATCAAGCGACCAATGATGGCCAGATCCTGAATATTGACCGTCCAAACGATATCGCCCTTATTGATCGGATCAATATGGTGGATCTGCACTCCGACGTTACCTACCGGATGCTTACCGGCGAATGTGTGGAGTTCCACGTTTTTAAGCGTCGGCATCTGACCCTCGGATTTAGCACGCACCGAGAGGTGTACCTTGCCCGATGTGAGCTTGCGCATCACCTCGATACCGGCCTGCAAGTTCTGCTCCTCGCCACGAAGTGCGAAGTTGTAGTCGGGAGCCAACGGAGCCGAGTCGAACGCTGAGATAAAGACCGCCTTCGGCGTGTCGTTCGGATCGGCAATAATGCCGTAGGGACGCTGCACGATCATCGGCCAAAGGCCCGAGCGCAGTAACAATTCGACGATCTCCTCGCGCGAAGCCTTCTGTGGATCGAGTTTGGCGAACTCCTCATAGCTTTGTACAGCATCGGGCGTAACCGTAACGGAGAGCACCTTGCGCTTCTCGCCACGATTGATAGCCGCTACCGTACCACTAACAGGAGAGGTGAAAATAATACGCTCGTTGTACTTGTTGAAGAACAACGGCGTACCGGCTTTCACCTGATCACCAGCTTTAACCAGCAGTTTGGGTGTCACACCCTCGAAATCGAGGGGTGAAAGGGCATATTCCGAAGCCAACGGTGCATTAACCGACGACTCCTGAACCTTACCTTCGAGGTTGATGTCGAGACCCTTGCGTAAAGTAATGATTTTCGACATGGTTAAAGATTTTGATTGTTGTGTTTTTTGGTATTTGACAATTGTTAGTTTACTAACACTTTTAATCGCGTGCGAAAGTACGATTTTTTTTCGAGAAAACCATCGTTATTCTCTTTTATTTCCGGATTTTTCGTAATTAATCCCCCTTTTTCAAGAAATTGGATACAAAACTGCCAAGCCTGAGGTAAAAAAGTGGGACGATTCGCCTCGGAAAGAGTCTTTCGAATCGAGATGCAGAGGCATTGTGAGGATAGGAGTAAGATTATTCCAAAGTATTTGGGTAGTAAGTTTCAGCCCCCACCACCCCAAAAAACAAGAAAGCGGGCATCCAACAACATTGGACACCCGCCATATAAAATCGAAACATACGATTAGAGCGAATCACCGAAATCCTTACGGAATTTTGCCACAAGTTTTTCGGGCCAATCGCTTGTCGGCTCCAATCCTCCCATGAAGAATCGCAACACAGGGGGCTCATACTTAAATTTCAAACCTCCGATCAGTTGGCGGTTATCCCACAACCACTGCATGCGGTCAATTACATAGTTTACCTGCGAGAGGGTAAATACTCGACGAGGTACTGCCAAACGCAACAATTCTGCATCTGCCAACACATCGTTACCGTTCTCATCGCGAATCGAACTGATTGTACCGCGTTCCATACCGCGTACTCCCGAAATCAAATAGAGAGCGGCAGCCAAAGCACCCGCGGGATATTCGGCTTGGGGGATATGCTCACAGAACTTTCCGGCATCCACATGGCAACCCAATACACCCGGAGGGGTAATTACCGGAATACCCGCTGCATCGAGTTGCTCGACCATGTATTTAATGAAGTTGGGGCTTTGCGAAATCATGGTTTCGTCTAATGTTTCGTAAAGACCCACAGCCATAGCTTCAATTTCGCGAACAGAGATACCGCCATAGGTCAAGAAACCTTCAAACAGCGGAATCAAAGCCTCCATCTTGCCATAGAGATCCTGTCTGTTGGTACAAATACCGCCACCGCGCGACGAACTCAATTTGCGAGCCGAGAAATATACGAGGTCGGCCAAATTGGTCATGGTTTTGAGAATATCACCCATTGTATTCTCTTTCCAAGCATCTTCGCGTTGTTTCACGAGGTAAGCATTCTCGCCCAACAATGAAGCATCGAGTACCAACATAAGACCGTATTTGTCACACACGGCACGTACATCCATCATGTTGCGAATCGAGAAAGGCTGACCACCGATCAAGTTAGTCGAAGCCTCCATACGCACAAACGGGATATTCTCTACGCCATGCTTTTGGATGCAGGCTTCGAGTTTGTCGATATCCATATTACCCTTGAAGGGGTGATCGCTATGCAGGACAAGTGCCCGATCGTGATAGAGTTCCTCGATTTTACCGCCACGCTCCATGACATGAGCCAATGTAGTCGTAAAGTGGTAATTGGTAGGAATGATGTTTCCGGGCTTAACAAAAGCGTGGCAAATCACGTTCTCGGCAGCGCGTCCCTGATGCACGGGCAACAGATATTTTTTACCCAACACATCGTAAACGGCTTTTTGCAAACGCTCGAATGACTGCGAACCGGCATACGCATCGTCGGCATGGAACATCGCAGCCACTTGATTGTCGCTCATTGCATTGGTACCCGAATCGGTAAGCATATCCAAAAAGACATCCTTGGTGCTCAAACGGAACGTGTTGAATCCCGCCTCGTTTATAGCATCCAGACGGCGATTGATGGGGACAAGATGCAGTTTTTGAACCACACGTACTTTGTGCAGTTCAAGGGGCATATCTCCCATTTTGTAGAACTTGATATTAGCCATAAATTGATCTTAATTGATAATTCTTGTATTGTCAAAACCTTTTTAGAATAGTTTGAGATTGCAAATATAATCGTTAATTTTTTGGAATCAACATTTTGTTGCAGTTTTAGCATATAAAAAAAGGCTTTCGTCGAGTTTTCCCCTATTTCTGGCATAAAATCGGTACGGAAAAGTATTCCGGAGAGGTTTTCTTTTCATTTTCTATTTTTTAGTTATCTTTGTCCTATGAACTCCGCGTGGATTGATATACACACCCACCACCCCACCTCGGCGACAACCATTACAACCGTCGGGGTACACCCGTGGCAGGCAGAAACCGGAGTAATACCCGACATAAGTAAAATTGCTACCATCGATGCAATTGGCGAGATCGGATTGGACAAGGCGTGCGGAATCGATATGCAACTACAAAAAGTCTGTTTCGACCAACAATTGCAATTAGCCGAGAGGCACAAGAAAGCTGTGGTACTACATGTAGTGAAGGCTTTCGAAGAGGTGATGCAAAGCCTTGAAAACGTAAGTTTGAAAGCCGTAATATTTCACGGATTCATCGGTTCGAAAGAGCAGGCTGAAAGGGCTGTAAAAAGAGGATACTACCTTTCATTCGGCACTCGTACCGCAGGATCGAAAAAGACAATCGGAGCACTACGCACGACACCGCTTGAAAGGCTCTTTGTAGAGAGCGATGAGGCGACCACACCCCTTGCGGAGTTATACGAAACAATTGCCGGACTGCGAGGGGTAACAACCGAGGAGTTGCAACGAGCCACGAGGGAGAACTACAAACGGATATTTGGAGAGAAATGACGGATAATTGGTTAGAACGCACCGAGTTGTTACTCGGAGCCGAGAAACTCGAACAACTGCGACAAGCCCATGTGTTGGTAGTCGGATTAGGGGGTGTAGGAGCTTATGCTGCCGAGATGATTGCCCGTTCGGGTGTCGGTCGCATGACTCTTGCCGATGCCGATACTGTCAGCGCATCAAACATCAATCGCCAATTAGTTGCTTTACACTCCACCATCGGCCGACCCAAAGCCGATGTGTTGGCCGAGCGACTACACGATATCAATCCGGCTATTCAACTTACGGTAGTCAACGAATACATTCGCGACGAAAGAACCTATTCGCTACTCGATGCCGCTCGCTACGACTATGTGGTTGATGCTATCGACACACTCTCCCCCAAGTTGGCACTTATTGTGGCTACCTTGGAGCGCAAAATACCGATTGTCAGCTCGATGGGAGCCGGAGCCAAGATCGACCCGACACAACTCGAAATAGCCGACATTTCAAAAACCCACCACTGTCCATTGGCCCACATGCTACGCAAACGACTCCATAAGATTGGAATTCGCAAAGGGTTTCAAGCCGTTTTCTCTCCCGAGCCCATCCGCGAAGGTGCGATGATTCTCTGTGAAGAGCAAAACAAAAAGTCGAACGTCGGCACAATCTCCTACCTACCGGCACTTTTCGGAATCGGTTGCGCCTCGGTCGTTATCCGCGGGTTGATCGGTGAAGATGGAACAACAACAGACAAACCACAATAAATCCATAAGATATGCCAAAAATCGTATTTTTAGACGAATACTCCCTCGGAGGATCCGATCTTTCGGTCATTCGTTCTTTGGGCGACTATACGGGATATGAATATACCCGTCCCGAAGAGGTAGTAACACGTTGTCACAATGCTGAGATTGTCATCACCAATAAAGTAGTTCTCGGGCGCAATGAGTTACAACAACTCCCCCATTTGCGGCTGATCTGCGTTGCAGCAACAGGCACCAACAACATCGATCTTGAAGCCGCGTCCGAGTTAGGAATTACGGTACGTAATGCCGCAGGGTACTCCACCCATTCGGTTGCAGAAACAACACTCGGGATGGCGCTTGCGCTCGTGCGGCAAATCGGCTACTACGACAACTTTGTCAAAAGTGGCAAATGGTCGGCATCGGGACGACAATTTCATTTCGGACGCCCAATCCGCCAACTGTATGGGGCAACATGGGGCATCATCGGATTGGGTGCCATCGGTCGCGAAGTTGCACGGTTGGCCACGGCTTTCGGATGCCGAGTTGTTTACACCTCGACCTCCGGTGTAACCCGCGAGGAGGAGTATCCGGCTCTACCCCTTGACGAACTGCTTGCCACCTCCGACATCGTATCAATCCATGCCCCACTCAACGACCGTACTCGCGGTTTGATCGGAGAACAAGAACTCTCGGCCATGAAACCCTCGGCTCTGCTGATTAATGTGGCTCGTGGCGGTATTGTTGACGAGCCTGCTCTTGCCCAAGCCCTCGATGCCGGAACAATCGGCGGTGCAGCTCTCGATGTATTCGAAGCAGAACCGACATCGGCTCAAAATCCGTTGTTGCACCTCCACAATTCCGAACGACTGCTACTCGCTCCACACAGCGCATGGGCAGCCAACAATGCCGTAGAAAGACTCATCGGTTGTATTGTCGAAAACATTAAAACCTTCTATGAATAAAATAACTATGGAAACAACCACTAATACCGAATCTCTTACACCCGACGAACGTCGTCGTCGGGTTTTGGAATGGCTCGATGCCCACGAAATACGCTATACTTGGTACGAACATCCCGAAGCCCCAACCATCGACATCGCCCGTCAATATTGGCGCAACGATGGTTCGAAACATTGTAAAAATCTCTTTTTCCGCAATCATAAAGGCAACCGTCACTATTTGGTCTGCTTCGACTGCGAGCAGGCAATGGCCATCCACGACCTCGAACACCGATTACGGCAAGGTAAGTTGTCGTTTGCATCAGAACAACGTATGAAACGATGGCTTGGCTTACGCCCCGGGTCGGTATCTCCCTTCGGACTGATCAACGATCCGGAGAATCATGTGCACCTCTTTCTCGATGCCAAATTGCGCGAATGGCCTTCGTGGTCGTTTCACCCCAACGACAACCGCGCAACAGTGGTGATCGAGCAGGAAGAGTTTCTGCGTTACATGGCAGCAGTAGGCAACAGCTACGAATTTATCGAGTTATATTAAACCCAATAATAAACGTGTGAAATCCCCGATTCCTACCGCAGGTGAACACATAAAGAGGCTGTCCAACAAGTAGTGTTGCGACAGCCTCGTTTCGTAGAAGTTGTATAACAAGAGGGATTTCAAGGCTTGCGAAGCCCGAAAAAGCGGAGTTTACCGAGCGTAAATGAGCATTTCGAGGGCAAGCGTAACGCAGAAATACCTTGTTAGACAGCTTCTATTCATATACCGATTTCTCGTTATTTCAAGGTTACCAGCACCTCTCCGGTCATCTCCTCCGGTTGGGGCAATCCCATCAGTTTCAACACCGTAGGAGCTACATCAGCCAAAATACCGTTGCGTACCGATGCTACACGGTCGGAAACAACCACGATAGGCACAGGATTGAGCGAGTGTGCCGTATTGGGCGTTCCATCAGGATTCACCGCATTGTCGGCATTGCCGTGATCGGCAATCATCACCACCTCATAGCCATTGGCTTTGGCAGCCTCGACAACCTTCGACACACAAGTATCAACCGTCTTAACTGCTTTGACAATAGCTTCATATACTCCGGTGTGTCCCACCATATCACCATTGGCAAAGTTCAAGCAGATAAAATCGAATTTCTGCTCACCGAGAGCTGCTACCAACTTATCGGCAACCTCCGGAGCCGACATCTCGGGTTGCAAATCGTAAGTTGCCACTTTGGGGGAGGCCACCAAAATACGCTCCTCACCAGCAAATTTTTCCTCACGACCGCCATTCAAGAAGAAAGTGACATGAGCATATTTCTCGGTTTCGGCAATACGCAATTGGCTAAGACCCTGTTTGGATACCCATTCACCGATCGTGTCGGGCACATTCTCCTTGTCGAAGAGGATATGCAGACCGGTGAATTTGGCGTCGTAGGGAGTCATACAACAATAGTAGAGCGGCATGGTGTGCATGCCGGCATCGGGCATATCCTCCTGCGTCAATACGATTGTCAGCTCCTTGGCGCGGTCGTTGCGATAATTGAAGAAGATCACCACATCGTTCGGGCGGATCAATCCCACTGGATTACCAACTTCGTCAACACGAACAACAGGCTTGATAAACTCATCGGTAACACCCTCATCGTAGGATTTTTGCACCGCAGCAACCATATCCGTAGATTGCTCACCAACACCTTCTACCAACGCATCGTAAGCAATTTTCACACGCTCCCAACGTTTGTCGCGGTCCATCGCATAATAACGACCGATCACCGTAGCGATCGTACCGGCCGATGCTGCCGCATGTTTTTCGAGCCGCTCGATAAAACCCTTGCCGCTGCGCGGGTCGGTATCACGACCGTCCATAAAGCAATGGATATAGGTATCGGCAATACCATATTCGGCAGCAATATCGCAAAGTTTGAAGAGGTGATCGAGCGATGAGTGGACACCGCCATCCGAGGTCAATCCCATGAAATGCACACCGACACCATTGGTTTTGGCATATTCGAACGCCTTGACCACTTCGGGATTTTTCATAATCGAGTTGTCGCGGCAGGCACGATTGATCTTCACCAGATCCTGATAAACCACACGACCTGCACCGATATTGAGGTGACCAACCTCCGAGTTGCCCATCTGTCCGTCGGGCAGACCGACATTTTCACCATCGGTACGCAACTCGGCATGAGGATATTGCTCGGTCATCGCCGAGATATAAGCAGGATGAACCGTCGAGATAACATCGGCCTTGTCGTGATTGCCGTTACCCCAGCCATCCAAAATCATCAAGAGAACTTTGTTTGACATAATCTATTGTTTTTCAATTATTAACCTTTTATTATCCGAGTTGACTCTTAATCAACTCAACAGCTTTATCAATGGCTGCTTGCAATCCCTCGGGATTCTTACCTCCGGCTGTGGCAAAGAACGCTTGACCGCCACCGCCGCCCTGCATCAATTTTGCGGCTTCACGTACCGTAGCACCAGCATTGACACCCTGCGCAACGATCTCGTCGCCAAGCATTACCGTCAGCATCGGTTTCCCGTCGTTCAGCATACCGACCACCATCACCAATCGAGGTGAACGTGTTCGCAGATTGTAGGCCAAATCTTTGACAATATCGGGTTTTCGCTCCATCTGAACGGCGATGAGTTGCATACCGTCACGTTCGGGAGTCGATGCTGCAATCTTCTCGGCAAGTTGGGAAACCTGCTCTTTGCGCATCATCTCAACCTCTTTCGAGAGTGCCTCATTACTCTCGATCATCTTTTTCACAGCCTGAACAACCTGCGAGTTGTTGAAACATTCGGCCAAACTGCGCAATGTATCTTCGGCACCGTAGAGCACCTGCTCGGCTTGCTCACCGGTAACAGCCTCAATACGACGCACACCCGCAGAGATAGCACTCTCGCTCAAAATCTTAAATAGGCCGATATTACCGGTAGCCGAAGTGTGTGTACCTCCGCACAACTCCACCGAAGTACCGAACTTCACCATACGCACCCGATCACCATATTTCTCGCCAAAGAGCATCATGGCTCCGGCAGCCGTAGCCTCCTCTTTTGTGGCATTGCGGTTCTCCTCCAACGGGTAGTTGGCACGAATAGTTCGGTTGACCAACCGCTCGACCTCGCGCAATTGTTCGGGAGTAACCTTCTGGAAGTGCGAGAAGTCGAAACGCAACATCTCAGGTGTAACCATCGAACCCTTTTGCTCGACATGAGTACCAAGCACCTTGCGCAACGCCTCGTGCATGAGGTGGGTCGCCGAGTGGTTATTGGCTGCCGATTGGCGTTTTTCGGGATTAACCACCGCTGTAAATTCGGCCGCGGGATTTTCCGGTAACTGAGCGACTATATGAATGATAAGGCCATTCTCCTTTTCGGTAGCAATAACGTCAATTCGCTCGTTAGCCGTAGTAATATAACCGATATCACCAATTTGTCCGCCGGAATTACCGTAGAACGGAGTGCGATCGAAAACCAATTGGTATGAGGTTTTGCCTTTCGAGCTCACTCGACGATAACGGGCAATACGCACCTGTTCGGTAAGGGTATCATAACCGGTAAAAATGCTCTCTTTGCAGGGAAATAGTTCGACCCAATCATCGGTATCTACCGCAGCAGCATTACGCGAACGCTCTTTTTGGGTTTGCAACTCCTTTTCAAAAGCCGACAGATCCACTCCGACCCCTTGTTCGCGGGCAATCAACTCGGTAAGGTCGATCGGGAATCCGAATGTATCGTACAACTCGAAAGCCTCTGTACCCGAGATCATGGTCTTACCCTCTCGTTTCGTGTGCTCGATTACGCCATCCAACAGATTGATGCCTGTCGCCAACGTACGAAGGAACGAAGCCTCCTCCTCCTCGATCACCTTTTCGATCAAGGCTTGTTGAGCCTTCAATTCGGGGAATTGATCTCCCATTTGCTCAACCAATCCAGCGACTAATTTACAGAGTGTGGGCTCTGTAAAACCTAAGTAAGTATAGCCGTAACGCACGGCACGACGCAAGATGCGACGAATCACATAACCGGCTTTTACGTTCGAAGGCAACTGTCCATCGGCAATCGAGAACGCAATAGCCCGCAAGTGGTCGGCAATTACACGCATGGCCACATCGGCTTTTTCATTCTCTCCGTATCGCTTACCGGCCAACGCCGCAATGCGACCAATTGTCGGTTGGAAGACATCGGTATCGTAATTCGATTTCTTACCCTGCAAGATCATGCAAAGACGTTCAAAACCCATGCCGGTATCGACATTGCGGGCAGGAAGTTCCTCCAATGATCCGTTGGCTTTGCGATTAAATTGCATGAAAACAAGATTCCAGATCTCGATTACCTGCGGATGTCCCGTATTAACCATCTCTCGTCCCGACTTAGCGGCAATCTCTTCGGCATCACGAAGGTCGAAATGGATCTCCGAGCATGGACCGCAAGGGCCGGTTTCGCCCATCTCCCAGAAATTATCATGCTTATTGCCACGAATGATGTGATCTTCGGGGAGGAATTGTTTCCAAATATCGTACGCCTCTTGATCGAAAGCCACACCATCCTCTTCCGAACCTTCAAAAACCGTAGCATACATCCGCTCGGCCGGCAACTGATAAACATCGTGCAACAACTCCCAAGCCCACTCGATGGCCTCTTTTTTGAAATAGTCGCCATAAGACCAGTTACCCAACATCTCGAACATGGTGTGGTGATAGGTGTCATGTCCTACCTCTTCCAGATCGTTATGTTTGCCGGAGACACGCAGACACTTCTGCGTATCGGCTGCACGCGGGTATTTCCGTGGGGCATTACCGAGGAAGATATCCTTGAATTGGTTCATGCCGGCATTGGTAAACATCAGCGTAGGATCACCCTTGACCACCATCGGTGCAGAAGGGACAATAGCATGATCTTTACTCTTGAAAAAGTCGAGAAAAGCCTGTCGGATTTTATTGGATTCCATTCGTATAATATTTATTGTTATTTTTCGTTTCCATATCGGGTTGCAAAATTACACAAATTAACCTAAATTTGCACGAATAAAGGGAGTTTTTTCAGCGAATGAGTCAAAAAGAGCATAGTTCCAAAAGACTGAATCTTACCTACGAAGCGGAGATGCTTACCCGAGAAGTCATAAGTGCTCCATTTCGCCTGCGCACCTATCGGTTGTTGCGCAAAATTCTTGTGGGATTTATTTTGGTATCCATTGCCAACGTACTCTTTGCCTACTTCTTCTATACGCCGAAGATGTATCGCATCAATCGAGAAAACCACGACCTGATCATTCGTTATCGTATTTTACAGGATCGCATCCGCACGGCACAACAACGATTGAACAGCATACGCCATCGAGATCACTACGTCTATCGTTCGCTTTTCTCAACAGATACGCTCTCCATTCCGGAGGTGTGGCAACCCTACCCCGACACAAAATATGCCAAGATGGCCGGAGATAATTTCGAGCCACTGATGCTCGACACATGGAAACAACTCGACGCATTGGCTCGGCAAATCTACCTTGCCTCGGTATCGATGGACGAATTACAAGGGTTAGCACGCAACAAAGAGCAACTTTCAGCCGCCGTACCGGCCATTTGGCCCATTGATCGCGCAGCGCTACACAACAATCATATCGGAGCTTTCAACATGCGCCGGCTTCATCCGGTATTAGGATATGTTCGTCCTCACTTGGGCATCGATTTCGGCTGTGATCGCGGAACTCCCGTTTATGCCACCGGCAATGCAACCGTCGAGGTAGCATCCGAACGTGGCTACAACGGAGGGTACGGACGCATGGTACTACTCGATCACGAATTCGGCTACAAAACCCGCTATGCCCATCTTTCGAAAGTGTTGGTAAAACCCGGGGAGCAAGTCATCCGCGGTCAAGTCATTGCGCTAACCGGCAACACAGGAATATCCTCAGGACCTCACCTGCATTATGAAGTGATCCACAAAGGCAGGCCTGTCAACCCGATCAACTATTTCAATCGTAACATGACTCCCGAGGAGTACGACGCCTTGATGGAGAAGATGCGTGAAACCAAATTCGAACCGTTGTAGTATGGCAGGCAAAAAAGATCTCGAAAAACTTCGGCGGCACAAACGCCGCAAGCAACGTATCATCCGGACGACGATGCAAATCTTCATTTGGACCGGTGCCGCCATTCTCTATTATATCGGATTTTCGCTCTTCTTCGACACGCCGATAGAGTACGAGATGAAACATTCGACCGACGGACTTCGGCGCGAATATTCCCGACTAACCGAACGTTACGATTCATTGATGCTTGTATTGGATAATGTCGCAACCCGTGACCGCAGTGTTTTCCGTACCCTTTTTGAGGCTGATCCATACGATTTTCAAACTGACGATGCGGCTCAAAGTTCCTCCTACGAACAGCTTGTCAACCGCTCGTCACGCCAGTTGCGTCGCGAATTGCGCGAACGGATCAAACGCATTGAGGAACAGCTCGACGAACTAAACAACAGCTACCAGCAGGTGCAGGAGCGCATCGATGCCGCCGGTCGCAACTGCGATCATATTCCGTCCATCCAACCCGTGATCAACAAGCAACTTTCACTACTCACAGCCTCTTATGGCATGCGCTACCACCCTTTTTACAAGACATTGCAATCTCATCAGGGCGTCGATTATACCATCTCCGAAGGGTCGAGTGTATTCGCTACGGCCGACGGAAAGGTCAGCAAAGTCTCACGGCGCAACTCGACATCGGGAACCACTATTGTAATCGACCACGGTAACGGCTATGAGACCTCATACAGCCACCTGAATAAGACCAACGTTCGTAAAGGGCAGCAAGTGCGCCGCGGAGACGTCATCGCTCTTTCGGGCAATACGGGTCTTTCATTATCGCCTCATCTTCATTACGAAGTACGTTACAACGGTATTCGAGTCGATCCGATCCACTATTTTTTCATGGAGTTGTCGCCTTCGGAATATCGACGATTGATGCAAATTGCTCAAACCGGCATGCAGTCATTCGACTGATCCCCACCCCTTCAAGCCTACGTCCCATGCAGATACGACTTCTTTTGCTCGATTTCGACGGCACATTGGCCGACACACGCAAAGCCAACACACAAGCTTACGTTGCCACCTTGCGTGAGGCTGGCTATTCGCTTACCGAGGAGGAGTACGAATCTCGTTACTTCGGCATGCGATGCGACGAGTTTTTGCGAGAATTTGGAATTAGCGATCCCATGGAGCGGGAACGTATCCGCCAACGGAAGATAGCACTCTATCCCAATTTTTTCGACTCGGTACGACTCAATCGACCGCTATGGGATTTTTGTTGCCAATTTCGCACACAGGGAGGTCGTGTATGGATCGTTTCTACCGGAAGTCGGGCCAATATCGAACATGTAATGCGCCATTTGAAGATCGGAGTTCCCGACACCCCTGCCGACCTCTGTCCGGAAGGTCGGGTGGATGGCATTCTGTCAGGAACCGATGTACTACATAGCAAGCCGAATCCCGATTGTTTTTTGGAAGCCATGCACCGTGAAAATTGCACACCACAAGAGACATTGATCTTCGAAGATTCGGCAATCGGAATAGAAGCTGCACGCCGTAGCGGAGCTGCCTATTTCAAGGTGCGGTTTTAATCCCCGCTATCGTTTACAGATTGTTTTGAAATCGCAGTACTTACAGGTATCAGTATCTTCACACTGCGTAAATGGAGTATCCGGATCGAACAACTCTTCGAGTGTTTTGCGTACCAGTTCCTCGAACTCCTCCAGATAATAGGAATAACGAGCCCCCGCAACACCTGTCATCTTATCATTGAGCTGCGGATCGTAATCGGGTTGATTCATAACACGCACATAAAAGAGTGCAGGCTCGGCATCCACCCCCTGCGAATGATAGAGCATCATCGCATAGAGTAATGTTTGTACGATGTTTGACAAGCGTTGTTTTCCCTCTCCATAAAAGAGATTACACACTCCATCGAATGTCAAATGCGGTGTGCCGGTTTTGTAATCGACAACCCGCAATACGCCATCTTCCAAGCGATCGATACGGTCGGCAATACCGGCAAACTTGACACTCTTTTTGCCCTCGCGGGTTGAAATCGGGAAAGCATAACCAACCGGTTGTTCCAACCCCTGTACCGTAAATGAGTCGTGAGCAATATCGTAGGCCATCACCCCACCTTGCAGGTAACGGGCAACAATATCTTTCACCAACAGCAGATTACCGGTGTATTCTTCATCGACTGCCTGTGCATTTTGCAGATAATTTTCATTGATGGCCTGTTTAACGGCTCTCATCACCTCGCCCGAGCGGATCAAGGCCTGCAATGTCTGAGCCGGTCGCCACTCACCAACAACCCGTTTGTAGAGTTGTTGTGCCGCAGTGTGAAGAATGGTTCCAAACATCGGAGCGTCGATCTCCTCGGAAACCTCCTCTTCGGGCGTCAATCGTGCCACAGAGTGGAAATAGAAACGTAACTGGCAGGCAATATAACGAAAAAAAGCAGTCGGTGAGAGTGTCGCATTACTTTCCGGATCGGTAAACCGTGCCAACTGTTCCATCACCTTTTCGGTTTTAGGCACTTCAATAGCACTCACCTCCGTCAAATTGGCATCCACACCTACCTTGATCTTATGTAAAGGGATGCCGCTTTCGTAGTCGAGTTGTCGAATGTAGCGACTAGGCTCTCCGGTTGATTTCTCATCGGCATGCGAGCAGTAGAGCATATGCACTGTCTTTGCCCGTTGAATCAGACGATAGAAATAGTAGGCATAAACGCCTTCGTGGTGCTCGGAGGTCGGCAACTCATAAGCCGCACGCAGATTGTAAGGGATAAACGACCCCTGCGCCACTCGATTCCCGGGGAAATTATCATCGTTCATCGAGAGGATGATAACATGCTGAAAATCGAGGTTACGGGTTTCGAGAATACCCATCACCTGAATGCCCTCTAACGGCTCGCCCTCAAACGGGATTCGCAGGGTTTGCAGATGACGTCTGAGAAGCGATGTATATACCTCGTTCGATAATTCGATACCGCAATTATCCAATGAGTTCCGCAGTTTGACAATCTCTTCGGTAATCACCGTGAGATAGGCCACCCGCTCTTGCGCATCCTCTCCCTCAAATGGTATTCGTGCCACTGCCGACAACACCTCCACAAGATAATCCGACAACTCCTGCCACATAGTTGCCGGCCGAAAGACTGTTGACAGCAATTCATTTTGTCCCAACCATTTATCACTAACCGATATACGCTGTTCGCGCACAATCTGCTCCTGCATTGTTTTGGCAGTTTTCGGATCGACACCGGCCAGGTAAGGATGTGACAACAGCCCCGTAATATCGGCATGATAAAAGAGATTTTCGTTCTCTTTCGTGCGCCGATGGTGTTGCAGCTCGATCAATCGCTCTACAAATGTATAGGCTAACGTAACTCGCAACGGGTAACCCATCGTAACATTTACATGCCCCAACTCCGGAGACAACGAATAGAGTAAGGGTAACAACAGATTTTCATCCGTAAGAACCACTGCCGTCCGCTTATCCAACTGCCTTTCGCGAGCCAACTCCTGTAAAATCTTGGCGGCATACTTACACTGCACAACATTCGAAACGGTTGCTACGGTTGTCAACTGTTTCGGTTGCAACATATTGTCATGCGAAACCTCGGCACATGCCGGAAACTGCACGACATTTTGGCGGATGAACATTCCGGCCTCCTGTTCGGGATTCTCCTTGTAGTAAGTATCGTAATCCCAATAGAAATCGGTTTCGGTGGTCGTAGAAAGGAATCGGAAAAGTTGTTTCTCGCACTCGGAAAGAGCATTGAATCCCGCCACAACAAAGTGTCGTTTCTCCGTGAAAGTAAATGTACCCGACTCCATCCGTTCGGCGGCAGCCCGTTGAACCATGCCGTTGTAAGCAATTCCCAACGACATCAGCCTTGTCCGATATTGTCGGTAGATCGGCCCTAATGTTTGCCAAATGGCTAAAAATTTTCGTTTCTCTTCGGAGAGGTCACCCTCGGAGATTAGAGCCGACCAAAACGAACGGATGATTTGCAATTGCTCGGCAGAGAGATAAGATATGTCGGCTTCGATCTCCTTGATGTCCGAAATGTTGCGGAAAAGCATATCGGCATCGATTCGATATTTATCGATCGTATCGAAATCGGCGAGGAGCATATCGCCCCAAAAATAGAATTTGTCGAAAGGTTCGTTGTGGAAAGAGGAGTAAACTTTATACAACTCAACAATCAGCCGAATTCGGTCACCGGTGCGCAAACCGGATATTTCGGTCATTAAGTCATCGATCGTTGTCCACTGTGGCTGCCATAGAGGCCGTTGTACGATTTGCGACAAGGCATCGACAAAAAAGAGACGTGCACGGCGTGAAGGAAACAACACCGTGCAATCGCTCAACCGATCGCCATAACGAGCATAAAGATCGGATGCAACCTCTTCCAAAAATCCCTGCATCGACGACAATTATTGCACTCGCTTAATCTCGCCACCCATGAATTTTGCGCCACCACGCACAATTTCAGGTTGGCCCTTGTAGCTGACTTTACCTCCGGTCGTTGTTCTAACACACAATCGTTCGGTTACCGACAACGAAGCTGTTCCATTATTCGAGGCATCAACATCGGCCGACATTGTTTCAAGCTGCAAAGCATCAGCCTTTCCGGTCGATACCGAAAGCGTCAGATAGCGTACCGATCCACTCAAAGTAGCCAAACTATGCCCCGTAAGTTTCACATCCAAATCTTTGACATCGAGAGCAGCCGTCAAAGATGCCCGAGCACCGACCGCCAAATCGAGCATCGTTGCTTTGACCGTACCTTCGAACGAAGCAGTGGCTTCGGCCACCGAGACATAATCGACACTATTATAATAGACCTTTACCGTCGTTCGTTCGGGACGTCGGGAATCTACTCGCTCGGTTATGTACAAAATCTTATCTTTCACCTTGAACTCAAATTTGGTGGTGTAAGAGCCTTTGGTGTCATATACAATTTTCGGGGCATCACTTGTGGGGACTTGTATAAATACAATATCAAGTGCCGCCGACACCTCTACCGCTGTAAAAGAAGGCAGCCATTCGCTTTTTTCGGTTGAAGCCGTCTTATCGGGCTGTGAAGCCGCAAAAACAGCATTTGATGCTGCAAAGAGAAGCAGTATTCCGCTAAAAATCAGTTTCTTCATAGAATTATATTTTTTATACGTCGCTAAATTACAAAAATATTGTGAAATCTGGCTTGTTGTTCGAATTTTGTTTTGTACTTTTACTTCGAAAAACGACTTTCCGACCTATGAGAGCGAAAATTTTGAATGCGAGTGCCGGTTCGGGTAAGACCTACCAATTAGCTTATAAATATGTTCGCGATGTCGTAGAACGACCAACCATCTATCGCCATATCCTTGCCGTGACTTTTACCAACAAGGCCACCGAGGAGATGAAAACCCGCATATTGAAAGAGATTCACACCCTCGCATCGGGAAAAGAAAGTTCTTATCTCGCCCGACTCTGTGAGGAGTTGCGACTGGATGCGACTACGATACGCAAACGTGCTGCCGAGGCTCGATCACGGATTCTTCATGACTACTCACGGTTTACGGTACTCACCATCGACACTTTTTTTCAGCGTATTCTCCGTGCTTTTGTCAAAGAGTTGGGAATTGATCTGAATTACAATGTCGAGATCGAAACCGCCTCTGTACTCGCCAAAAGCACCGATTCTCTGATCGAAAGTATCTCCGACAACAATGAGTTGTTCCAATGGCTCTCCGAATTTGTTCGAGAGCGTATCGACGAAGGCAGAAAATGGGATGTCCGCGACAGTATCTTGTCTTTTGGCGATGAGTTGTTCAAGGAGGAGAACCAATCTACTCTTGCCACAACCCGCACACGCCAAGAGTTGGAGCAGATTGTCCTTGCGGCAGCCGACTCAGCCGAAACCGCAAAACAGGAGTTGCAGCAGGTCGCTGCAAAAGCCGTGGAGATCATCACCTCAGCAGGACTTTCATACACCGATTTTTCAGGAAAATCGCGCAGTTTCGCCCGCTATTTTTTCACTACAGCCTCCGGAGAGATTACAGCCTACTCCTCCACGATTGGTAAGATGAGTCGTACAACCGAAGGGTGGTGCGCAAAGAATTCACCCGCCCTACCACTCGTCAGCCAACTGCAACCGCTTTTGGGAGAAATTTGTGATCTATACGACAAATACGCTGCTCTTCAGAACACGCATCAACTATTACGCGAGAACTTCCGCAGCTTTGCCCTACTTACCGACCTGCAAGCCAAAGTACGGCAACTCTGTGCCGAGCAAAACCTGATGTTGCTCTCAGAGACCAAACATATCCTCTCGAAATTCATCGGCAAAAACGATGCTCCTTTCATCTATGAGAAGGTTGGCAATCGTTTCGAGCGTTTCATGATCGATGAATTTCAGGATACCTCCACCAAGGAGTGGGAGAATTTTTTACCGCTTCTGCAAAATGCCATGGCACAAGCCGAGGAACAAGAGAATCCGGTCTTTATCGTCGGCGATATCAAGCAGTCGATTTATCGTTGGCGCGGGGGTGACTGGAAGATTCTCCACAGCCACGCCCGCCAAGCACTCGGTACTTCACAAACCGAAATCGTAACTTTACAAGATAATTTCCGCAGTCTGCCTGTCATTGTGGAGTTTAACAATCGTACCATCGCCCGATTGGTTGCGCTCGACAACCGCAAACTCAACGCCTTGACCGATGAAGCGGTTGCTCATGGTCATCTCGATCAAACAGAGCACGATGAATTGCACGACATGTTGGCCAATGCCTATCAAAGCCATCGCCAACATGCACGACGTCAGGCCGAATATGCCGGATATGTTTCGGTCGAAACATTTGACGACCAACCACCGATTGTAGCGCGTATCTGCCAACTGATCGACAAGGGTTTTCGCCCCTGCGATATTTTAATTCTTGTGCGCTACACAAGCGACGGAGTCGCGGTCGCTTCTGAACTGCTCGATTTCAAACACCACAATACCGATGACCGCTATCGGTTCGATGTCATGACACAAGAGGCGTTGGTCATTGGATCGGCTCCGGTTTGTTCGTTTGTCGCGGCAGCATTACGACAAGCACTCAATCCCGACGATGGGATCAGCCGAGCGATCTGCAACCAATTCCTCGGCCGTGATTTCGATGCCTTGTGGAGCGATGAAGAACTTGCATTTTTCCATTCGCTTCAACTACTCTCCCCCGAAGAGGCGTTCGAGCATATTGTCATCCATTTTAACCTCGCGGCTTCGGCGAGCAATACGGCTTACCTGCAAGCTTTCCACGAGCAAATCATCACATTCTGCGCCAATCGCATTGCCGACATTCCGTTGTTCTTGCGTTGGTGGGAAGAGCAAGGTTGTAACCGCTCGCTCTCAATCGAGCAGAGTACGGCAACTATCGAAATCACGACAATCCACAAAGCCAAGGGACTCGAAAAGCGTGCCGTAATCATCCCCTACTGCTCTTGGGAACTCAAACCGAAGTCACATGGATTTACCCAGAACATCATTTGGGCTGAGGCACAAGGGAAAGATTTCGAACAGATCGGACGATTTCCCGTGTACTACAAAAGTATCATGAAGGAATCGGCATTTTCGGCAGCATACTTCCGCGAGCAGGTTTATAGTCATATCGACAATGTCAATCTGCTCTATGTAGCTTTGACCCGCGCCGCCGAATCGTTGCATATTTTCGTGCCGGAATCCGACAAGGAGCATATTGGTAAATTGTTGTTGCAAACGCTGGCAGCTGAGATCTCCGAGACCTCCTCCGAGGAGCCGGCAAATTATGGTCGCCATACACTCTCTGAAAATGGCGAACGGTTCGAATACGGTGAGTTCTCCGGACCCGTTTCCGACAAAATGCAACAGGCCGACTCGACATACCTCGTATTGGATCATTATCACACAACTCGGGCCGACCTGCAATTACGACTTCCTGCACAACGTTATTTCGAAGAGGGAGAAACCAACCTGTCGCCTCGCAATTTCGGTATTTTGATGCACAAGGCTTTTCAAAATGCCGATACCGAGGCTGAGATTCGGCTTACCGTACAAGCCATGCAGGAGGATGGCATACTCTCGCCCGATGACACCGCAATCCTTTGCCAACAGATCGATCTTGCGTTAAGCAATCCGACTGTTCGCGAGTGGTTTGATGGCAGTTGGGAGCGCATCTGTCGCGAACAAGAGATCATCTTGCCCCATATCGGCACAAATCGTCGTCCCGACCGAGTAATGATTCGTGGCAATCGCGCCATCGTGGTCGATTACAAATTTGGCAGTCATGAGGTCGAGAAAAACCGAAAGCAGCTTCGCGAATATATTCAACTGCTCCGAGAGATGGGATATACCATTTGCGAAGGTTATCTGTGGTATGTTAAGTTGGGAGAAATCGAAAAGATCGAGGATGCCTGTTAGGCAATTGGGGCAATTACTAAATCGACAACAACATAGGAGGTATCTTTGCGCAACCTCCTATGTTGTATATCTGGCAAGTAATATCTGCTTTCAATCAGATAATCGTTAATATTTAGCGGGGGACTTTATTAAAAGAGACCGCACTACGCTCCATAATAAACATCGGACTATCCCATACCGGCAACGCAGTGAATTTCATCCTTTCTTCGTTTGTATGTCCGACGGGCAATCTCAAAGCATAGACACGGCCTGTAATCGGTTCTACAACTACCGGATTTTTGAGTTTCAAATGATTAATGGTCATCTCAACTTGATCCCATTTCAATTCGTCGCTCGGAATCCGATCGGAATACCAATACATCACACCAACGGTTTTCCCTTCCGTATCGGCGATACCGGCTACGGAGATTTCGCGAGCCGTATTTACCTTTACCCGATCATTGATCCAACCAATCGATTTCCGATCTTGGTGGAGCAGATTAACCATGTGTTGCACTCCATAAAACGAGGGGCGCTTGTATATCACCTTTTTATGCAGATTCATACGAATCAACCCGAATGATTGCAACATATTGGGATATTTCAAATCGACCATCGTAAAAACCGAAGTACGGATTCCCATCCGAAAATCATTGGCCATACGACGCATGTTCCATTTGGCCTGACTGTATTCGCTCCACTCATGATATCTCAAAGCATGACCAAATTCCAAGATAGACGGGCAGCCGCACTCGCCCTGCAACAGGTTGATGCGCTCGTCATACGACTTCACAAGTCGGTTCAAAGTCTCGATTTGCATCGTAGCATCGTCGGGATTATGGTAATAGGGATGGAAACTTACATAATCTAATAACTTGATTTTCTTGTGCTTTTTCAAGATATCAAGTACATCTTGCGTATATTTTGTACGCATATAGACCAAACCGAAACCGATAATCACCGCCTTCGGATCGGCTTTACGAATAGCTTCGGCCGTACGCATCAGTAACGTAGCATAAATCTCCGGAGTATTAGCTTTATTACCATTCGGCTCATTCCAGATCTCCCACTCCTTCACACGATCTTTATAACGTATTACCGTAGCTGTCACATAGCGTAGCCATGCGGTCATCGTCTCTTCATCGGTGAATATCTTAGCATTCAAGCCCTTTTTTGCTCCATAAAGCGGATTCCCATAGCAAAGACAGACCCACGGTTGTACACTCTGTTCGCACAATCCGTCCACCACCTCGTCCAACCACGCAAAATCGTATTCACCTTTTACCTTCTCGCAACGAGCCCAGCCACTTTGAATACGCGCCATTCCAACTCCTAACTGCCCAACATACGACTTATAGTTCTTAAATTCCGCATATTCTCGATCAATAGTCTCGCAACCGACCGACCAATAAGGATTAGCCAACTCCTTAGATGTCGCTGTTTTCACAACACCTATCTGTTCCAATTGCGGTGACACCATACGCATCTTTTTCCATGTCAACGAATAATGTTTGGCCGTTGCAAATGACACTGCCCCGATCAGCATTAAGAAAAATAGAACCAGCTTCTTCATGAATTTCTTATTTTTAATAGTTGTAGTTTATATCTTTTTGCATATCTTTGTGTAACCTGCTCAAAGTTAAGAGAACAATAGAAAGCACACGCACACTGTTGTGTGGTGTGGTGCAAATATAGAGTAAACGACCGATATATCCAAAATTTATTATAGTTTTCAACGATATATGCAGAAAAAGCTCAAACTCAATCCTGGAAGTCAAATTCCGGTTTATAAACAGGTTGTCAACCAAATCAAGCAATTGATTCAAGATGGAACATATACAGAGAATTACCTCTTACCCTCGATGAATGAGTTAGCCGCAACGTTGCAAATATCCAAAGAAACCGTCAAGAAAGCCTACTCAATACTGCGCAATAAAGGCTATATTAATGCCCATCAGGGGAAAGGATTCTATGTTGCAGTGCCAAATACGGCCAAAAAACTCAATATCTTATTGCTATTTGACAGATTGAGTAGCTATAAACAAGTGCTATTCGATTCGTTTTCCGAGGAGATTGGCGATGTTGCCGAGGTTACAATCCGCCTACACAACCAAAATGTCGATTTGTTGGAGTACTATATAGACGAGAATCTCGATCTTTTCGATTATTATGTCATTACTCCCCACTTCTCTCTCGACAGTGCAACGCAAAAGAGGGTTACCAAGATTCTATCGCGTATCCCCAATCGCAAATTGATCATGGTCGATCGGTGGATGCAAGAACTACCCGGCAACTACGGGGTTGTTTACCAAGATTTTGAGAATGACGCATACGAAGGATTACAACAAGGATTATACAAAATACAAAACTACAAAAAACTCAATGTCGTAGTTCTACCATCGAGTCTCTATCACTATTCGATAAGAAATGCTGTGGAACGTTTCTGTGCAGATAATCAGATAGCCGTAGAATTTCACGCTCAAATCACCCCTAAAATAATTCGGGCGAAAGAGGTATATTTAATGCTGAGCAGTCAATATGATTGGGGATTAATCGAGTTGATACGGCAAGCACGAGAATTGAACTATAAGATCGGCCGAGACATCGGTATTATTTCTTACAACGAGTCTCCCATCAACGAGATCATTCTCAACGGATTAACAACCATATCCACCGATTTTCACCAAATGGGAGTATTGGTTGCCCGCATGATCCTCGATAAAACGCCCGCAAAAGTCAAATGCGACTTTCACATGATTCATCGTGATTCGTTCTAATCGACTAGTAGGCTAAAACCAAGTAGCTATACGGGTTCTAATCAAAAGAGGAAAGAATGATGCAAAAAGGAAGAAGCCGTCTAACAAGGTGATTTCTGCGTTACACTTGCCCTCAAAATGCTCATTTACGCCTCAGTAAACTCCGCTTTTTCGGGCTTCGCAAGCCTTGAAATCCCACTTGTTATACAACTTCCACGAAAAGAGGCTGTCGCAACACTACTTGTTGGACAGCCTCTTCTCTTGTTAGAGAGCACGCTCTCTACGGTATGATTACTCACCCAAAGCGCAACGCTTGTAAGCAACAACGGTAGCCTCTTTGTCGGCTTTCTGGATGAACTCGGCAATCGTTTCCTTCTCGCCTACCACTGCCTGATTGAGCAGTGTGTTCTCCTCGAAGAATTTACGCATCTTACCCTCGGCGATCTTAGCCAAAATCTCTTCGGGTTTGTTGGCGTTCTTCGGATCCTGCTTCATAGCCTCAATAGCGATCTTACGCTCATGCTCCACAACCTCAGCGGGGCAGTCTGCAACATCGATCGACACGGGAGCCATAGCAGTAGCCTGCATAGCTACGGTGTGAGCCACCTCAGCGGGAACCTCCTTATTGAAGCCCAAGATTGTACCAAGTTTCTTGTTGAAGTGAACGTAAGCGGCGCAGTAGGGAGCCTCGATACGAGCGTAGAATGCCAACTCGATCTTCTCACCCGTCTGACCCGACTTCTCGGTTACCATCTCCTCGATAGTACGACCCTCGGCGTTTTTCGTAGCCAACAGAGCATCACGATCGGCAGCATCGGCTGCTACGGCAACATCCAACATGGCGTTGGCCGATGCCGAATATTCGCTATTTTGAGCTACGAAATCGGTCTCACATGCCAAGCAAAGCATGTAAGCTTTCTGACCTACGATCTTTGTAACAACAACACCCTCGGTAGCGGTACGGTCGGCACGTTTAGCAACGACCAATTTACCTTTCTCGCGGATAATGTCCTGAGCGCGTGCGTAATCACCTTCGGCCTCGATGAGTGCTTTCTTGCAGTCCATCATACCGGCACCGGTCATCTTACGGAGCTTCATTACATCTGCTGCTTTGATTTCCATAGTTTTTTCGTTTTTTACGTTAATAACTTCTTTTGCGTGGTTGTTTACTCCTCGGTTGCAGCCTCGGTTGCGGGCTCTTCATAAGGAGTTTCAACAGCGGCAACAACCTCTTTCAGGGTCTCAGTCTCGGCATCTACCGCAGCCTTAACAGCTTTCTTGATACGAGTCTTCTCTTTCTTTACGGGAGCTTCAGCCTCAGCCTCCTGAGCCTCTTTCTCCTTTTCGAGCTTGCGCTCCTCAACGCCCTCGGCGATAGCAGCGCACATAGTCTCTACGATTACAGAGATCGACTTCGTAGCATCGTCATTTGCAGGGATAACGTAATCAATGTCGGTCGGATCACAACAAGTGTCAACCATTGCAAATACGGGGATGCTCAGACGTTTAGCCTCCTTAACGGCATTAGCCTCTTTCTGGACGTCAACTACGAACAGAGCTGCCGGCAGACGCGTAAGGTCGGCAATCGAACCAAGGTTCTTCTCCAATTTGGCACGCTGGCGCGAGATTTGGAGTTTCTCGCGTTTGGAGAAGTTATCAAATGTACCGTCATTGGTCATCTTATCGATGGTGGCCATTTTCTTGACGGCTTTACGTATCGTGGGGAAGTTTGTCAGCATACCGCCGGCCCAACGCTCAGTAACGTAAGGCATACCAACGGCTGCCACCTTTTCGGCAACGATCTCTTTGGCTTGTTTTTTAGTAGCTACGAACAGCACGCGGCGACCACTCTTGGCGATCTGCTTGATAGCTGCAGCAGCCTCATCGAGTTTCAGCACAGTCTTGTGCAGGTCGATGATGTGGATGCCGTTCTTCTCCATGAAGATATAAGGAGCCATTTTCGGGTTCCATTTGCGCTTCAAGTGACCGAAGTGCGCACCGGCTTCCAATAATGTATTAAAATCTGTACGTGACATTTTAATTCGTGTTTGTTAATTTTAATTCTCTTTTCTTCAACTCTTCGGGTAGCGGTTTCCGATCCCAAAAAGTTTTCCGCGGTGTGGCAACCAAGCGGTAATACATATATATAATAAGTAGTCCGCAGAGTTTGTAACCAGCACCGTACTTGCCGAAAATTCCGGTCGTGCGTATATATTAACGCTTGCTGAACTGGAACTTGCGACGTGCTCCGGGCTGACCGGGCTTCTTACGCTCAACCTCGCGGGGATCACGAGTGAGGAATCCGGCCTTTTTCAGGGTCGGACGCATCTCAGCATCGATCTCGCACAATGCACGTGCGATACCCAGACGAGCGGCCTCAGCCTGTCCCTTGATACCACCGCCATCAAGATTGATGGTGATGTCGTAATTCTCAGCGGTATTAGTAGCCAACAGAGGCTGCTTTACCTGAAATTGGAGAATTTCGAGCGGGAAATAGGCTGCAAGCTCCTTATGGTTGATAGTAATCTGACCCTTACCCGGCTTCACATATACGCGAGCCACAGCGGCCTTACGACGACCTACGGTGTTTACAACTTCCATAACTCTTACTTAATCTCGTTTAACTTAATGGTTTTAGGGTTTTGAGCAGCATGCGGATGCTCGGCACCGGCATAAACCTTGAGGTTTTTGAGCAGGGCAGCACCCAAACGTGTTCTGGGCAGCATACCTTTAACTGCTTTCTCGACGACAAACGTCGGTTTCTTTGCCAAGTAATCGGCCGGAGTAGCGAAACGCTGACCTCCGGGATAACCCGTGTGGCGAATGTAGACCTTATCGGTCATTTTTTTGCCCGTGAGCTTCACCTTCTCCGCATTGATCACGATGACATTGTCGCCGCAATCCACATGAGGGGTGTAGCTAGGCTTGTTCTTGCCGCGGAGGATCTTTGCGACCTGCGAAGCAAGACGTCCCAATACCTCGTTCGTAGCATCGATAACCACCCACTCTTTGGTGACCGTCGAAGCATTCGCCGAGATAGTCTTGTAGCTTAATGAATCCACAGTGTTTTACGTTTAATTTAACTTGTTGTAATCCTTTTCCCGCATTTTACGGGTGCGCAAAGGTACAAAATATTTTTGTTTCCACAAAAACATTCGAAAAAGTTTCTTGATTTCGGCGGAAAAAGCACCTTCAAAAGGGGCTTTTCATATCGGATTGTACGTAAAATCGGGCAAAAAAGGGATAAACCATCACTTTTTACCCCACTTCGGAGTGATGCCGATGAAGATTTCGAAGTTGATTCCGGGCATGGGACGAGAGAGCACCGAAAGATATTCTTCGTCGAAAAGATTATTGATTGTACCTTTGAGTGAAAGGTCGGCCCATCGGAGAGAAAAGCTCTTCTCCAACGTAAGATTATTCATGAAGTATGAAGGGAGTTGACCGGCAAGCGAGATATCGTTACTCGACATGGTATAACGTTCGCTATAATAACAGAATTGCCAAAGCAGTCCCCAATTTCGATAGTTCAGCCGGCCGGTAGCTGTGGCGGAGAATTCGGGTTCATAAGGGAGTTGTTTCCCTATCGAACGATCGGCAGGGCTCATCGGCTCACCTTCGTTGATGGATGGCGACCACGAAAACGTACCGTTCATTTCCAAACGCCATTCTTTGGCCAAAGCTACCTCCATATTGGCCTGAGCCTCCACTCCGTAGGCATGTACTTTCTTGATGTTGACAGGAGAGAAGAATCCTTTGGTGGTAGGAAGCCACAAAATCCAGTCGTTGATATGTTGATCGTACCAAGAAACCGAGCCAGAAAGGATATAATGTTTCGTCCGTCCCACCGAGAACGACAAACCGGCCTCGTATTGGAATCCGCTCTCGTTTTTCAGATCGGGATTACCACCGGGTAGGAAATAGAGGTCATTGAGTGTCGGAAAACGGTAGTTGCGAGAGATCGAGGCTTTTGCCACGATGTTTCCTCGTTTGGAGAGTACATAGTCGGCAAAGAACGCCGGCACTGTGACCCAGCGGTTGCCATACATTTGTTCACGGATTACCACCGAAAGTCCCGTTCGATCATTGGGTCGCCATTTGGCAGACAATACACCATCGAGTTCTACTCGGCCTTGATCGTAACCAACAATCCCCTTACCGCCCTCTTGCAGAATAATATTTTTATCGATGCTTTTCACAAAATGTTGATGCAAAGCCACATCGACATTGAAAAACCATCGGCCGTCAACAGCATATTCTCCCGAGATATCACCAAAGAGCGTATTGACACGACTTCGCGAACGGGTCATCGAGGTCATGATTCCGTTACCCGGATCGCGTTTGTAATCGTAAGCCATCCTTGTATGAATATATCCCGCCTTTGCCGACAACTTCCATGTTTTGCGCAAATGATCCCACGAGAGAACTCCGCGAAAGGTATCCTCTCGCTGGCGGTTGTCAAACCTAGTATCGTCGGCATAGTCGGTCGTCAGCAGAGCCAACTCACGATTGGAGCGTACATACCAAGCATTCAGACCGAAGCGGTCACCACGCCCCGTATTGTAGTACACCTCCTGCAAGAGGTGCAGATCGGCAAAAGCACCGCTTTTATTGCGCTCGACAGGATAATAAGAGCCTATGATCGTATGATTATCGTCGTAGATAAGTTCTTTCTTATCGCGATTGCGGTATTTATAATCGTTGTCCGACGACTGATAAACGGCGCGTGTCGATATTTGCCAATGATCATCCCCCCAAGTCAAGCGCAAAAATTCATCGAAGGTCTTAAACATGCCGACACCTTGCACATATTGTAATCCCCACCCATCAGCCTGCGTCGGACGAGTAGAGAGACGCACGGCACCGCCCAAACCACCACCGGTTTCACCTACCGAAGAGGTACCATGCAGCAGCGAAGCATCGTCGATAAAATAGGCCGGAATCATCGAGAAGTCGGTCATGCCGAGCATCGGGTTATTGATTCGCATACCGTTCCACAGCACCTGCGTATGCGAGGGGCCGGTACCACGAAAAGAGACGGTCGAAAGTGTGGCTCGACCATATTGTTTGACAAAAATCGACGAGTTATAGGTCAATACATCGGCAACAGAAAAGGCCAAATTATCGCGTAAAACAACAGAATCGAGTTTCGTTTGTTGCATGCCAATCTCCTTCATTGGCTGACGCCCCCAGATCGGAACCTCGCGGATGGCGATATTTCGATTGGCCCAATCGCCCGAATTAGAGATCCGCAAATCCTGACGGGAGATCGGAGTCTCGGAGGAGTCTTGGGCATCGGCAATCGAAACAATCAACAGCAGACCGAGGAGCGACAAGAGGTTTTTCATAAACTTCATCTATAATTATTTCCAACAAAATGCCCCCGGGATAACTCCCACATAGAAATCGTCAATCAATTCTCCCGTTTGCGAGTAACGATAGATTCGACCTTGTTGCTGATAATCGATAGCATCGGCCACATAGACATCGCCATTATGCGGATTGATCGTCAAACCATAGTAAAGCGTATTGGAATAGGGCAAAAAGGGGGTATTCGGGATCTGCTCGGCCTCGACATCCATGCACCACACATCGTCGTTGATCCAATATAGTTTATCGCGAGTACCATTGAGCTGCACCTCCGAAGGCTTATCTCCGAGGTTGAATTTGAATTGCCGCTCGATAGCGAATCTTTCGGCATCGATCCGATAGAGCGACGGAGCTTCATAACCATAGGGCGAGCCGCTATACCCGCCATCGGTAACGGTCCAAAGCTTGTTGTTTTTGTCCAAGACAAGCGATGTAGGTTGAATTCCTACTACCAATTCATCAACAACCGTATCGGTTTCGGTGTCAATTTTCAAAATACGGTTTTGATACGACCAGCAATTCACATAGACATATTTACCGTATTGCACCATCTGCTCCGTAGAGCCCGACTCCATCGACATATTCGGGCACTGAATATGACCAATGATTTCGAAACGTTTGGGGTTGACTATAAAGATACGATTATCCCATATTTGCGTAACATAAGCCTTCTCGTCGGAGATAAAATGGATATAACGCGGCGAGGTCAGATCGACAATACGACCCCTCTCCTTAAACGTCGTAATATCGATGGCAAAGATCACATGCGAATTATTTACCACAATCCACCCTACTCCATCGCGAATAACCATCGATTGTGCCACGTCGCCCAGTTTCATTGCATTGGCTCGATAGAATACCTCATTTTCAACGGTTTTGGTTTTCGGGTCATAATAAGACAACGTTGCATTGCCATATTGAAAATTCCCCTCGTTGGTAATAAACAGGCCCTCATCCGCAGCAGGATAAGAGAACGACTCCTCTCGGCCGTACTCCCATTTCATACAACCGGAAAAGAGCAAACTCAACAAAAGGGAACAACAATAAGCAAATCGTATCATTTTTTGGCCAATTTCATCCTATAATCATAAAACCCGCACACCTCGGTAGAGTTTTCTCCCAACCAACCGCTTTTAGTATTCAGTGCGGTTTGTACCTTTACGAAATCAATATATTTCAGGGGCACCGAATTACCTTCGTAATCGATGGCATTGGAGATATCGAACAGATTGAGATTACCCTCTGCCATCCGATCCACCGAACTATAATTATCGGCATAGCCCCACTCATAAGCCGGCTGCACCCAATAGCTGCCATTACCCGATTGGTCGTAGTTGCGAGCCTCCAAACAAGTACCGCGAAGCGTATAGCTGTCTGCCGCAATCCATGTGGGGTAATAGTAATCCTGCGCATGATATTCCGAGAGGTAGTCGATCTCGCCACTGCCACCCAAATTATCACTCCATCGCACCGACATACCCACAGCGGTCGGCCGATAGTAAGTGACGGCATAGTCCCGAATCGTATGCTCGGCATCTGACTCACTTCCACGCAACTCGTACCAAGTATCATCGGGTTGTCCGTTGCCGTTTTTATCTTGCATGACCCAGACGATCCCGGGTTCTGACGACCCGTCAAACGCGTTGCCGGCAACGGCAAGATCATATCCGGAGCGGTTGTCGATACTATGATCAAAACCCACCACAATATAACCGCCAAAACCTCCGAGAGAGATGAAACTACCCGTCGCCAACCGCTGAGTAGCATAAGATATTGCATCGCCGGAGGTCAACTCATTACCCGTAAATCCACCGGTGCGGGTATCGCCAATAAATTGACCGGCCGCCGGTGTATAATCATAAACGACTGAGGCCTTCGCCGAAGAGGAGGATGTTTCGGCTCGATAGTTTTCATCGAGAGGAATAGTGATCACATCGTCCGTATTACAGGACGATGTGATCACCATGGATAACAGAAGGATGAATACAATATGTTTCATCTTACCGGACATTACTCTTTATCAAATTGTACGGCCACATCGTCATAGGCAAAATAGCCGGCGACACCCAAACCGTATTCTGTATATAGGTCTTCGCTTGCCAATAAATTAAACTCAACCCGAACCACTTTACCCAACGAGGTTAGATCCCACTTGGTCCACTCGGCAACACCTTTTCTTCCTTCGTTCCAAAGGAAAAACTCAGCTGTACCACACTGCTGTCCGTCGGCATCGTAACCGTATGCCACGATTTTATACCAACTTTGCTCGGAGGCACCCGTGGGAACCTGCCATCCATCGCCATTAGTCAGCAGATTATAGACATAGGTGGTATTGGTCACCCACATATGGTCAATCACACGCGCCACACCATCGGCAAACTGGAAATAGACCAATTCGTTCATCATACCCATTCCCGAGTCGTCGAGGTAACCGAAATGCACACAGAAATTCTGCGATCCATTGGCACCTCCGGCTACATTATAGGCTTGCAGGTCGTGCATATAATCTCCCTGCGTGAGATCGTTACCCACATACTTCGACAAAGCATGCCCGCCATACCCGGGGAAAAGCGCCGTGGTAGAGGGAGTATATGCCAACTCGGTGTTCCCCGCATCGTGCCACGAATACCTCCCGTTGCCATTGCCGTACTCACCCTCGGCGATCAAGCTCGACCAATAGTTACTTCCTTCTGTGCCTTTGTAATCGGCATCCTCAAAGGTCAGCACGCGCAGTTCATAGCTTTCGCCACCACCGTCGCCCGAATTGTTGTCGTCATTCTCGCAACTTGCAAACGTCAAAGCAGCAACAAAGAGTGCCGCCATCATAAAAAATCTCTTCATAACGCATTAATTATTTTAAGTTAATAAAAAGGTTGCGCCACAAAGCAGACCACAAAAATTAACTCAAAACAATCAACCGTTAAAATTCGACCTTCGGAGCACACCGTGTTCCTGAAAGCATGCTTCGCCTCTCTCTACGGGGCAAAACTGAAATTTAAGGATAAAAATTAGTTTTGATTCGTCCCGTAGTCCTGCAGGCCTAAAATCCAAAATGCAGAAGGCAGGTTTTCTGACTTATCCCCTGTTACCGAGCCTTCCCAGATCATAAAATCCAGTGGCGAAGAGTACGATAACAGCCAAATTCCTAAACGGAATGGGACTTACAGCAACAGGCATTGTTCCGGATTTACACCGGATTCCCTTTTAACCTTTTGCGATGCAACGATCACGCAAGGCTCCTTATGCGAGGGCAAAGATAGTGATTTTTTCATTCGTGCAAAAAATTTCGGAACAATTTTATCGTTTTTGGCTCTCGTCATACAACAATCGGGTTATCACCAACAAATCGAGTGACCACGTGACAAAACACCCCAAAATGGATTTCTTTTTATTTTTATTTAATTTTTCGTTGGTTTATTCAAAATGAATTGACTATCTTTGTTCGCTGAATTTGACAACCCAAATTTTAGGGTAAAAACAGAACTAAAAAATATCTAAATATACTCAAACTAACTTAAATTTTCCTGTTTATCATGAAAGTATCACACATTGAGCATCTCGGCGTTGCCGTGAAGAGTTTGGACGAGGCTATTCCCTATTGGGAGAACGTTTTGGGCCTGAAATGTTATGCCATCGAAGAGGTGGCCGATCAAAAGGTAAAGACCGCATTCTTCATGTTGGGTCAAACCAAAATCGAGCTTTTGGAGCCCACTTCGGAGGATTCGACCATCGCCAAGTACATCGAGAACAAAGGCGTAGGTATCCACCACATGGCTTTGGCCTGCGAGAATATCGAGGAGCAACTCGCCGATGCCGAGGCACAAGGCATTCGCTTGATCGACAAAACTCCGCGCAAGGGCGCCGAGGGCTTGACCATCGCATTCCTGCACCCGAAATCGACACAGGGTATCCTCACGGAGTTGTGCGAGAACAAAAACAAATAAACTTAATTCACAATCAATAATCAGCTATGAGCGAAATTCAAGCTAAAATCAACAAACTGATCGAAAACCGCGAGATTGCTCGCTTGGGTGGAGGTCAGAAACGCATCGAAGCCCAACATGCCAAGGGCAAATTTACGGCGCGTGAACGTATCCAGATGCTTCTGGATGAGGGTAGTTTCGAGGAGTTCGACATGTTCGTAACTCACCGTTGCTACGATTTCGGCATGGACAAGAGCCACACTTTCGGCGACGGTGTCGTTACCGGTTACGGTACGATCGGCGGCCGTTTGGTTTATGTCTTTGCACAAGATTTCACCGTGACGGCAGGTTCGTTGTCGCTGTCGCTGGCAGATAAGATCTGCAAAGTGATGGATATGGCCATGCGCAACGGTGCACCCTGTATCGGTCTGAATGACTCGGGTGGTGCCCGTATCCAAGAAGGTGTAAACGCTTTGGCCGGTTACGCCAACATTTTCCAGCGTAACGTGATGGCTTCGGGTGTCATTCCGCAGATCTCGGCGATCTTCGGTCCTTGCGCCGGTGGTGCAGTTTATTCGCCAGCTCTGACCGACTTCATCATCATGAAGAAGGAGACCTCGAACATGTTCCTCACAGGTCCGAAGGTGGTGAAAACCGTAACGGGCGAGGATGTTACGCAAGAGCAGTTGGGCGGTGCTGTAATGCACACCACCAAATCGGGTGTGGCACAGTTTGCCGTTGATACCGAGGAGGAGGGTATCTCCTTGATCCAAAAGTTGATCTCCTACATTCCGCAAAACAACATGGAGGATGTTCCGCAAGTTGTTTGCACCGATGCTCCGACCCGTTTGGAGGATTCGCTCAACGAGATCATTCCCGACAACGCCAACAAACCTTATGACATGACCGAGGTGATCAAAGCCATCGTTGACAACGGCGATTTTTTGGAGTCGTCGGCCGGTTATGCCAAGAATATCATCACCTGCTTTGCCCGTTTCAACGGTCAGTCGGTGGGTATCATCGCCAACCAGCCTAAATTCATGGCCGGTGTTCTCGACATCAACGCTTCGCGCAAAGCAGCCCGCTTTGTACGTTTCTGCGACGCCTTCAACATTCCGCTTGTTACGTTGGTGGATGTTCCGGGATTCTTGCCGGGTACAGCTCAGGAGTATGGTGGCGTGATCACTCATGGTGCCAAATTGCTCTTCGCCTATTGCGAGGCTACTGTTCCGAAGATCACCGTTACGTTGCGCAAGGCCTACGGAGGTGCTTATATCGTGATGTCGTCGAAACACATCCGTGGTGACGTCAACTACGCTTGGCCGACAGCCGAGATCGCAGTGATGGGTGCCAGCGGTGCTGTCGAGGTTCTCTATGGCAAAGAACTCAAAGATCTGGCCGAGAAACCCGAAGAGAAAGCAGCTTTCGTAGCCGAGAAAGAGAAGGAGTACAACGACAAGTTCTCCAACCCCTACAACGCTGCCCGCTACGGCTATATCGACGATGTTATCGAGCCGCGCAACACGCGTTTCCGCATCATCCGCGCGCTGCAATCGTTGGCAACCAAGCGTGAGCAGAATCCTGCCAAGAAACACTCGAACATTCCTTTGTAATCTTAAAAGGCTATGATGAACTTATTAGCAGTTACAGGCTGGGGATGGTCAGAGATGCTCTGGTGTACGGCAATCAGTGTTGTGCTGGTGTTCGTCGTACTCATCCTGCTGGTCTATGTGATGAAACTCTTCGGCGTGATCTTCGCCGAAAAGCCCCAGCACAAGATGGTTCCCGTAGAGTCGAAACCCATATCGGAGGGTCAGCTCCATGAGGAGGAGATCGTAGCTATCGCCACCGCCTTGAAGATCTACAAGAGTGCCTTGCACGACCGCGAGTCGGAGGTGCTGACGATTTTGAGCGTCAAGCGTGCCTATTCGCCGTGGAACTCGAAGATCCACGGTTTAACCCAGATGCCCGATAAAAAATAAGCAAACACAGATTATGAAAGATTACACATTGAAAATCAACGGTCACACCTATAATGTGCAGATCGACGAAGTAAACGAAGCGTCAACTCTGGCTCGTGTGAACGTAAACGGAACAAACTACGAGGTAGAGATCGAGGGTAGCAAAACCACCCCTGCGATGAAACCTCAGGTGGCTGCCGCTCCCAAGACGGCCAATAGTGCACAGATCACTCCGCAGACGGCTGCTCCGTCGGCTCCCGTACAGCGTCCGGCTACCGCTGCTGCCGGTGCCATCAAATGTCCGCTGCCGGGTACGGTTATGGCTATCAAAGTGGCTGTCGGTGACACGGTTTCTGCCGGTCAGACATTGCTTGTACTGGAAGCTATGAAGATGGAGAACAACATCGACTCGGATCGCGCCGGCGTTGTAAAGCAGATCTGCGTACAGCAAGGTGCTACGGTGATGGAAGGTGATAGTTTAATCGTGATTGAGTAAGCCTTATGTTCAATTTCCTGCAATCAAATTTTGCGTTGGAGAGCTTGGAGAAGTTCATCTCGTCGATGGGTTTCACCGCTTTCTTCTCGGAGATGGGCTGGGGTAACCTCGTGATGATCTGCATCGCTTTCTTCCTGCTCTATCTGGCTATCAAGAAAGAGTATGAACCTATGCTGATGATGACCATCGCATTCGGTATGCTCTTGACCAACCTCCCGGGCGCAGGTCTTTTCCACGAAGAGCTCTTCGCCGGAGGACATGTACACTGGGACATCTTTGGCTCTCAGGTGAGCGCCAATGGTAAAGCTCTTGTACCCGGTATGCTCGACTACCTCTATTTGGGTGTCAAGCTCGGTTTGTATCCCTGTTTGATCTTTGTGGGTGTAGGTGCTATGACCGATTTCGGCCCGCTGATCGCCAACCCCAAGAGTTTCTTGTTGGGCGCTGCTGCCCAGATCGGTATCTTTGCCACATTCTTGGCTGCTTATGCTTTGGGCTTTACGCCGGAAGAGGCAGGCTCGATCGGTATTATCGGTGGCGCTGACGGCCCGACGGCTATCTTCTTGACTTCGAAATTGGCTCCCCACTTGCTCGGTCCGATCGCTGTGGCAGCTTACTCCTACATGGCTCTCGTTCCGGTAATTCAGCCGCCCATCATGCGTGCGCTGACCACCAAGAAGGAGCGCGAGATCAAGATGAAGACGTTGCGTACCGTATCGAAGAAAGAGCGTATCATCTTCCCGATCGCTATTGCAGCAATCATCTCGTTGCTCTTGCCCGATGCCGCTCCGCTGATCGGCTCGTTGATGTTGGGTAACTTGATGAAGGAGTGTGGTGTGGTTGACCGTCTGTCGAAGACCGTACAGAACGAGTTGATGAACATCGTGGTTATCTTCCTGGGTCTTACGGTAGGTGCAACGGCTACGGCCAGCACATTCCTCAGCCCCGCAACATTGAAGATTCTGCTGATGGGTGTTACGGCATTCGGTGTAGCTACGGCTTGCGGTGTGCTGTTCGCCAAATTCATGAACCTCTTTGCCAAAGAGGGCAACAAGATCAACCCGCTGATCGGTTCGGCCGGTGTATCGGCTGTGCCGATGGCTGCCCGCGTATCACAGATCGAGGGTCAGAAAGCCAATCCGTCGAACTTCCTGTTGATGCACGCCATGGGTCCCAACGTGGCCGGTGTGGTTGGCTCGGCAGTAGCAGCCGGTCTGTTGCTTTCGTTCTTGGGATAACGTTAAATATCGTCGCAGTTCGGCTGTGACCTATGTAAAAGAACGTTCGGTAGGTATATCGAACGTTCTTTTTTGTTCTCGCGAAATAAATTTGTCACAACATTTTCCGATCTCGATTCTATTCTCTATATTTGCTCAACGAATCGACCCGCTAAAAAAGTAAGAAACCTTAAAGTATGCAACGCTTTATCCTCGTCCTGCTCATGATGTTCGGAGCCATCGGCAGCAGTTCGGCTCAACACATCTTTTTGGGAGAACGGTTACCCAAATTGAAGTCGGTGAAATGGCTCGGCAATCATGAACCGAAAGCAACACGACGTACCCACATCGAGTTTTTCGACACGCGGAATGTAGCTTGTCGGGAATCGATAGAGCAACTGCATAAGGAGATTGAAACGACAGAGCCCAACTCGCAACTTGTAATCGTTACCCGCACAAGCGAGGCCGAGGCAACCCGACTTTTCGAGAAATATATATCCCCCACATTCAGCGTGGCTTTGGACCCGCAAGGTGATATATTCTCGGTTTACGATGTGAAGTTTGTGCCGTTTGAGATAATTACAGATAATCGGCAGCGAGTGATATGGTTCGGGAATCCATTGAAACCGAAGCAAACAATGATCGAAGAAAACAGATAAAAGAGAGATGACATTTACCAAGATCAACCATTACGAGAAAGAGTATGCCGATACGCATCACGACACGGCATTGAATGTGACACAAGGTGTCGAAGATCAACCGATCATCAACCCCTATTTCGTGCATCGCAAAAAACGCCGGTTGACGACCGACGAATATGTTGCAGGCATTTTACGCGGTGACATCACTACCCTTTCGCAAGCGATCACACTCGTCGAGAGTGCCAACCCCGATCACTATGCACAAGCACAGGAGATCATCGAGCGTTGTCTGCCCTATGCCGGCAAATCGGTACGAATCGGCATTACGGGCGTCCCCGGAGCCGGTAAATCGACCTTTATCGAGGCGGTGGGCAATATGGTGACCTCGTTGCATCACAAGTTGGCAGTGTTGGCCATTGATCCCTCGTCGGAGCGGAGTGGCGGCTCGATTCTCGGTGATAAGACGCGCATGGAGAGTATTTGCCACAATCCCTCGGTATTCATCCGCCCCTCACCCTCGGCAGGATCGTTGGGTGGTGTTGCCCGCAAAACACGAGAAACCGTTGTTCTGTGCGAGGCGGCAGGTTTCGATGTGATCTTCATCGAGACGGTCGGTGTCGGACAGTCGGAGACTGTGGTTCACTCGATGGTCGATCTCTTCATGTTGTTGCAGATTTCGGGTGCCGGTGATGAACTGCAAGGTATCAAGCGAGGAATTATGGAGATGGCCGATCTGATGGTGATCACCAAAGCCGAAGGGGAAAATATCCACAAGGCAGAGTTGGCCCGCACACAATTCCAGAGCGCATTGCGGTTGTTCCCCGAGCCGGAATCGGGATGGCGGCCACAGGTTTTCACCTGCTCATCGGTAGCACAAACCGGCTTGGAAGAGGTTTGGAAAGGAGTGGAAGACTACCTCGAACATATCCAGCAAAACGGCTATTTCCAACACAACCGCAACCGGCAGAACAAATACTGGATGTATGAGTCGATCAATGAGGCATTGCGCAACTCATTCTACCATGCTCCGCAGATCGAAGCTCGCATTGCAGAGTACGAACAACGGGTATTGGACGACAAAATATCCTCGTTCATCGCAGCCAAAGAGTTGTTGGATCTCTATTTCGAGAAATAAATTACAAAGGGGGATTATATAGGAATTTACACGATCTTGTTGCGTCCGTGCTTTTCACCGCCCTACACTCACGGCAGAGCCGTGTTTATAATCTATGACCCACCCGCCTCAGGCAGGGGACTTGTGTCCGCCTGCGGCGGAAATTTGGGGTTCTACACATGATGCAAGTGCAAAATCGTATATAATTGCCGTACAAAAAACTCCGGTCTTTTGAAAGGACCGGAGTTTTTTTGTAATATGACGATCAGTGGGTAAAGACCTTACCTTTCTGCGTCTCTTTGTGGTGGTATTTAAGACGCGAGGTCGTGGGGTACTCCAACTTCTCGAACTCGGCAACCGCATTGCGAATATCGGTCAGCAACATATCGGCCATATCGCGCGACATACCCTGTCGGACGACAATACGCATCACGATCATATCCTCGATATTTTTAGGCATCGTATAGGCCGGAACCATCCAGCCGCTCTGCTGCAAGGTAGCCTGCAAATCGAAGAGTGTCCACTTGGCCGTTTTGTCATACTCGGGATCCATCGTCCAGATGAACAGCGGGTTGACAACCTCCTTAGAATAGTTGCGGAAACACTTCATCTTACCGATCTCGCGGTGGCAATAGCAAGCGATATCCATCGAATTCTGCTGAATCTCTTTATACCCCTCGAATCCCAAGCGGATAAAGTTGTAATACTGACCCAAGATCTGTGCCGCAGGACGCGAGAAGTTCAAACCCACCTGCGTAATGTTAGCACCCAAATAGTTCACCGAGAACGACATCTCGTCGGGCAGGTACTTTTTGTCTTTCCAAACCACCCAGCCCAAACCCGGGTAAACAAGTCCGTATTTATGTCCCGAAGTCGAGATCGACAAGACCCATTTCAAGCGGAAATCCCACTTCTTTTCGGGTTTTAGGAAGGGCAGAATAAAACCACCGGAAGCCGCATCGACATGGATCGGAATCTCATGACCGGTCTTCTTATTATACTCATCAAGAGCCTTATCCAGCCCCTCGATATCATCGTCGAGGCCGGTCCACGTCACACCGGCAATCGGCACGATACAAATGGTATTCTCGTCGCACAAAGCCAATGCCTGCTTCGGATCGAGAGTGATATGTTCGAGCGTCAGTGGTACGGTACGCAACTCGATCTGCCATAGTTGGCAGAATTTCTCCCAAACGACTTGATAGCCGGCACTCATCACCAAATTAGGTTTGTCGTAAGGTTTGCCGACCGCTTTACGTCGATTGCGCCAACGCAACCAAGCCGCGACACCTCCCAGCATACAGGCCTCCGAAGAGCCGATACCCAATGCTCCGGTTTTCCACTCGGCTTTCTCCGGCGAATTCCACAGATTGGCAACAATATTCAGACAACGGCCACACATCACCGCAACACGCGGATACTCCGTCTCGTCGATATAATTGATACTGATAGCCTCGTTCATCAAACGCGTGGCATAGTCGTCCATGTAGGTCGTAACAAAGGTGGCCAAATTCAGGCGCGGCTGGGTTTGGGGATAAGTTTCGTCTTTGACCATTTGGTAAGCGATCTCGGGAGAAGTTTTGCCTTTGGGGATAAACTCGGTAGGAATCGGAGAGCGCATCTCCTTCGATCCATAAACATCCGTCAGGGTGTCGGTAGCGGTGTGCTTTGATTGATTCATAATTATTGACGTTTAATTGGTTTTATACGGCTTGGGATGCACGAACTATGCCAAGAAATATGTATGTAGGACGAAATGGAGATAAAAACTTTCAGAAAAAAAGTTGGTGGGTATGAGGTTATTCGATTATTATTCCTATCTTTGTCGCAAACAAAAAAATGATGCCTATGGTAAATTAAAGAGAGTGTTTACATTTGAGAACATCACATAACCGCTTGTATCAATAGGATATACGGTTATCATACATAAAAAAGCGTTATCTTTATACTTGCTTGTCGAAATCTGGAAAATTTCAAAGCTGCAAAGGAATAAAGTTTGACGCTCACGTCTATTACGACGTGGGCTTTATTCTATATTTTGCAGCTAAGGTATTCCAGAACCTCGACAAGCAGATATAAGGATTTGGTCCCACGTTTTTTTATGTCCCTTATTCAACCTTAACGAAATTCATCAACCGCTTGGGACTGGCAAAACAAACCAATAAATACAATGAAAAAACTTCTTTTCTATGTCTGCTTGGCAGCACTTGCAACATCTTGTGCCACAATTTTCGGAGGATCGAAACACAAAATAACCATAGACAATACTCGTCCTGTAACTTCTCCTGTGACTCTAACCGTTGACAACCAAGCATATTCAAACGTCAATTTTCCGGTTAAAGTAAATGTAAAAGGCGGTTTCCAAAAATCAAAGATTATAGCAAGTGCCGACGGATACCAAAACGACACGGTAACAATTGACAAGAAATTTAATGGCAAAACGCTGTTGAACATATTTTTGGGTGGTATTCCGGGTATGGCCATTGATGCCGGTACAGGTGCCATGATGAAACCTGACAGCAAAAACTATGTATTGAATTTACAACCAAAAAATTATGTGGAAATGCCCGCGAGCCCGACAGTAATACAACCCGTAGAGACACCTCAGCCGGAACGTGTAACTCGTGACACACCGGGTCGTACCTCAATGGAATCTACTGTCATCCGTTGGTATTTCGAATCGCAGCCGCAGGGTGCCCGTATCTTCTGGCGCGTGATTTCGAGCATCCCCAACGAGGTAAAAAACACGAACGAATTGTGGTTAGGCAATACTCCGTTTGAGGAGACCCGTTCATTTAACATTCAGGGATTGACCTATGAAAATGCCGGCAGTGTACAGATCGAAATCAAAGTACGTCGTAACGGATATATCGATCAAACCAAACGTTTCAATGTGCGTCAGGCTATCGACCAGCAGGAGATCAGCTCATTCTTCGATATGATTAAAGTAGAATAATTTCAAACTCAAACAAAATAATTTAACATGAAAAATTTATTGTGGATATTAGCTACGTTGCTATGTGTATCGACCGTTCGGGCCAAAGGTCCAGTTTACACTCCGCCGATGAACAAAACCTTTACCTTTACAAGTGTTCCGACCGGTGCCAAAGTCTATTATCAAGGCAAATTGGTTTGCGCTTCAACTCCCGGGACAGCAACCATCACATGCAGAGGTGCGATAACGCCTACCAGCAAGAAAAAGATGGATGAAGCCATCCAAACCGCAGCCTACAACTGCCGACTGACCTTTACGTTTGTCAAAGCCGGATATCTGAAACAAGATGTAGATGTCATACCGACCATCACACAACAGAAATCGAAATTCAATTTCGATTGGCAGCCCTCGGTAGTTTGCGAGTTGCAAAAGGATCCACAAGTTCAAGCTAAACAACGTAAGGTTTATGAGCAAGATCCTTCAATTCCGCGCGGAGAGGCTCGCAAGGTCGTAAACCGCGACAACCCGGGGTCAACCGCATTGGAGCGCACCGTACTTCGTTGGTATTTCGAATCGCAGCCGCAGGGTGCCCGCATCTTCTGGCGCGTGATTTCAAGTTGTCCGGCACAAGTAAAAAACACCAACGAATTGTGGTTGGGAAACACTCCGTTCGAAGAGACCCGTTCGTTCAACATTCAAGGTTTGACCTATGAGAACTCGCGTGATGTGCAGATCGAAATCAAAGTGCGCCGCTCTGGATACCTCGATCAGACCAAGCGTTTCAACGTGCGTCAGGCTATCGATCAACAAGAGATCAGCTCGTTCTTCGATATGATCAAGGCCGAAGAGTAGATCAAAGCCATCTTCTTTATATTCAAAAAGCAGATTCTTGCAAAAGAGTCTGCTTTTTCGTATATTTGTTCCAAAGGAAACATTATCTATAAAAGGTATCAGTTGAGGTAGCATGAAAAAATTAGTCGTATTTACCGGAGCGGGGATCAGTGCCGAAAGTGGATTGGCCACCTTTCGCGATTCGGATGGATTGTGGGCAAACTATCGCATCGAAGAGGTTTGTACTCCCGAAGCCCTAACATACAACCGTGCAACGGTTATCGAGTTCTATAACAAACGGCGACGGGAAATGCTCGCAGCACAGCCCAATGCCGCTCATCTTGCTGTGGCCGCATGGGAACGTTATTTCAATGTGGAGGTCATCACACAAAATGTCGATAACCTTCACGAACGCGCCGGATCGACCCACATCACCCATTTGCACGGAGAACTTACGAAATTGCGTTCCTCACGCAATCCGGAGTTGATCGTTTCGATCGAAGGATGGGAACAACCGCTCGATGCCACAGCTGCTGATGGTGCTCTGTTACGACCCCATATCGTATTTTTCGGTGAAGCTGTTCCAATGTTCGAACAAGCGGCACGCATTGCAGCCGAAGCCGACATCATGGTAGTTATCGGGACCTCGCTGGCGGTTTATCCCGCAGCATCGTTGGTGCGCTATGTGCGCTCCGACATTCCGCTCTATGTGGTCGATCCGGGGAATCCGGACACCTCCGGTATTCGCAACCCGCTAACCATCATTCGCAAGCGAGCCGCAGAGGGAATATCCGAACTAACCTCCTTGCTCGAAGAGTATAACAACAAAATATAGGCAATTTCGCAGTCCCCATAAAAACCGAAACTTCTACAAAGTTTCGGTTTTTTTTCGTATCTTTACCCCGTTATTTTCAAACTACTTAAACAGATGGCTCAAACTTTTGATATTTTCCTTATAGTCATGGCCGTAACGGCCGTATTGGTCTTTGTGGCTCTGCAATTTTTCGAAGCCGGCTATGGCTATCTCTTCGATCGCCGCTATGGGCCACCCATTCCCAATAAAATAGGTTGGGTGATGATGGAGGCTCCGGTGTTTATCTTCATGTGCATATTGTGGGCCAACTCCGAGCGAATGTGGGAAAGTGTACCGTTGGCTCTTTTTCTAATTTTCCAAACCCATTATCTCCAACGGGCATTCATCTTCCCGCTTTTGTTACGCGGCAACTCCAAAATGCCGTTAGGAATTATCCTTATGGGCATGCTCTTCAACACGCTCAACGCATTGATGCAGGGAGGTTGGATCTTCTACGTTTCACCAGAGGGATATTATGCCGATTGGTTCGCGAAACCCTATATATACATCGGTGGAGCAATTTTCGTTGCCGGAATGTTTATCAATCTTCACTCCGACCACATCATCCGCAACCTTCGCAAGCCGGGAGATACCCGCCACTACATTCCGCAAGGAGGAATGTTCCGCTACGTTTCATCGGCCAACTATTTCGGAGAATTTCTCGAATGGGTAGGATTTGCCATCGCATCGTGGTCGTGGTCAGGTGCGGTTTTCGCGCTGTGGACTTTTGCCAACCTTGCACCTCGGGCAGCTTCGTTGCGCCGACGTTATGAGCAAGAATTCGGCGAGGAGTTTACACGTCTCAAACGGAAACGCATCATTCCATTCATTTATTAAAAAGTTCATTCTATCCCTATGGAATCCAAACTATTTACCCCTTTCCAATTAGGGCCGCTCACACTGCGCAACCGCACCATTCGTTCAGCAGCATTTGAATCGATGGGCAAGGACTTCGGGCCCACAGAGCAGCTCAAAAACTACCATGTGTCGGTAGCACGCGGCGGTATCGGAATGACCACCTTGGCCTATGCCGCGGTAAACCGTAGCGGATTATCATTCAACAAGCAATTATGGCTGCGACCGGAGATCGTTCCCGAGTTGAAAGATATTACCGATGCCATTCATGCCGAAGGAGCCGCTGCCGGCATCCAGATCGGGCACTGCGGCAACATGACCCACTGGTCAACAGCGGGATGTTTTCCGGTAGGAGCATCGACAGGGTTCAACCTCTACTCCCCTACCTTTGTCCGTGGCATGCGACGCTCGGAGTGCGAATCGTTTGCCAAAGATTTCGGCAAGGCGGTTCGTACGGCTCATGAATCGGGGTTCGATTCCGTAGAGGTACATGCCGGTCACGGCTACCTTATTTCCCAATTTCTCTCGCCCTATACCAATCACCGTCGCGACGAATATGGCGGATCGCTTGACAACCGCATGCGATTTATGCGCATGTGCTTGACAGAGGTATTGGAAGAGGCCGCCAAATGCAAGATGGCGGTTGTGGTAAAACACAACATGGAGGATGGTTTCAAACGCGGAATTCAGATTCCCGAAAGCATCGAGATCGCCAAAGAGATCGAGCGGTTGGGCGTGAACGGCATTGTTCTCTCGTCGGGATTTGTTTCGAAAGCACCAATGGCGGTTATGCGGGGAAAGATACCAACAAAGACCATGAGTTACTATATGCCGTGGTCGTCATGGCCGCAAAAGATCGTGCTTAACTTCTTCGGCGACTTGATGATCCGCCAATACGACTTCGAGGAGTGCTATTTCCTTGAAAATGCGCTTAAATTCCGCAAGGAGTTGAAATTGCCACTGATCTATGTCGGCGGCTTGGTTTCGCGAGAAGGAATTGAGAAAGTACTGAATTCGGGATTCGAATTAGTACAGATGGCTCGTGCGTTGGTAAATGATCCGGCCTTTGTCAACAAGTTGAAAGCCGGAGATATGACCACCCGTTCGGGATGCGACCACCGCGATTATTGCATGGCTCGCATGTATTCGGTGGATATGCAGTGTTGCCACAACTGCAAAGAGCATATTCCGGATAAGATTTGGAAAGAATTGGCCAAAATCAAATAACAAGATGAAACGAGGAGAGGTAATAAAAGGCTCAGCATGGGCTCTTGTGACAGGAGCAGGCTCGGGAATCGGGCGTGGCTATGCGAATCGATTGGCCAAATTGGGCTATAACGTAATATTGGTAGGAAACACTCTCGCGCCATTGGAGCAGGTTCAGAGCGAGATCGTAAACCATGTCGAAGGGGTAAAGGTACGTATTCTGTCGCTTGATCTTGCCCGCCTGGAAGCAGCAGACGAATTATACGACACGATAAAAAGTTGGGGAATCGAGATCGAGGTCTTGATCAACAATGCAGGAATCTTCTCTTTCTGCGACATACAGAATACACCGATCGAGCGTATCGAGCGCATGACGCTACTCCACGACATGACGTTAGCCAAGAACTGCCGCCGTTTCGGCAACGACATGGTGAATCGCGGACATGGATATATTCTGAACATGTCCTCGTATTCGGTATGGATGCCCTGGCCCGGGATGGCTCTCTACACCGCAACAAAGGCTTATGTACGCTCCTTTACCAAAGCATTCTCACGCGAAATGCGACCACAAGGAGTACGCGTAACTGCCGTATGTCCGGCAGGAGTGGCCACCGACCTCTACGGCTTATCATCACGCTGGCAAAAAATCGGCCGACGGTTGGGAGCCCTGATCTCTCCCGACAGTTGTGCTCGTCGCGGCTTACACGCTTTATGGCGCGGGAAGAAATGTATCGTTCCCGACTGGTGGAATCGTTTGTGGATTCCGTTGTGTATGGCTGTGCCCATGTGGATGTTGCAACCAATACGTAAATTTACGATGAAGTTCCAAAAATAATACCGATGATAGAAGGCATTCATAACATAGTATTCGATCTGGGCGGGGTGCTCGTTCCGCTAAATCTCGATCGGTGTAAAAAAGCCTTCATCGCATTGGGTATGCCACAGATAGCCGAGCTCCTCGATCCTTGCCATCCCGCCGGCATGATCCGCGGTTTCGAACGTGGAGATATTACCGCACATGAAATGTGTGAAAAGATGCGTCAAGTATCGGGTTGTCATGAAATTACCGATGAAGCTATTAGCGATGCATACACAGCATTCATCGAAGTAATCCCCGTAAAATTATTGCGATTGATCGAGCGCCTGCGTGCTGACGGCTATCGTACCTATGTACTTTCGAACAACAACCCTATCGCCATGGATTGTATTCGGCAGCTATTCAGAGCCGACGGGCGCGAGATGACGGATTATTTCGACCGCATCTATCTATCCTACGAACAGCACGAACTAAAACCCGACGAAGCAATTTTCCGCAAGATGATCGCTGATAGCCGAATGGTTCCCGAGGAGACACTTTTCATCGATGACTCGGCACACAATCTTGCTACGGCACAACAATTGGGATTCGCAGTCTATCAACCCGACCCCAATGAGGATTTCTCGCATCTGTTCGAACCACTGAAATAATTTGTCCTGATTTGAATATGAAAAGATCTTTGAAAATAACGCTCATCATCGCAGCGTGTTTCGTGTCGATCCTGTTCGGCATAGCCCTACTGATTCCCCCTATTGCCAAGAACTATATCGAAGAACACGACCATGAGTTGCTCGGTCGTTCGATTCGTATGGAGCGTTTACGATTCAATATTCTATCGGGACGTTTGCGCATTGATGATCTGCGCATAGGGGGCGCAGGAGATACAACCGAGTTTTTCCGGCTCGATTCGTTCGATATGCGCATACGACTACTGCCGCTGCTCTCACACCGAATCGACATTCGCCATATTGCATTCGGCCAGCCCGACCTACGCATCTATCAGCGAGGAAATCACTTCTCTTTTGATGATATCATCGACCATTTCAAGACAAAGGAAGTTCCTGCCGATTCACTATCGTTGGCCGACACCGTTGCTGTCGAGCCGAGCCAACCGTGGGAGATAGGCATTTACAACATCAGCATACGGCAAGGACATATCTACTACAAAGATCTACTGCTTGATGCAACATGGGGGCTCAACGATATAAATCTTGTTATCCCGGGAGTCTATTTTGCGGGGGCATCGACAGACGTAGGTGCTGTACTGAATTTTGCAGAGGGTGGCTCTTTGGCCACACAGGTTGCCTACGACATTGCCACCTCTAAATTTGACATCGGATTACAGCTTCAATCGCTAACCCTTGAAAGCCTTCTACCCTATCTGCGACAAAACCTCAATCTGTCAAAAGTTGCAGGATTACTCTCGGCAAATCTCCGTCTGAAAGGAGATACCAAGCATCTCCTTGCGCTACATACCGAAGGTGATGCCTCACTCTCGGGATTCAGACTATACGACATGCGAGAGCAGCCCGTAATCGGGGTTGACACGTTGGCTATTCGACTAACCAATGGTGATTTGGAGCAAAAACAACTCCTCTTTGACAAAGTTTACATCGGGGGATTCTCTACATTCATGGAGTTGACACCCGAAGGCAACAACCTTATGTCGCTGATAAAATCCGACACCACGGCAACCGTAGCAACGGCCGAACCGTTGAAAGATGAGCAGAAAAACGTTAACTCCGAGAATATTCAGCAGGCGACCGATAGTGTGACCACCGACAAAGGTTTTATTTTGCAAATCGGAGACTTCGAAATTGCAAATAGCGAGATTATCTTCCGCGACCAAACATTACACTCACCGTTCGAGTACCGATTATCGGATATTCGCATGCGTAGTCGCAACTTCGATCCCAATAGCCGCAACAATTTGGTGATCAATGCCCGTATGCAAAAGACCGGACAGGCTCGTTTCCGTTGGGTTGGATCGCTTGCCGATTTGAATAACCACAACATCTCTCTTTCACTTTCCAATGTAGCCCTTAGCGATTTCTCTCCTTATTGCGAGAAATATACGGCTTATCCATTGACACAGGGAAATCTCACATTCCGCAGCCAGAATATCATCAAAAATCGCAATCTCGATGGTACCAACCACCTCGATATCTTCGAGCCACAAGTAGAGAAAAAACGAAAGGAGATCAAACCGGAAATGAACATCCCGCTCAAATTGGGCTTGTATGTACTGAAAGACAAGAAAGGGCATGTGTTGATGGATCTGCCGGTAAAAGGCAACCTCGATTCTCCGGAATTTTCTTACCGTAAGATCGTGATGAAGGCTCTTGGTAACGTGTTGCTCAAAGTCGTGACTGCCCCCTTTTCATTCCTTTCGGGAGGCAACCACAACCTTGAATATATTAACATCGAGCCTCAGCAATACGCCTTCACTTCCGAGCAATATGCCGCATTGGATAAAATTGCGCAAATGTTACAGGATAAACCGGAGATGCAGATCACCCTTACGCAACGAATCAATCTGCAAAAGGCTCTGTCCCAACAAGCTTGTGACGTACTGCGTATCTCCTATGCCATCCATCGGCGCGATGGAGGAGTGGCCGGTTCACCCACCGACTCTCTGCAACGCTCTTCAACCGATAGTCTAACGGCACAATCACCCAGAAGAAGGCCGAGAATATCGATGCTTGAATATGAAAGATTATTGAAATTAGATATTAATACACCGGAGATCAAAGCTTATACCGACTCCTTACTCACCGTACGTGGAATCTCGACACAAGGCCGCTCGACAACCGAAAAAGCCATTGCTCTTTTCGGAGATCAAGCCACCCAACAGCTCCACCGCATGATGGAGATGCGAAATAAAACCATTACCAATTATATGAGTTCGACGCATCAACTCGAAACACCGAAATTCCAGATACAGCCGCTCGATTCAATGGAGATGAAGAGCTATACGGGCGCCAACCGCTATACGATCTCGGTCGAAGTTGGTGGTGAAAGTATCGAGGTAGGCACTCCTCCGGTTATCGAAGGAGTTACTCAACAGTCCAATGCCGCGGACTCGTTGACAACAAAATCTTCGATGCAGCCTTAGTCCCAATATCTGGTATTGCAGGGATTGGGGAGAGCCGCAATAGTTAGATGCTGACAATGGACGACTCTTTTCGGAGAATTCGTTAAAAAAGTTTGTCCGAACCGAAAAAAGCCATTATCTTTGTTGTCCGATTGCTTGATCATCCATACCATGATCCGCAATTAGCAATTTCGGGGTGTAGCGCAGTCCGGTTAGCGCACCTGCTTTGGGAGCAGGGGGTCGTGGGTTCGAATCCCGCTACCCCGACAAACTGAAAATCAAGCCTTTACAAAACAGTAAGGGCTTTTTTTATGCCCGAAATTTGGAAAAGAGATAGCAAATTTACATCTTTGTAGGCGGTTGTAGGGGGTTGTGGGAGGCTGTGGTCAACAAAAAACCCGCACAAAGCTTGCGCCATCAATATAGCAACAATATTAAGTTTATCTTTACGCATAAAGATAACTATCTTCTCCGATCATGAAAAGATTGTTACTGATGTTGATTCTAACCAGTGTCGCACTTTTCGAGGTGCAGGCGCAGAGAGGTCGTGGATTTTGGCATCAGGAATGGACTGTTGATCGGGGCGATTCCATTCCGCTGATTCATGTGCTTCCGGTCTATATTTTTAGTCGTCCGGTCGATCTGCGCCGTTATCGGCGGTTGGTGATCGCGGTAAAAAAAGTTTATCCCATTGCAAAAATCGCCAAACAAAAGATGGCCGACATGGAGGACGAGTTGAGTCGTTTGCCGACCAAGAAGGCTCAAAAAGAGTATATCAAAAAGATCTACCATGAGATCAAAGCCGAATATACGCCGGTACTCAAACGCATGACCCGCACACAAGGGCGGGTACTATTGAAACTGATCGATCGAGAAACGGAATATACTGCATATGAAGTACTCAAAGAGTTTCGAGGTGGTTTTGTTGCCGGATTTTGGCAGGGTATCTCAAAGATTTTCGGCCAGGATCTCAAATCAGAGTACGATAAAACAGGCGAAGATCGTATGATCGAACAGATTGTCGTTTATTACGAAGCGGGGCTGATTCGCTGAATCTCTTTTGTCGTTTGACTAATTTCGGGTTCTCCGAGTTTTAACACATTGGGGAATGGTTTTTGTACACATTGTTTTGCAAAACCAAAACAACGTAACCATGTATTATTTATGGTATCTTTTACTGGGTTTGGTAGCCGGATGGATTGCCAACCTTATTGTCAAAGGCGGGAGTGCCGGACTATTGCTTAATCTGATTGTAGGAGTTATTGGCAGTCTATTGGGTGGCTGGCTCTTTGCATTGATCGGATTAGTGCCTACGGGAACTTTGGGCAGTTTGGTCACAGCCATTGTCGGATCGATTCTGCTCTTGTGGATTTCAGCGCTCATCTCCCGAAATAAGATCCGCGAGTGAAAATATCTCCGCAACTATTTGCGGAGTTTTTCATTTAGTAGGTGACGCTCTTTGTCGCGTGCCGTTTTCTTGGCAAACGAATCCTCGATGGCAGAGGTAAGATCAACTCCGGTTTGATTGGCCAAACAAACCAAGACCCATAATATGTCGGCCATCTCTTCGGCCGGATCGGTCTTCTCTCCTGCTTTGAACGACTGATCACCATAACGCCGAGCCATCACCCGAGCCAACTCCCCCACCTCTTCCGTCAGGCAGGCCATGTTCGTAAGTTCCGAGAAATAACGTACGCCGTACTCCTTAATCCAAGCATCGACTCGTTTTTGCAGTTCTTTGATCTCCATTATTTTACATATATTAGGTTCAAGCCATCGCGAAGCGGTAAAATTATATTTTCAACCCGCTGATCCTCTACGATCATACGATTGAAGTCCACGAGAGCCTGTGTGTGGCGATCGTTGTGCGCAATGGGTTGTGCCACCTTTCCCGACCACAAAATATTGTCGGCGATAAGTAAAGCTCCCGCTCCAACCAATGCCGGAGTTCCGGCATCCCCCATCAGCATACGGTAGTAGTCGGGATATTCCCGTTTGTCGCCATCAATAAATACCAGATCGAAAATCCCACCCAATGTCGGAGCGACATCAAGTGCCGAACCGATATGCAACCGAATTTTTGATCCATGGGGCGAGCGGTCGAAATAGCTTTGTGCCAACTCTTCCAACTCATCATCGATTTCGATGGTGTGAATCTCGGCACCCTCGTCCAATCCTTCTGCTATCGAGAGTGCCGAATATCCGGTAAACGTTCCGATTTCCAAGACACGTCGTGGCCGTTGTATGCGAGTCAGCACTTTGAGCAATTTGCCTTGAATGTGTCCCGACAACATGCGCGGAGCTACAACATGCAGATTTGTTTCACGATCCAATTCGTGCAACAACTCCTCCTCAGGCTCGGTAAAATTGTGGATATATTGTTCGAGTGCATCCATATTATTTGTAGATCAATCGTGACATATTCGAAAATACCTCTTCGGCAACCTCGGTGAGTTGTGAGGCTGTAAGTGCTCGAATCTTAGTGTAAACCTGTTCCATCGTATCAATCTCGTCGTGGTTCAGCAAGCTTTTTCCGGCACTGAGCATGTAGCTCTCATTGCTTTCACTCGATATGGCCAATTGGGCAATAAATTGTTTCTTTGCCATGGAGAGTTGTCGTGCCGTCAACGGAGTAGTCTGCAAGCGATGCAACTGTTCCTCGATCAGTTCGATGCAATGTTCTGCATTGTGATGATCACTACTGAAATAAATGGCAATAAGTCCGGTATCGCTATACGGGGTATAATTAGCCTCGATATTGTACGAGAGTCCGTTGCGTTCACGAATAACCAAATTGAGCAGAGAGTTGGCACAAGGGCCACCCAAAATATTGGTTAACAAGGCCAAAGGCAAACGACGTTCGTCGTCTATACCATAAGCCCGTCCCCCAATAATGCAGTGAGTTTGGTGGGTATGTTTTGTTACGGTTCGTTCGAACGGTGTAGTGGCAATTGGTGCCATACGTCGAGAAACACATCGGTTTTCGAATTGTGCACCCAAATAACGCATCGTGATACTTTCAGCGACTTTGGGCGAGAAGTTTCCTATCGACGAAAAGACCATTCGGTTGGTCGTATGGGTACGTGTTGTGAAACGACGCAGATCTTCGCCTCTGTAACGCATCAGGGCGGTTTTACGTCCCAAGATATTGTGACCAAGTTCCGAGCCGGCATATAGCAGATCCTCGAATGTATCGTATATCAAATCTGCCGGAGAATCTTTATAGGTGTTGATCTCATCGCAGATTACCTCCTTTTCACGCTCCAACTCCCGATCGGGGAAGGTTGAGTGGAAGGCAATGTCGGCAATCAACTCCACGGCTTTTGCGAAGTCGCCACGCAAGGTGGTTGCATGGATGGTGGTATCCTCTTTGGTGGTAAAGGCATTCAGTTCGCCACCGAGATTTTCCAAACGACAATTCACCTGCCAAGCCCGTCGTCGCTCCGTACCTTTGAAGAAAGCATGTTCGGTAAGATGTGCCAAGCCATATTCGTTGGGGAGTTCATCGCGACTTCCGGCACCAATCACCAATGCGCAATGTGCCACACTGCCTTTCACCTGACGATGGATGCCACGAATTCCGTTGGGAAGAGTATATGTGTAAAATTCCATTCGGTTTCTCAAATTTTAGCTCGTTCTTGCAGAAACTGCCCTGTATGGCTCTCAGAACACCTCTCCAATTCTCGCGGTACTCCTTCGAAGACGATTCCACCCCCGTTGATGCCAGCCTCGGGGCCAAGATCAATTACCCAATCGGCACACTTGATAATATCCATATTGTGCTCTACGATAACAATCGTATGTCCACGAGTAATCAGCGCATCGAATGCAGCTAACAAACGGGAGATGTCGTGAAAATGCAAACCGGTCGTAGGTTCATCAAAGATAAACATCACCCCGCCATCGCTATGTTCTTTGGTAAGGAAGGATGCTAATTTCACACGTTGACTTTCGCCACCCGAGAGTGTCGATGACGATTGACCCAGCCGGATATATCCCAATCCGACATCTTGCAAGGGTTGCAATCGTTCGACAATTCGCCGACAGGTTGCATTTTTCTTGTCTTCACCAAAAAATACGATAGCATCGTCAACGGTCATTTTCAGCACATCATCGATCGTTTTGTCGCGATAACGTACATCAAGTACTTCATCGCGGAAACGACGGCCCTTGCAGGCGTCGCATACCAACTCCACGTCAGCCATGAACTGCATCGACACCTTAATCACGCCTTCTCCCTGACACTCCTCACAACGACCTCCCGGGGTATTGAAAGAGAATTGCGAGGCATTCATACCCGTATGTTTTGCATAGGGTTGATCGGCAAACAATTTGCGTATTTCATCATACGCCTTGATATAGGTTACCGGATTCGATCGCGAAGATTTACCAATAGGATTCTGATCGATCATCTCCACCGAACGCAACAGCTGCACGTCGCCCTCCATGCCATCGAAATCGCCCGGTTTAGATCCGGTATCGGCCAATATTCGGCGTAGAGCCGGATAAAGGATTCCTTTGGCAAGCGATGATTTTCCCGATCCACTCACGCCTGTAATACAAGTCATTACCCCTAATGGAATTTGCACATCGATATTGCGCAGGTTATTCTCGCGAGCACCTTTTACAACGATCTTGTGACTCCACCCGCGCGGAGTAAGAGGCAGAGTAATCTTGCGTCGTCCCGAAAGGTAGTCGGCCGTAAGGCTGTTTGACACCTGCCACAATCCCTCCCGAGGGCCACAGTAGATCACCTCTCCACCCTTCTCGCCGGCTTCGGGACCTATATCTACAATCCAATCTGCCGCCCGAATAACCTCTTCTTCGTGCTCCACAACGATCACCGTGTTGCCCAAATCGCGCAGTTGTTTCAATACGCCGATAAGTCGATTGGTATCGCGAGGATGCAATCCGATTGACGGCTCGTCAAGAATATAAAGCGAGCCGGTAAGGTTGCTGCCGAGTGAGGTCGAGAGATTGATGCGTTGACTTTCGCCACCGGAGAGCGTTGACGAAAGTCGATCGAGGGTCAAATAACCCAATCCTACATCCGACAGATATTGCAACCGGTTACGGATCTCCACCAAAATTCGGAAAGCGGTTTTACCATCGTATTCGTCTAACTCCAAATCATTGAAAAATACGATCAATTCATCGACGGGCATGACAACCAGGTCGGCAATTGTTTTACCACCGACACGGACATAGAGAGCCTCTTTGCGCAGTCGCGAGCCTCCACATTCGGGACATAGTGTTTTTCCCGTATAACGGGCTTTCATAACCCGAAATTGGATCTTATGCCGCTCCTTGTCAATATAGGCGAAGAAATCATCCAAGCCATGAAAATATTCGTTTCCCCGCCACAACAGCCGTTTTTCATCGGCTGTCAACTCATGAAACGGAGTATGTATCGGGAAGTCGAATTTATAAGCATTGGCAACCAACTCCTCTTTCCAACGACGCATGGTTTCGCCGCGCCAACAAGCTATGGCATCGGTATAGATCGAACGACTCTTGTCGGGGATGACCAAATCTTCATCGATTCCGACGACTTTGCCATAACCGTCACATCGCGGACAAGCCCCCAACGGATTATTGAAACTAAACAAGTGCTCTGTTGGGAGTTCGAACCGGATTCCATCGGCTTCGAAACGCGAGGAGAACTCTTCACACTCGCCATTGATAATGATCCGACAGATACCATCCCCATAGGAAAAAGCGCGTGCCACCGAATCTCGCAAGCGGGTTGCCGTATCATTATCGTCGGCAATACGCATACGGTCGATAACCACCGACACACCTTCGGCCGAAGTATCTGAATCGACCTCGGGAAGTAACTCCTCGATCAGACGCACCTCTTGTCCGTTCCATACACGCATCAGGCCATCGGAGAGTAACAGCGTAAGTTTCTCGATCAATCCTTGTCCATCGGCAAGTCGGATGGGGGCAGCAACAACAACCCGCTCACCCTCGCGCATAAGAATACGGTTAGCGACTTCATCGACATCGTAACAACGTATTTCTCGTCCAGATATAGGGGAAAAGGTATGACCGGCACGGGCAAAAAGCAGTTTGAGATAGTCGTAAATTTCGGTCGTTGTACCCACCGTTGATCGAGGATTTCGGGTATTGACTTTCTGTTCAATGGCAATAGCCGGTGCAATTCCGGTGATCACATCGACATCGGGTTTGCTGATCTTGCCCAGAAATTGGCGCGCATAGGCCGACAAACTCTCCACATAACGCCGTTGTCCCTCGGCAAAGATGATATCGAAAGCCAACGTTGACTTTCCCGATCCGGACAATCCCGTGACAACGACCAATTTGTTGTGCGGAATCTCAACCTCGATGTTGCGGAGGTTGTGTACTCGGGCGCCTTTTATATATATCGAATGTTCGTGTGACATGTATCTAACAGGTTAGTCGCGGCAAACTCGCTTATGGGTTACAAAGTGTCATCGGCAATGCTTCCACCGGCCTTTTTCAACTTTTCGATCAAGATCTCGGCACGGCTTGCCCGAATCGAAAGTTCAAACGTGCAAAGATTATCGAAATCCTGCCGATGAATGGCGGGCTGCTCCTCTTTGATGGCTCGCATGATGTCGTTCATGGCAATATACGGGAAATCGACCTTTATACGGCAATCCACCGTCCGTTCGACAATCTCCGCGGCCGCAATAGCCTCTGCTGCCGCATCTTTATAAGCTGCGATCAAACCCGGAACGCCTAATTTCGTGCCGCCAAAATAGCGAACTACAACGATCAGACAATCGGTCAGCTCTTTGGACAACAACTGTCCGAGGATCGGCTTACCGGCAGTGCCAGAGGGTTCTCCATCGTCGTTGGCACGGAACAGTTCTCCACGAGGTCCCAATCGCCAAGCATAACAATGGTGAGTAGCATCGTAATACTCTTTACGCAACGCATCGAGATAATCACGAATTTGCTCTTCGTTACGCACCGGATAAGCATAAGCGAGGAACTTGCTGCTGCGCTCCCTAAGTGCCGTTTCTACGGGAGCGGCAATAGTCAGATAGCTGTCGTCTGCCACTCTATCTCACTTTTTGGAAAATTCGACTCCAACGAATATTGGCAGGGAATCGTTTATTGGCATCCAACGAGAGCCAAACAAACGAGGCTTTACCCACCACATGATCTTCGGGGACAAATCCCCAGAAACGGGAATCTGCCGAATTGTGGCGATTGTCGCCCATCATCCAATAGTAATCCATCGCAAAGGTATATTCTGTTGCAGGTTTACCATCGATCCATATCGTACCATCTTGTTCTTTCAGGGTATGTCCCTCATAGGTCTCGATAATACGGCGATAGAGCGGCAGGTTTTCTGCGGTAAGAGTCACCGTTGCGCCACGTTTCGGAATCCAGATCGGGCCATAGTTATCCTGACTCCAACGCGGAGTCGGCCAATGGGGGAAAACATCCTCGTTGGGGGCATAAACATAGCGACGTACTGAAGTTACATTGTTCAAACGCTCCAACTCGGCGACAGCTTCATCGGTAAGATACATGTAATAGACCGACCCGTTTCCGCTATATTCGGTGATACCTAATTTTTCGATGGCATATTGGGATATCGGAGAGGAAGTTTGCACGATATACATATATTGCAAACCTGCGATCGGCTCTTGTGGGACACCGTTTACGATGACTTTACCGTCACGAATCTCTAATGAGTCATTCGGAATTGCGACACAACGTTTGATGTAATTCTCTCGTTTGTCCACAGGTCGTGTAATGACGGTATATTGCTTGGCCAACTCCTCACGAGCCGTTACGCCAAACGTCTCTTCATAACTGCGTAGCACGTCGTAGTAGTTAGCGGCCTGATTTTCGAGTAAGACACTGTCGCCTGCCGGAAAATTGAAGACCACCACGTCGTTGCGTTCGATCTTTTTCAATCCTTTGAGGCGATGGTAGGGCCATTTGACAGCCTCGCAGAAGGATTTTTGAGTCTGCGAGAAGGGCATTGTATGGTGTACGAACGGGAACGAGATCGGCGTATTGGGCATTTGAGGGCCATAGGTCACCTTACTTACATAGAGATAGTCACCTACCAGCAACGATTTCTCCATCGAGGAGGTGGGAATGACATACATCTGGAAAATATAGAGATGCACAAGCGAGGCGACTACCGTAGCGAAAACGATGGCGTTAACCCATTCGTAGATCGTTTTATAGAGTTTACTCTGCTGACAGAATCGTTCGTTATGTCGCCAAATGTAGCGATAAAACAATTTCGAGATATATAGGTCATAAATGACAGGCAACCCCAACAACAGCCAAAGATTACCGGTCCATACAACAAACCATAGTGTATAGAGCAATGCTGCCGAGGCAAACCCTACCCATTTGTTGCGAAAAAATGTCTTTATCCTATTCATATTCAATCTATCCGAAGACTCGTAATTTTATGACAAACTGTTTATCGTGTTTGTAAGGTTGTTATCGCAGCAAATCATCCATCGTATAGATTCCCTGCTTGCCACACAAAAATTCGGCAGCAATTACAGCGCCGAGAGCCAACGTACGGCGGTTTTTGATTTCGTGACGGATTTCGAGGATGTCGTCTTCCGATTCATAGCGCACCGTATGGATACCCGGAACACTGCCCTCACGCAGAGAGGTAATACAGATTCCCTCGGCCGGAGTTTGGTCGGAGGTGGTTACCCGATGGGTCGCCTCGGCAATTTCGGGAGCGTAGTTCACCCAACTGTTTTTGTCGGGTAATCCGGCCAAAATACCCTCGGCCAACGTAATGGCTGTACCGCTCGGAGCATCTTTCTTTTGTGTATGGTGCACCTCTTCGATGGCGACATCATAATCGCCGACATGTCCGATCATCTCGGCCAGTTGTCGGTTAAGACGAAACATCAGATTGACACCCAAACAGTAGTTGGAGGCATAAAACAAGGCACTTTGTCGCTCTCGGCAAAGAGTTTTCAACTCCTCCAAACGATCGGTCCATCCGGTAGTGCCACTGACAACCGGCGTGCCACACTCGATACAGGTACGGATGTTTGCATATGCCGTTGTCGGTGTGGTAAATTCCAACGCAACATCGATTCCGGCCAAATGTTCGGCATCCAGATCCTGCGTATTGTTTATATCAATAATCAAGGCCGTTTCATGGCCGCGTTCGGCAAGAATACGTTCGATCTCACGTCCCATCTTACCATATCCGATGATTGCAACTCTCATAGTTTCGAAAATGTTTAATCATGCAAAGATAAGCATTTCACACCGATTTTCTATCCTATCGCGCATAAAACGTATGATTATATCGAAATAGTATCGACTTAAAAGATATTTTTAGACAAATGATTGTTCCTATCTGACAAATTTTGTATATTTGTCTGTCGATTTTTTGTTATGCGTTACTTTTTGGAGTTGAAATATGATGGCACAGCCTATTGCGGATGGCAACGGCAACTCGATCAACCTTCGGTGCAGCAGGCCATTGAAAAAGCGCTCTCCACATTACTTCGCGAAGCGATCTTAATCACAGGTGCAGGACGAACCGATACGGGTGTCAATGCAGCGTATTATGTGGCGCATTTCGATCTATCACACCCAATTGTAGATCCGACGCAAACGCTTTATAAACTCAATTTCTTGCTTCCGGAAGATATAGCTGCCAGCACTTTAACCCCTGTTTGCGAGGAGGCACATGCCCGATTCAGCGCCTGTGAACGAGAGTATCGATACTATATTTCGCCCCATAAAAACCCATTTACTCGGAACTGTTCCTGGCAATATTATGTTCCGCTTGATATTGACCGCATGAATGAGGCCGCTGCTGCCCTACTCACATACGAGGATTTCACATCGTTTGCCAAACTAAACTCCAACAATAAAACGAATATATGCCATGTAACACAGGCTGTATGGACAACAGGAGTCGATGGCGTATTCTGTTTTACGATTCGAGCCGATCGTTTTTTGCGCAACATGGTGCGAGCACTGGTCGGGACTTTGGTCGATGTAGGTCGAGGACGTTACACTCCTGAGGAGTTTCGCCAAATTATCGAGGCACGAGATCTTTCGCGGTCGAGCGGAGGTGCTCCTCCGCAGGGATTGTTTTTGAGCGATGTACGTTATCCTGCCGAAATCTTCGAACGAAAAACCTTTTATTAACCTTCAATTATAATTTATGGGAACAATTATTTGGCTTGTCGGCCTTGTATGCGCAATTTGGTGCGTGTTAGACATCTTTAAGAAAAACATTTCGACGGTTGGAAAAGTAATCGTAGCCATTGTTGTATTACTGACCAGTTGGGTAGGCATCTTGGTTTACATGTTGTGGGCCAAGAATCATCTGCAAGAGTGGTTTAAGTAGCCTTGCAAAGGTTGTATAACAAAGAGATTGGTTGTCCGTGCGGACAATCAATCTCTTTGTTTATATGCGAGGGCTTATATACGACGGAGCACCTCTTTCAGCAAATCCCAGAATTTAGGTACTGTAGCAATCTCCAACCGCTCATCGGGCGAGTGAACACCGCGCAAAGTCGGGCCAAAAGATACCATCTCCAATTCGGGGTACTTTTCGAGGAACAAACCACACTCCAAACCGGCATGTATGGCGCGAACTTTGGGATCCATACCGAAAAGTTGTTTGTAGCTATCCACCGTCATTTCCAATAATTTCGATTGCGGGTCGGGTGTCCATCCCGGGTATCCGTCGGTATGAGCCACATCTGCTCCGGCCAATGCAAATACCGATTCGACCATCTGCATAACATAGGTTTTTGCACTTTCGACAGACGAACGTTGCGAAGAGGTGACAACAATACGATTACCATCCACAAATTTCACCGAAGCGAGATTTGTCGAAGTTTCAACCAATCCCGAAACGGCAAACGACATAGCGATTACGCCATTGGGGACACCGACCAATGAATAGATCAGTCCAAATTGGGTTTGTGCATCGAGAACCTCATCGACCTGCGGCATCTCATTGAGTGTAATACGGAAATTAGGTTCGCAGAAGCGGAACTCCTGCTCCAAGTCGGCAGCAAACAAGTTGTAACGTTTAACAAACTCGTTTTTATACCGTTCGGGAACTCCAAAGATCGCATACGCCTCACGCGGAATGGCGTTGCGCAAATTGCCACCCGAGAAATAGCTCAATTTCAGTTCAAACGACTGCATACCATCCCACAGCAGACGGGCAATCGTTTTGTTTGAGTTGGCACGCCCTTTGTCAATATCATCGCCCGAATGACCTCCGAGCAGATCCGACACATCGACACGGAAAAAAGCGTAGTTTTTCGGTGCAGGCTCCATCGTATAATGGAATGTGGCGATGGTATCGATACCACCGGCACAACCAATGAAGATCTCACCCTCATCTTCCGAATCGAGGTTTAGCAGATACTTTCCGGTCAACATTCCTTCTCCCAATTCGAAAGCTCCAGTAAGTCCGGTCTCTTCATCGACCGTAAAGAGTGCTTCGAGGGGTCCGTGCTGCATATCGGGATCGATCAGTACAGCCAAAGCCGCAGCCATGCCGATACCACAATCAGCACCGAGCGTTGTACCCTCGGCTTTGACCCACCCCCCATCGATTTTAACACGAATCGGTTCGTTGTCGAAATCGAACTCAACATCGGAATTCTTTTCACAGACCATATCCATATGAGATTGAAGAATTACCGTCGGGCGATCCTCAAAACCGGATGTTGCCGGCTTACGAATTACGATATTTCCAATCTCGTCACACTGATAGGCCAATGCGTGCTTTTTGGCCCAATCGATAAGGTATGCACGTATTTTTTCCTCTTTCTTTGAGGGACGAGGTATGCGGGTAATTGCATCGAATTGTTCCCAAACAAGGCGGGGTTCAAGATTGATTATTTCTGACATGACTATTTTGTAAAGTAATATTTTGATAGTTCCTTTTTGCAAAAATAGGGTTTTTTCCTAACTTTGGCAACAAAATATTGAGATTATGGATTTTCGAATAGGACACGGATACGATGTGCATGTTTTGAGCGAAGGGCTACCCTTAGTATTGGGAGGAGTCGCGATTCCGCACTCACACGGATTTATAGCACATTCGGACGGTGATGTTGCGATTCATGCCATTTGTGACGCCTTGTTGGGCGCAGCAGCCTTGGGGGATATTGGATTACATTTTCCGGACACCTCGGCAAACTTCAAAGGGATCGACTCGAAGATCCTTCTACAACGGGTCGCCATGTTACTGCGCCAAAACGGGTATGAAATAGGTAATATCGATTGTACGATTCGGATGCAACGCCCCAAGTTACGCCCCCACATCGATCAGATGCGGGAGGTGTTGGCCACAACAATGTCGATCAAAACCGATCAGGTATCGGTCAAGGCAACCACGACCGAACATCTCGGATTTGAGGGGCGCGAAGAGGGGGTTTCGGTTTCGGCCGTAGCGTTGATATTCCGGCCTTAAATAAAATCGATACGCCAAAGGAGCTGTCTAACAAGTCCTCAAAAATGGAAATCACCCCCGCCAGATGCACTTCTGGCGGGGGTGAAATCGTTAGAATTAGACTTGTTAGACAACCTCAATTATACCGAAACATCATTATTTATCTTCTGTTTCGGGAGTTACGTTCTTGACATACTTTTCGAGCCAGCGATTGATTTCGTAGTATTGGTGCAGAAGATTCTCTCGGATCTTATATCCGTGGCCTTCGAACGGCAATTCAACATAACGCACATATTTCTTGTAGCCACGCAGCGCTTGAAAATATCGCTCGCTTTGAATGGTGGAAGTTCCCGTATTTTGGTCAATGCTTCCATGTATCAACAACAATGCACCGTGCAATTTGGGGACATGATTGAAAGGAGCGACTGCATTAAATACGCGACGAGCATTCCAATAGGTGCGGGGAACATATTGAAAACTGAAAGGAGTTAGCGTACGGTTATATGCTCCGCTGCAAGCAATGCCGGCTTTGAACAATTTGGTGTGACTGAGCAGATTTGCAGTCATAAAGGCTCCGTACGAGTGACCTCCGACAGCGACACGATCGGGATCGCCATAACCGGCATCGCTCAATGTGTTTATAGCAGCCTCGACATTCATTGTCAATTGTTTGACAAGTGTTTCGTAGGGATGCTTTTTACCTCTGGTCGGAATCAATGGCATATCTGCATGTATTATACAATACCCTTGTGTCACCAAAGCGTTGATTCCTCGAACTTCGGGGTATGTATATTGCGAATACTTACGGCGATCGGCAGCTTCGGCCGAATCAAACTTATGCGGATAAGCCCAAATCAACACCGGAAGTTTGCCGTCACGCTTGGCATCGTAACCGGCCGGCAGCCAAACAAATGATTTGAGCTTCAGTCCGTCGGCTCGGGTGTAAGTCAACAATTCTCGCCGCACGCCTTTAACTGCGCACAAATCAACAAAATTCGTAAGTGCTGTTCGGGAGCCCTTTTTCAGGTTAGACAAATAATAATTTTTCGGATTCTCGTACGACTCACAAGAGGTGATAAAGAGATTTTTATCGGGATTCTTGACCGCAATGATTTTCTCGAAATAGGGAGCTTTGCACTGCCAAATATCTTTACGTTTTCCTTTACGCAGGTTATAGCTTGTCAATTTCGGCATCATACCTTCGGGAGAGTACCCCTCGCTTTTGAAAAGCACTTCGTTATGCTTAGCATTGGTCCACAGCACTTTGCGACCATAACAATTATTGACCATTATCGGGTTTCCCGGGTCTTCGCAAATATTCTTGGGCGAATAGCTGACTATCTTTTTCGAGATTTCGCCTCCGGGTACAAATGCCGAAATCGTAGTGGTTTTCTTTTCTTTCTCAACAACCAACGCTAATTTATCATCGCACCAATAGATCTTGTCAAGAGATTCCGGTGTCCGAACAAGCAGACGACGTTTCTCCGTAAAAGGAGCAGCCTGCTCATAAACCGAAGACTTGTAATCCGGATTTTTCTTCGAATTCACAACCCATGCAAGCGTTGCCGGTTTATCGGGTCGCCATGTGAGTTTGTTACGTTGTTTGACATGTTTTACCACATTTCCTTTCAGGTCTTCTATGGTCGTTTTTGCCCGTAATTTCTGGAATTCGACTCCATTTGAATAGGGTTTGATTACACGGTAGATCATCAACAGAGATCCATCGGGAGAGCTATTCACGGTGCGATAGATAGCCGGCTTGCCAATCTCCTCTTCACCCGAAGGCGAGAATCGAACAAGCTGCGAAGTAAAATAATATTCGAGGGCTTGCGAATCGAATTTATCGCGTAACAATCCGATAGGGATGCGTTTGCGAACCTGCTTACCGAGGTTTTCCTGTACAATCGGGCCGGTCGGATGACTACGAGACGGAGTCTCGCCTCCTTCAACCACACATGCCGTAACAAAATCGGTATCGCTCACCCAGGCAACAATCTTTTTTGCCGTGGTGTTGATACGACGATTGCTGATACGTTCGGCATGGCCTTCGGTCAATGTAGCAGCATAGAGATACACGCCATCGGCTTCATGATAGAAGATCAAAATCTTATCTCCGGTCGGATACCATGTGGCATGCAAAATCACACCACCCTCGGGGAGATTGGAAACTTTGACTTCGTTTCCATTGGGGACTTGTTTGAGCGTAATGGCCGAGAAACCCTTCTCCAATACACGGCTATAAGCAGCCGGATTGATTCGCACCGTGGCAAGAAGGAGTTCGTTGAGCGGGACACGACTGAGAGGCACCGCACGGTTCGGAGATAACAACATCATCGCCGAGCAGTCGGCATTGAAACGAGCCATCGGGGTCGGATCAGCCAATAAAAGACGTTCAAGTCCTTCGGGAGGTTGCCGATATGCAACTTCTTGTGCTTTTGTCGAGATAATAAACAACAGCGCAAAAGAGAGAATAAGAAATCTTCTCATGGTATCATTGGTTGAGATTTTCTTGACAAGCGAGCCTTCTTATAGATTGAGAAGGCTCGCTTGTCAAGATCGAAGAATAGCTAAATCAATTTTTTTCGCTTTCGGTTGAGCTTACGTTCTTGACATACTTTTCGAGCCAGCGATTGGTTTCATAGAGCATGTGTAGAACATTCTCACGAATGATATATTTGTGGCCGTCGAGTGGCAGTTCCACATAACGCACATATTTCTTATGGCCACGCAAGGCTTGGTAATAGCGATCGCTCTGGATGGTGAACGTACCCTGATTCTCATCACCACTTCCATGATGCAACAGGATCGCACCGTGCAACTTATTGGCATAGTTGAAGGGCGACATTGCATTATACAGGCGATTGGCATTCCAGAAATTTCGTTTCTCGTTTTGGAAACCGTAGGGAGTCAGCGAGCGGTTATAAGCTCCACTCATAGCAATACCCGCCTTGAAGAGTTTGGTATGCGAAAGCAGGTTGGCAGTCATAAAGGCTCCGTAGGAGTGACCTCCGACAGCCACACGGGCAGGATCTCCATAACCGGCTTTATCCAATGCTTTGATGGCAGCTTCGGCATTCATCGTCAATTGTTGGACAAAGGTGTCGTTCGCCCGCTTTTTCTTTTCGCTCGGGATCAAAGGCATTGCCATCATCTCCATTACACAGTAGCCTTGTGTCAGGAAATAGAGCATCGAGCACCCTGCAATTTTGATTGCCGGATAGGTATATTGCGAAAAATTCAAACGAGCAGCAGCCTCGGCCGAATTGCGAGTACGCGGATAAGCATAGAGTAACACCGGAAGTTTCCCATCGCGTTTGGCGTCGTAGCCCGCCGGCAACCATACAAGTGATGTGAGTTCTACCCCATCGGCGCGAGTATAAGTAATGAGTTTACGTTGCACGCCTTTCAATGCAGCAAAGCGGTCGGAAAGATTCGTAAGAGCTGTTTCTGATCTCTTTTTCAAGTTACACAGATAGTAATTTGTCGGTTCTGCAAGTGATTCGCGCGTAGTGATGAAAAGACCGGTGGCGGGATCTTTGGCTGCCACCACTTGTTCGAAATAGGGGGCTTTGCACTGCCAAATATCTTTGCTTTTTCCTTTGCGCAAATCGTAACTTGTCAGCTTGGGCATCATTCCTTCGGACGAATAGCCATTGCTGGTAAAGAGGACTTCGTTGTGTGCCGCGTCGGTCCATAGCACTTTGCGACCATAACGATTGGAGACCATCAACGGCTCGCCCAACGATTCATAAATATTGTTTGTGCGATAGCTGGCCACCGTATCTATTATCTCGCCGCAAGGTTTGAAACTCAAAAACGAGCGACGTCCTTTGCCCTTTTCGGCAATTACGGCAAACTCATCATCGTGCCAATAGATCTTATCGAACGATTGAGCCGTGCGTACAACCAACCGACGCTTGTCGGTAAAGGGTGCCTCCTGCTCATAAACCGAAGTTTTGTAGTCGGGATTCTTTTTCGTCTCCACCACCCACACAATGGTTGCCGGTTTATCCGGTCGCCAAGCGAGTTTGTTGCGGGACTTAACCTGTTTCAACACATTTCCTTGCAGGTCTTCGATGGTTGTTTTAGAAACGAGACCTCTGAAAGAAGCCATGTGCGAATAGGGTTTTACTACGCGATAGATCATCAACGAAGAGCCATCGGGAGATGCGGATAACGTACGGAAAATAGCCGGCTTGCCGATGGCGGTTTCTCCGGAGGGCGAGAAGCGTACGAGCTGCGAAGTAAAATAGTATTCAAAAACTTGCAACTCGAAATTGTCGCGCAATAGTCCTTGATTGGTGCGTTTGCGGACCTGTTTTCCGAGATTCTCCTGCACGATCGGGCCAATCGGATAGTCTCTCACCGGAGCTTCCCCGCCTTCGACTACGCAAGTAGTGATAAAATCGGTGTTATTCACCCACGCAACCGCGGTAAGTGATGTGGTATTGATGCGTCGGTCGCTAACGCGTTTTGCTTTACCATCGGCCAACGTTGCGGCATAGAGATATACTCCATTTGATTCGCGGCAGAAGATCAGGATCTTATCGCCGGTAGGATACCACTCGGCATGAAGGATAATGCCTCCTTCGGGAAGATTGGAGACTTTCACTTCGTTTCCGTCGGGAATTTGTTTGAGGGTGATAGCATAGTTGCCGGTCAATCGCGTGCGGCTGTAAGTGGCCGGATCAATTCGCACCGAAGCGAGAAAGAGTTCGTTAAGCGGAATTGTGCTGATGGGTATCGTTCTATTTTTGTGCAACAACATCAGCGCAGAGCAGTCGGCATTGAAAAGTGCGGTCGGTGCAGGATCGGCTAATGCAAGTTGCTCGATTGCTTCGGGGGGTCGTTGATATGCGACCTGCTGAGCCATTGCTAATGTAGCAAAAAGCAACGCAATTGAGAGGAAGACAAGTTTTTTCATCGTGCAGTTTGAGTTAAAAGTTTGTATTATTTTCAAATTTTATGATTAAAAACTTCTATTAAGATCCGTAAAAACCCCAAAAGTTAAAAACGGAACAGATTTTTACCGGACAAAGATACGAATTTGGAGAAATTTTATCTACATTTGTTATTCGAAATAAATTTTTGCAATTTATAAAACAGATCCATAACCCTTAAAATTAAAACTTCACTTCATGAAAAAGATGATTATTCCCATATTCTTCGGGATATTGGCAGGAGTATTTCACCCGATAGATGCAGATGCACAGAATCGCTCTCGGGAACATGCCAAGGTGTTGGCGCGCGGGCATGGTTATTACAAAGATATATTTATGGATGGCGGTATTGCGTTGACCTCTCGTCGGGAGCTGCCGGCGCAAGAACACCTCGGGCTGACGATGGAGTTCTTTGTTGCACCGAGCAAAAAAGAGGTCAAACTACTGACCCGAGAGGATACTATCCGTCAAACTAAAATTTTCTATGGATCGGAAGAAGACTCTAACGGCGTATTGCTCTATCCCGACGGAGCGCCCCGTTTCCGCATGATTTATGTAAACGGAGGACAAGCTCGCAATCACTCCATGTCACTTGGAGCCACCGGTCGAGACCGTATTCGTCAATATGTAGCGACCGGAGGTTCGTATGTGGGGACCTGCGCCGGTGCTTTTATAGCCTCCGGCGGCGTGAATACCTCCCGAGTACGCAAACAATACAGCAAATACTACATGGGGCTCTATTCGGGTATGGTACGACGCACCAGTTTAGGGAAAAGCAAAACCGACATGCAGATCGAGAAGAAGAGCCCGCTGTTGAAATATTACGACTTCGGAGGAGATCTTCACATCGCAAATGTCCGTCATAACGGCGGTTGCTACATGGATGAGCGCGAAATCGGTGAAGTCCCCGCCGGAACCGAAGTGTTGACACGCTATATCTTCGAGAATACCAAAAAAGTGCGCATCGATGAGAAGCCGGCTATTTGGGCGATCAAAGAGAGCAAAAAGCACGGTCGTGTTGTAAGTTGCGGGTCACACCCCGAAGGAGTCAAGGAGGGTGAACGCATGGAATTGATGGCAGCTATGATTCTTTACGCAATGGATGGCAACGCAGCACCTTCGGTCAAAGGGAAACTCGAATCCGGAAAGACTCGTTTAATGAATAAACGTACCGAGGATAACGATCCCGCTTTTACCCGCATCGGCGACCGACAATACCATCACTTTCTCCTTGATGTGCCTAAAAAGTGTAAGCAGGCTGTTGTGACCTTAAAAGGGATTACGGGCGAAGATAATTTCGACCTTACACTCTGTGCCAACCGCAAAGAGATGGCTTTCTGCGAAAATGCCTCTTCGAAGGACAACTCCAAAGGTTGCAACAAAACCCTTGTAATCAACAAACCGAAAGCAGGGAAATGGTATGTATCGGTTCTTTGCGAAACGACCGTAACAGCTACCACCGGAAAACACGGCACCGTGTACAGTGGTCGAACCGATGTATTAAATGGTGTTCCGTATCAGTTGACAGTATCTTATAAGTAATTTATCTCCTCTTTGAGAAGTTGTTTTTTAGGAGATACTACTCATATTTCGCAAAAAAACGCTACCTTTGTCAATTATTTGGCAAAATTTCAAACTCAACGATATGAACGTTTCGTATAATTGGCTTAAACGTTATTTGAAAACCGATCTTTCGGCAGAACGTATTGCCGAAATCCTGACCGACATCGGTTTGGAAGTAGAGGGTTTCGAGAAGATAGAAACCATTCGTGGCGGGCTGCAAGGTGTTGTAGTCGGAGAGGTGTTAACCTGTGAGGATCACCCCGATTCGGACCATCTGCATATAACCACCGTCGATGTAGGCACCGAAAGCCCGTTGCAAATTGTCTGCGGTGCTCCCAATTGCCGCGCAGGATTGAAAGTGCTGTGCGCCACGGTAGGGTCGGTTCTCTACCCCAATGGTGGTGAGGAGGAGTTCAAAATCAAACGCTCGAAGATTCGCAGTGTCGAGTCACTCGGCATGCTTTGCGCCGAGGATGAATTGGGTGTCGGCACATCGCATGACGGTATCATGGAGTTACCGGCCGATGCTCAGGCAGGAATGACCGCCAAAGAGTATCTGCACATCGAAGATGACTATTTGATCGAGATAGGACTTACTCCCAACCGTGTTGACGCAGCTTCGCATATCGGTGTTGCCCGAGACTTGGCTGCATATCTGCGTAGCCACGGGGAGGATGTTCGGGTCGAGCTTCCCGACGTCTCGGCTTTTGCCCCCGACAACCACGATCTGCCCATAAAAATCCGCGTAGAGAATACCGAGGCTGCCCCTCGCTATGTAGGAGTGACGGTCACAGGATGCAAGGTCGGTCCGTCGCCGGAATGGATGCAGAACTGCCTGCGAGCCGCAGGAATCAATCCGAAGAACAACTTGGTGGATATCACCAACTTTGTTCTATTTGAATTGGGACAACCCTTGCATGCTTTCGATGCCCGCAAGATCGAGGGTAACGAAGTTGTTGTGCGCACCTGCGCCGAAGGTACTCCGTTTATCACACTCGACGGTGTAGAGCGTAAACTCACCGACAAAGATCTGATGATCTGCTCTGCCGAGCGTCCGATGTGTATTGCCGGTGTTTTCGGCGGCTTGGATTCGGGAATCAGCGATACGACCACCGATGTCTTTATCGAGAGCGCCTATTTCAATCCCGTATGGGTGCGTAAAACCGCCAAGCGTTTCGGATTGAATACCGACGCCTCGTTCCGTTTTGAGCGCGGAATCGACCCCAATATGCAGGTTTATGCTGCCAAGCGTGCCGCTTTGCTGATGAAAGAGTTGGCCGGTGGTACTATCGCCAGCGACATTACGGACGTATGCCCCAAACCGGCTGATGACTTTGTTTTCGATCTCTCGTTGGCTCGTGTCAACATGTTGATCGGCAAAGAGATTCCCGAGCAGACCGTACGTACGATCATTGCCGCTCTCGATGTAAAGATCCTATCCGAGAAAGAGGGTGTGTTGACAGTTGCAGTACCCCCCTATCGTGTCGATGTACAACGCGAAGCCGATTTGATCGAGGATATTTTGCGCATCTATGGATATAACAATGTAGAGATTCCGACGCAGGTGCGTTCGACACTCTCCTATGCCCCGAAACCCGACCGCAACAAATTGATGAATCTGGCCGCGGATTTCCTTACGGCCGGCGGTTTCACGGAGATCATGTCAAACTCATTGACCCGAGGAGCCTACTATGAGGGGTTGGAGAGTTACAAGGCCGAGAATTGCGTACGCATCCTCAATCCGCTGAGTGCAGATTTGAATGTCATGCGTCAAACGTTGCTGTTCAACATATTGGAGGCTGTATCTCTCAACGCCAACCGCCGCAATGGAGACTTAAAACTCTATGAATTCGGCAACTGCTACTATTACGACGAGAGCAAACGCACGGAGGAGACTCCGTTAGCGGCCTATTCCGAGCAGTATCGATTGGCTATTGCGGTGACAGGCACGGCAATACCGGCCGCATGGAATACCCAACCTGCTCCGGCATCGTTCTTTACTTTGCGCGCCGTAGCTGAGAAGTTGTTGCGTCGTTTCGGAGTAGATATTTACGGACTTAAAACCGAGTCTTTGCAAAACGACCTGTTTAGCGAGGGTCTCTCGATGGCTCTAAACGGCAAAGAGTTGTTGTATATTGGCGTGGTAAACGCTAAAACACGCAAGAAGTTGGATGTCAAGCAGGATGTCTTCTATTTGGAGATGAATTTCGAGGCATTGATCAAGGCTACCAAGAAAGTACGTATCGTTGCCGAGGAACTTTCGAAATTCCCCGAGGTAAAACGAGACCTCGCCTTGCTGGTGGATAAACATGTGACATTTGCCGCATTGCGCGACGCTGCATTGGCTGCCGAACGTAAATTGTTGAAGAGCGTAGCTCTGTTTGATGTTTACGAAGGCGATAAGCTTCCTGCCGGTAAGAAATCGTACGCTTTGAGCTTTATTTTGGAGGACAAGACTCGCACTCTCGACGACAAAACCATCGAGCGCGTGATGGCCAACCTAACCAAACAGTTTGAGCAGAAATGCGGAGCTCAGGTACGCGGATAGCATACCTATCTTACGGCCATTAAACGACAAGAGGTTGTCCAACAAGTAGTGTTGCGGCATCCTCTTGTCGTAGATATTTATAACAAAGAGTGATTTCAAAACTTGCGAAGCCCGAAAAAGCGGAGTTTACCCGACGTAAATAAGCACTTTAAGGAGAAGCGTAACGCAATAATATTTTACTCATGGTGCAGGATATATCGGGATCGGATCATTTCACGATAACGGAGATTGTCTGTTGCGCACCTAGGTCATCTACAACCGTAATCGTACGATATCGGAAACCGTACACCACAATTTATCGGTATCAGCACGCTTTACGATAAGTCCAAGATTGGAGGCCACAAGATTATATTCCCAATCACGAGAGCCACGATAGATATAGGATTCGTCTATATCCCACTCATCTCTATCGGCCTTGGTTACCCCCGAAAGTATATCAAAGTGACCGGCACGAGATCTGCCATGCAGAGAGTATTCGGATCTTGCTGACAATCGGATATTATATATTGCCCCCCGCTCCTCACGAAACAGGTTTTTCAGGTCAACAGAGAAATTCTGCCATTGGTAAAGATTGCGTGATTTATCGTTGTCCAAACGCACCGTCTGTCTATATATCAATCGACCGACTCGTCTTAACCGATAAGTTTCGTCAATCTCGCTATCCTGCAAAAATGTCATGATGTTATCGGTGTAAATTTTTACTACCTCGACATCCACAGCCGCCAAACTAACCGCACGGAACGGAAATGTTAAATTACGTCCATCGGAAAGGATTGTGCCACTTATCGGCACCTCAATTGCCGTTTCAGGAACTTCTTGCTTAAAGTGGTGTTCGATTTCTCCTCGCAAAGTTCTACCATCATTAGCTTTTACAAGTTCAGATATTCGCAGAATCATATCCGTAAGACCATTTACAGAGTAATACACCTTTACTCTTGTACCTCGACGCTCGATACGGATGTTCTCAATTTCGTCGATTGTAATCAAACCATCCAACTCTTGATTCGCAGCAAGTGGTGCAGAAAACTCTATATCGACATAAGGCTGGGTACTTTCACGTCGTTCGGCATAAAGCATCTTAAACTCCGATAGTCCCGGGATGACAACCGAAGAGGTGGCGATTGAGAATTCACCTCTCGGGTTGTATTTTATATGTAGCGGGAAGTCGTTTGTTTTGCGTCGTATTCCATGGATTGTAAATGTATGGCATAATTTATCGTCGGTGGTTTTTACGCTCACTTTTGCCCCTGCAACGTTACACTCGACCAACGAAGCATCGGTTGATTGGGCACTCGGAGCGATACTGAACAACATTTTACCCGTAATAATGACTTGTTGCACATTATCGGGATCAATGCTCGCACCGAGTTCGGCCAAACGGGATTCTCGTTTCTCAACAACGATATCGAACGAAAAATCCTTCAAAGAGTCAATACCCGTGAGTTGAGAGAGAGCTACCCGACAATTATATCGCTCCCCTTGCTTCAAAGAGCCGGACTTGGGAACGAAATCGATATATCGATCGCAATTCACATATCGAGGGGTGCCCTCAATAGATGGAGAGAACCGGAACACCTTATCAAGCGAGCGCAAGGTATCGATGCGGGCAAGTAGCAAATCGGTAGATTCGATACGAATGACAGTTCCTATATCAATCCGTTCCGGAGAATAGGCTGCAATCCATTTTTCAATCTCATCGGGTTTCATAGACTCCGAGGAGTCACAGGCGGAAGTAGCGATAACGGTCGCTACCACCATACAGAATTTAAGCAGAAGATATTTCATTTTTATAGCTGTTTAATTGTTTGTACACTCATTCAAGTACAAATCTCTGCAAAAGAAATCGTACAATCGAGTAATTATCCCTCGACTGTACGGAATCGGGTTTCAGATGTATGAAATATTATTGACCCGCCATTTGAACATATTCAAATATTCGGAAGACTCTCCATTTCCACCCAACAAAGCAATAAAACTCCTGTCAGCCAATTATTTTACTCTAAATTTCTTCATTCGACAAATTATCACTATTTTTGTCCAAATATCGTAACCAACTAATTATTCATAAGCCCGATATGGAACAGGCTCAAACAAAAAAAACTCCTTTATGGTGGGTCCCCTCGGCCTACTTTGCCATGGGATTGCCTCTGATTCTGATCAATCTTGTAGCCCCCCTGATGTTCAACGATTTTGGGATCAGTGATACCCAAGTGGCTTTTTGGACTTCGTTACTGATTCTTCCGTGGTCGCTCAAACCCTTTTGGAGCCCTTTGATGGAGATGTACCGCACCAAGAAGTTTTTCGTCGTCACCACACAACTTGTATCGGGAGTTTCGCTCGCCTGTATCGCCTTGGCGCTACCACTCCCCGACTTTTTCCCCTATGTGGTTGCTATCATGGCTGTATTGGCTTTCAGCGGAGCAACACACGATATTGCACTCGACGGAGTATATATTTCAGAGCTGAACAAGACACAACAAGCACAATATGTCGGTTGGCAGGGAGCTTTCTACAATTTGGCCAAAGTGACTGCCATGGGCGGATTGGTCTATCTTGCAGGCGTCTTGGAGGCTCGCGTCGGTGTGCTTTACGCATGGGTTGTCATCATGTTGCTTTGTAGTTTATTGCTTTCGGTATTAGGTCTTTACCATTGGCGAGTACTTCCATCGGGAGAGGCTGAGGCTAAACCTCACGGATCATTCCAAGAAACCATGCGTGAAACATGGGGTGTGATCGTTCAATTCTTCTACAAGAAACATATTTGGCTCTACATCGTATGGATTGTATTCTATCGATTCACCGAAGGCTTGGTAATCAAGATCGTACCCCTCTTTCTTAAAGCCGACAAAGCGGCACAAGGCCTTGCACTCACGAAGGATGAAATCGGCCTCTACTACGGTACTTTCGGAGTTGTGGCATTTATTATCGGCTCGATTTTGGGCGGTTATTTTATTTCGTGGTGTGGATTGAAGAAAGCCATCTTCCCGCTCTGCTGTATCTTCAATATTCCCTTTGTCGTTTATGCCCTCTTGGCATGGTATCAGCCCGACAGCGCATGGCTTGTTTGTGGGGCTATTGTCTTTGAGTATTTCAGTTATGGATTTGGTTTTGTAGGTCTTACACTATTTATCATGCAGCAGGTAGCCCCGGGCAAACACCAGATGGCGCACTACGCGTTCGGATCGGCATTGGCCAATTTAGGAGTTATGCTCCCGGGAATGATCTCGGGTGCGATTAGCGACGCCGTAGGTTATCAGCAATTTTTCCTTTGGGCATTATTAGGTACAATTCCGGCATTTCTGCTGACATGGATTCTGCCCTTCACCTACCCCGATCCTCAGGAAAAATAACCCGAAACAATTTCTTGCTCATCTGCAAGAAATGAACTACCTTTGCGACAAAAATTAATATTTATCCCAATATATGGCTAAAATCATCCTTACCGGTGACCGTCCTACGGGGCGGCTTCATTTAGGTCACTTCGTAGGATCGCTCCGTCGCCGTGTTGAGTTGCAGGAGTCGGGCGAATTCGAACGCATATTCATCATGATTGCCGATGCACAGGCACTCACCGACAATGCAGACAACCCCGAAAAGGTGCGTCAGAACATCATAGAAGTCGCTTTGGACTATCTTTCGGCCGGCCTCGATCCCGCAAAATCGACCCTCTTCATCCAATCGCAAGTAGCGGAGTTGTGCGAATTGGCTTTTTACTATATGAACCTTGTTACGGTACAGCGACTGCAACGTAATCCGACCGTCAAAGCCGAGATTACACTTCGCGGTTTCTCCGAGCAGAGTGTCGAGGGTGACACCCAACAGCGTCAAGGTATTCCGGTGGGATTCTTCACCTATCCCATCAGCCAGGCTTCGGATATCACAGCATTCAAGGCGACAACGGTTCCGGCCGGTGAGGATCAAGAGCCGATGATCGAGCAGACCCGCGAGATTGTCCACAAATTCAATTCAGTCTATGGGCCGACACTCGTCGAACCGGAAATCTTGCTTCCGGACAATGCTGCTTGTCTGCGCCTGCCGGGAACGGATGGCAAGGCCAAAATGTCGAAATCGTTGGGCAACTGCATCTATCTGTCGGATACTGCCGAAGAGGTAAAAAAGAAGGTAATGGGCATGTACACCGACCCCGACCACTTGCGGGTAGAAGATCCCGGGAAAGTCGAGGGAAATACGGTTTTCACCTATCTCGACGCATTCTGCCAGCCCGAGCACTTCGCAAAATATCTGCCGGAATATGCTTCGTTGGATGAGTTAAAGGCTCACTATCGTCGCGGTGGCTTGGGTGACGTGAAAGTAAAACGTTTGTTGATTGCCGTACTGAACGAAACACTCGATCCGATTCGCGAGCGTCGCAAGTACTATGAGGCTCGGATTCCCGAGGTTTATGAGATTCTTCGTCGGGGATCGGAAGTCGCTCGCCAAACAGCAGCGGCAACCCTTGCCGAAGTACGTGCTGCCATGAAGATCGACTATTTCGACGATGCCGCATTGATCGAAGAGCAGGCAAAGGCATACGCAAATAAGAACTAAAAGCACTCTTTGTGTTTATTACCGATCGCATATACACACTCTTTCTTCGCTTGACCCGCCGGCTGAGCGATCGCCAGATGATGATGCTCTTGGCGGTGGTGGTCGGTACGCTTGCCGGATTGGGGACATGGTGCTTCGAGCTTCTGCTTCACTTCATCAAAGAGGGGTTAACGAGTTGGTTCCCTGTCGATAGCGCCCATTTCCTGTTTTTGATCTATCCGGCCATAGGTATCATCCTCGCCACGCTGTTTGTCAAATACATTGTTCGTGACAATATCTCCGAGGGTGTTACACGGGTACTTTATGCCATGTCGCGTAAAAATTCGTTGATCGTCCCTCACAACTGCTGGACATCGGTTGTCGGAGGTGCAACGACCATCGGATTCGGAGGATCGGTTGGTCCCGAGGCTCCCATCGTCTTGACCGGAGCAGCCATCGGTTCGAACGTCGGACGTTTGGCACGTCTCAACTATAAGCATACCACCCTACTGCTATGCTGTGGTGCAGGAGCGGCATTGGCTGCCATCTTCAAAGCTCCGATAACGGGAGTGGTTTTCGTGTTAGAAATCCTGATGCTCGACATTACTGCCGGATCTGTGATTCCGCTCCTCATCGCCTCAATCACCGCGACAACCATTGCTTTCATGTTACGCGGTTTTGATCCGATTTTGGCCGTAACCCTATCCGCTGCCGATGCGTTCGAATTATGGCAGATTCCGCTTTTTATACTACTCGGAATATTATGCGGGTTGATGGCGTGGTACTTTACCTCGATGAATTCACGGATCGGCAACATCTTCAAACGTATTGACAGCCAATACAAGCGTTGGGCACTCGGAGGTCTCATTTTAGGTATTCTGATCTTCATATTCCCCCCGCTCTATGGCGAAGGATATGAGGGATTCATGTCGCTCATGCATGGCAAGACGGAGGCTATCTTCGAGAATTCATTATTTTACCGTTTCCGCGACATCGATTGGATAATCATTCTTTTTGTCATCGCAACGATGTTTTTTAAGGTTATTGCGATGGCCTCAACCAATGCCGCGGGTGGTGTAGGTGGAACTTTTGCGCCATCACTCTTTGTCGGGGCATTCACGGGAGCAACATTGGCTCTGATATGCAACACCTTGCTCGATTGGGATGTGTCGATCGTTTCGTTTACATTGGTCGGCATGGCCGGCGTAATGTCGGGAGTGATGAATGCCCCTCTAACCTCGATATTCCTTATCGCCGAATTATCAAACGGATATGGGCTCTTCATCCCTCTGATGATCACTGCCTGCATATCGTTTGCCGTTGATTATTACCTCGATTCCGACTCGATATACACCAAACAGTTGCGCCAACGCGGTGAATTATTGACCCACGATAAAGATCAATCGGTATTCGTCTTCTTGAAACTCGACGAACTGATGGAAACCGATTTCACACGCATCCGCGAAAATTTAACATTGGGTGATTTGGTACATATCATATCCACCGCTCGGCGTAACATCTTTCCGGTCATCGACAACTTCGGGGTATTGGTAGGTATCATTCAGTTAGATGATCTGCGCGAAGATATGTTCAAGCGAGAGAAATACGGAGTTCATGTTTCCGATTATATGATTCCCGCTCCGGATAAGATTCTCGAACACGAATCGATTCAAGGTATCATGGAGAAATTCGAAGATAAAAACACATGGATGCTCCCCGTTGTCGATAAATGGGGACATTACCTCGGTTTCATCTCCAAATCTCGTATTCTCCAAGCTTACCGAGAGCAATTGGTAAGAATTCAACAATAAGATTTCAGCCTTTCGCATCATTTTTGCCAATGATCATTTGCAACAATCGAATTGGTAATCTTAACATCAAAACAACCGAACCAAAAAGTTAATTATGGAAAATTTCAAAGAGATAAATCCGGCGGAGATCGACGGTAATTTTATTCGCATGATCGGACAGGAGTGGATGCTTGTCACGGCAGGTACTACCGAACATTGCAACACAATGACGGCAAGTTGGGGATTTGTCGGTGAAATGTGGGGGAAACACGCCGCAATGGTTGTGATTCGCCCACAGCGTTATACCAAAGAGTTTATCGATAATTCAGAACGGCTGACCCTCTCTTTTTTCGACGAACAATACCGGAAAGCATTGAGTTATTGCGGGACTCATTCGGGACGTGAGGGTGATAAAATCTCAGCGGCGGGACTCTCGGTAACGACGACCGATGGAGGAGTTCCGGCATTAGCCGAAGCACGTTTGATTCTCGAATGTCGTAAGATGTATGCGGATAACCTGCGAGAAGATGCGTTTCTCGACCCCGCACCGGTCGAGAAGTGGTACCCCGAAAAGGATTTCCACACGTTCTATATATTGGAAATTGAGCGGGCTTATCTGCGCGCATAGGAGTTATCCCTCGGGATTGTATCCGGTGTCCTCCAAAAGAGCAGCCCGATTATTGGCAGCAGCCACTGCAAGTTGATCACAACGGTTGTTTTCAACGGTTTCGGCATGTCCCTTAACCCATACAAAACGGACATGATGTCGGCGATAAATACGCAAGAAACGCATCCAGAGATCGGGATTTTTCTTCCCCGCAAAGCCTTTTTTCTCCCACCCGAAGACCCAATTTTTGGTTACGGCATCGACCACATATTTCGAATCGGAGTAGATAGTAACTTCCGAATTGGGGAATTTCAGCGTTTCGAGTGCCACACATACGGCCATCAACTCCATGCGGTTGTTCGTCGTCAGGCGAAAGCCCTGCGACAACTCCTTTCGGTAGGGTCCCGACAATAAGACAACGCCATAGCCACCCGCTCCCGGGTTGCCTAAGGCCGAGCCATCGGTATATATTGTGATTTGTGGCACGTTGTGGTTATTTGATGGTCAAAAAGAGGTGAAAAGTCGATCGGAAATATCTCTCGGCTTTTCACCTCTTGATTGTTTACAGTTTTATTTCAATGCTTCGAGTTGCGCACGAAGAGCCGCAATTTTCGCTTCGGCATCGGCCTGTTTGGCGCGTTCGTTGGCAACCACTTTTTCGGGTGCAGACTGCACGAAACGCTCATTGGAGAGTTTCTTCATCACGCTTGCAAGGAATCCCTCGTAGTAGGTCAGATCCTCTGTGAGTTTTTTGATCTCCGCCTCAACATCGATCTTACCGGCCATCGGCACACAATATTGCGTGGTCTTGACGATGAACGCTGCTGCTGTGGGATCTTTCTCCGTAACCGTTTCGATAGCGGTAAGGTTGGCCATCTTAGCAATAACAGGAGCATACTCCGAAGGATAATTCTCGTCGGCAATCACCTGCAACGTCAACGCCTCTTTTTGGGGCAGATTCTTTTGGTTGCGGATATTACGCACAGCAGAGATCACCTCGTGAGCCAACTCGAAACGGGCCAATATAGCGGCATCTTCTGCGACAGGCTCCGGCATGGCGGCGACACAGATCGACGCTCCGGCCTCGCGCGGTGCGATAGCTTGCCAGATCTCCTCCGTAACGAATGGCATGAAGGGATGCAACATGCGCATCAGTGCATCGAAGAACTCGCGGGTGGCGGCCATGGTTGCGGCATCAAGCGGCTGGCCGTAGGCCGGTTTCACCATTTCGAGATAGAGACCACTGAACTCATCCCAGAAGAGTTTATAAATAGTCATGCAGGCCTCCGAAATGCGGTAGCTCTTGAAATCCTCGGCAACTTCGCGCAAAGCGCGTCCCAATGCCTGCTCGAACCAAGCAACGGCAAGACGGTTATTTTCGCTCTGCACAGCAGCGGCATCTACACTCCAACCGTTTACAAGGCGGTATGCGTTCCAGATCTTATTGCCGAAGTTACGTCCCTGCTCGCAGAGTGCTTCGTCGAACATCACATCGTTGCCGGCCGATGACGACATGAGCATTGCAATACGCACACCATCGGCACCATATTGTTCGATCAGATCCAACGGATCGGGCGAGTTACCCAATTGTTTCGACATCTTGCGACCGATCTTATCGCGAACAATACCCGTGAAATAGACATTGGCAAAGGGTTTCTCATTGAGATATTCGTATCCGGCCATGATCATACGAGCCACCCAGAAGAAGATGATATCGGGGCCGGTCACCAAATCGTTGGTCGGATAGTAGTAGGAAATCTCTTTGTTCCCCGGATTGCGAATACCATCGAACACCGAGATCGGCCAAAGCCACGACGAGAACCAGGTATCCAAAACATCTTCATCTTGGCGCAAGTCGCTGAGTTGCAACGAAGCATCTCCCGACTTTGCACGCGCCTTTTCAAGAGCCTCTTCGGCTGTCAGGGCTACAACAAATCCCCCTTTCGGGAGATAGTAGGCCGGAATACGTTGTCCCCACCACAGTTGGCGAGAGATACACCAATCTTTGATGTTCTCCATCCAGTGGCGGTAGGTGTTTTTGTATTTCTCGGGTACAAAACGAATCGCATCCTCCATAACGGCTTTGGTTGCCGGCTCGGCCAACTCCTGCATCGAGAGGAACCACTGCATCGAGAGTTTCGGCTCGATGGCAACACCTGTACGCTCGGAGTAACCAACGTTATTGGTATATTCCTCGGTCTTTTCGAGCAGGTCGGCAGCAGCGAGATCCTTCTCGATCTGTCGGCGCACATCGAAACGATCTTGGCCGACATACATGCCGACTTTGTCGTTGATCGTACCGTCGTCATTGAAAATATCGATACTCTCCAAACCATATTTTTCGCCCAACATGTAGTCGTTGACATCGTGGGCAGGCGTTACCTTCAAAGCGCCCGTTCCGAACTCGATATCGACATATGTGTCACGAATAACGGGAATCGAGCGACCAACCAACGGCACAATAACCCGTGCATCGGCCGGAAGATCTTTGTAGCGTTCGTCATTGGGGTTTACGCAGAGAGCCGTATCGCCCAAAATTGTTTCGGGGCGGGTGGTAGCAACGATGATATTGCGATCTGTACCTTCGATCTTATAACGCAGGTAATAGAGTTTGCCATGCGACTCTTTGAAAACCACCTCCTCATCGGAGAGAGCCGTCTGTGCCGAAGGATCCCAATTGACCATACGTACACCGCGATAGATTTTGCCCTTTTCGTAGAGGTCGCAGAAGACACGCAACACACTTTCGGTGCGCTCGTCGTCCATCGTAAAGCACGTACGTTCCCAATCGCACGAAGCTCCTAATTTACGCAATTGTTTAAGGATAACGCCTCCGTATTTCTCCTTCCACTCCCAAGCATATTTCAAGAACTCTTCGCGTGTGAGTTGCGATTTCTCGATACCCTGTTCGTGGAGCATGGCAACGACTTTGGCCTCCGTGGCAATCGAGGCATGGTCCATACCCGGCACCCAGCAAGCATTTTTGCCCGACATACGGGCACGACGCATCAAAACATCTTGAAGGGTGTTGTTAAGCATGTGCCCCATGTGGAGCATACCCGTCACATTGGGTGGCGGAATGACGATTGTATAGGGTTCACGAGTGTCCGGTTCGGAATGAAACAAGCGGTTCTCGATCCAATAGTCGTACCATTTCGCCTCTATTTGTTGTGGCGAGTATTTGTCTGCAATTTGCATATAGCTCCTCAGTTTTAGCTTTGATTTGAATATTTCGAATGGCAAAGTTATTAACATTCTGTCAAAGTTGAAATAAAATTCGGCGAAATTTCGTTATCTTTGCAACAATTATAACATGAGAATATGAATAAAAAAGATAAAACAGAGGTTATAGAGATCGAAGATGCTGGGCTGCTTCCCGAATTATTCGAGGGACGGCATCGCGTTATTCCCATTGTAACCGAGGGAGATGAACCGGCCGAGGAGACCGAGATTCCTGAGATTATTCCGATTCTTGCATTGCGTTCATCGGTGCTTTTCCCCGGGTCGGTAACTCCGATAACGGTAGGACGCGATAAAAGTATCTCGTTGGTGCGCGCTGTAAATGCCGAAAGCGGGATCTTGGGAGCCGTATTACAACGCGAAAGCGATGTCGATGATCCGTCGCCGGCAGACATGTACAAAGTGGGTACAGCGGCTCGTATCATCAAAATTCTTGAAATGCCCAATGGCAATCTGACGGTGATCCTCAACGGTTTGGAGAAAATCGAGGTCAATGAGTACGTTGCCACCGAGCCCTATTTCCGTGCCCGCGTAACAGCATTGCGCGACACATTACCCGACATGAAAGGGGTGGAGTTTGAGGCGTTGGTAGATTCGATTCGCGATGTGGCATTGAGCATCATCAACGTATCTCCGCTGATGCCCAAAGAGGCTGCTTTTGCGATCAAGAACATCGATTCCAAGCGTGGAATCATCAACTTTATCTGCTCCAATATGGAGCTATCAGACGAGGATCGCCAAACGTTGTTGGAGGCTCCCGGGCTATTGGCTCGTTCGCGCAAACTACTCGAAATTCTTATTCGCGAACAGCAACTTGCCGAACTCAAAAACGAGATTCAGGGGCGTGTAAAGAACGAGTTGGACAAACAACAACGCGACTATTACCTGCAACAGCAAATGCGCACCATCCAAGAGGAGTTGGGCGAAGGTACTGATGCCGAGATAGAAAAGATGCGTGAGGAGGCCAAGAAAAAGAATTGGCCCAAAGAGGTGGGAGAGACGTTCGAGAAAGAGTTGCAAAAAGTCGAGCGGTTAAACCCTGCGGTTGCCGAATACTCGGTACAAATGACCTACCTGCAATTATTGCTCGAACTGCCGTGGAACGATGTCACAAAAGATAATCTCGATCTCCAATGCGCCCGCGAACAACTCGATCGCGACCATTTCGGATTGGAAGAGGTCAAAGAGCGTATTCTCGAACATTTGGCAGTGATCAAACTGAAAGGTGATCTCAAATCACCGATTCTCTGTCTTTACGGTCCTCCGGGTGTCGGCAAGACCTCGCTTGGCAAGTCGGTGGCAGCATCATTGGGGCGTAAGTTCGGCCGCATTTCGTTAGGCGGTCTGCACGACGAATCGGAGATCCGCGGGCACCGTCGCACCTATATTGGAGCTATGCCGGGACGTATTATCCAGACCATCAAGCGTTGCGGCTCGTCGAATCCGGTGATTATCCTCGACGAGGTTGACAAACTGACGGTTTCGAATCATGGCGATCCGTCGAGTGCTTTGTTGGAGGTGCTGGATCCGGAACAGAACACCACTTTCCACGACAACTATATCGATATGGAGTACGATCTGTCGAAGGTACTCTTTATCGCTACGGCCAACAATATCGGCAACATTGCTCCGGCGTTGCGCGATCGTATGGAGATGATCAACATTGCCGGCTACCTGCTTGAAGAGAAGGTACGCATTGCCATCGACCATCTGTTGCCCAAGCAGCGCGAAGCACACGGCATCAAAGAGCAAGAGCTGATTTTAACGACCGAGATCGTCGAAAAGATCATTGCAGGCTATACACGGGAATCGGGTGTTCGTTCGTTGGACAAACATTTGGCAAAAATTGCGCGTGCACGTGCCAAGCAGATCGCTTTCGAAGAGGCCTTTGCTCCCGAACTCTCGGTGCTGGATGTCGAAAAGATTCTCGGCATGCCCAAATTCCTTCGTGAAGAGTATGAGGTAGCCGGAATGACAGGAGTTGTTACGGGATTGGCATGGACCGAGGTTGGTGGAGATATTCTCTATATCGAATCATGTCTGACACCGGGCAAGGGTAAGATAAGCCTGACGGGCAATCTGGGCGATGTAATGAAGGAGTCTGCCACCATTGCCCATGAGTGGGTTATGGCACATCATGAGGAGTTGGGAATCGACCCTGCGATCTTCGAGAAAAACGACATCAACATCCACGTTCCCGAAGGTGCTATTCCGAAAGATGGACCTTCGGCAGGTATTACGATGGTGACTTCGCTGGTTTCAACATATACGGGTCGCAAAGTCAAAGAGCGTATCGCCATGACGGGAGAAACAACCCTTCGTGGACGAGTAATGCCCGTGGGAGGAATCAAAGAGAAGATTTTGGCGGCAAAACGTGCCGGCATCACCGAGATCATTCTCTCGGAGGATAACCGCAAAGATATTGCCGAGATCAAAGCCGAATATATCACCGGTTTGACCTTCCACCATGTACGAACGAATGAGGAGGTATTAAAACTTGCTTTGGAATAAACTTGCGACTATGAAGTTCTTGGCAATTATCCCAGCGCGTTATGCGTCCACCCGTTTCCCGGGCAAACCTTTGGCGTTGCTGGGCGGGAAACCCGTAATCCAACGGGTGTACGAACAGGTAGCCGGCGTATTGGACGATGCCGTGGTAGCAACGGATGACAAACGCATTTTCGATGCGGTAGAGGCATTCGGAGGGAAGGTGGTGATGACCTCTCCCGACCATAAAAGCGGTACCGATCGTTGTCGCGAGGCATACGACAAGTTGGGATGCCCGTTCGATGTGGTTATCAACGTACAAGGCGACGAGCCTTTTATACGCCCCGAACAATTGGAGGCATTGAAGCGTTGTTTCGAGGATCCGCAGACCGACATTGCCACATTGGTAAAACCGTTTACCGTAGAGGATGGTTTGGCGGCTCTCGAAAATCCCAATTCGCCAAAAGTGGTACTCGACGGCCAATCGCGAGCACTTTACTTTTCACGTTCGGTGATCCCCTTCCTACGTGGTGTACCCCGTGAAGAGTGGCTCTCGCGCCATACTTTCTATAAACACATCGGCCTCTATGCTTTCCGAGCCGAGGCGTTACAGGCTGTGACAAATTTACCGCAGTCGTCACTCGAAATTGCCGAATCGCTGGAACAACTTCGTTGGTTGGAGAACGGGTACAAAATCGGAGTGGGAATCTCGGGATTTGAAACGGTTGGGATCGACACCCCCGAAGATTTGGAGCGGGCCGAAGCCTTTTTAAGAGAAACCGAACGATAAAATTTGAGAATTATGATAAAATTTGTAGCAGGTCCTTGCGTGATTGAATCGGCCGAACTACTTGATATTGTAGCTGAACGGTTGGTTACCATCAATCGTAATTTGGGAACCGATATCATCTTCAAAGCCTCGTTTGACAAAGCCAATCGCACGTCGATTTCATCATTTCGCGGGTTGGGATTTGACAGAGGTCTTCAAATGCTCGCCGATGTACGCGCCAAATGGGGTTTGCGACTGCTCACTGATATCCACGAGTCGTGGCAGGCAGCTCCTGTCGGAGAGGTTGTTGACGTGATCCAAATTCCGGCCTTCCTCTGCCGTCAGACCGATCTGCTTGTGGCAGCCGCAAAAACCGGTCGCAGCGTCAATATCAAAAAGGCTCAATTCCTTTCGGGGGCCGATATGCAATACCCTTATGAGAAGGCTCGTGAGGCCGGAGCACAAGATATATGGCTTACGGAACGCGGCAATATCTACGGATACAACAACTTGGTAGTGGATTTTCGCAATATTCCCGACATGTTGCGTATTGCGCCAACAGTCATAATGGACTGTACCCACTCGGTACAGCGTCCCGGGGCTGCCGGCGGGAAAACGGGCGGCAACCGCGAATTTGTTCCGGCCATGGCACATGCCGCCAAAGCTTTTGGAGCCAACGGATTTTTCTTCGAGGTACATCCCGATCCGGACGCTGCAAAGAGCGACGGCCCGAACATGTTGCAGTTAGACAATCTTGAACCTCTCATCAAAACACTGATATAATGAACGATACCGTTAAAAATCAGATTTTAGAAGTCGCCCGCAAAGCGGTACATACCGAGATGTTGGCTCTTCGACACATGGAAGAGACTTTGGGTGATGAATTTGCCATGGCCGTAGAGATTATTCTCGGATGCCACGGCAAGTGTATCATTACCGGAATGGGAAAATCGGGACTTGTCGGACGTAAAATTGCGGCAACACTTGCCTCAACCGGAACGCCAAGTTTTTTCCTGCATCCGGGCGAAGCTTTCCACGGTGATTTGGGCATGATCTCCCCCGAAGATGTAGTAGTAGCCTTGTCTTATTCGGGCGAAACCGACGAAATTTTGAAAATCGTACCGTTTATTCATACCAACGGCAATAAATTGATCTCGATGACCGGAAAACCGGAGTCGGCTTTGGCCAAGAACTCCGATGTCCATCTCGATGTAGGAGTTAAAGAGGAGGCATGTATTCTCCACCTCGCTCCAACAAGCTCTACCACGGCACAAATTGCCATGGGCGATGCGTTGGCCGTATCGCTTATGCAGATGCGCGGTTTTACGAGCGTCGATTTTGCCCGTCTGCACCCGGGAGGCAGTCTCGGCCGACGGCTGCTGATGACCGTAGGAAATGTGATGCGCGATCGTGATTTGCCGGTTGTATCCCCCGATTGTGGAGCTACGGAGATGATTCATGCCATCTCAAAAGGTGGTTTGGGATTGATTGTGGTATGCGAGGGCGAGCGCATCGAAGGCATTGTCACCGATGGTGATGTGCGTCGTGCCATGGAGCGGTTGCGCGGAGAATTTTTCAATATCTGCGCACGGGATATTGCGACCCCCAACCCCATATCGATTCGTCCTTCGGAGAAATTGATCGAGGCCGAGAAGATGATGACCCGCAATAAGATCACTTCGTTGCTTGTGACCGATGATAATGGTAACTTGCAGGGCGTAATTCAGATTTACGACATAAAATTGTAGTCAAATTAATTGCCGGATATTTGATTGCAGTCAGAATTCATGCCGTTCTTTGTCGAACGGCATTTTTATTTACGCCTGTTTATGAGGCATTTGGAATTAAAATTTCAGTTTTTGATTTCGATTCTTGAATTTTTCATTCTGTAATTTGTATCTTTGTAGGCTATGATCGATAGGGAAACAGTTGACCGCATCTATGCCGCTGCCAATATTGTGGATATTGTCGGCGAGTATGTCACACTCCGACGCAAGGGTGTGAACTACGTTGCGTGCTGTCCGTTTCATAACGAGAAGACCCCGTCGTTTGTAGTTTCTCCCACAAAAGGCGTCTATAAATGTTTCGGCTGCGGCAAGGCCGGAAATGCGGTGACTTTTGTCATGGATCAAGAGTCCACGACCTATCCCGAGGCCTTGAAAATCGTAGCCAAACGTTATGGTATCGAGGTAAAGGAGCGAGAGATGACCGATGAAGAGGTGCGACGCAATGACGACCGCGAGTCGATGTTTGCGTTGAATAGCTGGGCTGCCGACTATTTCGCCAACTACCTCCACCACGAAGGAGAAGGGATGAGTGTCGGAATGACCTATTTCCGTCAAAAGCGAGGAATGACCGATGCCACCATTAAGAAATTCGGGCTCGGATTTTGCCCATCGAGAGGCGACCGCATGTCGCAAGATGCTTTGGCAGCAGGTTATCGGCAGGAATTTTTGCTCTCAACGGGTCTATCGTTGCAACGCGAGAACGACGGGTCACTCTTCGATCGTTTCCGCGATCGGGTGATCTTTCCGATACATAATATTTCGGGGCGCATCGTTGCATTTGGAGGTCGTACACTTCGAACCGACAAGAGTGTAGCCAAATACCAGAACTCGCCCGAAAGCGAGATATACAGCAAGAAGCGCGAACTTTACGGTCTCTATTTTGCCAAGAAAGCGATTCAACAACAAGAGTATGCCATTCTTGTCGAGGGATATACCGATGTGATATCGATGCATCAGGCAGGGGTCGAAAATGTGGTGGCATCATCCGGCACATCGCTCACGACCGATCAAATCCGATTGCTGGGGCGTTTTACACGCAATATCACCGTGATTTATGATGGCGACTCGGCCGGTATTCGTGCTTCGTTACGCGGTATCGACATGATCCTTCATGAAGGGATGAACGTACGCGTGGTATTATTGCCAGAGCCCGAAGATCCCGATTCGTTTGCCCGAAGTCATACGGCTGCCGAGTTGCAGGCGTATATTCGCGACAACGAGCAAGACTTCTTGACTTTCAAAGCAAATCTGTTGTTGCAGAATGCACAAGGTGATCCGATCAAGAAGGCAGCTCTTATTGGCGATATGGTGCAGTCGATTGCCCAGATTCCCGATCCGATTCAACGGTCGGTATATATCAAGGAGTGTGCCCGAACCATGGAGATCGACGAGTCGGTTTTGATCTCGGAGGTTGCCCGCAAACGGATGGTGACCTCGGGGGATCATGAAACCGATGAGTTTCTACGGCGACAAAGCGCACAAATTCGAACAGAGCCACAACGCCCCACAACCGAGTATGTTGCCAATGTGGAGGCCGGCAGTGGGATCGAGGCTTTGGAACGTGAGTTGGTCAAGTATCTACTCAAATACGGACATTGCACATTCGATTATAAAGAGGGGCGCAACATGGTAGCCTGTAATGTTGCCCAAGTGATCTTTGAGGAGTTGGGCGCGGATCATATCGAATTCCGCAATCCGTTGTATGGCAAAATCATGTCGGCATATCGTGAACAATGGTCAAAAACGGGTGTGGGGGTCGAGATTCCGGCATACCTATTTATAAATCACCCCGATCCGGATGTTTGTAATCGGGCTGTTGATATCCTTACCTCCGATGATAACTATGTCGCCAGCGCATTGTGGCGTCGCAAGGAGATACATGTCGAGAGTGAAACCGAGATGTTAGCCATTGGAGTACCTAAGGCTGTCACATTGTACAAATCGAAGGTTATTGAGGGGTGGATAAAAGAGTTGCAAGCACGTCTGCACGACGACCTTCCCGATGAGGAGATGGCAGCGTTGATACAACGACTTACGGCATACAATCGTGCCAAAGTATCCATTGCCAACAAATTGCAACGGTTAATATTATAATATCGGGACAAAAAAGGGAGCGGGAATCGGGTCGTGCACGCATCGCTGCGCACACCGTGTGCAAACAGAAAATAAACAGAAAGATGTGTAAAACATATCGAAGATAAAAGAATTGGTTACCTTGACCGATTCCCACCCCCGCAAATAAAAGTGCAATTTATATGCCGTTTTTAACTATATGAGCGAACAAAAAAAGATAAATATTCGAAACAAGCGTGCCACCTTCGACTACGAAATTCTCGAAGAGTGGATTGCCGGAGTTGTGTTAGTCGGCACGGAGATCAAGTCCATCCGCGCGGGCAAGGCATCACTTACCGACTCGTTCTGCTATTTCGACAAGGGAGAGCTATGGATTCGAGGGGTCAATATCGCCGAATATAGTTGGGGGACATGCAACAATCATGTACCGCGTCGGGATCGTAAGTTGCTGCTTACAGGGCGTGAGTTGGATAAATTGCAACGCGCATCCCAAGATCGGGGATTGACAATTGTCGGATTACGTCTTTTCTTAAACGACAGAGGGTTAGCCAAGATCGTTATCGGATTGGCACGCGGCCGAAAAGCATACGATAAGCGTGAGCATCTCAAAGAGAATGATGCCCGCCGCGAAATGGATAAAGTAATGAAAAACTACAAAAGATAGGTTATGGCATTGATCCTATGTATCGAAACCGGCACCGACATCTGTTCGGTGGGTATTGCCCGTGATGGCGAGTTGGTATCGTTGCGCGAAAGCGATGAGGGACGCGACCATGCTCGTAAGGTCGGTGTTTTTGTCGATGAGTTGTTGCGGGAATCGGGAATAGCCCCCGACGATTTGGATGCTGTGGCCGTAGGAAAGGGCCCCGGGTCTTATACCGGTCTGCGTATCGGGGTGTCGTTCGCCAAAGGATTATGCTATGGTTTGCAAAAGCCATTATTGGCAGTCGGCTCACTCGACGCATTGGCAGCGGTAGCCCGCGAGGACTACGAAGCCGGAATTCTGCAAATCGAGAATTGGGAAGACGCTTTGCTTTGTCCGATGATCGATGCCCGCCGCATGGAGGTTTATGCCCAAGTTTTTGACAGCAAGGGAGTAGCCCAGAATGATGTTTCGGCCGAAATCATCGATGCAGATAGTTTTTCGACATTCCGCAATCAAGAAAGACCGTTTGTCATCTTCGGAAATGGTGCTCGTAAGTGCTCTGAGGTTCTCGAAGGAGTACAATTGGTTGATGTTGCCCCATCGGCTCGCGGATTAGCACGGTTGGCGCAACAGGCTTTTGATGCCGGCAAGACAGAGGATATTGCCTATTTTGAACCTTTCTATTTGAAAGACTTCATGATAACAACCTCTAAAAAGCGTCTATTCTGACAAACCAACCGGCATTATGCCCAATCTTTTTAGGGTAGTTTATAAGTGCAAATGATTAAGAATTTCTGTTACGACGACGATTATTAATCATTATTTTGTACATTTGCACCGTTCTATCAACCAAATATTAGTATGAAATCATTAAAAATCGGAAACCTGTGCGCCTCGGTTCCCATCGTTCAAGGCGGCATGGGTGTAGGTGTTTCACTATCAGGACTAGCCTCGGCCGTCGCCAAAGAGGGAGGTATCGGTGTCATTTCATCGGCTGGTCTCGGAGTGATCTATAACGAATATTCGAAAGACTATCGTGAGGCTTCCATTTGGGGGCTTAAACAAGAGCTTCGCAAGGCTCGCGAAGCGACCAAAGGAATTATCGGTGTTAATGTCATGGTCGCCATGTCGAATTTTGCCGACATGGTTCGCACCGCAATTGCAGAAAAGGCCGATATCATCTTCTCCGGTGCCGGTCTTCCGTTGAACCTTCCTTCGTTTCTTACCGAAGGTGCCAAAACCAAACTTGCTCCGATCGTTTCATCGGCCCGAGCAGCCGGATTGTTATGCCGCAAATGGTGGTCGGAATATCACTATGTGCCCGATGCGATTGTTGTCGAAGGTCCCAAAGCCGGAGGCCATCTCGGATACAAACATGAGCAGATCAACGACATCAATTTCTCGTTGGAACAGATCGTTCCCGAAGTGGTTTCGGAAGTTCGCAAATTCGAGCAAGAACACGATTGCCACATACCGGTTATCGCCGGAGGTGGTATCTATACCGGAGAAGACATTTATCGTATCATGGAGTTAGGTGCAGACGGCGTACAGATGGGAACACGCTTTGTCACAACCGACGAGTGCGACGCCGACCTAGCTTTCAAACAGAGCTATATCGATGCATCGGAACAAGATATTGAGATTATTCAGAGTCCGGTAGGAATGCCCGGAAGAGCCATTCACAACTCATTCCTCGAACGGGTAAAAGAGGGACTTAAACGCCCCAAGAGTTGCCCGTTTGATTGCATTAAGACCTGCGATGTGACCCATAGCCCCTACTGCATTATGTTGGCACTTTACAATGCCTTCAAGGGCAAGTTGCAGAATGGATATGCTTTCTGTGGTTCCAATGCATGGCGTGCGCAAAAAATACAGTCAGTCAAAGAATTGATCACCTCGCTACGTAATGAATATGAGAAATTCTCTATCAAAGAGAAACTTCTCGGAACAAAATAACACAATGACAGCGAAACAGAAATCCCGAAGTCTTAACCAACTTCGGGATTTCTGTTTGACAAGACTTTTCGGCTTTGACACTTCCTATTTCGTCATGTTCTTGGGTCAAAAAACGATCTCTTTTATTTGAAAGTATTTATGATACAGCTATTTCAAAAAGTATATTATCAAGCGATGTTTAACTCCGACAATATAGTAGATGTCAAGACTTTAATAATCGACTTTTTAACATAGGTTCGGCTAACAGCCACTGCGATCTTTCGGGATGTAGCCCCTTTGGCTAATGTTTTTAGTCGGTCACGATGGTCGCGTGGAATGTATTCGATAGCCATTTCCGGAATAATTGTAAGGCATGATGTGCAATCTACAATACGCATCAATGTATCAAGCGAACCCGACTCAAACGAATAGTGAGTAGGCAAATTTCGCCGTGCTTGGCATAGCTCGATAATTTGGTCACGCATACAGTTTCCCGGACTGAGAATTACCAGATCTTTGAGATCTATATCCTCTATTCTGATGTTTTGGCGTTCGTAAAGCGGGTTGTCGGGAGATACATACGCATAAAAACGATCGTTGAACAACTCTTGTTCAAGAATTCCTTCTCCACAAGTTCCACTTGCAACAAGTGCAGCATCGATACGGTCTTTTTTGAGCGCCTCAATAATGTCGGCAGTTACCATCTCGGAGATCTCCAACTCAACTTTTGGATAGTTACGAACAAATGCCGGTATGAACTTATGCAACAGATAGGGCGCAATGGTGGGGATAACTCCAAGACGCAATTTTCCGGAGGTTTCACCTTTCAGTTCGGCAACCGATTCTCGAATGTTGTTGTATGCTCGTAATGCCTCACGGGCGCGATCAAGGACTACCCGACCGGCCTCTGTGGGGATGACCGGCTTTTTCGATCGGTCAAGCAATATGACACCCAGCTCCTCTTCGAGGGCTTTGACCTGCATACTCAACGACGGCTGGGTAACAAAACAGTGTTCGGCAGCCAATGAAAAACTGCCGCAATTAGCAACCGCAAGGAGGTACTCTAACTGAATGATTGTCATTGTGGGTTTTTATTTATTCCTCAAAAGTATAAATTAATCCGATATCGGGCAACTTTTTCTGGGGGAAATTCGCAGAATCCGAAGCTTTTATGTTTTTTCAACCGTTTTCCCATATTCGCAGTCACATAGCTATACGCCTCTATAAAATCATCGAGGAGTATATTTTATGGGCTTATATACGAATTTACATTGTCTTGTAGCTTTCGCATTTCTCTCCGCCCTACACTCACGGCAGAGCCGTGTTCATAATTTATGACCAACCCCCTAACTCCCCCGCCTCAGGCAGGGGAGTTGCGTCCGCCTGCGGCGGAAATCGGGGATTCCATATGTTGGGTAAAGTCGTATATAATTGCCTATTTTATTTATCCTTGTTCTGCTATATTGTGCCTTATATATCTCAGTCGAAGTCGTATATCATAGCGTATAAATTTATAAATTGCTCGATAGGTCGGTTCAATTACTTTTATCGGACGGATTCCGCTATATCGAAGCATGAGTCCAAGCATACAAAGTATAGCCACAAAAAGGAGCCAGCCATATATCTCTTTCATTGATTCTAATAATGCTTGTACTTGAACCATCCCATAAAGTTCGCCAAAGTTGACGTGCGAAGCCGATAGCGATACACGATCCATCTTCTCTCCTAACAACATCGAGTTACGCGCCATAACAACAGTCAATAATCGCCCCACAATAGCATTACCAATAGGCCCTGCCAATGTCGCACTAAACATATTCTGAAAGGAGAGTCCATGCAAGAATATGTAGGGAAATGGGAGTCGGGCATTTGCTGTCAGCATCATCACTGCCACCATAACATAGCCCGCAGAACGGATAATAACGGGGAGGTATAAAGCCTCTTTGGGCAGGTTGTAGTCTATTCGGAAATAGAAGTATGCCAAGTAGAATGTGAAACACGAAAAAGCGATTACCAACATTCGCTGGTAAGTCCACTTCCTACGAGCAAAGGTTTGCCAAGTAAATAATATGCCCAATACGACACCTATGATTGATACCCAATTAAGCGTTAGAGTATTCAAATGGTCGTACCCCAGCACGTTCTCCATTAGAGCATGTTCGAAGATATGCGACGGGGCAAGCAGCAAATCCATAACAAGTATGATACCGACACAGATAGGCACGATAGGAATCTTGAAGATTTGCAACGAGATATATGGATGCCTAAGGAACGAGGCTCGCCAAAGATTTAAACCAAGCGAGAGTATGCCCAATATCGTAGCGGCCCATATATGTTCGGACTGCCACCAATCGTAATGCTCACCGTAAACACAGATGAAAAGTATAGACATCGCAGTAGCACCCCACAATAACATACCGATCCAATCGATACCATACAATGGAAGGCGTGGCATAATGGAGATACCTTTGTAGCAGATAATAACTATCAGATAAATCATCAGCAGTGCGCCTATAATAAACCAATACATATAGTGCCACGATGCCCATACCGAGAACGAAAGTGCGGCAATACCCGTAAGTTGGATTGTGCCATTCACCATCAAGTAGATGTAGCAAAACCATATTGACATATCTCGCGTGGGAGTAATCCACAATTGAATGGTCGAGTTGCACTCATAAATCGCCCACATCCGGAAGAATCCCGCCACAAGGCTTACTCCCACCAATACAGGCACACTGCTTGTGTGCATACATATCAAATTGGCAGCAATCAGCACCGACAGACAACTGCCGAGAGCCGTCTTTGGTCTTACAGCCCACTTCAAGCGAAACATTATGGCAAAAAACAGAGCCATACCCACCAACGAGGCATAGCCCGCCATCATAATATCTTCTTGCAGTAGTTGCGTTGCACCGACCATATCGCTCACTGCCGCAAGATATACCCCTCCCGTGCAGTTAAAAACGATGATAAAGAGTATCAACAGCCACGGTTTCAACAGTTCGGGGATAAAGCGAATCTGCGGTATTGAGAATGGTTGGTTTGGATTGTGATGATGCCCCATTAATACAATACTTTACATTCCACATTCATACCTGCGCCTACACGTTCCAAGGCCTCGGCGTCGTTATCCTCTGTAAAATCTATGCGGATAGGGATCCGTTGCTCGATCTTTACAAAATTACCGGATGAATTATCTTGCGGCATCAACGAAAAACTTGCCCCCGTAGCACGAGAGATTGAACGAACAACTCCCTTGAACTTATGGTCGGGAACGGCATCCACCTCAATTTCCACCTCTTGGCCTTTTCGAATGTTTGCAGTTTGTGTCTCTTTATAGTTGGCAATAACCCACTTACTCCCTGCATCCACAACATCCACAATAGTCTGCCCTGGCTGAATAAGTTGCCCTACCTGAATCTCCTTTCTGCCCGTAACGCCATCGCAAGGAGCAAGAATAATGGTATATGAGAGATTCAGACGTGCCAACTCCAAAGCAGCCTCCGCCAACTTTATACCTGCCTCATTCTGTCCTAAACGGGTACTCTGCTCTCGACCGACAGACCGAACACTCTCCTTTTGACGTTTAAGCATCTCATAACGAGCCTTTGCCGCCGAATAGGCTGTCTGCATATCGTCATACTGCTGTTTGGTTACGGCATTCTGCTTGTAGAGTGCATCAAAACGATTGTAGTTACGCTCCGCATTCTCGAACAATATACGGGCCTCCTCAATACTTGCCTCCGTAACCGAGAGGTTTGTATTTGTCGTTGAAATAACATTGTGCATCGCATCTTTACCCGTTTTTGCATTGGCAAGGTTAGCCTCTGCTTGCGCTACCATATAGCGATACTCGGCATCTTCGATAATGGCGAGTGTATCCCCTTTTGACACTTTGGCATATTCGTCAAAACGCACCTCCTTGATAAATCCCTGCACACGAGAATTTATGGGGACAATATGCTGCTTGATTTGTGCATTTTCGGTAAACTCAACACTGCCTAAATGTATGAATTTATCGCATACCCACGAAATGGCAACCACGAGCAGGATGCAGGCAAAAATATTGTAAATCGGTTTTTTAATCTTTCTTTTCATAGTATTGTTGTTTTTATAAGTTACCAGATGTATTTCTCAGTTTATAATAGTTGAATACCACATTAATACGAGCATTGACCAATTGCAGCTCCGCATCAAGCAGTTGAGTCGAAGCATCGAGCATATCCGTCACAAGAGCAATGTCGTTGCGATAGCGGTTTTCTATCACACGATAATTCTCATTGGCGAGCTGCACATTCTTCTCCAATGTTGCCACCTCATCATAGGCCTCCAAATATTTGGTATAATCGGATTGTACAGCCAGTGAAGTCTGCTCCAAAACCTCATCTTGACGGCGGCGGCTCAACATCGTGCTGTATCGAGCCTGCTTGATGTTCTTATTCGCTTTATAGAAAGAGTGAATCGGGAACGACACACCTACGCCCACATACCAATAGTTAAAATTCTTATTGATAACAGGCACTTCAATAGTTATCGGACCGTCAAAATGGTTAGCCGCAATAAGGGCAACCGTTGGACGGCGCTTTGCACGTGCCAACTTCTCGGCTCTTTCGCCCATCGCCACTGCCAATGCCGACTGCTTTACGGCGTGCGCGTTGTTCTCGGCCTGTTGTTGCCAATAAGTCATTCCCTTTGTGGATAACGAACGATCAAGAAGTGTCGTATCGGGTTTAATCCGTGTATCAGCAGACAAACCAAGTATTGTTACCAGATCACAATTAAGGATTTCTACGGAATTCTCTACCCGGCGACGAGCAAGTTCAAGGTTTTTGAGTTGCAATTCATAACGGGTAATATCGTTTTGCAGAGCAACGCCGGCCTCGTTACGCACCTTTGTATCCTCTATCACAATACGGGCTAACTCTATACTCTTATCATATACTTTTAACGCATTATGTAATTTATATAGGTCGAGATAAAACCCCGTAAGCATAAACCGGATACGAGCGCGTGCCGCCTCACGATTCACACCCGCCATCTCCTCTTTCAGTTTTGCCATAGCCACACCATTGGTAACTACCCCACCGGCGTAGATAAGTTGAGTGGCTTGAATGGCAAAATTATTTCCGAAGTGAGGCATCTTAATACTCTGTCCATTTGAGAACTCACGGTCTAAAAGGCAACCATTACCAAGATAACTCGCCGATAAAGAGATGTCTATATCGGGGAGGTATCCGCTTTTAGCCACTTTAACAGCCTGCTGTGCCTCTGCCACCGATGCATCCTCCGCTTTTAGTGTCTTGCTATTTTCGTCTGCCAGAGCAAACATCCGCTCCAAGGTCAGCACATAAGAATTTTGGGCATAGCTACCCTCAGCCCATAATGATACACACAGCACCATTATGAACAAATGCACTTTGCTCATACAATTTTATTTTGATAGTGATTTTGAAACGAGAATTACATCAACACTCAGTCTTCCCAGTTCGTACTGATATTATAATAATACGGAATGTAGATATATGCTGCTGAGATGTAGTAATGTAAGTTTATATTATTTCTCATATCGTGGAAGAACTGTATGCTCTTCGGGGTGCAAAGATATAAAAAATAACGTCAAGTTGTGACGTGGCTGTTTCCTTTTTGGGGCAGATGGGGATATTGAAATGTGATTATTGGCTCTTTTCAGACGGCAAATTCAAGAAATATCACGGAGTCTGTCGAGGCTAAATATCATCTGCGTCGAAGCATATTCCAGCAAAAGGGAGTATAATAATTAAAGCATAAAAAGTGTTCAACCACAAATCAACCAGATTTACGCGATTGAACACTACCTGTTGTTAATGAATGAAAGTCCCCTTTAACCGATCTCGCCATTTATGCGGCGACGAATCACCGAGAAAGCCTTTTGGTAGAGTGCACTATCGGGCATCGTCGCGAGCATCTCTCGGAAACGTGACATCGGCACAGCAAAACTCAACTCCTCCTTCGGCACAAGAGGGCGAGCCGAAGGATCGAACATCCCCAAGAAACAACGTTTGCCGCCCTTGCGATTCTCCGTCGTGGCGAAGGTTACGGTACTTGCACATCCCGAGGCAAACGGTGTTACAATGGCATCCGAGGAATTACTATCATAGAATGTCCATGTACAAAGTCCCGACAATATATCAGGTGTGGCGAAAAACAACACAGCCTCTACTCCATCCCAATCGCCCAACTTGTCAACACGCACAAAGTTCAGAAACGGTTTGTCGGTCAACTCAATACCCAACCCTGCGATATAGTCACAAACCATCTCGGGAGTACGTTTGTAATGTTCGGTTTCGGGAACAAAAAGGGGAACACGCTCGGGCATCGGTCGGAAAGCGGTATAGAGTCCACCACCCCCACACTGCACGTTATCCGCCGTAAGGGTCAGCGACTCACCTTCACAAACCTTGCGAATTGCCCCAATCATACATCGCGGTACTCGACTATCGGCAACTGCCGCTATATCGTCGTACCAAACAGCAACGGGCAGAGGTGCAGTCTCACCAAAAGCCTCGCGAAATCGCTCGATAAATTGTTGTGGTGTCATAGTTTTATTGTCATGATCTCATTTTCCGTAATACGATACCTACGATCGTTCCACAAAGTTAATAAAAAATAGCGACCTGCAAAGTATGCAAGGCCGCTATTTCCGATGAAAATTACCGAATTACTTGTTTAACCATTTGGGAGAGTAGCCGAGGAAAGTAAACTGCACGTTTCAATCTTCCAACAAGCGAGAAAGGCCTTTTACAACAAAAGGTGGCCATATTGACCACCTTTTGTTGGTTGAGCTGCCGGGACTCGAACCCAGAACGACAGAACCAAAATCTGCTGTGTTACCATTACACCACAGCTCAAACAATTGCTCGAAAGCGAGTGCAAAGGTAGGAAAAATTTTGCAAATTCCAAGACTTGAAGCAAAAATCACGCGAAGTTTATGCCGAATAATTGAATTTTTATCGAAATTCGTATATTTTTTACCGCTGTGTACCTGTTTTATTGAAATATGCCCATTGGCATATTTTTCTTGGCTCTATCGGGAAAATGAGCGAGTCCTACCCCTGAAATTTACTCATAAAACGCTCCCGATCAACGACATATCGCACATGCACACCTTCACCGATCATACCTTCGGCATCTCGTGCTCCGACATTGAAAGTCAGTTTGCGACCATCGACCTCCGTCAATATAGCCGTTGCCGTAATTTCTGCACCCAATCCCGAGGGTTTAATATGGCTGCAATTCATCTCCGCACCTACGGTTGTCGATCCCT
>CAZGPA010000001.1:0-130242 GCA_964527525.1 uncultured Alistipes sp. | reverse complement strand
ACAATAATGGCAATGTGCTCTGCGATATAAAATCGCGGCACAAAGGTATGGGACTATTCTTGATGACAGCACAGGCCGATAAGCGATATACGGCAACCATAACCTCGGAGAAGGGACTGACCCGTACATTCAATCTCCCGACTGCTTTGGCTTCGGGATGTTCGATACAGGTAAAACACAGCACCGGAAATTCGATCCTGATGAAGGTCGGAACAACTGCCGACCTCCCGATTTCGCGTTTGGCAGCGGTGGTGCAATCGAGAGGGGCTATCGAGGCGGTTATCGAGGATGTTTCTCGCCTGAAACGCATCTCGTTGTCGAAGATGATGAGTGGAATCATCATCATATCCATTGTAGATAAAGAGAGCCGCCAGATTGTTGCGGAACGTCTCGTATTTGTTGACAATCAAAAGTTTGCTACCGCAGATGTCTCCACGGATAAGGCCCGTTTTTCACCTCGTGAAAAGGTGTCGCTCAATTTCCGTATTCGCAACAGCGAGGGGCAGCCTGCATCCGGACGATTTGTGGTTTCGGTTACCGATGCCGATGCGGTGCAACTTGATCCTGCGAGTGAAAATATTTTCAGCTACCTGCTGTTAAGTTCCGATCTGCACGGCAACATCGAGAAACCTGCCGAATATTTCAGCAAAGAGAACTCCAACCGCAAGGAATATCTCGATCTGATCATGCTGACCAATGGTTGGCGACGTTACGATTTGGGTAAAATACTCAAAGGCGACCATCCGAAATTGCAACATCCGGTTGAAACCATGCAACGTATCACAGGGCGGGTCATGGGTATAATCGGCAAGGCAAAGAAACCGAGTATTGCAATCTTCCAGAAGAGTGGACGAATGCACGGAATCTTCCCGCTCACCAATACCAACCGGTTTAGAATCACCGGAATAGACTCTCCCGATACGATACAATATAACATCCAGGCTCTTAGCCGTAAGGGAAGCACACGTACGGTGGTTATCAAGATTGATCCTGAAACATATCCTACGACAAATATCCCGTTGAATCGTCCGAACTTCAAGGAGTATAAACCATCCGTAACAGAGGCGATGTTGATGGGTGCAAAAGAGAAATACTATACCGAAGGAGGAATGCGTGTAATCGATATCGATGCAGTGGTTGTAACGGCAAAACGCGAGAGCCAATACTCTTATGCGACCGCTATTGACTCTTTCAACTCACTCAGCGGAGACTTGACTCGCTATGCTTCGGTATATGACGCATTGCAAAGATTCCGCCAACTCGAAATTGTCGGGGTGGAGGTGCGCGTACGTAAGAAAGTCCGGATCGGAAATAACTTTATTCGAGATACGAATGTAGAAGATACGGATCAAGTGACGATGAGTACGGAGGAAGATACTTCGGTTGACGATGATCGAATCCCCAGCGTACTTGTCAACGGAACTCCTTCCGATATCGGAGTGCTCGACATGTATGCCATGGATAATATTACACGACTTGCCTACGTTGAGGCCAAAGATGCTGTCGGTATGAGTGTAAATTCTCGCTACGGTGTTATTGTTTTGGAGGTGCGCGATATCAACCGCACAATGTCTACCGGAAACCGGTCGATCGCCAAAGTTCTGGTGGCGGGTTACTGTAAGCCGGCTGAGTTTTATGCTCCGCGCTACGATACCCCAACCGCTACACATAAAAAGGACCTCCGCACGACCATTGCATGGAATCCCAATCTGCGCAGCAGTAAGGAGGGCATCGCTTCGATGTCATTCTGGACCGCTGATCGTTGTAACGACTATAATGTTGTAATCGAAGGTATCACCGATGCCGGAGAGTTGTGCAGAGCAACCTGCCGATTGGTCGCCGAGCAATAGACACGATAATTTAACAGAGAAAATAAACCTAAAACAACCTATTATGAAGAGACTATTTTTTTGTGCCGCCCTGTTGCTGATCGGCGTGTCCGGCAGTTTGGCTCAAACCAAAGAAGGCGGTATCAGTAATGAAATGTTAACCCGAATTCGGCAAAGTTATACCGGATCAGCAGAACAGAAGGCCGTGAAAAATGCTTTGGCTTCAAATGCGATTGCCACATTGGCCATCAACTCCGAGAATTTGACAATGATCGATACACATTTTTCGCATCAGGTCAAAACCAAAGGAATAACCAACCAAAAATCCTCGGGACGTTGTTGGTTATTCACCGGCTTGAATGTACTTCGCGCCAAGATGATTGCCAAATACAATCTCCCTTCGTTTGAATTTGCCCAGAATTACAACTCGTTTTACGATCTTTTGGAGAAGTCAAACCTTTTCCTGCAAGCTATCATAGATACGCGCGATTTGGATCTTTCCGATCGTAAGGTCGATTGGTTGTTGCGAAATCCCATTAGTCAAGGTGGCCAATTTACGGGAGTATCGAATCTGATTATGAAATATGGTGTAGTTCCCAAATCGGCTATGCCGGAGACCTATCAGAGCGAAAACTCGAAGCAGATGATGACGATTTTGAAACTCAAATTGCGCGAATATGCTTTGGAGCTGCGCTCGTTGACTCCTGCACAATCCGCCGAAGGCAAAGTCGTTATGCTCTCCGAGATTTATCGAATTTTGGTGGAGTGCTTGGGCGTTCCTCCGACTCAATTCGAATGGACACGTTACGACAAAGCCGGTAAGGTTGTTAGCACCAAAACCTACACTCCGAAGAGTTTCTATGATGAATATATCGGCGAGGATCTCGAAGCGAACTATGTTATGGTGATGAACGATCCATCGCGTGAATATGGCAAGGTTTACGAAATCGAATATGATCGCCATGTTTACGATGGCGAGAATTGGTTGTATCTCAACCTGCCCATCGAGCGAATCAAAGAGATGGCCATTGCCTCGATTAAAGACAATACTGCGATGTATTTTTCGTGCGACGTCGGGAAATTCTTGGATCGTACGAAAGGAACGCTCGATCTTGCCAATATGGATTATGCTTCGCTGTTCCGCACTTCGTTCCCGATGGACAAAAAACAACGTATCATGACCTATGCCAGCGGCTCGACACATGCTATGACCCTGATTGCTGTTGACATCGACGCAAACGGAAAAACCAAGAAATGGATGGTTGAAAATAGCTGGGGTATAAAATCGGGATACAAAGGCAAACTGATCATGACCGATCAATGGTTTGACGAGTATATGTATCGTCTTGTCGTCGAGAAGAAGTATATCCCGGAGGATATTATGAAGATGCTCAATCAAAAGCCGATATTACTTCCGGCTTGGGATCCGATGTTTGCTCCCGAAGAGTAGGGGAGTAATACACTCTCGAATCTAATAAATGGCAATGATGCAAGGTAATGATGCAAAAAGCGGCGTTTTTTGCATCATTACCTTTTTTGTTAATCTCGGGAATGTTGTTGTAAAATGCAAATATACAAGCGCTTATATTTTTATCCGAGTGCCGCTTTTTGCATCATTACAAAAAAACCGCCCAACAAAAAACTTGTTAGACGGGCTTGTTCCGATCTAGCGGAAGGTGGGGGATTCGAACCCCCGGTACGGAAACCCGTACGTCAGTTTAGCAAACTGGTGGTTTCAGCCACTCACCCAACCTTCCAAACCATTTTTTACACTATTCGTGTGAAAAGGTGTGCAAATATAGAATCTTTTTAGGGAATTACAAAGATTTTCTGGAAAATTATTTTGAAACATGCGCTTAATCTATAATATATATAGGTGTGGCCGTTTGCAATGTGTAAGGCTCTTGGCCGACTAATTGTAGTATTATGGTGATTGGAAAGTGAAAATCGCATGCTTTGTTACCTGTTTTTTTAGAGCAGTAGGAATAATTCGGGATTCTGTATTTTGAATTTTCCTTTCCCCTTTGTACCTTTGTATGATATTTTGCTTGAAATGATAGAGAACGATAAAGAAATATTGGAAGATCTTCGCGATCAAGAGTATAAATACGGATTTACGACCGATATCGAAACCGAAACCATCGGCAAGGGACTATCCGAAGAGATCGTACGTTTGATTTCTGCCAAGAAGGGCGAACCGGAGTGGATGACCGAGCGCCGCTTAGCAGCTTATCGCTATTGGTTGACATTAACCCCGCCGACTTGGGCACATTTGTCGATTCCTGAAATTGATTTTCAGGATATCATCTATTACGCAGCCCCCAAACAGCAGAAGAAACTCAACTCGATGGATGAAGTCGATCCCGAACTGAAACGTACATTTGATAAGTTGGGAATTCCGCTCGAAGAGCAGATGGCATTAGCCGGTGTTGCTGTCGATGCCGTAATGGATTCTGTATCTGTTAAAACCACCTTTAAGGAGACGTTGGCTGAGATGGGAATTATCTTTTGCTCAATCTCCGAGGCTTTGCGTGATTATCCCGAATTGGTGAAAAAATATCTGGGTAGTGTCGTGCCTTATAAAGACAATTTTTACGCGGCACTCAATGCGGCTGTCTTCTCCGATGGATCGTTCTGCTACATCCCGAAGGGTGTCCGTTGCCCGATGGAGTTATCGACCTATTTCCGTATAAATGCCGCAGGAACGGGACAGTTCGAACGAACATTGATCGTTGCCGATGAGGGTGCTTATGTCAGCTATTTGGAGGGTTGTACTGCTCCCCGTAGAGATGAAAACCAGTTGCATGCCGCTGTTGTCGAGATTGTTGTCGAGCGTGATGCCGAGGTGAAGTATTCGACCGTGCAGAATTGGTACCCGGGGGATAAAGAGGGGCGTGGCGGTATCTATAACTTTGTGACCAAACGCGGAATCTGCCACGAGAATGCTCGTTTGTCGTGGACACAGGTCGAAACAGGCTCGGCAATTACTTGGAAATATCCGAGTTGTGTCTTGGCCGGTGATAATTCGGTCGGAGAGTTCTACTCGGTAGCCATGACCAATAACTACCAACAGGCCGATACCGGAACAAAGATGATCCATGTCGGTCGCAATACCCGTAGCCGAATCGTTTCGAAAGGAATCTCTGCCGGTTATAGTCAAAATGCCTATCGCGGTTTGGTGCGCGTGGGAAAAGGTGCTGAAAATGCCCGTAACTATTCGCAATGCGATTCGTTGCTTATTGGTGACAAGTGTGGGGCTCATACTTTTCCGGAGTTGGATATCCGCAACCGTTCGGCAGTAGTGGAACACGAGGCTACTACCTCGAAGATCTCCGATGATCAGCTCTTCTACTGCAATCAGCGCGGGCTATCCACAGAAGATGCTGTCGGACTGATTGTCAACGGATATGCTCGTGAGGTGCTGGCCAAATTACCTATGGAATTTGCGGTTGAAGCTCAGAAATTGCTGGCTATCAGTCTGGAAGGATCGGTTGGTTAACCACAAGATCCTTGCATAATGTTGAAAAGGAAAATAAAATAATGATCATATATGTTAAGCGTTAAAAATCTGCATGCTTCGGTCGGGGATAAAGAGATTCTTCGAGGTATCAATTTGGAAGTTCGTGCCGGAGAGGTGCATGCTATTATGGGACCGAACGGGTCGGGTAAATCGACTTTGGCTTCGGTGTTGGCCGGTAACGAGAAATTTACCGTAACCGAAGGTTCGGTAACTTTCTTGGGTGAAGATCTGTTGTCGATGTCGATTGAGGATCGCGCCCGACTCGGCCTTTTCTTGGGCTTTCAATATCCTGTTGAGATCCCGGGGGTTACGATGGCCAATTTTATGAAGTTGGCGATTAATGAGCAACGTAAGTTTCGAGGCGAAGAACCGTTGACGGCAGCCGAGTTTCTGAAATTGATGCGCGAGAAGAGTGCCGTGGTAGAACTCTCATCCAAGTTGACTGCTCGTGCCGTGAACGAAGGTTTTTCGGGTGGCGAGAAGAAGAAAAACGAGATATTCCAAATGGCTATGCTGGATCCCAAGCTGGCAATTCTCGATGAAACCGATTCCGGTTTGGATATCGATGCCTTGCGTATTGTCGCTACGGGAGTAACCAAACTGCATACCCCCGAAAATGCCACAGTGGTCATCACCCATTACCAACGCTTGCTGGATTATATCGTGCCCGATGTGGTGCATGTCCTCTATCAGGGACGTATTATCTACTCGGGAGATAAGACATTGGCTCTCAAACTCGAAAAAGAGGGCTACGATTGGTTGATCAACGATTGCAAAGAGTAATGGATGCAATTTTACAACTTTTGACCGATTACCGTATGGTTGACGGGCAGCTTCGCATCGAAGAGAAGCAGTCTGAGATCTGCTATGCGGTCAATCCGCAACATTTGCAGGTGGAGATTGCAACCGGAGGTTCTCTGCGTTTGGTGGTGTTGCACGATAACTGTGATGCTTCGGAGTTGTCGGTACATGTCGGAGTTGGGGCTTGTTGTGAATTGATCGAGCTGTCCCGTGTGGCAACTTTTGCCGATGTCCGTGTGGTACAGGATGCCGATAGCATTTGTCGGGTAACAAGCCTTCAATTGAATAGTTCCAACCTCTCTTATCATTTCGATCTCAACGGTTGTCATGCAGAGAACCATTTTGACGGGTTGTTTGTGGTGGCCGACGACGAACATAGCGTGTTGAAACTTCGTACCAACCACAATGTCGCCGATTGTCGTAGCCTAACCTATGTCAAAGGAGTTGCAGGCGGATGCGCGGTGGGCGAATTTGGCGGATTGGTCTATGTCGCTCCCGATGCCCAGCGTACCGATGCCCAACAGCAAAACCGCAATATGTTGCTTGGCGACAAGGCGCGTATCGATACCAAACCGCAGTTGGAGATCTATGCCGATGATGTGAAATGCTCGCATGGCGCAACCGTCGGACAGATGGACGATGAGGCGATTCTTTATATGCGCCAGCGTGGTCTGAGCGAATCTTTGGCTCGCCGATTGCAAATCGAAGGTTTCGTGGCAGAGGTGATTGATCGCTGTAATTTCGAGGTGCTGCGTCAACCTTTGATCGATTTGATCGCTACTAAAATGGAGAGTATATAGCCATGTTTGATGTCGAGAAAATACGCGAAGAGTTCCCTATTTTGCGCCGTGAGATCTATGGCAAACCGTTGGTTTATTTAGACAGCGGAGCTACGGCTCAAAAACCACAGTCGGTGATTGATGCGATCAATCGCCTTCATAGCGAGCTCAATGCCAATATTCATCGTGGGGTACATTTCCTCTCGGAGCAGGCTACCGAACTCTACGAAGAGGCTCGTTGTCGGATTGCCGAATATATCGGAGCTGCCGAAAAAGAGGAGGTGATCTTTACCTCCGGAGCCACTGCCTCGCTCAATACCGTTGCATACGCTTGGGGCGGGAAGTTTGTCCGACAAGGCGATAATATTGTTGTCAGCGAGATGGAGCACCATTCGAATATTGTGCCGTGGCAGTTGTTGGCTGAGCGTCAGGGAGCTGAACTCCGTGTGTTGCCTTTCGATGATGCCGGACGTCTGCGCACCGAGTTGTTGTCCTCGCTGCTCGATTCCCGTACACGGGTCGTTGCCGTGACACAGGCTTCGAATACACTTGGCACTCGTCCCGACTTGCGCCCGATTGTCGATGCTGCACACGCCGTAGGAGCTATCGTTGTGGTGGACGGATGTCAGGGTGTGGTGCACGGCGGTATTGATGTACAAACTTTGGATTGTGATTTTTATGCTTTTTCGGGGCATAAACTTTATGGACCTACGGGTATCGGAGTGCTCTATGGCAAACGCTCGTTGTTAGAGGCTATGCCGCCATTCTTCGGAGGTGGAGATATGGTGGATCGGGTCTCATTCGAACGTACGACCTACGCCCCTGTCCCTTTGAAGTTCGAGGCCGGAACCGCCAACTTTATCGGAGCAATCGGGTTGGGAGAGGCTGTGAAGTTTTTGCGGAAATTTGATCCGAATGATATCGAGCGGCACGAAACCGAACTGTTGAAATATGCCACCGAACGCCTTTTGACCATCGACGGCGTGAAAATTTATGGTACAACGCCCAATAAATGTGCGATTGTATCGTTTAATATCGAAGGAGTCCATGCCTATGACCTGGGTATGATTCTCGACAAACTCGGTATTGCCGTTCGTACGGGACAGCATTGTGCCGAGCCGGTGATGACACACTACGGAGTAAATGGTATGTGCAGAGCCTCGTTTGCTCTTTATAATACGATTGCCGAGGTTGATGCGTTCATTGCTGGCGTACAGCGAGCTGTGCGTATGTTGCGGAATTAGTCCCTTGTAACAAAATATACAAAACTGCTGCCCTTATGTTTATCGTACTCGAAGGATTGGACGGTGCCGGAAAATCGACCCAGATACGCAAATTGCGTGATCTTTTTGCCGAGCGAGGTGTTCGGAGTGAATATATCCACTTCCCGCGGTTCGATGCCCCGATTTATGGTGAGTTGATCGCCCGTTTTCTGCGTGGAGAGCTGGGAAGTGTCGAACAGGTCGATCCCTATGTGGTAGCTTTGTTGTTTGCCGGTGACAGAGCCGCTGCTGCTCCGCAGATTCGCGAGTGGCTTGCTGCCGGTTCGGTGGTGATTCTCGACCGATATGTCTATTCCAATGTGGGCTATCAATGTGCGAAGCTTTCCAATGCTACGGCTCGCGCGGAGTTGTCGCGCTGGATCTTGGACCTCGAATTTGGTCATAACAATCTTCCCCGTCCGGATATTTCGCTATTTCTCGATGTGCCTTTTGCATTTACCGAACGCAAACTCTCCGAGGTCCGTGCCGGTGATGATCGTTCCTACCTGCAAGGAGGACAAGACATTCACGAAGGATCATTGTCGTTGCAGCGTAATGTCCGCGAGGTCTATCTTACGGCAGCGGCTGCCGATCCGACCTTGCGCGTTGTCGATTGCAGCAATGCAGCGGGAGCAATGGCCGATCCTGATACCATTTTTGAGCGTATTCGTGCTGAAATAACTCCGATCCTCGGCAATGAGAAGTAAACGCATATTTAAGAATTTCGCACACCTTTGTCGTGTAATCCTTGCATTAACCTTTATTATATCGGGATTTGTCAAGGTTATAGATCCGTGGGGTACAGCCTTGAAGGTTAGCGAATATCTGTCGATATACGGACTCGAATCGTTGTTGCCTGCCAGCATGGTATTCTCTATCTGGCTGTGTGGCGCCGAGTTGATGATGGGTTGTATGCTTCTGTTTAAGGTGCGCATCCGACTGATCTCGATTTTTGCGTTGGCGTCGATGTGCTTCTTTACCATACTCACCTTTTTGAGTGCTACGGTCATTCCCGTAGAGGATTGCGGTTGCTTTGGAGATGCCCTGAAACTTACGCCGTGGCAAACCTTCATGAAGAATTTCGCCCTCCTTCCAATGGCTTTTGTCGTTTGGTGGCGTTATCGTCCCGATAAGATCTTTGCCTTCAAACCCGTAGAGGTGCTACTTACATGTACTTTCTTTGGAATGGCGATGTATTTAGGTTATTATTGCTATATCCACTTGCCATTGATCGATTTCTTGCCTTATCGTGTGGGGGTAAATATCCGAGAAGCGATGCACCAAGCCTCGATTGCTCCTACTGCCGAGACCGAAACCATTCTGGTATATCGCAACCGAAAAAACGGCCGAATTCGCGAATTTGCATTGACAGATACCGAATGGCAGGATGAAACGAAGTGGGAGTGGGTTGAGACCTATACCACCGAGGAGTTGCCGGCAATTCGTCCGTTGATCAGCGAATTTTCGGTTCGCAATGTCGATACCGATGTCACCGAGCAGATTCTCTCGGTCTCGGGGCGTCTTTATATGTTGTGTGTCACCTCTTTCGATAAACTCCCTAAAAAATGTGCTCATCGTATGGCTCAATTGGTCGAGCGAGCAAAACAAGATTCGGCACAGGTGATATGTCTGACCCCACAACCGCTGTATGACACGACGGTCTATGACTTTGGCACAGGCGATGTCCCGTGCTATAATATGGATGCTTCGACCATGAAAACCCTCTTGCGAGCCAATAATGGGGTGGTAGTTTTAGAAAATGGAACTATCGTGGCTAAAAATAATTGTCGGGATATTCATCCATAGAGACAATAATATGGTTATGGTATAAAAGTTGACTTTGAAATTTTCGAAGTCAACTTTTATTATGCGCTTATTTGTATTTATCTCTCTGTTATTTGTGCTGTCCGGTTGTTCGCAACGGCAATCGTCGAGCGAAGTCGTTCGACCCGTGAAAGTGATAATAGCCGATCGGGCAGGCTTCCTTGAAAAAGATTTTGCAGGCATGGCAACGGCAGATGATGCCGTGAATCTTGCTTTTAAGGTTTCGGGACAGGTTTTGGCTATGCCGGTCTCCGAAGGCGAAGCGGTTGCAAAAGGACGCTTGCTTGCCGAGTTGGATCCTCGTGATATCGAGTTGCAGGTGGCTGCCGATCGTTCGGCTTTCGAGCAGGCTCGTTCGCAATTGGCTCGAATGGAACGCTTGGTGCAACATGAGGCGGTCTCGCAACAAGAGGTCGAGGCGGCTCGTACCCGTTTTACCCAAAGCCAATCTGCTTATGAGAATACACTCGACATGCTCAAAGAGACCAAACTCCGTGCTCCGTTTGCAAGCGTTGTCGAACGAAAATATGTCGATATCTACGAACGGGTACAAGCCGGCCAAACGATTATCCGTGTTGTGAATCCCATCTCTACCTCTGTGAAATTTACACTTCCGGAGAGCGGACTGCCGCTGCTAACCTCCGATTCCACAGGGTTTAGTGTAACATTCGACAACTATCGGGATGTACGTTTTGCCGCCCGACTCAAAGAGTATGTAAAGACATCGTCCGATGCTTCGGGTTACCCCGTGTCGTTGAAGTTGATCGATGTCGATCCTTCGCGTTATCGTATTGTCCCGGGCATGTCGTGTGTTGTTACCATGAGAAGTGTCGATCCGCAACCGGATGCTGTTTCAGTTCCTTTGTCTGCCATCTATGCTCCCGCACAAGGAGATACCTATGTATGGATTGTGACCGCCGATGATCGTGTGGCACGTCGAAAAGTGACTCTTGGCGAGTTGTATGGCCGCAATCGGGTCATAGTCAATTCCGGAGTAGTTGCCGGTGATCGGGTTGTTACTGCCGGTGTTTATCGACTTCGGGAGGGAGAACGAGTGCGAATATTAAATCAATGACGCCATGAATATTCCGGAATATTCGTTACGCAACGGTAAAGTGGTTGCTTTTTTTCTTGCACTCCTATTGATTGGGGGTATTGCAGGTTTCTTTACATTGGGCAAGAAAGAGGATGCCACATTTGTCATTAAGAGTGCGTCGCTGCTTTGTTCCTACCCGGGAGCTAATCCGCTCGAAGTCGAACAGCTCATCACCGAGCCCATCGAGCGAGAGGTGCAGTCGATGCGGGGAATTCATAAAATCACCTCGGAGTCGGGCTACGAACGGTCCAAAATCCTTGTGGAGTTGGATCCGGCCATCCGTTCTGCCGAAATCGCCCAACTTTGGGACGAACTTCGTCGTAAAGTGCTTGACATACAGCCGAAATTGCCGGCCGGAGCCTCTGCTGTTACGGTAGCCGACGATTATGGCGATCTCTATGGAATCTATTACGGCCTTTCGGCCGATGAAGGCTTTTCGTGGTCGGAATTGCGAGATTGGGCGCAACGTATCAAACGACAACTTGTCCCGATCGATGGCGTGCAGAAAGTGACTCTTTTCGGAGAACAAACCCCCGTTGTCAATGTCTATGTGAATTTAGCGACTTTGGCCAATTTCTCCATTCGTCCCGAGACAATCGTTGCAACCATTGCACAACAGAACACCATTGTCGATAGTGGCGAAAAACAAGCCGGAGAGTTGCAAGTCCGTATTCTTGAAGATGGAACCTACAAAAGCCTTAAAGACCTTTCGGATCAGTTGCTGATCTCCTCCGAGGGTAAGCAATTCCGTTTGGGTGATGTTGCTCGTGTGGAGGCAGAATACCTCTCTCCTCCGCAGACCCTGATGCGGGTCAATGGACATCGTGCCGTGGGAATCGGTATTTCGACCGAACAAGGAACCGATGTCGTGGCTGTGGGGACAAGTGTGGATCGGACTTTACGGGAGTTGAGTCGACGAATGCCGGTCGGCATGGAGTTGACGGTGCTCTATCCGGAAAACCATATCGCCCGCGAAGCAACAAACACCTTCTTGCTCAATCTCGTTGAGTCGGTTGCTATTGTGATTGCCGTGATTATGTTGATCATGGGCTTACGTGCCGGTGCTTTGATCGGAAGTTCACTCCTCTTTTCGATCGGCGGTACGCTGCTGCTGATGCAGTTTCTGGGCGAAGGGTTGAATCGCACCTCTCTCGCCGGATTCATTATTGCTATGGGTATGTTGGTCGATAATGCCATCGTAGTTACCGACAATGCTCAACAGGCCATGTTGCGAGGTGTGGAGCGTCGTCGGGCTTTGGTCAGGGGGGCTAATACCTCGCGTTGGAGCCTTTTGTGTGCTACGTTGATCGCCATTTTCTCGTTCTTGCCGCTCTATTTGGCTCCATCCTCCGTTGCGGAGATCGTGCGACCGCTCTTTGTCGTTTTGGCGCTGTCGTTGCTGTTAAGTTGGGGATTGGCGCTTACACAAACACCGCTATGGGGAAATTACATGCTGCGTACAGCTCCTGTTTCACACGATCCTTATAGTACGCGATTTTATCGGGGATTCGACCGACTGTTGGCAAAACTTCTACAATGGCGATGGGGCGTTGTCGCGACGAGTCTGCTGTTGTTCATACTCTCGCTTGTGGTAATGACCCACATGCCGCAGAACTTCTTTCCGTCGCTTGATAAACCCTATTTTCGAGCCGATGTTTTGTTGCCGGAGGGGTACGATATCCGATCTACGGACCATAATCTGCAACTGATGGAGGAGTGGCTGCGCGCTCGGCCGGAGGTGAAAAACGTCTCGGTAACTATGGGAGCAACTCCCCCTCGCTACTATTTAGCGAGTGGCAGTTCGTCGCAACGTCCTAACTTCGGAAATCTACTCGTCGAGTTATATGATAAGCGACAAAGTGCACTCGTTGAGAAGGAGTTTAACATTTTTGTCGAGCAGAACTGTCCCGATGTCTGGTTACGTTCGTCGTTATTCAAACTCTCACCGGTCCCCGACGCTGCCATCGAATTCGGATTTGTGGGTGAGAACATCGATACGTTATATCGTTTGACGGCACAAGCCGAGGAGATAATGTGGCGAACTGCCGGCACGACGAATATTCGCAACGATTGGGGAAATCGAATCCCCACATGGCTGCCTCTCTATTCGCAGATGAAAGGTCAACGAGTCGGAATCTCGCGAGGACAAATGGCTCGGGGCATCACAATCGCTACCGAAGGCTATCCTTTGGGTGAGTATCGCGAGGGCGATCAGTTGTTGCCGGTATTGCTCAAAGATGAGAATATCGATACCTATAACCTGACCAATTTACAGGCGTTGCCGATCTTTACTCCCGCGGGGCGTGTACGCTCTGTCGGTCAAGCTACCGATGGATTTCGCTTTGAATTTCGAGGTGGGGTGATCAAGCGTTATAATCGCCAACGGGCGATGCGGGCGCAATGCGATCCGAGTCGAGGAGTCAATACGTTGGAGTTGTTTACCACACTCCAAGACTCGATTGCTCGTGCCGTGGCGTTGCCCGATGGCTACTCGTTGAAAATTTTCGGTGAGCAGGAGAGTCGGCAAGAGTCCAACGATGCGCTGGCTGCCAATTTGCCGTTGACTTTGGTGCTGATTTTTCTCACGCTGTTACTCCTTTTTCGTAACTATCGAGATCCGATTGTCGTGTTGCTGATGATTCCCTTGATCTTTATTGGAGTGGTTTTCGGATTGGTGATTACCGGAAAGGTCTTCAATTTCTTTTCGTTACTCGGACTGCTCGGGTTGGTGGGTATGAATATCAAAAATGCTGTGGTCTTGGTTGAGCAGATCGGAGTGCTGCGTAGAAGCGGGCGAACACCTTATGAGGCGCTTATCGAGGCTACACATAGCCGAATTGTTCCGGTGACTATGGCCTCGGGAACCACAATCTTGGGAATGTTGCCATTGTTGTTTGATGCCATGTTCGGAGCGATGGCGGCTACGATCATGGGTGGTCTGCTGGTTGCTACGCTGCTCACCATCTTTGTTCTGCCGGTTGTTTATGCAATCTTTTACCGTATTCATTCGTTATGAAATCGTCTCTATTCTCTCTCTTATTGCTGATCGCGAGTGAACTCTCGGCGCAAACTCCGATTGTTGAATATCGCACGGCTGTTGCCGAATATAGCTGGCAGTTGAAGAGTTCTGTTTCGCAAAGTAATCGTGCTGCCGAGGCAATGGGGCAGGCACGCACCGGTTTTCTGCCGCAACTTTCAGCCGAAGGGAGTTTTTCGACAACCATCCGTAAGATGGACGAATCGCGCCGTTGGACCTTCTCGCTGCAACCGCGTGTCGTGCAAACCCTCTATGGCGGTGGTGCTGTGCGTGCGGCCTTTCGAGCCTCGGAACTCGACTACGATATTGCGCTCTGTAACGAGGAGTTCTCTCGTCTCGAAGTACGTTATGCAGCCGATTATGCTTATTGGAATCTCTCGGCGATGGAGCAGTTTGCTGCCTCTATGCGACAATATGTGGCCATTATTCGCTCGTTGAAATCGGTGGTTGACGAACGTTTCTCCGAAGGATATATTGCCAAAGGCGATGTGCTGATGATCGAAACCCGATTGAGCGAGGCCGAATACCAGCTGGTGACAGCCGAACAAAATTACGAGGTCGCGCTCCATAACTTCAATATCCTGCGAGGATCCGATCCCGAAATGTCGGTTTCGCTGACCAATAGCATCCGAGATTCATTGCCGATGCCGACACGGGTCTCGCTCAACGATGCTTTGTTGCGTCGTTCCGATTATGCCGCCGCCCGTCTGCGCGTGGAACGGGCCGCTACCGATATTCGGACAGCGCGGGCGTCGTTCAATCCTCAGCTTCGGGTCAGTGTCGGAGCTCCTTGGCGACCTTATTCCCCGAATCGTTCGGGGCGGACTTATCTCGATGGGGTAGTTGCCGTGGAACTCTCGGTGCCGATCTTTCATTTCGGCGAACGTCGGCGAGCAGTCGGAGTGGCTCGTGCTACCCAGCAGCAACGCGAATGGGAAATGGCACAGATTCATGATGATATTATCCGCGAAGAGATGAATGGGTGGACCACGCTCATTGATAGTCGGGCGCAGGTCGATACATCGGAACGCAATCTGCGAATTGCCGGCGAGAACCTTGAAATCAGTACCTACTCTTATGGTGAAGGTCTTGCCACGATTCTCGATGTTCTTCAAGCTCAATTAAGTTGGATCCAACTCTATACCAATGCGATTCAGGCGCACTATAATTTTGCGATAGCAGTTTCCGATTATCAGCGTATTACGGCTCAATAAACAAGGGCGAAGATCAAAACTCTTCGCCCTTGTTTTGCCCATATCTGAGATTAGGCTTTTGCCGGTTCGGTTGTGACGATGGCCACCTCGTGTGATACGGGAGCAATCTTGCTGAGCATGCGAACCAGCCCGCAATGCTTCTCATGGGCAAGTGTTATTGCACGGCTGGCACGGGTTTGATCACCTTCGGTTGCACACTCCACATTGTAAACCATGTGGAATGCCCGAAAGATGCTCTCGGCCTGTACCTTATCGGTTGATAACTCTCCCGATAGTGTGATTTCCAATCGTTTGGGAGTCATACGCTCCTGTTTCATGATGTGCAGAACCGTCAGACCTGCACATTTAGCTCCGGCGTAGAGCATCAAGGCTTTGGGATTCAACTCTTCGCAATTGGTTTTCCCTTTCATTTCAACTTTTCCTTCGGCAGTCAACCGCAATGTTACTTTTTCGATCATCATAATAACAAATTTTTATTGAGTCTTGTTTCTTGTGGCAAGAATCGTTCCTAATAGTCGGCATACGGAGATTTTTGCAATTAATCCTATTTTGACTAACGTATGAACCCGATATAAGCACCATTTTTACTATCTTTGCACAAAAGACTTCTCGATATGTTAAAAAGATCTTTTTTGCTGATGCTTCTCTTGGTGGGAAATAGTTGCCTGATCGGAATCCGAGCAGCGCAACCGGAGGTTGAACGATTCATTTTGCGAGGACGTGAGTTGTTCGATCTCGGCCGTTGGAGCGATGCCCGACATGAATTTTTACAAGCTCGCGAAAAACTGACTGCTGCCGATTATTTGAATTGCCAACAGGTGGATTTCTACCTTGCAGCCTGTGCCGTGGAATTGGGTAGCCGTGATGCCGAGGCCGCGTTGTTGACATTCGAACAATACCACCCCCAATCGGTTTATGCAAACGATGTGCGTTTTGCGCTGGGATCTTATTATTGCTCTGTCGGTAATATGGTTCGTGCTCGCGAGTACTTTGAAAAGACGGAATATAATGCGTTGAATACTGCCGGCCGTGAACGTTATGATATTCGTATGGGCTATGTCGCCTTCGCCGAAGGGGATTATCGCAAAGCCTATGAATACTTCGATCGGATCTCCAATCGTAGCCAATATGCCGACCATGCTCTGTATTATAAATCATATATTGATTATTCCGAGGGGAAATATGGCCGAGCCAAGCAAGGCTTCGAAACACTCGCTCGGAGTGACGCGTATCGCGAACTGATCCCCTATTTCCTCTTACAGATTGGATTTCAAGAGGGAAACTATCGTTATGTTATCGAGCATGGCGATACATTGGCAGCGCGTGCCACTCCCGAACGACGAGCCGAAATCGAGCGAATCATGGCCGAGTCGTGGTTTCGACAGGAGAACTATAATCAAACCATCGAGCATTTGAAATCGATGCAGATGCTCGGCGGCGAATTGGATCGTGAAGGAAATTATTTGATGGGTTTTTCGCTTTATCGCACCACTCGCTATGCCGATGCTGTCGATTGGTTGCGCAAGGCTTGCGGGGCAGAAGACGAATTGACACAAAACGCCTCCTATCATTTGGCCGATTGCTATCTGCGCCTGAACGATAAAGAGTCTGCCATGAAGGCATTTTCGATGGCTGCCGACGATCGTTTCGATGCCACTGTTGCCGAGGATGCTTTGTTCAACTATGCCAAACTGCAATATGAGTTGGGTGGAGGAGCCTTCAACGGAGCCATTCATCTGCTGCAACGTTATATCGAACGCTATCCCTCTTCGTCGCGTACTGCCGAGGCGCGTACTTTGCTGATTGCCGCATACTACAATGCACGCGATTACGATGCAGCCTATCGTGCCATAAAATCGATGCCATCTGCCGATTCCGAGATTCGCGCCGCATTGCAGAAAATCGCCTATTTCCGAGGACTTGAAGCTTACAAATCGGGCGATTTCGATGCGGCCAATCGCTATTTTGCCGAATCTACTTCGGTTGGGGTCAGCCCGAAATACTCCGCTCTTAATACCTTTTGGCAAGCCGAGATTGCTTACCGCCAAGCAGATTATACGGTTGCCGCAGCCAAATACAATGCCTATCTGAAACAGGCACCTCGCGGAGCTGCCGAATATACGATGGCGTGGTATAATTTAGGCTATTGCGCATTTCAGCGAGGAGATATGACACAAGCCGCTACTCAGTTTGAGAAGTTCCTCACCTTCTCAACTGCCAATTCTTATCAGGCGGATGCCTATAATCGCTTGGGGGATGTTTGCTATACGGCTCGTAATTACGAGCAAGCCATAAAAAAGTATGATAAGGCCATCGCTATCGGAACAGATGCACAATACTATGCACAGTACCAGCGAGCCATATCGTTGGGAATTTTGGGACGAAACGAAGAGAAAATACAGGCCTTGCGTCGGATTGTTGGAGCAGGTGCCGGCAACTATGTGGAGCCGGCCTCTTATGAATTGGGCCGCAGTTATATTGCACAAGAGCGTTATGCCGAAGGTGTTGAGGTGCTCGAATCATTTGTTGCTACCTATCCGACCTCGGCCCGATCGATGCAGGCTTTCTCCGATTTGGGTCTTGCTTATCTTAACTTGGGAGAATCCGAAAAGTCGTTGAAAACCTATGAACGTATTGTCGCTTCCTCTCCGCGTACCTCCGAGGCGCGTGAGGCGATGCAGGGTATTCGAAATATCTATGTGTCGCGCGGCGATGTCGATGGATATTTCAACTATGCAACCAAAGTGGGAATGGAGAGCGATCTTAGCGTTCTTTCCCGTGACTCTTTGTCGTTTGTTGCAGCCCAGAAACTCTATCTCTCCGAGAAATATGATACGGCAGCCAAGTCGTTGCGCAGCTATGTCAAGAGTTTCCCCCACGGATCCTATTTGGGAGATGCTCTCTACTATTTGAGCGATTGCAACCTTCGAGTCGGAGATCGAACTGCTGCCATCGAATCTTTAACGGCACTAACCGAATTGGGACAAGGACAGCATACCGTTGTCGCTTTGGAGAAGCTTTCGTCGTTGACTTGGGACGAGAAACAATACGGCAAAGCGGCTATGGCCTATCGACGCCTCTTCGATGTGGCACCTGCTGCCGAACGTGAGGCGGCCATGACCGGTTATGTCCGCTCAACGCTTGCTTTGGACGATCCCTCGAAGATCGAGCCGATGGCTGTTGATGTCCGAGCGCAAAAAGAGGCCGGTGCTACGGCACGTCGTGAAGCTACTTTTGCATGGGCCGAGCAGTTGCGTAAGGCCGATCGGAAATCGGCTGCTATAAAACTCTATAAAGAGCTGGCCGAAGATGTGACCACCGCCGAAGGCTCTGCCGCGGCCTATTATGTGATCGAATCGCAATTTACAGCCGGCGATCTTGCAGTGGTTGAAAAAGCGGTCTTTGCTTATTCCGAACGAAGCCCCAAAGCTTATTGGCTGGCAAAAGCCTATATCCTTTTGGGTGATGTCTATGCCAAACAGAATGATAACTATCAGGCGCGAGCCACATGGCAGAGTGTTGCCGACGGCTACTCTCCGGCCGATGACGGCATTGTGGCCGAGGCGCGTGACCGTATCAGTAAATTGCAGTGATGATGAAACGATTGCTTATCATAGCCACCCTCTGTGTGGTACTCCCTCAAATAACTGCGGCTCAGGTCGAGAAACAGGTAGAGGTGACAAAAAAGTTTGTTCCGAGTGTTGAACGGGCCGAGAAGTTGCCGATTGTACCGGATATGACCGATACGACTCGGATGTATCCGGATATCGATTATACAATTACCCCTTTATCCATTCAGACGGCCTTTCAGTTGAAACCGATTCGTCCGGCAACCGTGACCTATTGGGAGTTTAACCGACCGTTGCCATTCTATCTCAAAGTAGGAGCAGGCTATCCGCTTAATTCTGTGTTGGATTTCTATGCCACAACGCAGAATCCGAGTATTGGATATGCACTCGGTTATGTCAATCACGATGGCCGTTATGCTAAAATCCGCAATGATTTTGGCGAGAAGAATGCGGCAACACAAATGAAAAATCGTATCGGGGCTGTTGCCGGTAAATACTTGGGACGTCATGTTTTAGAGGGAGAGGTCTCTTACGAAAATCGACTTTATCATCGCTTTGGGACATACCGCAATCCGGCTTTTGAAGAGTTGACCGATCCGGCTAATGGGGCTGTCGATTTGGCGTTGGCTACTTCGCGTGATGCGGTCGATTATGGTGATGGCCAAATCTCGATTCGCTTGGGTGATGAGTTTCAAGATTTGAGTCGGGTGAATTTCGAAATTGCTTTGCGGGGCGGTTTGTTCTTCGATCATTCCGACTGGCCGAATTATACGAATAAGGCACGCCAAACATCGTTGGATGTCGGCGGGCGTATTGCTCGTGCTTTTGGGAAACATCGGATTATGGCGAACCTCGGCTATCGACGGTTTTCCGGACAAAAAGCCATCGAAGGTTATCTCCAACAGCAGATTCGAGCCGGAGTTCGTTATGGTCGAGAGGGTGATTTCCTGACCTTTGAGGTTGGAGCCGACTATTACCACGATAAGATCGATGGAAAAGAGGCTGAAAACTACTTCCTGCCTCATGCTCATCTCGCTTTTGATCTCGGTACCAAAAAGATATGGCCATTTGTTGAAATCGACGGTCGTGTGACTGCCAATGATTATCGCTCGCTTACGCGGCAAAATCCCTATCTGCAACCGGCCTCTTTGATCGATAAGAGTTCCGTGGACTACGATGGACGTTTCGGTATCGAAGGGGCGTTGAGCCGAGATCGCTTTTCTTATCGGCTCTATGCCGCATATACCATACACGACCATCGTGTTTATTGGTGCGGTATGGGTACTTATCTCCCCGAACGCTCGGCTTATATCGAGGAGGCAACATGTTTTACTCCTCATACTGCTCGTCAAACTGCCTTTTCGTTGCATGGCGAGATGGAGTGGCGCCCGATTACCTCGTTATTGCTGAATATGGGACTTCATGGATATATCTACGATAACGAATCTGTATATAAAAGTGGCGATCCTTCGTTCCGAGGAGATCTGGCAATACGTTATACGGGAAAGAAATTCACATTGGGAGTCTCGGCTTTGTTGCAGAGCGCTCGCGAATGGAGCATGGAGGATCGCAGAATCTTCTCTACGGAGATCGATGAATCATTGCCAGCAACAGCACCCGTCCGTAGTACCTTTGAAACTCCTTTCTCGATTGATTTACGCGTAAATTTCGAATGGAAAGTATCTTCGACGGTCGGAATCTTTGCCGAAGGACGCAATCTGCTCAATCGGCGTCTTTACGAAATCCCGTGGTATCCGGAGTATGGTATCCATTTTACCGCCGGTGTAAAACTGAACTTCTAATCGATGTTTGTCGAATAAGATGAAGCCGTCTAACAAGGTGATTTCTGCGTTACACTTGCCCTCAAAATGCTCATTTACGCCTCAGTAAACTCCGCTTTTTCGGGCTTCGCAAGCCTTGAAATCCCACTTGTTATACAACTTCCACGAAAAGAGGCTGTCGCAACACTACTTGTTGGACAGCCTCATCTTTTATTCATCGAAGTTTGTAACTATCAATGAATCCGTAAAGTCTCGTTAATTCGGCGATACATGTATTGACAGAAGTTGCGTGAATCCGTATCTCGGGCTACGTTGATTCCTTGTCGATAAATATCGCGTACATTGAGTAATATACCGTAGTAAATATGCTCGGAGAAATCTTTGGCATAATATGTTTTGCGATATTTACCATAGGCCTTGATCGGTTGGAGGAGCATGGTTGCTTCATAAGGGAAGACCGATTGCAACTCTCCGTCATGAATATCGGCAAACGATCTGTTTCGTCTTTTGTTCGTTTTCGGCTCAGCCAAAACTTTGGAGCCCCCGATAATGATACCTGTAAAAGCTGATTGGAGTCGTTTGTTATATTCCGATAGTTTTCGACCTGCCAGCACATCCCGGAAAATATATGCCGACATATCTTTCGCCATCTCGGCCGGAGTATAAGCATTGGGCAGACTGTTTTGATAGCGCGTGAGATTTTCCATACGTTTTATCAACGTGGCCAGGCAATCTAATTGTACACTTTGCGAGAGGTTGGTAAGTGTTCCAGCCGTGAGGGGCGAATCAAGCCAAGCGAGATCTTCGAGTAGTTGTAGCACCTTCTGGACATAGTGCCGTTGAGTATCCTTAGGAACAACGCGAAGCATGGATTGTCCATCTCCTTCGGCAACCTCAGTATAATAGACACCTCCGATGTATGCCGCTAAATAAGATATGATTTCTCGTGTGCCGGTAGATATTGCGGAAATGGCCTCTTTACGGTAATCTCCATCTCGATCATGGCCTTGCAACCATGTTGCTGCATGTTTGGAGATGTATTTCAGATTGCGTAGCCGATAGGTACACCGTTTTACAGGGTCATCACCTAAATTGTAATAGGCCAAACGTACATCCCCAAAATAGTAGTCGTACCAAAAGTTGCCATAATAGTAGGCCGGATCGGATGCTTTCTCTCGAAGCATTTGGCAAAGAACTTTTTGTTCCTCTTCGGGTGTATTTGCTCCGGCGATATCACCATATAACCATCGAATGGCAAAATAATCATAGAGTCCCAAACAGTCATTGGTCAATCGAACACCACGATCTTCCGGCTGGGCAAGGTAGTTATAATTGTTCAGTGCCGTAATCGAAGAACATAGTCCGTTTTTGCGGGTAAATGTGGCCGAACGCAACGAGTCGGTAGGGTAAGCCGCTGCCGCTGCGTAATTAGTTGCCAAGCCAAGTAGTTGTGCAACACCTCGTGCGGTATATATGGCCAAAGATGAACAGAGTTCCTCTTCATCGAGATACATATCGCGGGCTGCGGGATCTACGGCGGAAAGATCCAAAAACCGACGTGTGCGAATCTCATTGGTCAAATTTTCCGGAAGGTGGATTCGCCCACCGGTGATTTCTCCGCTACGAGGGTCGGTGATTAGATTTACCGTTACTTTCGGGTTCGCAGATGCAACGTATTTGACGTAGAATTTAGTCGGGTCGTTACTGTCGAATTTTCCGGTCGGGTATGATGCTGTTTGTAAAACATCTCCCATGCCTATTCGTCGGAAAGCCTCGTTCCATAAGGAGATGCCACGACTGATGCCTCGTTGCCATGTGGTGGTGAAAAGGGTGTCGATATACAATGTTATCGGTTGAACCTTCCCATTTTTGCGGAAATTGATTCTTGATGCGAAATAGGAAGGACGACTACCTTGCTCGGTCGTAAATCGGGTATAAGGTACCGGCATTACACCGATTCGAGGATCTGCGATACGTGGTTTTGCAAGGGTTTTGGGGAGCATGGTGATCGTACGACGAGCTCGTGCGGTGAACGGCTTGTCCTTGCAGGTGATGAAGATGAAGTATTGTGTCGTCACCCCATAGGTCATGTCGCTGATCACTGCCGAATAGTCGTTGCCACCCTCTACATCGTGCAATAACGACCGATCCGATTTGTAGCTCGCTTTGGAAACGTGCATCGGGCTGATTCCATGTGCCTCAAAAGCTTTGAGGTGTTTATTGTCGCTTAGAAAGATTTTTGTCGCATCGATCACTACTGCTGTCGAATCGGCATTATAGGCCTTGATCGAATAGCTGCCTACGATGGGACGCGTTGTGTTTAATGTCAACGCTTTTTCGATGCCTTTATCTTTGTCGGATATAACACGGTGAGGAAGTTCGTGCATACGAATCAATGAATCCTTACATGAAAATGAGATGTGATAGGGGGGCAACGGCTGTTGTCCGGCCAATCCATAATCCGCCAGTGAGGACTCTTCGATGGTCGTATTGATGACAAACTCTCGATCGAGAAGAGCTGCCGGAATCTCCATGTATAGTTTTCCGGCAATAAGATGAAGTTTGAAAAGACCATCGGCAGTTTTGAACTGCTTGTCTTTGAATAACTTCTCATATGCCGTGAGTTTGGGAGTTGCCGGTTTCGCAATTTGTGCGCTTTTTTTACCTTTTTTACGTTTCGAACTTTCTGCCTGAACGACTTCCGGTTGTAATACCGCAGCCAAGAGCAGGGCAAGCAGCAACGTGCCGATCTTGTTCATGTATTTTCTCATGGCTCGTATTATTTATCGAGTGCTTTGTTAAGATTATGCAATAGATATTGGTAATGTATGCGGGTTTCTCCCGAAGTTGTCGAAACCTTGTTGCGCAATAAACTCCGAATGCGAACGATGTCGTTGTAGTAGATCATAGACAGGTCTGTTTTGGAGAAATAGCGGAAAGAGGGAGCACCAAATCCCGAAATGGCATCATTCTCAGTTGCGAGAGTCTGATGACATGCCGAACAACTACACAATGCCTGCTGCGTGTTGAACGGAGCAAACGGGTTGTGTGCGGGTTCATGATTCTCATCTTGATCGTTAAGCCCTTCGGGCGTCTCTGCGGCGAAAGAGTTGGGGGTACTGCCTCCGGCGGTGTAATTTTTCAATCCGGCTTTACCTGCTGCAACTTTGAGGAACTCACGTTGAATAGCCATTTCATCCTCAGTAAGTTTTCGATTGCGCACGGTTGGTTCCCATACGAAATCGGAAACATCCCGATAGCACATTTCCGGAGTGTAGGGATCTTTTGAAAGTTGGGCATTGACCGAAAGAGTTCTTTTGGTCGGAGCATTGACAACCGCTTTGATGATGGCCTCACGGACAGCTTTCTGAGGTGAGCCGAGGATCGAAATCTTTGATAGCAACGAGGGGTTGTCGAGCCATTGCAACTGTTTGAGTTCTTTAAGAATAAATTGCAATGCGCGTTGTTGCTTTTGGCGAGATACACATGTCACCGCTTCGACGGGGTCGCCTTCCAATCGTTCATTGAGGTATATACCGCCAACATTGGCATAAATATGCTGGATATAGGCCACATATTGATTGATGATGTTGGTGTACATGCTTTGACGTTGGGAATAATCCGTATCGTCGGAGGCGTACCACTTATCGAGATGTTCGAGAATGTAACGCAAGTTACGAATGCCGTATTCCGATGCCGCAACAGCATCATCTCCCAAATCCTCGGTTTGCGATTTCGGATCGACCACGCTGCCGAATTGCTGTTTGCCATAACGATAGACCGGATTGGCCGAAGCCTCGGTAATCCATCGAGAAGTCACTTCATACTCCTCCTCGGGTGTCTTTGCATCAGGAACCGGTGTGTAGAGCCATTTTATTGCATAAGCATCATACAAACCGAAACGAGGCGGGGTGAGTTTTACTCCGCGCTCTCGATCTCCGGGCTGTGCTACATAGTTGAATCGGGCATAGTCCATGATAGACATGGTTGTACCGTATTTCTGCGTAAAGGAGGGTGAACGTAACGAATCGACCGGAATCACTGCCGAGGCACTCATATTGTGCATGAATCCCAAGCAGTGTCCCACTTCATGTGCCAATACATAACGTAACCCATCGAGGATCACTTCATCGGAAATATTTACCTTACGCACTCTTTCGTCGGCTTGTGATGTTTGAACAAAAAGCATGCGATTGAGCATTTTGATAACATCATGGAAAACATATACCGAGGCATTGAGAATCTCACCGCTACGCGGATCTACCCACGATGGTCCCATTGCATTGGCAATAGGTATCGGAGCATACCGCAGGCAGGAGTATTTGATGTTGTCGGGATCGAATTCGGGGTCATTCTCGGGGAATGGCAACGCTTTTACGGCCTCTTTGAATCCGATTTGGGCAAAGAGTTCATTCCATTGCAACACTCCTTCGAATACTGCGGATCTCCACTTCTCGGGGAAATTCGGATCGACATAGAACACGATCGGCTTTTTGGGGGTTACAGTCTCGCCTCGTTTCCAAGCCTCCATATCCGAAGGTTCCAAGCGCCAGCGATTGGCTAAATAGATCGCTTTTACGCGTTGCTCTTTTTCGCTGTAAAGGTATTTACCGGTTGGAAATACCGACATGCGACTGTCGGTAATTCGAGGGCGGTAGGGCTCTTGGGGAAGCAATACCAAAGTTCGAGTCATAACAGTGGTTAATGGCTCGTTATCAACGATCTTTCTTTTAGATACGGGGTGCGTGTACGAATAGGTATAACTCAATGTGCTCTTTACCGTGAGATTGTCAGTGAAGGATTTGATGGCTCCTAACGACGATAACTCCTTTTTGAACGACTCTTTCAGACCGGAAGACCCCGAACTCCCGTAAGATCCGAGATAGGAGAATGGAGAAAGCTCTTTGACATGACTGACAAAAAGGTCCGTGACATTGAATACCACGGCTGTCGAGTCGGCATTGTAGGCGTCAATCTTGAAATTGCGAAAGATAGTCGGGATATTATTTTGGTCGAGGGCTCTGCGTATATTGCCCGAAAGCCCTAATGTATAGTTGTCGGAGTTAATTTCGCGAATTTGTACATTTTCACCTACTTTGGTAAAGATGATGTGCAGGGGTGTATAAGATTTCGACCCGGGGATACCGGTCATATTATTGGATGTCTCCGAAATTACCGATCCCAACAGCATTTCACGTTCAAACAAAGTTTTAGGAAATTCGAAATAGAGTTTGCCGTTGATCTTGTGGAGTTTGATCATTCCGTCAACAATTTCGTGCTTCTTCTTGAAAAGTTTGTCGTATGCACTTGGTTTGGGCTTGGCTACCACTTCGGTATTTCCCTTCTTTTTGTTGCTTTTTTTGCCCTTTGCCAAAAGTGGAGCTGTTGTCAACAGACAAAGTATGCCTGCGACGAGAAGTTTTTTGAGCATAAAACAGATGGTTGTTTATAGGTTTTTAGAGTATTAGAAATAATGGTGTACGATGCGAATTTCGCTCGATCTCGACATATCTCCCGGATTGGTTCCTAAAACTCCTTCCGGAATCTCGCATTTGTGACGCTTGAAATGTTCGATCCATAGAGGACTGGTCTCTCCTGTTCTCTTGTCTCGAAATGTCATGGGTTTCATTTTGAAGATCGGTTTGTTGCGCTTTTTAAGATAGGTCACATAAACCAACTCGCTGCAATAATAATCATCGTCGTTTGGGTCAAAGATATAATCGTAGCGTTTCCCCAATAGTTTTTTGATGCGCTCGATGGCTGCCGGAATGTATTTTTGCAGTTGAGGTTTCAGTCGCCCGACCACAACAACCGGATTTCCATTTTGTTTGGCGGAACTTCGAAAAAACTTATTCAGTTTGCTCTTGATGACCCCAAATGGAACGGCTTCGAGTACACAGGTATCTCCCTGCTCTATGTTGACAACGCCGACATGGGTGAATTCCAATTGTTCGATGCCCGATGTTACATTGCGAATAGCATCGGTATAGCGACTTCGTCCGTTGACTTGAAAAAGCAAATCACCCGTTTCGAGACGAAATGGTTTTTGAGCCCAAATCGTCGAGGTGAGACAGATAAACAGAAGAGATAATAAAATTCGTTTCATGTGACGTGATTACAATAATCGATCTCGTGTGAATCTCAATTGTTTCCGACAACCCCAATGTCTTAGTCGTCGGAAACAATTGGTTTTGAAGAATTATTGGTTGGCTCTGAAATATGTAACTTTACCTGATATCGGAGTATCTATCGTAGAGATGGAGGCAACATCATTTGATTTGGCATCCAATACATACATGGTTGATACATCAGCTGTTTCGTCGTATGTGAATATTGCGGTGTATAACTCATCACTGTCCGAGGAGATCGTTGCCGGATTTCGGGCAATGACCTCGGCAACTACGATCGGAGCCGAGAAACTCTTTACTTTCTGAGGTGCTGCCTGAGACTCATAACTTGTGCGCCAGAGGTCGGAACCTTTGACGATATAGAGATAGTTGAGGGGTACCTCTACGCAGTTTGTAAAGAGTTGGCAGTTGTCGTTTAAGCCTCCGGCCCATGCAGTAATATCTGCCTTTCCTATATAGGTGATGACGTCTTTGCCACTACTCTTTTGTTCGTAGGTGTAGGTGTAGAGCCAATAAGAGGATGCGATTCGTACGGCAATAAACATTTTGAGCTCTTTATTCAAGAATGACGGCTGGCGACATACACCAAGAATATGGTCGGCTTTGAGCACATTGCCGTTTTCATCAGAGAGTTCCTGATTCAAGTAGCCTCGGTTGGTATCATAACGATAATAAGAAAGTTCACCGTTGCTCTTGCGTTGTACCGAGAAGTGCATCATCCCAATATAGGGCTTGGCTCCAACAATTTGTGCGATCTCTGAATCGGTAGGCTCCGACCCCGGAAAAATCACCTGATAGGCCGTATTGGTTGGCGCGATGTAGAGCGAATTGCCGATTAACAACTCCTGCATGTTGCCTTTGTAGAATGTGTGTGTGTGAATCGTTGCATCGGGGGCTCCTTGGAATACCTCACTGCCGATCGTCCCCATAAAGAGTCCCATGGCATAGGAGCCCGATTCTGAGGTCTGTACGATCGCGCCGTAGTCAGGTTCGGAGTTGGTGTAGATCATAAGTTGAGAGCCGTTGTAGCCCATACCGGCAATTGGTCCTTCGATACGACGCGATGAATTATAACGCGTGTATAGATCGGTATAGAGCGTCGAAAAATCCTCGGGGGTTGTGGCGTTCGAGCCTTTTACCGAGCCCCATTCTACACTACCATCGGCTTTCTCATACGCGAAGACACCGATCTTCGGCGTAATAGTATGCGATATTTTTACTCGCTGGATCGAGCCGTAGCTGTTCAGCAGATAGTACCGCCAAGCCTCACCGGTTTTCTGGTTGTGGATGGCCAACCAAAATGAGGTTTCGCCTTGTGAGTTGAATACCATCTTTTCGGTGCGGGTAATTTTCCAATCGAGTTTCAAGCCTGAGGATATCGTGTCGGTACCCATGATCCAATCATAGGTGAATAGCGATTCGTCCACATTCTTGTTAAACCGAATTGTCGGGTTGATACTCAATGTTTCGTCCTCGATTAAATCGAGCGTATAGACATCCTCAGTCCCGGGAATACTCAACCCCTCTACCGAGGCGATGTCAGTCCAAGATCCGGTAAAATAACTACCTTCATCATCGTAGCATCCCGTTGCAAGAAGGGCTGCCGCGAGGGATATTGTGAGATATTTGTTTATTTTCATGGTGTTAGTTTTTATTCGTAGATTATCGATCCCTTAAATTCTACCAGTTCGCCGTTGTCGTAAGTAGGATTATCTCGGAACCATTCATAAGTGCGTTTCCCGTAGGCATAAAGTTTGGCTGTGTTATATTCCCGCCAAAGATCATTGGGAATTCCGTTTAACTCCACATACTTCTCGGCCTTGATCGAGGAGTAAGTTCCGCCGTAGGTATCCAAATTGTTCTTCTGCCAGAAGACGGGTTGAGAGGTGAATCCCTCACCGGAGATTGCCACTCCGATTGTTTGGTAGTTATCGAGTCCCGCTTCGAAAGTTTCGTTGGGCACAAACTCAAAAACCAATGTTCCGGAGACCTTGTCGGCTCTTAGTTTCTCGATATGAATGCGTACTATGGCTGAGTCTGCCGATAATCCTGCATGGAGAATCTGTTTCTCGGGGAGTGAGTAGTGTACACCCTCGATCAAATCACCATAGCTCTTTTCCGCAGATACACGCATATCGAAATTTCGGTCATATTTAGTGATCGCTCCGGAGAGCTGCATCGGGAGTTTATAATCGATCTCTTGTTGGCCGGCATAAAATACGGCTGCAAGTTTCAAGGTGTCGAGATCCGGATCGTAGTACAATGTGGGCGTGAAATTCGATTTAACGAAATTCAACGATGGCCGCGTCGAGTCATACACCAATATATCCTCCTTTTTGCAGGCGACTAACGTGGCAAATATTGCCAAGATGGGTATTATATATCTTTTCATAACTTCTCTATTTTAATAAGTTCGACCGGCATTGTACTCCGCATCGGGAATGTCGGGTGTATATCTGTTGTCGTTCATCGTCCAATAATAGGTGTAATCGGGAGTTTGGTATAATGTGTACAACCGCGGAGCATTACGACGCTTATAGAAGTAGAACAATTGTCCGTCGCCCAGAGTTTCGCGACGGCATTCCAACAAGATCTCTTCTTTCAATCCCTCAATATCCGTCGAGGTATATACACCTCCCTGACGAGCGGTTTGAAGTTGTTGAAGAATATTGAGAGCCTCACTCGGGCTGACAGCCTCGATAGCGGCCTCGGCGGCAATAAGATAGGCTTCGCCCAATTTGAGCAGTGTTACAGCTTGTTTGGGATAGAGTGCTATATCTTCGGGCTCGCTCGACTCTCGGATATATTTTCCAATCATGCCCGACGGATAGACCGTGCGCTTCCATAGGTTGATGCGAATGTCGCTAGCAGCCGAGAAAAATGCGGTGGGATTCAGCCCTGCGGTGGCACTCAACCATTTGTTCGATGCATGACGGGCAAACATCCCATAGCGTGTACTATACGAACTGATCGCATCGCGCATGTTGGTATCGAGATCGTCCGTGAGCAGCGCAAAGAGGTTTTCCATTGGGCAACTGCGATTGGCAGCAACGCCGTAACTATCCACCACGGTACGCTCAGCCTCGGTAATGAAGTGGATGCCTGCTCCTTCCGCAGCGTTGATTACCTCCATGGCTGCTTCGTAAGCCTCTTTATTCTTTCCACGATAGAGGAATGAGCGGGCTTGCAGCAATCTAACGGCATAATAGTTCAGTTTGTATTGTCGATTGGTGGAGAACATGAGTGTATAGTAACTCTTTCCCGAACTGATGGGATCGTTCTCTTTCATCAACTCCGCAGCCTGAGCCAAATCGGCATCTATTTTGTCTAAAATCTCATCGGTGCTGGATGAGGGAACAAACTTCAAAGCATCGAGACTCTCCATGTAGGGAATACGCTTGGCTGTCTTCCCTTGCTCGGAGAGGTAGGGAGGTTGGAACAAACGTACAAGATCGAGATGCAAGTAGGCTCTGATTGCCAAAGTTTCCCCCATGAGCAATTCTTTGATACCCGATTCGAACATGCCTCCATCAACCTTTCTCAACTCTTCCAACAATAGGTTGGCGTTGGTAATCGTATTGTACATTTTGGTCCAGATCGTTTCCAATGTGGCATCGGTGCGTTCGGTGCGGATACCACCGCGAGTGTAGTTGAATACGCAGAATTGGAAGGGCGCAACATAAGTATCGTAGGGCGGAGTTGCATAATAGGTGTTGGCCTGCATAGATACATAGTTGCCACTTCCCGAGTAAACGGTTCCTCCCATCATATCGATCATGCCGGATGTAAGATCGAAGCCATAAAGTTTGTCGTCGGCCATTTTGATATAGAGTCCCGCAAGTGCGGAGTAGAAGCCATCCTCATTTTCGAAGACTTTGTTCGAAGTGATCTCCGAACGAGGATATACATCGAGCCACTCTTTGCACGATACAGTGCCGATGGCTATCAACAACAGTGTTGCAATATATCTCATTTTCATAGATGTCGGATTTTAGAAGTTAGCTTGAAGACTGAGTGTGAAAGTTCGAGCATAAGGATAGCTGAGACCACGCTCCTGACGAATTGTCGAGGCATAGAAGAGGTCGTTTGCTGAGAGAGCAATGCGGAGCATCGACATGCCGAGCAATCGCTTATTGGGGCGATTGAGATTGTACATGATGCGAATCGAGTTCATACGCAGGTAGTTGTTCTTCTGTACAAAGCGTGAGCTGGCATATGTCTTTCCTGAAACGTTGATGCCGCGATATTTGGCAATGTCACCCGGTTGTGACCAACGGTCATACAGGGCACGGCGATCCATGTTATAAGCGACCTGGTTGCTTGATGCGTTCATAGAGGTATTTTCAATGCGGTCAACCAACGTTTGGTTGTACATCTCTCCTCCGAACGAATATTCGAAACTGGCATTCAGCGACCAACGTTTGTAGCTTAAATTCAAACCAAAATATCCTCGCAGGTCGGGTTCAGTGTCTCCTACAACCACCTGATCAGCCGAGTTCCATGTAAAGGTACGTTTGCCGTCTTTGGTGATGAAGATCTCCTGACCTGTTCCGGGGTCGATACCGGCCGAAGGAACAGCGTAGATTGCGGTAAGCGATTTGCCCTCCTCGAAGAGGAATACATTGTTGATCTTGGTTTGCGAAGTCGAAGTCTGCTCCTCCATGATCTGTTTGTTATAATCTTTGAGTGCCTGTGAGAGATTGGTCAGTTTGTTTCGATTGTGTTGTCCGTTAACAAAGAGGTTCAACTGCCAATTTTTCGTTCGAATGGGGGTTACCGACAAGGTGAAGTCGATACCCTTATTCGTCACATCTCCCTGATTGGCGGTGTAAGAGGAGAAACCTGTCGAAGGCAGAATCTCTACGCGAGTAATATTGTTGTCTGTCGTGTTCCAATAGTAGTTGAACTCCATGTTGATTCGGTTGTCGAGGAATCCCAATTCGAGACCGATGTTGCGTTTGAGGGTCGTTTGCCATTTGAGATTCGGATTGGCTAACGACATCAACTCGGCTCCCGTGATACCATCGTACATGCTCAGGTATTTGTACATGTTCAGAATCTGGCTCAGTACGAAGTTGGAGTTGCCGGTAGTACCGATGTTGGCTTTCAGAGCAAGATTATTGAAAAGTTTACGATTCATAAACTTCTCGTTCATGATATTCCAACGCGCACCCACGGCCCAAAACGACGAAACGCGCTGTTTGCTGGCGAAATTCGATGAACCATCTACGCGATAACTTCCATCGATCATATAACGGTTGTCGTACGAATAGTTGACCGTAGCAAATGCACCTACCGTGCGGACGATGGTACTTGCTCCGCTTGGACGTCCCGAAAGAGGATATTGTGCTCCGTCGGAGGGGAATGTTTGGAAGTCGTTGAGGAATCCGGTTACGCTATAACTCTCGCTCTCGCCCGTATCTTCTTTGATTTCGCCTCCCAATACAGCCTGAATGGTGTGACGGCCGAAACTCTTCAAGTAGGATAGGTTGACCATACCATAGTAGTTCGTTGCTGTACTATTGTTTTTGGTATAAGAGCCTCGGCGATAAAGTTGCTCGATGGAGTTATCCTCCATAGCATCGGTTACAGCCGAACTGAATGGTGAAACATACCTCTCGGAAACCTTTTCTTGGCGATTGTATGTAAATGATCCTCGCAAACGCAAATCTTTGATCAACTCCCAATTTATGCCAAGTTGATAAGAGAGTGTAAGGTTGCTTCCGCGTGAGAAGTTATTGAGATAATTGGCTTCATAGAGCGGGTTGATTTGAGTGCCGAGAACCGAAGAACCAATACTTGTCCACGGATAGTTCTCATAAAGCGGAATATTGCTGGCCGAAAGTGTCGGCAGGTAGTGACCTTTACTGTCTTTGATACGGAATATCGGCAACAACTGGGTATAGGTCGAGAAATTACCATAGGGCGAATCCTCCGTATTGGTGAATCCTACTTGCAGGTCGCTGGAAATTTGTAATTTGCGCGTGTCGTAGATCAATTTTGCACCTCCGCCATAAGTGTTACGGAATGAACCGATCATCACACCATCCGAGAAATTACCATTTAGGTTGATTTGATAGCGCAATGAGCGATTCAACTCTTTCTTTCCCACATCTGTTCCACCTTCGAGGAAAATAGAATGAGAGTGTTTGAACGAAGTGCGCAACGGTTGGGCAAGCCAATAGGTATCCACCCCGTTGGCTGCCTCTTGTTTGAGCATGTTCAACAAGTTGCGTCGTTCGGGATCGACTCCGCCAATGGCTGTGGATCCCGTTGAGAAGACATTCATCTTTTCGTAATACTGTACCAACTCCGAAGAGTTCATCAGGTTATAGGACGAAAGATCGGGAGTCTCTACGCTGGTATTGAGTGTATATGATACCTGAATACTTCCCTTTTTAGGCATCTTGGTTGAAATAACCACTACACCGTTTGCGGCTCGTGAACCATAAATTGACGATGCAGCGGCATCTTTGAGAATCGTGATATTCTCAATGCGGTTGATGTCGAGGTTGTAAACCTTCTCAACATCTACTTGGAATCCGTCAAGGATAAAGATCGGCAGAGTTGTGTAGGTTTGAAGTGTGTTTTCGGAGATGTCGGGCATACTGTTCGCACCACGAATCTCGATACGATCGGGAATGTGGTTGGGGTTTGAACCAAACTCCCCCGATAGATCCGAGATTTGGAACGAAGGATCATATACCTGAATACTTTGCAGAACGTTGGTAGGATTGACTTTTACCAAATCTTCGCCTTTTACCTGTGTTGCCGTTCCCGTAAAACTGTTTTTGGCTTTGGGAACATAGCCGGTGATGACCAATGCTTCGGATTCGATCACATCGGAAAGCATGGTTACCTGCATATTCTCGGCTGCGGGCAGGATCTGCGTTTTCATGCCGATCATCGAGAATGAGAGATGCGTTTCGCTGGTGGGTACACGGAACGAGAATTTGCCATCGACGGCCGTTGACGTTCCACGACGTTTATCTTTCGAGGCTACTACCGTAACACCTACCATTGGATTGCCGCTCTCATCTTTGACAACTCCCGAAACCATGCGTACCGGAACGGCTCTGCCCATTACGCTTGTTGGTTGTTGTGTCGCTGTTTTAGGGCTTTGCGACAATACAATCGTATTGTCGATAAATCGATAGGTCAGTCCTAACGATGGAAGCAGGTTGTTAAGAATCTTGCTTACCGGCTCTTGATTAACAGAGATATTCACTTTGCGTGAAGTATCCACATTGTTGTTGCTGTAAAATACTTTGTAGCCGGTCTGCTTTTGAATCTCTTTCAAAAGACTGGCAAGCGGAGTTGCTCGAAGTTGAATCGAAACTCTGGCATTTTGCGCTTGCAAAGTTCCGATGGAAATGCCGGCCAATAAGACCAATAATAGGCATATCCGGAACAGCCGTATGGGTTGCAACGAATGCGATGTCGAGGCTGTATATGTATTGATATTATTCATCTGCTTGATCTTTGTTTATTTAACAATCGGTAATACTTTGAATCCTACCTCGGCTATCGAAGATTCGTCATAGGCTTTTATGGTTTGATTCAATCGTTTGCAGAAGTGGAATCGTATGCCTTCTCCCATAAACTCGTAACGATATTGCATCTCAACAGCTTCCATGAGGTTTTCTACGGTTGCCGTTTCAGCGAGTTTCAGTGATTCGCTATTGCGCATGGTGATGAAATCATTGAATAGAGCAATACCGTCCGACAGGTTCCCCGCTTTGGCTGCGGCTTCTGCGGCCATGAGGTAAACCTCACCGATCTTGATGATCGGAATTGCCGGTACTGTTTTCCATTTGTCGATTTTGCTAGTCGGAGCAAATTTTGTCCGCATCGTGTTGTCTGAGGAGAACCATGTACGACGACGGTCGTCGGCCTGCAAATCCTCGATCTTGATTTGAGACGCAAGTGTCACATTTTTGCCGGCTGGATCGAACAACTCTTCCGAAAGTTTACAGAATCCTTTCTCGTTGGAAGGCAGTGCAAAGATAAATTCGGCCGAGAACGAATAATCGGTCCCCGATACGGTGCGAACAAAGGTGTAACCGCCGTCATTTATGATCGTGGACAGCAACGTATAGGCTTTTTCGAAATTGGCTGTTTTGTTTGTACTCATCAATGCGCGAGCCTCAGTAGCCAAACATGCGTAGTAGTTGAGTTTCCATACTCGATCTTCGGGGAGTGTTCCCAACAGCGTATCGTTGTCGTAATCCTGACCGGTTACGATCGGATCGTATTGGGCGAGTTCTTGCGATGCAGCATCCAACTCTTTGATAATTTTATCGGTCAGATCGGCTGTGGACATAGTTTCGCCTTGCGAATGGGTGGAATCCATCCAACGAATGTTGCTTTCCGACGGAGCTACCATATAAGCAGGGCTATATAGTTTCAGCAGTTCGAAATGCAGAAAGGCGCGAAGTGCTTTGGTTTCGGCAATCATCATTTCACGCGATCCGGCAACGAAATTCGTTGAAGTCTTGGCCGCAAAGAGTTCCAAGATATCATTACAACGATAGATTGCAGCGTATAGTCCGGCATAAATATCCCGTGTCATAGCTTGTGCTTGTGCACCGGAAAAATCCATTTTGGTCCATGCAGCAATATCTGCATAAGGAACAAACGTTTGCGAGAGGAACTCGACACCTCCTAATGTGAGATTTGCACCATAGAGTGCATCGGCTCGCAGACCAGTATAAATACCATTCAAATAATCACGGAACGAGGCTTCGTTGTCGAAAACCTTCTCTCCGGAAGTTCCACCTCCTGCGGGTTCAACCTCGAACCACTTGTCGCACGAAACGAGAGTCAGGAGTAAAAGTGCGGTATATATCAATTTTTTCATGTAGTTCGCTTTTTAGAATGTTGCTTGAAGAGAGAGAATGAAACTGGATGCATACGGGTAGTAGAGACTGCGGGGCGTCTTTACCGATGCCGTGTACCAAAGATCATCGCATGTAAGACTGATTTTCAATCCCTGCATGCGCATTACAGACGCAATCTTTTGCGGGAAAGTATAGCCGATGCGAAGTGAGGCAAGTGAGAACGTGTTACGCTTCGACACAAAACGTGAGGATGCCCAGATCGACGGATTATCCGTTCCTTGATATGTCGCATCCTGTTTGTCGGGAGTCCATTTGCCTACGGCAGCCGTCGGAACATTGACACCATATCCGGCCAGATCAACGGCTTGTTGCATATAGCTGTTGTAATACATACCTCCCAGTGAATAGGAGAATACCGCTGCAAAATCGATATTCTTCCATGCAGCTGTTACGCCAAATGTGCCTCGCAGTTTCGGAGTCATACTGCCATAATACGCCAAATCCGAAACACTCGGGGTGGCTGATTTCGAGCCGTCCCGCAGATAGAATAATTCACGACCGGTTGTAGGGTCGATTCCTGCCGAACGAAGTGCATAGATGCCGTCGGCAGCATTGCCTGCAACCATTCCCTGATACGAACCCTCGGTGAAACTGTTGCTATTGAACGTTGTAGCCGAATAGTCGGGTAACTCTACGATCTCATTGCGGTTGAATACTCCGTTGGCAAAAACCGTCAGATCGAAATCGTTACGATCCCGCAGAATGCCTGCGGCAACCGAGAATTCTACTCCCGAATTACGAATTGCACCTCCATTGGTGTAACGATACTCCGCTCCGAGATCCAACTCCTGTTTTTCGAGTGTGAGTAAGTTATTTGATCGGGTATTGTAATACTTCACGGCAAAATCTACCGTACTGATACGACCGCTGATCCCGATATTTACATTTCGGGTCATTTTGTATTTCAAGGCCGGATTGAAGATATTCGATTGAAGCAGTGTTACCAGTCCCTTGTTGTAATAAACATTGCTACCCAATCCGTTGAGATAGGGATTGTCAATGTCGTATGTGTAGAGCGGGTTGGCAAATGCGTAGTCGAATTGGTAGCCGGCAGTTTTACCGTATCCTGCTGAAACCATCAATTTGCCAACGAGTTTCGACTTCTCGAACAACCCCTTTTTCAGATCATAGGCTGCTGTCAGCGACCATGATCCGGCCGTGCGCTCTTTGGGAGCGAGTATAGACGACTTATCCAAGCGGCCTGCCAAATCAACAAAAAGAGTCTGATCCAAACTCCACGATACGAGTCCGTATCCGCTCAATACACGTTCGTAGGTTGCCGATCCTTCGGGACGTTCTTCGGCGTAACGCTGTGCGAACGAGATGTAATCCATGTGGTCGCTCGACATGCCGACTCCGCGGAAAGCATCGTCTATCGTGGTTGCCGAGTAGATCTCCATACCGAGCGTTGCACGAAGTGCATGTCTGCCGCTTTCGAGTTTGTAATTGGCCCACAATTTTTCTTGATAGCTCTCCCAGCGGTTGTGAAGAATGCGGTAGCTACCTTTTTGATCAATCTCATCGATGGTCAGATCTTTATAGACCAATGATTGCGGAGAGACAAATTCCGATCGTTTGTCTTGATCGTGCGTGAGGTTGAACTGTCCGGCAATGCTGAAATGTTTGTCGATTTGCCAACGCAGTGTCAAACTGTTGTTTATGCGTGTAATTTTATTCTCTGCAAAACTGTTGAGTGAGGTTTCGTAGAGCGGCGAGTTTTGTTCGCTGAAACTCTCTTCGCCCAAAACATCGAAAGGAACTCCACGTCCATCGGCTGCAACGTAATAGGGGTTCATTTGCGACCATGTATAGAGCGATCCGGAAGTCGCTTCTTTTGCATCGATCACATCGACATTCAACTCATTGGAGATTTGTAATACACGGGTGGTGTATCCGATGAAAGCCGATGCACCGTACATCGTACGTTTCGAGCCTTTCATCACTCCTTTTACCGGATTCATATAAAGAACTCCACGGTAGCGCAAACTGCTGTCTCCTCCATCTACCGTGATGCGGTGACGATGCGAGAACGACCGTTGCAACGGCTTTTCCAACCAATCGGTCGAACCGTTGGCTTTAACTTCGGCCAACCGTTGTTGATAGAGCGCTGCATTGTCTTTGTATGCTCCCATTCGATTTTCCCAATCGAGTTTTTGGTTGGCATTCATCATGTCATAGCTACGCGTGCTTGCACTCTGAAATGTCCCATCGAAATTGTAAGTCAGTCGTAACGTACTATTCTTTGGAACTTTTGTAGTAATGATGATGGCACCCTGACCGGCTCGTACACCATACAATGCCGTTGCCGAAGCGTTTTTAAGAAGCGTAACACTTTCGATACGTTGCATGTCGAAATCGTGCAAACGTTCGATAGATTCGCTATGTCCGTCAACAATAATCAACGGAAGTGCATCGGCATTGCTCAATCCCCAAACAAATGATTTGACACCTTGCAGGCTTAATGTCGAAGGTGCGGCGTTAGGATCCGAACCGTTCTTTCCCTCAATATCGAAATTGCAAATAGCCGGATCAATCAATTCCAACGCTCGTAGCAGGTTGGTAGGATGGAATTTGAGTAACTCTTCTCCCGAATAACAGGATTCGGTGGCAGAAACCGTTGTCGTGCGACAGTTATCGCGAATAAATACATCGTTGCTCTTCCCATTACCTTGACCAAACAATTGGAAAGGACTCATGGTGAGCATCGCCGAAACGGTTGCCGGAAGAATCAATGGCCGCAATAAATGCGTAACGGCCGTTGTCCCCGGAAATTTCCGTTTTTTAGGTTGTAAAGGTTTCGTCATAATTGAAATTTGTTAAGTGAATTTTATCTCAGGGTAATCTTCTTTCCATCGTAATTTATCTGCATCCCCGTTCCCGTAGAGGCGATGATCATGATGATTTTATCGAGATTCTCATAGCGGGGAAACTGTCCCGAGAATTGCAATTTGTTGAGGTGCGGTGATACTTCGAAATCGAAACTGTACCATCGCGAGAGGTCTTCCATAATCTCGGTGATGGTCGCCTGCGAAAAGATAAAAGATCCGCTTCGCCAAGCTGTTGCCAACGAGGAGTCAACCTCTTTAATCGATATCGATTCATCGTTTTGTCGGCAATATGTCGCCTGCTCGTTGGGGCGTAGCGTCGCTTTGATATTCCCATTGAGTGCCGATACTTCTACCGACCCTTCTACCAGTGTCGTGTAAATGGCTTCTTCACTTCGGTACGAGTTTACGTTGAAATGAGTGCCCAATACGCGAATACGTTGTCCTCCCGATTCGACAATGAAGGGACATTGGGCATTGTGAGCCACCTCGAAATAGGCCTCACCTTCGAGCCATACGCGACGCTCTTCTCCTTGTAAAGAGGTGAAGAACTTTAACGACGAGGCCGCATTGAGCCACACTTTGGTACCATCGACCAATGTTATTTGGTATTCGCATCCACGGGGAGTTACTAAAGTATTATACTCCTCTTTGATATCCTTGGTGCGTCGCTTTTGTTGGGTTGCTGAACGATAGGCGAGTTGATTTTCTCCGGTAATTTTCGCTTTGCCGTGGAGTTTTGTCGAGTCTTCACTGTTGAGTACGATTCTATCTCCATCGGCAAGATATAGCGTGGCGTGTAATCCCGGGGGGCGAATTTGTGCAATTTGCGACAGTACTCGTTTTTGACGTCCGCTGTGTGAGTAATAAATAAGACCTCCCGCAACAAGTAATATTATGGCAATGCTGGCGGCACTTTGCAACATCAACGAATAACGTTTGAGTATCCAATGACCCTTGTTGCGCTTTTCTAACCGTTGTTGTACCTGTTCCCAAGCCTTTTCTATATTACATTCGGCTTGTATGGCACGTCGTTGTTCCAGCTCCTCGCTGTTGAGTACTCGCTCGAAAAGTTGGGTCTTATCCGTGTGCTTCCAATTGTGAAGTCGGTGTCTCAACTCTTCACGTTCTTGCGATGAGGTTTTTGATGTGAAAAACCGTCCTAACAGGATTCCTGTTTTGATAAATGATATGATATTCCCTATTAACATACTAATATAACACTTCAAAAGCCAAATAGGATGACAAAAGTGGAAAAAAATGTAAAAATAGCTTTTAACCCCTGCGCAGAGGGGTGTTGAATTGTAACCTGAATGAAAAAAGATAGTATTTTAGAAGATCATCCACTGATTGGATAATACCATGCGCAATGCTTTGTATGCACGGGACTTATGGGTGCGCACTGTGTTGATGGAGATGCCAAGAATATCGGCAATCTCCTGATTGGAGAGTCCATCAATCGCAAGATTTATTATTTGTTGTCCCATGTGAGGTAACTTTTCTATCGCTTGCGAAACAATGAGTGAAGACTCTTCACGAACAATGGCATCGATGAAAAAAGATTCACTTTTTTTGATGTCGTGTTCGCGTTTGTAGTGTGCTATCTGTTCTTCGGCGTAACGGATGCGGATTTGTTCATGCCGTAAGTGGTTGAGACATTTGTTACGAAGGGTTTTGTAGAGAAAACCTTTGGCCAAATATTCATTCTCGAAAGTGTAGCCCTGTTCGAGAAGCGAAACAAAAGCCTCTTGTACAAGGTCTTCGCAAACTTCTTGCGTGGGGATATAGTTGCGGGCAAAAGAGATGAACATAGGATAATAGGTTTGGAAGAATTCGGGTATCCCTCCTCCTTTGGATGTGTGATCAGTCACCTTATCCGCTCCTATATATTCATGGTCTTTGCTCATTTCTCTTTTCTTCGAATAGTGTCCGAAATAGCGAATATAACGATGTTTTTCGGGCGCAAAATAAATCTTTTTTAAGAAAATTGCAAAAAAGTTGTGATTTTATCCCACTTTGATATCGACCTGCAATATTGAACTTTTACCGATGCCGGAGGTCGGGATGTCGGAAATAAGTCGCCTATAAAAACAATTTCGGAGCAGGTTTGTGATTCAAAACCCGCTCCGAAAAGAGCATATAACTCGAAATTTTACCGAATCCGATCGGTGTCACGTACCAGTATTTCGTCTCGGAATATGGCGCGAGATGCAAGCCATGTTAATACGAGTGCAACCAATGGACAGCACAGCGTTAATTTGAAAGATACGGAGAAAATCTCCGGTGAAACCTCTCGAAACAACGTGTAGAAACGGTAGCAATAGAGTCCCAGCATGACGATCGTTCCGGCCAAAAGAACCATCTCGACAACGCACCATCGAATTTGAACCATTCGTTTCTTATAACCAAAGATCGTAACAAACGGTAATATGGTTGCCGCGATTACCAGAAGAGTGAGATAATATGGGGCGGTTTCACTGTCGCCTGCGGCATTGACCAACTGATAGGTGTAGAGAGTCGAAACTCCTTCCGTTGTGCCGAATGCAAGGAGCGGAGCCGCAAATGTAATCGCCATCAAGATCGTGACAGCCAATAAATAGAGTGATTGAATACGTTGTATCATAAAATTATAGTTTTTTGTCGATTAGATATTTGTTGCGGTCTGTCGAGTTACGGTTGATCAACTCACCGAGGAATCCCGCGAGGAAGAGCTGAACCCCTAATACGATGGCCAATATGGCAAGGTAGAAGAGTGGCTGTTCGGTGACGGGACGTAGTGGCAGCTCGTGGAGCTGTTTCCAGATCTTAGCGGCAATAATCCATATTGTGGTACCGCCGCCAAAGAGGAACATCAACGTTCCAAGACCTCCGAAGAAATACATCGGGGATCGGCCGAAATGAGACATGAAGAGTACCGTGATCAGGTCTAAGTAGCCTTTTAACATGCGTTCAAGCCCGAATTTCGAGTGACCATATTTGCGTGCACGATGTTCGACGACCTTCTCGCCGATATGGCGAAATCCGGCTTTTCGTGCCAAAATCGGGATGAACCGGTGCATCTCTCCATATACCTCGATCGACTTGATCACTTTGCGACGATAGGCCTTCAACCCGCAGTTGAAGTCATGCAGTCGAATCCCCGAAGCGCGACGGGCGGTCCAATTGAAGAATTTGCTGGGCCATCGTTTCCCGATAGGATCATAACGTCGCTTTTTCCATCCGGAAACCAGATCGTACCCCTCTTCGATGATCATACGACGCAATTCGGGAATCTCGTCGGGCGAATCTTGCAGGTCGGCATCCATGGTGATTACGACCTCGCCTTGTGCAGCATCGAATCCACAATAGAGAGCGGCCGATTTGCCGTAGTTGCGTGCAAACCGAATTCCGTGCAGAGTGGGGTAGTCGGCTTGAAGTTGCTCGATAACCTCCCATGATCCATCGTTCGACCCGTCGTCGATCAAAATGGTTTCGTAGGAGAGTTGGTTCTCTTGCATCACTCGATCGATCCAAGCGATCAACTCGGGGAGAGATTCTACTTCGTTGTAGAGTGGAACAACGACAGATATATCCAATTTTTGCTCCATGGCATTTCGATTATTGAGCGATATTCTTCGGATTTTCAGAGTCGAACGGACGCGGAGCTCGGGAGTTTACTCCGGCAATGATCAAACCGAAGAAAGCTCCGAACAGTAGGGTTGAGAAAATTCCGCCCCAAACACCGGCAAAGATCGAGGGGGTGGGGGCTGTTTGGAGTTGCTCGATGGATTGCGAGAATAACGTCTCCATTGAGGCCGGAATACCACCGCTGTGAGCCACCATCTCGGTAATGGCCGTAACCATGCGGTCGATATAGTTCGAGTATCCTAAAATGAGATGGAGATATACGGTTTGAATAATCCCGACAATAAATCCGGCAAATCCGGAGATAGCCAATAGAAAACCATAACCTTGTCCGAATGTGAATCCTACCTCTTTGGGGCTAAGCAACGAACGCTGGCGGGTATATTGGTGTAACAGATAGTAGTGTAGCACCACCACGACAATCCATTCGAGCATCATCCATGCGTACAATGTCAGACTGCCAGAGAGTGTGACCCATGTCTCAAAAAGATTCGATAAGCCCAATATCCCACCGAGTATCGCTCCGTGTCGGGCTGCATCATTCCAAAAATTATTGTTTTGTTCCATCTTTATAGGTTGTTTATTTTCATTCTAATACTCCTTTCCCTTCGCGTATGATCTCCGGATCGTCGCCCGTGAGATCGACGATCGTCGTCGGAACTCTCTGCCCCATGCCTCCGTCGATAACCCATGCCACGTCGTGGCAGTAACGTTCGTGAATCAGTTCGGGATCGGTTGTGTACTCCTCAATCTCCTCATCGGTTTTTACCGAGGTGGTGATCAGCGGACATCCCAATAAGGCAATCAATGCTCGGGCAATGGCATTGTCCGGAATACGAACCCCGATTGTGCGCCGTTTTTCGAGGGCCTTGTCGGGGATACGCGAGGAGGCCGGCAGAATAAATGTGAATGGGCCGGGTAAGTTCTGTTTCAATATACGAAACGCGGTATTGTCAATCCGACAATAGTCGGCCACTTGTGAAATGCTGTCAAAAACCACAGCAAAATCACCTGCGGCCTTGATGCGTCGCAACCGTTCGATGGCGCGAGGGGCATGCAATGAGCAGCCGATGGCATAGACACTGTCGGTGGGATAAACCACCAACTCGCCTCGTTCTAACGCTTCGACCACGCGTTGCAATTCCCGCTCCGAGGGATTCTTTTCGTATATTTTTGTCAGCATTGCTTTGCAAAGATACAAATTTTATTTGATCTTGCGCCGATTCAGTTCGGCACTATATGCGCGCGCGTTAGCATTATGCTCTTTCAATGTTCGTGCAAAGTTGTGATAGCCATCGAACGTGGGGCGGGCGCAGAAGAAGAGGTAGTCGTGCTGCTCGAAGTTGAGAACAGCTTCGATGGCATTGCGGCCGGCCATACAAATCGGTGTCGGAGGAAGTCCTTTATTAATATAGGTATTATAGGGGGATTGAAATTTTAGGTGTTTGTAGAGAATCCGGCGCAACGAAAAATCCTGCATGGCGAATTTGACCGTCGGATCGGCTTGGAGTGGTATTCCTTTGCGTAATCGATTGATATACACTCCTGCGATGCGGGGCATCTCGTCGCTTTTGCAGGTCTCCTCATAAACGATCGAGGCCAATGTCATCACCTCTAACCGACTCAACCCGCTACGTTGGCGGGCTTTATCGCGCTCCGGAGTCCAAAAGCTATCGTATTCGCGTTTCATTCGACGCACAAGATCTTCGGGAGATACTGTCCAATAAACTTCGTATGTGTTGGGGATGAACATCGAAAAGAGGGTCGATGTCTCAAATCCTACCTCCTTGGCCAAATCCTTAGATGTCAAAGCCTGCATGACGGCTGCCGAGTCGGCATCGATTTGTCGGGCAAGCTTGGCGGCTAATTGGGCCGGAGTGCGCACGTTGTTGATTGTGACCTGTACGGGGGTCTGCCAGCCCATTTTGAGCATGCGGGCTATCTCGATGACATTCATGCCCGAATGTAGCCGATAATGACCGGCTTTATGGGATTTATCTAACCCGATATGTTGTGCATAAAACCGAAATGCCGTATGGTGTTTCAACCGAGGCATGAGCGAATCGAGGAGTTCGGTATAGCCGGATCGGGAACTGATATAAAGATCATGCTCAGCCAAAACGGCATTGCCTTTGAATTGAATGATACCCACAACGGTCGCAATAGTCCCGATGATGATCCCTCCAAGAAAGGTATATAGACAGATTTTTTTCAGCATTTTGTAATTTTTTTTTGCGAAGATACAAAAAAAATTCTACTTTTGTGCCTCGGGTGAGTCTTATACGACCAGCTCCTGCAGAATCCCCCAGGCGAGGAATCGAGCAAGGGTATGCGGTTGTAGCGGTGCGATATAAACAGCTCACCCTTTTTTGTTTTAATAGAGCGGTGAAAATCAATGGATTTTCGTTGCTCTATTTTTTTGTAATTGAGCCGGATGTTGGTTTGAGCGGGTCTCTGTTCGATCTTGATATAATTACTTCTTTCGGTTTGTTGTAGAAAATTACTGCGTATGCTTGTTTAGTTTCAAAAATAATTTTTAACTTTACGACCAATAAATGTTGTAAGTAACGATTCGTAATTATTTTGCGCTAAAAATCGGTTATTTGTTATTGTTTGTGGTTATAATAAAACAGCTAAAATGATGAAGAATCTTTTATTGATCTGTTTCCTCTCTTTGTGCTTGAATTGTGAGGCCGGTAAGCGAAATGATCCTACCTATTACGAAAATCCGGTAGTACGGACTACGACCCCCGATCCATCGGTGATTCGAGCCGACGACGGCACTTTCTATCTCTATGCCACCGGCAAAGGATATCCGATTTTTAAGTCAACGGATATGATTCATTGGAAGATGGTTGGACGGGTTTTCAATGACGAGAATTATCCGCCGCATATTCGCAATAATCGAAAAGCGACACTTTGGGCTCCCGAGATCCGAAAAATCAATCAAAAATATGTGTTGTTCTATACGATGTGGTTTGGTAATGTTTGGTTGAGTGCCATCGGCTATGCTACTGCCGACTCGCCGACAGGGCCTTTTGTCGATCGTGGAATATTGATTGATAGCAAACCGATCAACGTTTCGCAGTCCATCGACCAATTCTATTACGAAGATCGAGGAAAATCCTACCTTTTCTGGGGTAGCTTCCGCGATATTTATGCCATAGAGCTCTCGATCTCCAAAGATGTGACAATAGCCATCAAACCCGAAACGAAAGTGAAAGTTGCTGGTACAGCCTTTGAAGGAACGAATATTTGGAAACGTGGCGGTTATTACTACATGTTTGCTTCCGTCGGAAACTTCGCCGGAGGAGCTAAAAGTACTTACCGTACGGTGGTGGCTCGCTCGAAAAAGCTTTTAGGCCCTTATGTAAATAGACAAGGGGTAAGCGTCCTCGATAATGGTTTCGAGGAGATTCTCCATCGTAGCGATAAATTTACCGGCCCGGGACATAATGCCGGTATTATCAAAGACGATGCGGGGCAAACTTGGATGTTCTACCATGCTTATCAGCTGTCAAATTTGAAATTGAAACGCCAAGGCATGCTCGATAAAATCGAGTGGGATAAAGAGGGGTGGCCTTATATCGTCAATAAGACCCCTTCGGAACGCGCTGAGGCTCCGGTTGTCAAAATAAAGAAGTCGCGAAAATCGGAAAAAATTGTAAAAAAGATGGTAAAATATATCGACTCTCGATTATAAACCTAGTAAATTATCTCTTAAATTTTTTGATGTATGAAAAAAACAAAACTTTGGATGTTGTTGTCATGGGCAATCTTGCTGGTTGCTACCGTGGGATTTACTGCCTGCGTTGATGACGATGAAGATACGGAGATGCCGTATCTGGAAGTTACTCCGAGCTCTCTTGCTTTCGGAGAAGATGGCGTTGCGCTAGATGGAAATGCCATCAATATCAAAACAAATCGCGCTTGGAATATAACGCTTTTAGCCGCCGATGGCGATACCGTCGATCCGAGCGAATGGATCACACTCTCCAAAAATGAGGGGGGGGGGAATTCAACAGTTCTCGTTGATGTGCAGGCCGGTGCAGTTGCTGCTGCTACTGCAAAAATTACCATTTCCAATCAAGCCGGTCCGCTGAAAACTGCTACCGTAGCGATCACGCGTGGTTCGGTTGTCCCCGAAACGATCATCTATAACGAGACATTCGGTACAAACTCCCAAGTCGAGAATACCTATGTTGATCAATATAACGATTGGACCAAGTCGGGTATCGGCGCAGAAACCGTAACTTATGTCGCTACCAATGCCTCGGTTCGCAAATCGAGCCCCAATACTGCATCGAGTTATAATGGAGCTTCGGGTGCTCCGATTCTCTTCTTCGGTGCTGTTCCTGCCACCTTCACCGTGCAAAATATTACGCTTACTGCCGATCAGACCAATCTGAAACTGACATTCGGCGGACAGCAGACTATCACATACGGCTCCGACTACACTTGGTCAAACGACAATATGCTTGTGGCTTTGAGTGCCGATGGTAAAACGTGGTCGAACCTCGAATATACCAAAAACAACGGTGATGCAGAGAAACCCAACTGGATTCTTGCTACCGCCAACTTTACACTCAAAGAGGCCACATCGAGCCTTTACATCCGATTTACGACTGCTAATCTCTCTTCGAATATCCGTATCGACGATATCACGCTGGCAACCGGCAATGGCGGTCAGGTGATCGATCTCGCTGCCGGCGTAGGCGGTGGTGGCCAAGAGCCCACCTTGCCGGCCGTGACCCTGCCTACGGAGGTGGTGACCTCGTTCTCCGATATGTTCGATGGCGTTTCTGCGAATAAGACGATCTATGAATCATCGAAATGGAGTTTCTTCTCCAATTCCATCGCATATCCGGCTACTCCGACCGAGGGTTGGATGACCGGTATCTTTAATACCACCGATAAATATATCCAGATTGCTCCTTACGGCTCGTCGCTTTCGGAGGTGGTGGCTTATGCCGTGATCACTCCGTTCAATGTGAAAGCCGCTGCCGATAAAACGCTGAAACTGAAATATACATGGTACTATCAAACTGCCGATGACTCGAAGTTGGAGGTGGTTGCATCTTCGACAGCTACAAACGACAATGCCCGCGATAATGCAACATGGACTGTGGTGAAAGACCTGACCTTTGCATCGTCGCAAGCCAAGAACGAGTGGGTTGAGACCTCGATTGATCTCTCCTCCTATGCCGATGTCGAGAAACTCTACGTTGCTTTGCGTTATACCGGTAAGTCCAATACTTATCGTGTCGATGATGTAGAATTCTCGGGCGGAGCTTCTGTTCCGGCTGTCACTACGGGTGCTACATCCGAACTGACCGATAAGAGTGTTACGCTTGCCGGCTCATCGCAAAATGTCGATGCTGCAACCGAGGTGGGTGTCGAGTATATTGTTTACTCCGAGAATATCGATTGGACGGGAGCCACGAAGAAAGCTGCAACTGCGGTTGCAACCTCTTGGACAGTGGCAATTGATGGCCTGACTGCCGAGACGAAGTATGCCTATCGCGCTTATGCCGTATCGGGTGGTACGACAATTTATGGCGATGTTGCCAACTTTACTACTCAAAGTGCTACTGCGGTTGTTCCGGTATCGATTACGATCCCCGATCTGCTTGCGAAGATCACCTCGACAAGTGCCGCAGCTGTTCTCGATGCCAATATTACCTATACATTCGAAGGTGTCATTTGTGGTGACCCCAAAGTGATGAACTGCTCCTATGGTACACTCTATGTCATGACTCCCGATGCAACGACGGGTGGCAATGGTGTGGTGCTTTATAACTCTGCATTCTACAACAATGGCGATTATGCGCTGGGCGATGTCGTTACGGTAACTCTTCCGGCCGGTGTTGCCAAAGAGCAGTTGCGTTACTCGATCCCACAGATTACGGGTATCGGTGTTGAGCATGTGGTGAAGAAATCGTCGGGATATACCGTAACCCCGATCAAACTCACCTCTGTTGCAGAGATTGCCAACTATTATTCGATGCCGGTGACTATCGAGGCCACTACTGCCGAGACCGGTGTTTGGATGACCGGCAATGCCAACTCTACGATCAACATGACTGCCGGTGGAACAAAAATGGCTGCTTATTTCAATAAACAAGCCAATGCGACCTTTACCAATGTATCTTATGCGGCAACCACCGCAGAGATTACGGGTATTGCATCCGTATATAGCGGTACGCAGCAGGTTTGCCCGCGTAATTTGGACGATGTGGCCGCATTTGCGCCGACTACTCCGACCATCGTTGACCTTTCACCTGCCACATTGACATGGACAGCTACGGAGACCGATGCCAAAACCATCACGGTAACCGGTGCGAATATCGACGGTGTGACGTTGGTTCCCGAATTGAAAGGTGAGGATGCTGGACATTTCACCGCAAATGTTTCGGGTACAACCGTTACCGTAACACCGATTGCTGCCAATGAAACCACGGCCGATATTACGGCAACTTTGATCATCGCAGCCGAAGGCGGTAACAGCATGACCGCTACGCTGACGCATTCAAAACCGGTAGTGGGCGGAGGAACAGAGAAAACAGTGACATTTGATTTCTCGACCATTACGGAAACAGGAACAGCGACCACAACGACAATCGATGCCATTACGCTTACACCCGAAAAGGGCGAAGCCTCTACCGCTCCGGGTACGAATAAGAGTGGTGAGTGGCGTTTGTATAAAGCAAGCCGTTTGGTTGTTTCTGGTGCTACGATCACAAAGATCGAGATCACATTTACTTCTACTTCTTATATGGGAAACGATTTTGTGGCAGAGCCGGGAACTTATACAACGAATGAAAATGTGGGAACTTGGACCGGTAGTGCTTCGAGTGTGACCTTCCAGAACGGAACAACTTCTAGTGAAAATGTTCAAGCTCGCATGAAGAAGATTGTGGTAACATATGTCGAATAACTAATCTCTTCTCAAACCCTTTCTGCGGCAAAACTGCCGTAGAAGGGGCTTTGAAAACTTGAAATTCTTATAACTTTTCAATCTTCGGAATGACAACTATCCGTAAATATTTTGCAAGAACGACCAACATCCTCCTTGTTGCTGTGATGGGCATAACCGCCACTCTTTTCATAAGTTGTAGCAACGATAATGATGGCGGCGACAACGGCGGATTCTCCGCCAATACCGTCGATTGGAAAATCTCTTCGACGGTGCGTCCTTCATCGACCGCTTCGACTTTGCTGCTTAACGGTGAGGAGGGTACTGCGTGGTATGCGTCGATTGTCGAAGGCTCTTCGTGGTGCTCGTTCAAGTATAACGATTTCTCGGGGAACTATACGACAACCGAGGGCGTTTTGCAAGGCGAACTCAATACGTTGCATGTCTATTACACGCCGAATACCACCGCCGAGCAACGTACTGCCAAGCTAAAATTCAGCTTTGCAGGCGGAGAGGAGCAGACGTTTACATTGACCCAGTATGGTACGACCCAAAGCAATATACCTGTTTTTGGTCAATGGGCCGAACTGCCGGTGATGAAAAACAACGACTCCTATATTTATGCCACCCATTCGGCCATGATCAACAGCAAAAGTTACCGCAATTATTCGCTTTGCTACGATAAAAAGAACAAAGCGGCTCTTTGGGTAGCTTATCCGTTGCATGCCGTTTATCTGGGAGGTGTAGGTCGTACCAATGCTTGGGCTTTCGACCCTTCGCCCGATATTACCGAAGATATTCAGCCCAATTGTGTGCGACGCTCCTATGGCGGTAACTACGATCGCGGTCACCAGTTGCCTTCGGCAGATCGATTGGCATCCAGCGAGTTGAATGCACAAACATTCTACATGACCAACATGTCGCCGCAACTCAATCGCCTCAATCAGGATATGTGGGCGAAACTCGAATCCAAAGTTCGCGCCAACCGGTGCTCCGATACGCTTTATGTGGTGACGGGTACTTGGTTCGGTACAAATCCGAGCACGACCACCGATGGCGAGGGAAATACGGTCTCTATCCCGAAAAACTATTTCAAAGTGCTCCTTCGTACGCGCAATGGAAATACGGGAAAAGCGGTTTCGCAGTTGTCGGCCGACGAACTGATGGCCATTGGTTTCTGGGTTGAGCATAAAAGCTATGGCAACATAGAGCCTCCGACGTCGATCTGTACAACCGTGGCCGATATCGAGAATAAAACGGGTTTCAAATTCTTCTCTACGTTGAGCAACGAGGTTGCTGTGGAGGTGAAACAGCAGAACAATCCCATATTGTGGGGTATAAAATAAGTTGATTAACGATGAAAAAACGACTTTTTCTTACTTTGCTGCCGGCCTTTGTGATGGTCGTCGCCTGTTTTGCGCAGAAGCCTTGCAAGGTGATGTTCTACAATATCGAGAACTTCTTCGATACGATTCGCGATCCGCAGGTCTATGATCAGGAGTTCACCCCCGAAGGCCCTAAGGCATGGAACTCGGCCAAATATTATAAAAAGCTGGCCAATATCGAACGCGTGCTGTTTGGTATTGCCGCTGTGGATAAAAACTATCCTACGGTGATCGGTGTTTCAGAGGTTGAAAACCGCAACGTACTCGAAGATATTGTTGCAACTCCGAGATTGGCTCCCGCCAACTACCGTATCGTGCATTACGACTCGCCGGAGGCTCGTGGAGTTGATGTGGCATTCTTCTATCGTCCGGATATTTTCAAACTCGAAGGCAGTTTTCCGGTAAAGACTGTTGTGCCGACGTTGCCCAATTTCCGTACACGCGATATTTTGACCATGTGGGGTAAAATCGAGGGAGAACCTTTCTTCTTTATGGTGGCTCACTGGCCTTCGCGTCTGGGCGGTAAAGAGGCCTCGGCATTCAAACGTATGGCGGTCGGCCGTCAGATGCGTAGCATTGCCGACTCGGTGTTGCGGCTCAATCCGGCCACTAAGATCGTTGCGATGGGTGACTTCAACGACGACCCGCGCGATGAGAGTATTGCCGAATGTTTGGGTGCCCGTTTGAAGATGAAAGAGCTGAAAAAGGGCGACTTCTTCAACCCCTTTGCCGAGATGCACAAAGCCGGATTGGGAACATTGGCCTATGGCGATGCGTGGAATCTCTTCGATAATATTGTGGTGACCGAGAATCTGGCAACCGGATCGACAGGATCGCTCCGTTTGCAGAAGGCTGCCGGCTCGAAATACTACGGTAATATCTTCAAACAACACTACATGTTGCAAAAAGAGGGGCAATATAAGGGATACCCGTTGCGTACCTATGTGGGAAATAATTTTCAGGAAGGGTTTAGCGACCACTTTCCGGTGTATATCTATTTTGCTAAATAATCACTTAAATAACCATGAAAAAAAGTTTACTTGTTTTGTTGCTGTCCCTGATATCGGTTGCTGTCTATGCGCAGTCGGGCGGTATCAAGGGTAAAGTTGTTTCACGTCAGGATCGTTCTGCGCTCGGCAATGTGAAGGTTACAATGACCCCGGGAGAGGTTCGAACTACTACGGAATCCGATGGTAGCTTCACCTACGAGAATGTTCCTTATGGTGAGTATATGTTACGTTTCGAGACATCCGACTTCGAACCGTTGGATATTGCCGTGCGTATCAACCGTGCAGGCGTAAAGGAGATCCCTGCTGTTGTAATGATCCCTGCCGCCATCCAAACTCCGACACTCGACGATTCGATCTTTGCCGAGTTTGATACCGAAACAGCCAACGATGCCCAATCATTGCCATCGTCACTCTCGGCATCGAGAGATGTCTTTAACAGCATCGCTTCGTATCAATTCAGCGAGATGCGTTTCAATGTGCGTGGTTACGATTCGCAGTATCAGGATATCTATATGAATGGTATCCAACTCAACGATGCCATTACGGGCTACTCTCCGTGGTCGTTATGGAGTGGTTTGAACGATGCCACCCGCAACCAAGAGATCACCTCGGGACTGAATGTTTCCGATGTCGGCTTGGGCGGTATCGGAGGTACGACCAATATCGTCACACTGCCGTCGCAGATGCGTAAAGGATTGCGTGCCAGCTTGGTGAATGGCAATAGTTCGTATCGTTTCCGAGCTATGGTTACCTATGCTTCGGGAGTGCAGGATAACGGATGGTCGTATGCTTTCTCGCTTTCGACACGACAAGGAGGAAACTCCTATATCCATGGCGTTTATTACAATGCCTATGGCTATTTTGCCGCTGTCGAGAAGAAATTCAATGCGCGCCATCGTTTGGCTCTGTCGGTGTTGGGTGCTCCCACCGAGCGTGGTGTACAGCAGGCTTCAACACAAGAGGTTTACGACTTGATCGGCAACAACTATTACAATCCCAATTGGGGCTGGCAGGCCGGAGATCGTCGTAATGCCCGTGTGCGTGATTACCACGAGCCGATCATCATGCTGAATTATAAATTCGATATTACGGAGCGTACAAAACTCGACATCGCCACTTCGTTACGCTTTGGTAGCAACGGTTATTCGGCACTCACTTGGTATGGCGGTCCCGATCCGCGTCCCGATTATTACCGCTATCTGCCGAGCTACTACGAGTCGAAAAGAAACTATACGCAGGCTGCTTGGGCTTATGAGGCGTGGCGTTCGAACTACAATAATACACGCCACATCAATTGGGATAACCTCTACAATATTAACTACAACGGCGAGCAGAATAAACTTTACGGTGCAGGACATCGTTCGCTCAATATGATCGAAGAGCGTCATACCGACCAACTCGATTGGAACTTCAATGCCCAATTCTCCCACCTCTTCCGCAATAACTCGAAACTCTTCGGCGGCATAAATCTGCGTCGTAACCGTACCGAATATTACAGCGAGGTGAAGGATCTGTTGGGCGGTAGCTATTGGGTCGATGTCGATAAATTCTCCGAACGCGATCTCCCGGGCGATGCGGCAGCTTATCAGAATGACCTCGACTATTATAACTATCATGGCCATGCTCGCGCAGCAAAAGAGGGCGATAAATACGGTTATGATTATTATGCCAATGTCGTTGTGGCTCGTGCTTGGTTGCAATATAATGTCGCATTCAAAGGATTCGAAATGACATTGGGTGCCGAGGCCGGACATTCGTCGTTGTGGCGTCATGGTATTTGGCGCAAGGGTCTTTTTGCCGATAACTCGAAAGGCGACTCCGAAACTCAAAACTATTGGACTTATCGTCTGAAAGGTAATTTTGCCTATAAATTCGATGCTTCCCATTCGGTAGAGGCTAATATTGTCTATATGCAGGATGCACCTCACTTCCAATCGGCCTTTATCTCACCGCGTACCCGTAACTCGGCGACCCCGGGGGTAGTAGCCGAAAAGATCTTCGGTGTCGATCTCTCCTACAACCTGCGGTTGGGTGATGCCAAAGCCCGTATCTCGGGATACTATACGAAGATTAAAGACCAAACGAAGGTGATCTCCTATTACGACGATGTTTCCAATACGTTCGATAACTTTGCCATGAGCGGCATCGACAAACTCTTCTTTGGTTTGGAGGCTGCGACATCGATCCCTCTGTATCGTGGCTTGTCGTTGAATGGTGCTATCAGCTGGGGACAATATACCTACGATTCGAATCCCAACTATACGTTGCTGCGCGACAATAGCGGTATTGTCGAGTCACAAGGCAAAGTCTATTGGAAGAACTTCCGCGTGGAGAGCACGCCGCAAACAGCCATCAATGTCGGACTCTCTTACCGTAGCAAGAACAACATCTTCCTTTCGGCCGATTTCAACTATTACAACAATATGTATCTGTCGATGAGCCCGATCTATCGTACCGACTATGTGCTGACTTCGAGCATGACCGACGAGGAGATCCGCAACCTACGTCAGCAAGAGAAATTCGACTCTTCCTATACGCTCAACGCCAGCATCGGTAAGAATTGGTACATTCACCGCAAATATACGTTGGGTTTCAGCTTGCAGATCGATAATATTCTCAACAATCAGAATATCAAGACCGGTGGTTACGAGCAAACCCGTTTGCAGGAACTCACCGACGATCGTGCCGTCAAAGGTTATGAGGCTTTCGACTCCAAGTATTTCTATATGTTCGGAACCACTTATTACCTGAATCTCTATTTCCGTTTCTAACGACTTAAAAACAGAAAACGATGAAAAAATTATTGAATATATTGGTTGTTGCGCTTGCCGGAGGAATTCTCTTTACGGGATGCTACAATGATTTCGAAAATCCGGCCCCCAACAAAACCTATACACGGGCAGATTTTGGCGATCGAATCATCTCGATCAAAGATTTCAAACAATTGTTCTACAATGCCTACGGCACAGGAGCCGGCAGTTTGGCCCAAACGCTGGTCATCGAGGATGACTATGTGATTTGCGGAAAGGTTATTTCGAGCGATAAAGCCGGCAACGTCTATAAATCGGTCTATATCTACGACGAAACTTCCGAGTCGGCCATCGAACTGAAATTGATGGTCAACAACTATGTCTATTATCACCCGGGACAGACAATCTTTGTCGAGACCAAAGGTTTGGCCATCGGATGCTATCGCTATATGCTGAGTGTCGGCATGCCGCCGTCGGAAGCCGAGGTTGCCAAAGGATATGCCAATGGCAATATCGAACTGCCGCTAATGCGTGATCAGCATATCAAAATGGGCGAAATGGGTGCGTTGACCGCTGCCGATACGTTGGTTGTGACAAAAGACAACTACAAAACGGCTCTTACCGATGCTGCTCTGGGTCGTTTGATCCGTTTCGAGGATTTGACCTATCAAACCGGCGAATACGATGGAGATCCCTATCCCAACTATTTGGAGCAAACCTATCCGGATAACTCCACCGAGGCCGTTTATGCAACAAAATTCTATAAAGATCAGAATCTCCCCGACACCTACGCCTACAACTATAACAACGAGCGTTATTATGGCTCTTCGTGGTTTACTTATGGCGAAACAACCACCGGAACCTCGGGTAACTACATCGTTCGCGTGAGTGGCTACTCCAATTTCGCGTTGGATAAATTGCCAGCCAAAGGAGCTACGGGAGATATTACGGCTATTTATACCAAATACTCCTCGAAAACGGGTAGCTATATCAAATACCAATTGCTGCTTAACAGTGGCAGTGATGTCGGATTTGCTGCTGCATCTTCGAATGTTGCGGGAGAGTAAACCTCCGCTCGATAATCTGTTTGACAACTCGCTCCATACTGCTTGGGGCGAGTTGTTGTTTCAAAACCGAGGGAATTTGTAAAATAATTTTCATTTCTTGTTGGTTGCTCTTTAATTCTTGACGGGAAATGTCTATCTTTGCGCTCGGAAAATAACCGACATGCCATGTTTGAAAATTTAACCGATAAACTCGAACGGTCATTCAAAATCCTGAAAGGTGAGGGCCGTATTACCGAAATCAATGTTGCCGAAACACTCAAAGAGATCCGCCGCGCATTGATCGACGCCGACGTCAACTATAAGGTTGCCAAGACCTTTACCGATACCGTCAAACAAAAAGCTTTGGGTCAGAATGTGCTTACGGCCGTCAAACCCGGGCAGATGATGACCAAGATCGTCCGCGACGAGTTGGCGCTGTTGATGGGTGGCACGGCTACCGACATCCGTTTGGAGGGCAATCCGGCCGTGATCTTGATCGCCGGTTTGCAGGGTTCGGGTAAAACCACCTTCTCGGGCAAGTTGGCTTCGATGCTCAAAAGCAAGAAGGGCCGTCAGGTGTTGCTGGTTGCCGGTGACGTCTATCGTCCGGCCGCTATCGACCAGTTGAAAGTGCTCGGTACGCAGATCGGTGTGGAGGTCTATACCGAGGAGGGCAACATGAATCCCGTGCAGATCGCCGAGAATGCCATCAAATATGCCCGCCAGAAATCCTATAACGTGGTGATTGTCGATACCGCAGGTCGTTTGGCCGTCGATGAGGCGATGATGCAGGAGATCACGGCTATCAAAGCTGCTGTGAAACCCTCGGAGACACTCTTCGTGGTCGATGCCATGACCGGTCAGGATGCCGTGAATACGGCTCGCGAGTTCAACGATCGTTTGGATTTCGATGGCGTGGTGCTCACCAAACTCGACGGTGATACTCGTGGCGGTGCTGCCATCTCGATCCGTTCGGTGGTCGATAAACCGCTGAAATTCATTTCGAGTGGCGAGAAGATGGATGCCTTGCAGGTCTTCCACCCCGAACGTATGGCCGACCGTATCTTGGGCATGGGCGACGTGGTATCGCTCGTGGAACGCGCACAAGAGCAGTTCGACGAAGAGGAGGCACGTCGCTTGAAGAAAAAGTTGGTGAAGGATCAATTCAACTTCAACGACTTCGTCGCACAGATCCAGCAGATCAAGAAGATGGGAAATATCAAGGATCTGGCCTCGATGTTGCCGGGTGTGGATAAGATGCTCAAAGATGTCGATATTCCCGACGATGTATTTAAGCAGACCGAGGCCATTATCGGCTCGATGACCCCTGCCGAGCGCGAACACCCCGAGATCATCAACGCCAAGCGGCGCGAACGTATCGCCAAAGGTTCGGGTACCACAATTGCCGATGTCAACCGCCTGATGAAACAATTCGAAACTACCCGTAAAACGATGAAGATGGTTGCCGGCGGTAACCTCAAAATGCCCAAAATGCCGATGGGAAGAGGCGGATTTCGGCGGTAAGATATGAAATAAGTAATGGCGATGGTCTAATAAATCCAATATTTACAATTTCGCCCTCACCAGATGTACTTTGGCGAGGGCGAAATTCATTTTTAAGGGTTTGTTATATACCCTCGTTTGGGGTATTCAAACAAATCTTACAATTAACTATATTGTTCTATTCTTTAACTAATCGAATCATGGCATTGTCTGTATTACGTTGTGATACATATATATCATTAAACGTGCCGTTCATTGTATATCTTGTGATATTACCTTGATAATCTAATCCCCAATATTCTCCACCCCACCAACAATTAAATGGGAATACAAGTGTTTTGCCATTTACATAATAAATTCGTCCTCCTTCATGAGCACAATTGGGTTGCTCTCTATTGAGTCTTTTGCAATTTTCTATTGAACATAGCCTTTTTAGCTCTGAAATGGTCGGCAATCGCCATCCCTGCGGGAAAGCAAAATTTGTAACATCAAAATAATTGCATTCTATTCCTTCCTTATATGGTGAGGGTGCTCCATAATTTTGTGGAGCCCATTTTATCCCTGCATATACGATATATTCACTTCTTGCTTCTGTTACGGCATTTTGGGCAACTGATTGCCCTGTTGATACTAGTCGTAATACACCATTTCGATGATCAGTTGCTAAATATATATCATTCCCTAATCCTACCTTATCAGCATTTGCTTCTAAGACCGCCAACTCATCCGGAGTAGGTATTCTCCAATTATTTCTTCCGTATGGAGTTTGTGCATTTATATTTGCTATTATGGTTGTTGGGACATGATTAAAATTTCCTATATCCTCGGGATAGACCCATAAATATCCAAGTAATTGTATAGGGGCATTCAACTTCTTTGCAATTCTTGGCTTTTCGATATATACCGTTCGATATTTCTCGATATACACCTTTTTTTCTATTACGGGAACATTAATATTTATATTTTGCTGATTTTGATTTATTATTTGTGCACATGTTCCAAACGAAATAAATGAAAGTAATATAAGTAATATGTATCGTATCATGCTATTTGTTTGTTTATAATATATTCTACTCACTTAACGGCTTTTCGGATAACTCCGTGTACCTTAATAATCGGATGAATACGCACAAAAAAAGAGCGTGGTACTTTTAGTATCTTGCTCTTGCGGGGTGTTTGGCGTAACCCTAACCTACAAAATAACATAAAAGCCCACGCTGACACGTGAGCATTCTATCATTATTATTTCAGGTTATTCAAGTCGCCAAACTTTCGCAAGAGAAATAATATGCTAAAACGCTTTTTCCGTATATGTCTAAAATGTGCGTACCGAATACGCTAATGCTTCATAGGCAGTGCCATTTTGGGGTTATTCTGTGGCAAATGTAGGAAAAAACCGAATAAATTCCTACCTTTGAACCTTAAAAAGTAGTAAAAGAGGAATTATGCATAAATCGGGCTTCGTAAATATCATCGGAAACCCCAATGTCGGCAAATCGACATTGATGAACCAACTTGTGGGCGAGAAACTCTCGATCATCACCTCCAAAGCACAGACTACCCGCCACCGCATCATGGGCATTGTCTCGGGCGACGATTTCCAAATCGTCTATTCCGATACGCCGGGCATTCTGAAACCTTCGTATAAGTTGCAGGAGTCGATGATGAAGTTCGTTACCGGAGCACTGGTCGATGCCGATATCATCCTCTATGTCACCGACACCGTCGAGCAGAGCGACCGCTCGGCCGATATCATCGAGAATATTCGTCGCAGCGGCATCCCTACGGTCGTGGTGATCAACAAAATCGACCTCACAACCCCCGATGTGCTCGAAATGCTGGTCGAAAAGTGGCATGCACAACTTCCCGATGCGGTGGTTGTCCCCGTGTCGGCCAAAGAGAGTTTCAATATCGAGGGGCTTTTCAAAACCATTTTGGAACGCCTGCCCGAAGGCCCTGCATTCTATCCGAAAGATACGCTGACTGATAAAACCTTGCGCTTCTTCGCCTCGGAGATCATCCGCGAGAAGATCTTGCGCATGTACGACAAAGAGATTCCCTATTGTTGCCAAATTGAGATCGAAAGCTACAAAGAGGAGCCGACGATCGACCGTATCGCTGCAACGATCTACGTCTCGCGCGATTCGCAGAAGGGAATTTTGATCGGTCATAAAGGCGAGAAACTCAAACGTGTGGGTCAGGCCGCTCGTGAGGATATGGAGCGATTCCTCGACAAAAAGGTCTTTTTGCAACTCTTTGTCAAAGTCAGCGACGATTGGCGCAACGACGAACGCCGTCTGCGTCAGTTCGGCTACGAGCAGGAGTAACGATTGGGATAATAAACGGGCGGGAAATACGTTATAAAGAGGAACTTTTGAATTGAAATCGATGCGTAAAATACTCTTGCTGATCATTTTGGTTGCCACTTTTGGTTGCCATTTTGGAGCACATGCCCAATACAACCGCGAATATTTCTTTTGGGTGGGGCGTCGTTGCATGATGAATAATGATTATCAAGAGGCTATCCGTACGCTCAATACGCTGTTGCGTTTCGACGACGAGGCTTTCGAAGGCTATTTCCTGCGCGGTATCGCCAAATATAACCTCGACGATCTGATCGGTGCCGAGTTCGACTTTTCGACCGCCATCAAGTTGAATCCTGTCTATACGCAGGCCTACACCTACCGCGCCATTACCCGCTCGCGATTGGGTAACTACGACGACGCCTTGCAGGATTTCCGCGAGGCGATTGAACTGCGACCCGATCTCCCGAGCCCCTATTACAGCCGTGGTGTGACCCGTCTGTTGAATCAGCAATTCAAGGAGGCTATCTCCGACTTCGATAAATTCATCCGTCAGGAGAATAAGGTTGCCGATGCCTTTATCTGTCGCGGATTGAGTTATCTGCACCTCAAAGATACGGTACAGGCCTACAACAACTTCAATCGGGCGATCCGTACCAATCGCGAAGATCCCAACGGCTACAACCGACGTGGCGCACTCTATATGCAACAGAAACGCTACAACGAGGCCGAGGCCGATTTCGATAAAGCGATCAGTTGTGATTCGACCTATTTGTTGTCCTATTTCAATCGAGCGCTGGTCTATTCCGATACCCACCGGCCGATGCGTGCTTTGGCCGATTTCGATAAGGTGATCCAACTCGACTCGACTAACTCGCTGACCTATTTCAATCGGGCGATGTTGCGTGCTCAGATCGGTGACTACAACCGTGCATTAGACGATTACAATCGGGTGGCACTCTATTCGCCCAACAATGTGCTGGTCTATTATAATCGTGCCGGAGTACATGCACAACTCGGTGAGATCGAGAAGGCTGTGGCCGACTATACCTCGGCTATCAAACTCTATCCCGATTTTGCCAATGCCTATATCTATCGAGGTCGCTTGCGTGAGTTGTTGCGCGACCCCAAAGGTGCTAAACACGACCGCGAAACGGCTCAGAAAAAGATCGCAGCCTACCGCTCTCGACTGAGCGACAGCACCTATTCGATCTATGCCGATACCACGCAACGATTCGACCGCCTGCTGTCGTTCGACAGCAAATTTGCCGGTAGCAGTTTCGATCCGATTGTCAGTCGCAGTGGCGGTCGCGAAGAGATGCGCCTGATGCCGCTCTTCAAATTCACCCTGTTGCAACCCGACAGCGTGCCGACGGTTGCCCATTATCGTTTGCGCCGTATCGATGACTTTAAGAAACGAGTAGGAAATAAATTGCTCACCTTGTCGTGTAGCGAGAGTAATGTTTCGGCCGATTCGTTGGTACTTTTCGATAAACACTATGCCCAAGAGTTGCGCAAAGGCGATGTCTCGTGGATCGATCTGTTTCAGCGTGGTATCACCCAGTCACTCATCAAGCAATATACCAACTCGGTAAATACCTATACGGCCGCCATCGAACAAAATCCGAGCAATCCGTTCCTCTATCTCAACCGTTCGACCACTCGTGCCGAGATGATCGACTTCATCTCCTCGATCGATAACTCCTATCAGCGAATTACGATCGACTCCGATCCGGCTAACCGATTGAACAACAATTCGAAGCGTACATATAGCTACGACGAGGCTGTTGCCGATTTGAATAAGGTGATCAAACTCTTCCCCGATTTTGCCCACGCCTATTATAATCGAGCCAATCTTCGCGCTTTGTCGGGCAGCCTGCCCGAAGCGTTCGACGACTACACGAAGGCCATCGAACTCAATCCCTCGTTTGCCGAGGCGTATTATAATCGTGGGGTGGTACAGATATTCATGAAAGACACCCGCAAAGGATGTCTCGACATCTCGAAGGCCGGTGAGTTGGGAATCAAAGCGGCCTATGAGGTGCTGAAACGTTATGCCCGAAACGAAGATAACTAATTCAAACAATAAATTATTATGACGCAAACCATTACCAAAAAACTCAACGATTCGGCAGCTGCGCGATGGACCGCGCTACTGATCGTGTCGTTTACGATGATGTGCGGTTACTTCATTACCGATGTGATGGCACCTCTCGAAGACCTTCTGACCAAGCTCCCTGCTGAGGGTGGTCTGGGTTGGACGAGTGATGAGTATGGCTTCTTTTCGGGAGCATACGGCTATATCAATGTATTCCTTTTAATGTTGTTCTTCGGTGGTATCATCCTCGACAAGTGCGGTGTACGCTTTACGGGTACAATGAGTTGTGCGCTGATGCTGATCGGAACACTCATTAAATGGTGCGCCTTGAACTATACATTCGACGGTGAGATTTTCGGTTGGCCGATGCAGGTGGCGTTAGCAGCTTTGGGTTTCGCTATCTTTGGTATGGGTGCCGAGATCACAGGAATCACCATAACCAAAATTATCGCAAAGTGGTTTACGGGGCATGAGTTGGCGTTGGCTATGGGCTTGCAGGTGGCTATGGCGCGTATCGGTACCGCTGCCGCGTTGGCATGCAGTCTGCCTTTTGCAAATGCTTGGGGTAATATTTCGGCTCCCGTATTGCTTGGTGCCGGATTTTTGTGTGTAGGTCTTCTGTCGTACCTTGTTTATTGTGTGATGGATCGCCGATTAGATGCGTCGAATGGCGAATTGGACGGTGTTCCCAACGAGGAGGAATTCCATTTCAGCGACTTGAAATACATCTTTACGAACAGAGGTTTTTGGATTATTGCCATCTTGTGCGTATTGTTCTACTCGGGAGTCTTCCCCTTCTTGAAATTCGCTACTAAGTTGATGATCTATAAGTATAACGTCGATCCCCAATTGGCCGGTTTGATTCCTGCTTTGTTGCCTTTTGGCACGATCCTGCTTACACCGGTATTTGGTACGATCTACGACCGGAAAGGAAAAGGAGCTACGCTGATGATCATCGGCTCGGCAATGCTGATGCTCGTGCATGTTCTGTTTGCGCTGCCTATTCTTAATGTATGGTGGTTTGCTATCGTCATTATGATTATCCTCGGTGTTGCATTTTCTCTTGTGCCGTCGGCCATGTGGCCCGCTGTGCCGAAGATTATTCCGCTCAAACAGCTCGGCTCGGCCTATGCCATCATTTTTTATATCCAGAATATCGGTTTGTCGATGGTGCCCATATTGATCGGAGAGGTGATTCAGAACTACTCGACTATCGAAACCTCGGAGGGAGTGACCTACGACTATACGATTCCCATGTTAATCTTTGCGTTGTTTGGGGTGCTTGCTCTCATTATGAGTCTTTACCTCAAATCCGAGGATAAGAAAAGAGGCTACAAATTGGAGCTCCCGAATGTCAAGAAATGACAATGATTCTAATGTGGATATAAGCTGTTCGATTTTCGGACAGCTTTTTTTGGCAATTCGATGGAGGAATATAGAGTTTGTAGAGGTTTCGATATATTCACCCTTTCGGGGGTTGCATAACCCGTAAATTTATATTATCTTTAACCCCAAATAACCGATAAAGTTGAAATTAATAACCGAATAACCATGAATGACTTGAAAATTGTAGGTCCGGCCCTTCCGGATATGCCGTGGGAAGAGCGTCCCGCAGGCTCTAATGAGGTGATGTGGCGTTATAGTGCTAACCCCATCATTCCGCGCAATTTACTCTCGACATCCAACTCGATTTTTAACTCGGCCGTTGTGCCGTTCAAATGCGGTAAATACAACTATGCCGGCGTCTTCCGCTGTGACGACACCAACCGCCGCATGCGTATCCATGTAGGTTTCTCGGTCAACGGTATTGATTGGGAGATCGAAGAGGCCGATTTCCATTTGGAGGGCGCTGATCCCGAAGTGGGGGAGTGGGTCTATGGCTACGATCCGCGCGTTGCAAAGATCGATGACAAATACTATGTGACGTGGTGCAACGGCTATCACGGCCCGACCATCGGTATTGCTTGGACTACCGATTTCAAAACTTTCCACCAACTCGAAAACGCGTTCCTGCCCTATAACCGCAACGGTGTGCTCTTCCCGCGTAAGATCGGAGGTAAATTTGCCATGCTCTCGCGCCCGAGCGATACGGGCCATACTCCTTTTGGCGATATTTTCTATTCCGAATCCCCCGATATGGAGTTCTGGGGTCGCCACCGCCATGTGATGTCGCCTGCTCCTTTCGAGCAGAGTGCCTGGCAGTGCATGAAGATCGGTGCCGGTCCTATCCCCATCGAAACCAGCGAGGGGTGGCTGCTTATTTATCATGGCGTTCTGCGCTCCTGCAACGGCTATGTCTATGCCTTTGGCTCGGCCTTGTTGGATCTCGAAGAGCCGTGGAAGGTTATTGCCCGCAGCGGCCCCTATCTGATCTCTCCGCGTGAGATCTACGAACTTACGGGCGATGTGCCCAATGTGACGTTCCCTTGTGCCGCGTTGCATGATCCCGATACCGGCCGTATTGCCGTCTATTATGGCTGTGCCGATACGGTTACGGGATTGGCTTTCGGTTATATCCCCGAAATTGTTGAGTTCACCAAGAAAAACAGTATCCTCTAATGAAACTGCGACGAACGCTTCGGACTGCGGCGCTCGCCGCAGCCCTTTTTGGCCTGCCTGTTTGTGCACAAACGCCCGATCCCGTTTCATCGGTTGTGCCGTTTGTCGGTACGACAAACTTTGGCACGACCAATCCGGGTGCTGTGATGCCCAATGGCATGATGTCGGTCGTCCCATTCAATGTAATGGGATCGGCAAAAAATCTGCACGATAAAGATTCCCGTTGGTGGTCAACGCCTTACGAATACCATAACAAATTCTTTACAGGTTTTGCACATGGATCTCTCAGTGGGGTGGGATGTCCTGATATGGGGGCATTGCTCACAATGGCCATTGCCGGAGATTTGGAGGTCGATTACCGCAACTACGGGAGCGAATATCGCGATGAAACAGCTTCCCCCGGGTATTACGCCCTTTCGTTGTCGAAATATGCCATCCGTGCCGAGGTAACCGCTACGGCTCGTACCTCGGCCGAGCGTTATACTTTTCCGGCCGGAAAAGGACACATCCTGCTCAATTTGGGCGAAGGTCTCACCAACGAGAGTGGAGCTACCGTTCGACGAGTAAGTGCCACCGAGATCGAAGGCTCGAAACTGATGGGTACATTCTGCTATAATCCGCAGGCAGTCTTCCCCATCTATTTTGTGTTGCGTGTGACGAAAACACCGACCGTCTCCGGCTATTGGAAAAAGCAACGTCCGATGAAGGGTGTCGAGGCCGAATGGACACCGGATAACGGGCGTTATAAACTCTACACCCGTTATGGACGCGATCTGTCGGGCGACGATATCGGCTATTGGTTTACGTTCGATAATCTTGCTGCCGGAGAACAGGTCGAGGTGCGCATGGGTATCTCGTTTGTCTCGACAGAGAATGCCCGTCGCAATCTCGATGCCGAACAACCGACCAACGCAACCTTCGATTCGCTACATGCTGCTGCCCGTAAACGTTGGAACGATGATTTGGGGCGTATTCGTATCTTTGGAGGATCGGAGGAGCAACGTAAAGTCTTCTATACGGCACTCTACCACGCTTTGATACATCCCAACCTGCTGAATGATGTCAATGGCGAATATCCGCTCATGGAGTCCGATGGTGTGGGTGTTACCGAGGGTAACCGCTATACCGTTTTCTCGTTGTGGGATACTTATCGCAACCTCCATCAGTTGATGACTTTGGTCTATCCCGAACGCCAAATCGATATGGTGCGCTCGATGATCGACATGTATCGCGAGTGGGGGTGGCTTCCCAAATGGGAACTCTATGGTCGTGAAACCTTTACGATGGAGGGCGATCCGGCTATTCCGGTGATTGTCGATACGTGGATGAAGGGCCTGCGCGATTTCGATGTCGAAACCGCCTATGCCGCCATGCGGAAATCGGCCACTACTGCGGGGGCTCAAAACCGCATGCGTCCCGATATCGATCCCTATATTGAACGAGGTTATGTGCCGTTGGGGTGGTTTGCTGCCGACCTTTCGGGCGACAACTCCGTCTCGCACGCTTTGGAGTATTATGTGGCCGATAATGCCTTGTCGCAATTTGCCGCCGCTCTCGGTAACGCCGATGATGCCACCCTTTTCCGCAACCGTTCTTTGGGCTACAAACACTACTATTGTCCTGAGTTCGGCACACTGCGTCCTCGTACCAAGTCGGGCGAGTTCCTTACTCCGTTCAATCCGCGTCAAGGCGAGAATTTCGAACATGTCCCCGGATTTCACGAGGGATCGGCTTGGAATTATACTTTCTTTGTGCCGCACGATGTTGAGGGTCTCGCCAAACTGATGGGAGGCTCGAAGAAATTTGTTGCCAAACTCCAAAAGGTGTTTGATGAGGGCTTGTATGATCCGGCTAACGAACCGGATATTGCTTATGCCTATCTTTTCAGCCGTTTCCGTGGCGAAGAGTGGCGTACCCAGCATGAGGTACGTCGGTTACTCGACAAATACTTTACCCCACGACCCGATGGAATCCCGGGTAACGACGATACCGGTACGATGTCTGCTTGGGCGGTCTTTTCGATGTTGGGGCTCTATCCCGATTGCCCGGGAGAACCCTATTATACCCTTACAGCTCCGACTTTCGATCGTGCCGAGATCGATACGGCCGCTGGTACGTTGGTGATCGAGAAACGGGGTACGGGATATATCTCTCGTATGACGATGGGTGACAGACCTCTGAAAAAATACCGCATTTCCCATGCCGAGTTATTACAAGCCGGAAAGTTGACTTTTAATTTGCAATCTCGTAAGTAATATGCGTATCTCCCGACTTCTCGGTCTCTTATTGTGCTTTGGTGTTGTGGTTACGACCAATGCCCAATCTGTCGTTCGTAATGGCGTAGCCAAAGGACGTATTGTGGTCGTCGATTCCGATGACCGATTCTCCGAGCAGGCTGCAAGGCTATTGCAGCGTTTTGTTCGAGAGTCGAGTGGGGCGGAACTGCCTGTTCTTTCGGCTGCCAAACCCCGTTCAGGCGATATGGTAATAGGTCGGCTTTCGGCGGTAAGTATGCCGAACGACCTGCCTGTTTTAACCAAAGATGGCTACTGCCTGCGTAATACCAATGGTATCTTGCGCATCGGCAGCGGAGGGGGTAAAGGTGCTATCTATGGAGTTGTTGCCCTATTGGAGCGTTTCCTCGGCATGAATTACTATGCGGCCAATGCCTATGATCTCGACCGGCGAACATCAATCGTGTTTCCTCCGATGAATATCGTCGAGAATCCAGCTTTTCGTTATCGGCAAAGTCAGGCTTATGGTATGCGTCAGGATTCGGTCTATCGTTTGTTTTTACGTTTAGACCAGCCGGAAGATATCTTTGTTGATCGACTGTGGGTCCATACGTTCAATCGATTGCTGCCTGCATCGGTCTATGGTGCCAAACATCCCGAATATTACTCGTTTATCAACGGGATGCGTCGCCCGGGACGTGCAAGTCAATGGTGTTTGACCAATAACGAGGTCTTCGAGATTGTTGCGGCACGTATCGATTCGATTTTTCGAGCCAACCCCGAATATACGATGATCTCCGTAAGTCAAAACGACAGCAATTTCACCTATTGTCGTTGTGAGGAGTGTGAAAAGGTCAATATCGAAGAGGGCTCTCCTGCCGGCAACTACATCCGATTCCTCAACCGGCTTGCCGAACGATTCCCGGATAAAGAGTTCTCCACATTGGCTTATCTTTTTACCATGAATCCTCCGCGTCATGTGCGTCCGTTGCCGAATGTCAACATTATGCTGTGTGATATCGACTGCAATCGAGAAGGACCGCTCACAGATCACGCCTCGGGACGAGAGTTTATAAAGGCTTTGGAGGGATGGGATGCGCTCACCGATAATATTTTTGTGTGGGACTACGGAATCAATTTCGACAATATGGTCGCTCCATTCCCTAACTTCCCGATCTTGAAACCCAACATCGAACTTTTCCGAAAGCATGGCGTTTCGATGCACTTTTCACAAATCGGAGGAATGTATGGCGGAGATTTCTCGGAACTGCGATCGTATGTGGTCAGCAAATTGATGTGGAATCCCGATCAAGATACCGATTCGCTGATTCTTCGTTTCATGCGTGGCTACTATGGTGCCGCCGCACCTTTCCTCTACCAATACGAAAAACTGTTGGAGGGAGCACTGCTTGCCGGAGGACAACGGTTGTGGATCTACGACTCACCCGTGTCGCATAAAAACGGAATGCTCAACGAGGCCTGCCGGAAACGTTACAACCAGCTTTTTGATCAAGCCGAACAGGCTGTGGCCGGTGATTCGATCTTGTTGCGACGAGTGCACTTGGCGCGGTTGCCGTTGCTTTACTCCGATTTGGAGATTGCCCGCACGATTTCCGACAAAGATCTCGACGAGGTCGTTCGCAAACTGAATATATTCGAGCGATATGTTACCGATTTCGGTATCCCTACGCTTAACGAACGCCGAAACTCTCCGGTGGATTATTGTCGGCTCTATCGCCAACGCTATCTTCCGTCCGAAACGAAAAATTTGGCACATGGTGCTCCCATTCGATGGATCACCCCTCCGGCCGAGAAATATCGCAGATTGGGTGAAGCAACACTTACCGATGGCTTGTATGGTGGAGCATCGTTCACCGATAGTTGGACCGGTTGGGAGGGTTGCGACGGAGCTTTTGTAATTGATCTGGGCTCGAAGAGAAGTTTCACAACCGTCGAAACCGATTTCCTGCATCAACTCGGACAGTGGATTCTTTTGCCACGCTCGGTGACCTATTCGATCTCTTCCGAGGATGGTACGACGTTCCAACCTTTTGGCCGTGTGGAGTTTGCCGAGGATCAGTCTGTTCCTGTAAAATTTGTGCCGGCTACCGTTACTCGTTCAGAGGTGCAGGCTCGATATGTTCGAGTCGAGGTTGAGGGGGTGAAAATATGTCCATCGTGGCATTATGGGGTGGGTTGCCCCTGCTGGTTCTTCCTCGATGAGGTTATTGTACGATAAATATTAATTAAATACGCTGTCAATGAATTTCAAACATCTATTTTCGTTGCTGTCCGGAGTGCTGTTGATGATCTCCTGCTCCGGTCCGAGTCCCGAAAAACTCACCGCCTTGGTTGATCCGCATATCGGCACCGGCGGTCATGGCCACGTTTTTGTGGGGGCTAATGTGCCGTTCGGTATGGTGCAATTGGGCCCGACAAGTATTCCCCAAAGTTGGGATTGGTGCTCCGGATACCACGAGAGCGATTCTACGGTCATAGGTTTTTCGCACACCCATTTGAGCGGCACAGGTATCGGAGACCTATTCGATGTTACCGTGATGCCTGTTGTTGGCGAGGTGACCTATGCTCGTGGCACGCACGACGATCCGCAGTCGGGTCTGTGGTCTATGGCCGACCGCTCGCAGGAGATTGCCCGCCCGGGCTATTACTCTGTCCCGTTGACCCGTTATGGTATTCGTGCAGAGATGACCGCTACTACGCGTGTGGGATTACACCGTTATACCTTCCCTGCAACCCAAGAGGCCGCTTTGGTCTTTGACCTTGAAAACGGAGGCTGCTGGGATAAGGCAACCGAAACCCATATCGAACAAGAGAGTGCTACCCGCATTTCGGGATGGCGCTATTCGACAGGGTGGGCAAAGAATCAACGGGTCTATTTTGTTGCCGAACTCTCGAAGCCGATCTCTTCGTTCGAGCGTTGCGGTGCGAATGAGCGTTATGCCCGTCTTGCGTTTGCAACATCGCAAAACGAGCAGGTGCTGTTGAAGGTCGCCCTCTCGGCTGTGAGTGTCGAGGGGGCTCGTGCCAATCTGGCGGCAGAACTCCCCGAGTGGGATTTCGATGCTACTGTGGCAGCTGCCGATACGGCTTGGGAGAACGAACTTTCGAAAATCTGTGTGGAGAGTTCCGATGTCTCGGCGCGAAAGATTTTCTATACGGCACTCTATCACGCCATGGTCGCTCCCGTAACGTTCAGCGATGTCGATGGCCGTTATCGCGGTGCGGATGATTGTGTGCGTGAGAATCCGAATCATACTACCTATACGGTCTTCTCGCTTTGGGATACATACCGTGCCAAAATGCCACTGCTGACCATTACACACCCCGAACGAATGGGGGATATTGTCAATACCATGCTCAATATCCACGACGAGCAGGGGCGACTTCCGGTTTGGCATCTGTGGGGGTGCGAAACCGATTGTATGGTGGGAGATCCGGGTATGATCGTCGTCTCGGATGCCATTGTGAAAAATATTGCAGGTTTCGATCGTGAACGGGCTTTCGAAGCGGTAAAACAAACGGCACTCGATGACAATCGAGGTGGTGATCTGCGCAAAAAACACGGCTTTATCCCCAGTGATCTGATGACCGAGTCGATCGCTTTCGATATGGAATATGCCGTTGCCGACGGTGCAGCTGCCCGTGCCGCCGAAGCATTGGGTAAAAAGACCGATGCTGCACTCTTTACCACCCGTAGCCATTCGTGGCGTAACTATTTCGATGCCTCCACGGGTTTTGTGCGTGGTAAATACTCCTCCGGAAAATGGCGTACTCCGTTCAGCCCGATCTCTTCCTCGCATCGTGCCGACGATTATTGCGAGGGCAACGCATGGCAATATACATGGCTCGCCCCTCAGGATGTCAACGGCCTTGTCGAGGTCTTCGGAGGTAAAAAAACTCTGCTTGCCAAGCTCGATTCGCTCTTTACGATCAGCTCGGTGATCGAGGGGGATGCCTCGCCCGATATTTCGGGCTTGATCGGCCAATACGCCCACGGCAACGAACCGAGCCACCATACACTCTACCTCTATACCATGCTCGGAGAGCCGTGGAAAACTGCCGATAAGGTGCGCGAAGTGTTGACAAAGCTCTACCACGACCAACCCGATGGCCTTTCGGGTAACGAGGATGTCGGCCAAATGTCGTCGTGGTATATCATCTCCTCGTTGGGCTTTTACGAGGTCGAGCCGGCGGGTGGCCGCTATTGGTTTGGATCGCCTCTCTTCGATCGGGCAACCTTGCGCGTAGCTGGCGGTGAGTTCGTTGTTGTTGCCGAAAATAACTCTGCCGACAATCGGTATATCCAACGTGTATGGCTCAACGGCCAACTCTATACCAAACCTTATCTTTCGCATGCCGATCTGGTTGCCGGAGGAGAGTTACGTTTCGAGATGGGTGCCGAGCCCAAAGTGTGGTATTGTCCCGACGAGCCTGCGGAGTATGCCGATCAGCGACCGGCAAAGGAGCAACGTTCTTTTAGATCGGAAGCAGTGGAGAGAGAGATTGCCCGCGTGTGCAATCTGCTGACTAACGAACGTCTTCGTTGGATGTTCGCCAACTGCTTCCCCAACACGCTTGATACCACAATCCACTATCGGGAAGATGCTACCGGACTTCCCGATACTTATGTCTATACCGGTGATATTCCGGCCATGTGGTTGCGCGATTCGGGTGCGCAGGTGTGGCCCTATGTGTCGTTTTGTAACGAAGATCCGGCTTTGCAAAAGATGATTGCCGGTGTGATCCGTCGGCAATTCCGACTGATCGCCATCGACCCCTATGCCAATGCCTTTAACGATGGCCCCACCGGTGCGGGACAGGATGTCGGATACCCGGGCAACCACCAAAGCCCGTGGGTTTTTGAACGTAAATGGGAGATCGACTCCCATTGCTATCCGATCCGTTTGGCTTACCACTATTGGAAAACCACCGGCGATGCGTCGGTTTTCGATGCCGAGTGGGTTGCGGCTATGCGGGCTATTCTTGCCACATTACAGACACAGCAACGCAAAGAGAGTGTCGGTGACTACATCTTTTTGCGTGTGACCGATCGTCAATTGGATACCAAGTGTCATGTCGGCCGAGGCAATCCGGTAAACCCCGTCGGACTGATTGCAAGTGCATTCCGTCCCTCAGACGATGCCACGACCTTCGAGTTCTTGGTGCCGTCGAATTTCATGGCTGTCACTTCGCTTCGCAAGGCGGCCGAAATCTTGCGGAGTGTAAATCATGAGCACGAACTCGCCGACAACTGCTCGGCGTTAGCTGCGGAGGTGGCTGCCGCGTTGCAAAAACATGCCGTTGTGGAGCATCCCGAATTCGGCCACATCTATGCCTACGAGGTCGATGGATTCGGAGGTGTTCAACTGATGGACGATGCCAATGTCCCCTCGCTGCTTGCTATGGCCTACTTGGGCGATGTGGAACGCACCGATCCGATCTACGAAAACACTCGCCGCTTTGTGTGGAGCAAAGCCAATCCCTATTTTTGGCGAGGCCCTGCCGGCGAGGGTATCGGCGGCCCGCATATCGGGGTGGAGATGATCTGGCCGATGAGTATCATGATGCGGGCCTTTACCGCCACCGACGATGCCGAAATTCGGGACTGTATCGCACAGCTCCTTGTTACCGATGCCGGTACGGGTTTCATCCACGAGGCCTTCTCGCGATACAATGCGGCCGATTTCACCCGCCCATGGTTTGCGTGGCAAAACACCCTCTTTGGTGAGTTGATCCTACATCTGATCCAAGCCGGAAAACTCGATTTGTTAAACTCCATAAATTAGATAATCTGATCCCATGAAGAAAATTTGTACTATTTTAGCCTGCTGTTTGGCCGTTGTCATGATATCCTCATGTGGCAAAAACTCCTCCGATGAGTTAACGGTCATGACCTTCAATATGCGTTACGATACTCCACGCGATGGCGAGAATCGTTGGACATATCGTTATGATCGTGTCGCCCAAGTGATTCTTACACAAGAAGCCGACCTTTTTGGTGCCCAAGAGGTCACCAAACCTATGCTCGACACGCTTGTTTCACGTCTTGCGGGTTATACTTATGTCGGAGTGGGACGTGGCGATGGTATTGCTGCCGGAGAGTTTAGTCCCGTATTTTATAAGAAAGATCGTTTCGAATTGTTGAACTCGGGAAATTTCTGGCTCAGCGAAACTCCCGATGTCGCCGGCTCGAAAGGGTGGGATGCCGCCTGCAAACGCATTGCCAGTTGGGCAATCTTGAAAGATCACCGAAAGGGAAACGAACTCTTCATGTTGAACACCCATCTCGATCATGTCGGCGAGGTGGCTCGTCGGGAGAGTGTCAAGTTGCTGTTGCAACGTGTCAAGGAGTTGCGTGGCGATCGGCCGGCCATCCTTACCGGTGATTTTAATGCAACGCCCGACTCCGAGGTGATTACCTTCCTGCTCGCAGATGGGTTGGTGGTTCATACACGCGATATTGCTGCTACGACTAATGGTACGCCGTGGACATTCTCTGCTTTCGGACAACTTCCCGAAGACAAACGTACCTTTATCGATTACGTATTCGTTACCTCTGATTGGAAGGTTGCCTCTTATGCTGTGTTGCCGGATACGCTCGATGGAGGATATGTTTCCGACCATACACCTATTGTAACCAAACTTACTATTGCGCGTTAAGAGATGAAATTACTCTTTTCTTTGCTGCTCGCTGTTGCTTGTTGTTGCTGCTCACCGTCGCAGAAGAAGTTGCAACATCCTTCCGATTATGTGGTGACGTTGATGGGAACGCAGTCCGACTACTCCTTCTCGACCGGCAATACCTATCCGGCAGTTGCTTTGCCGTGGGGTATGCACTTTTGGACACCCCAAACCGGTAAAATGGGAGATGGTTGGGTTTATACTTATGGCGCGCACACCATTCGCGGATTCAAGCAGACCCATCAACCCTCACCGTGGATCAACGATTATGGCCAATTCTCTTTGATGCCGGTGCGTGGTGCGGGGCTGGTCGATGAGGAGAGCCGCCAAAGCTGGTTTTCGCATCAAGCCGAGGAGGCTCGCCCTTATTACTACTCGGTCTATCTGGCCGATCATGATGTAAAAGTCGAAATTACCCCTACCGATCGTGCCGCCATGTTGCGCTTCACATTTCCCGAGAGTGCGGAGTCGGGCGTGGTGATCGATGCTTTCGATCGCGGATCTTCGCTTCGCATTTGTTCCGACAGCTGTACGATTGGCGGTATCTCAACACGCAACAGTGGGGGAGTTCCCGATAACTTTGCCTGCTATTTTGTCGTGCGATTCGATAAGAAATTCGACTCTTATAAACTATACGATGGCGACAAACCGCTCTCCGAAACAGACGCCAAAGGAGATCATCTGCTCGCCCGCGTCGGTTTTGCCACCACTCGTGGAGAACATATCACTGCTCGGGTAGCCTCGTCGTTTATCTCTTTCGAACAGGCTCTCCGGAATTTGGAAACCGAGTTGGGCGAAGATGATTTCGATACGATCAAATCCAAAGCACAGGCTCGCTGGGACGATGTCTTAGGGCGTATCGAGGTCTCCGGAGGATCCGAAGAACAATTGCGTACGTTCTATTCCTCGCTCTATCGTTCGACCCTTTTCCCGCGTAAATTCTACGAAATCGACGAGCAGGGGAATCCGATCCATTACAGCCCTTATAATGGCAAAGTCATGTCGAGTTATCTTTATACCGACACCGGCTTTTGGGATACCTTCCGTTCGCTTTTCCCGTTGCTGAATCTGGTCTATCCCTCCGAAAATGCAAAAATACAGGCCGGTCTGGCCAATGTTTGGCGCGAAAGCGGTTTCCTGCCGGAGTGGGCATCCCCGGGACATCGCGGCTGCATGGTGGGCAACAACTCCGCTTCGGTGGTTGCCGATGCAATTCTCAAAGGGGTGACCCCTGCCGAGGATATTCCGACGCTGTATCAGGCAATGCACTCCGGACGAACAAAGGTGCATCCCAAAATCTCCTCGACCGGACGCTTGGGACACGAATATTACAACAAGTTGGGCTATGTGCCTTATGATGTGGGAATCAAAGAGAATGTTGCCCGCACGTTGGAGTATGCCTACGACGATTGGTGCATTGCTCAGGTTGCCGAACGGTTGGGAAAAACCGAGGATGCTGCCGAACTGAAAAAGGCAGCCCAAAACTACCGCCATGTTTTCGACCCCGAAACCCGCCTAATGCGCGGCCGTAATGCCGATGGTAGTTTCCAACACCCTTTCAGCCCTTATAAGTGGGGCGATGCCTTTACCGAGGGCAATGCTTGGCACTATACATGGTCGGTCTTCCACGATGTCGATGGATTGGCCGAACTGATGGGTGGCAAAACCGAATTTGCCCGTATGCTCGATTCGATTTTTGTCGTGCCACCGATCTACGATGATAGCTACTACGGTTTCCGCATCCACGAAATTACCGAAATGCAGGTTGCCAATATGGGCAATTATGCACACGGCAATCAACCCGCACAACACATGATCTACCTCTATAATTGGGCCGATCAACCGTGGAAAACCCAATATTGGGTGCGCGAGGTGATGAATCGACTCTATCGCCCGACCCCCGACGGTTATTGTGGCGACGAGGATAACGGGCAGACCTCGGCATGGTATGTCTTTTCGGCATTGGGATTTTATCCCGTATGTCCCGCCTCGGACGAATATGCTGTAGGTGCTCCGCTCTTTCAACGAGCCACCATCCATTTGGAAAACGGGCAAAAGATCGTTGTCAAGGCACCTGAAAATACCCCCGAAAACCGCTATATCGGTCGTTTGATGGTTGACGGAAAACCTTGTGACGATTATTTCTTCCGTTGGTCGAAACTCTCGCAAGGTGCTGAAATCGACTTCGATATGCAACCTGATCCGAAGCGTTAATCCCGCTTGTTATACAACTTCTACGATAAGAGGCTGTCGCAACACTACTTGTTGGACAGCCTCCTTTGTCGATGGGTTACCTATTTCTCCGCCACGAAGAACAGATCAAAACACTTCGTGTCGGCCGGAGCTATGTTGTAATCCTCCATCCGGATCGAGGTGGTCAGTTCGGTGTTCTGTTTCAATAATTTGCGTCGATTCAGCCGATTCAGCAGGTCGTAGGGGAGTTGCAATAACTTTCGGGGCAGTCGGTGTTGCAGATCCAAAATGTCGAATCGGGTGATCCGCTCGACACTCTTGCGATTTTGCTCGTAGTACTCCATGACCCGTTCATTTCCGAATACCCCGAGCATCTCGACCTCGCGAAACGACCCCATAAGCAACGAACGTAACTCCTCGATGGTGTATTCGCGCACATGCCACGGGTTGCGGGTCAACGACATCGGTGCATGGGGCGTTGTGACGATAAACCGCCCGCCCGATCGCAATACCCGATGTATCTCGTGCACAAACGCTGCATCGCGCTCGATGTGCTCGATTACTTGAAACGAAATCACATAGTCGAAACTCGCGTCATCGAAGGGCAGCGGGGGCACTGTCGCCTGCCGAAACTCCACATTCGGCCAAGCCAACAGCTCCGGTGCGGGGGTGTGCTTGTCGATCGTTACAAACTGCTCGGTTTGTGGTGCTATTACCTCTATGCCGTAGCCCGATCCCGTGCCAATCTCCAAAACCCTGCCCGAAACCCGCTCGGCAGCGGCATGATAAGCCAAAAGTGACCGCTGAAACACAAAATTATCCGAAGCCTCTACCGAAACCCGCTCGGCCGTTGCGATCTTTCCCATTATCGTTTGCAGATTTTTATGCTGTGCGGCTCGGCCTCCACACGCCCGCTTTTGAGCAATACGCCCAACGAACGTTTGAATACCTTTTTGCTCATCTTGGTCAGTTGATAAACCTCCTCCGGAGCACTGTTATCTCCTATGGGCAGCATGCCGCCGTGTGCCTCCAACAGCCGCCATAACTCCTCGGCCGAATCTTTCACTTGGGCATAACCCTCTTGTTGCAGGCTGACATCGATTCGATTATCCTCCGTGATGCGCCGTACATAACCGGTCAGCCGGTCGCCGATCGCCACCGACTGAAACAGCTGGTTGCGGTATAACATACCCCAATGACGGTTGTCGATGATCACCCGATAGCCGATCGGACTCTCCGAAGCCACCAGCAACTCTACCTGCTGTCGAGGTGCTACGGTGATCGTCTCGTTGTTGATGAAACTCTTCAACTTGCAGGTCGCCACGCAACGCCCCGTGATGTTGTCTTCGTAGGCATATACGATGTAACTGCGACCGGCATAAATCCCTCCCTGCTGGTTGCGGTTGGGCAGAAAGAGATCCTTGCCGAACAATCCCCAATCGAGGAATGCGCCGTGTATGGTTTTGTCCACCACCTTCAAATAGCCGGCTTCGCCTACGCGAATGGTCGGAATTTCGGTCGTGGCAACCAAGCGATCTTCCGAGTCGTGGTAGATAAATACCTCTTTTTCGTCACCCACCTTGTCCGTGAGCGAGGTGTATCGGTTGGGGAGCAATACCTCGTTCTGCTCCTCGTCGGCCAAATAGATGCCGTGTTCTGTAATGCGGCTTGCTGTGAGCCGCTGTGTGCGTCCTGCTTTGAGCATGTTTTTTGTTGCGATTGGTTCGCCATGCAAAAGTACGCTTTATTTCGCTGGTATGCAACTTTGTGACGATTGTTCGAAAAAAACGCGCTCTTTTGAATTATTTTATACCGATTCCGGAAAATATCGCTATTTTTGTGCCGAATTGGGTGTTTGCTCAATTCGGTAACATACGAAAGCGTTTTGCTTTATCCTTTCAAGGGAAATCGCCAATTTTCAAATCACGGAAGGTTTAGCAGTCAAAGACGCTCATGCTTGCCTGTATCCACCTCGCAAGGGGGCTGATATATCGGCACGGCGTGGGGTGGACTGTTTATTTCCGTGATAGGCGTTTGGCGATGCCTCCTTGAAGATAAACCGACATTGTCCCACGCTTTCTTTTATTCATCCCAAACCAAAAGCCGACGGGCGGGGATACCCCGAAGCAAGTATGTTTATGAAGAGACTGTTTTTAGTTGTCGGGGCTTTCTTTGCAACCTCGGCGATAGAACTCCACGCCCAAGACATCATCGTGTTGCGCGATGGCAGTTTGATCCAATCGAAAGTCTGCGAGGTGTTACCTGCGGAGATCAAGTACCGCAAATTCTCCAACCCGACCGGCCCGCTCTACACCATCGAGAAGAGTACGGTGCTTGCCATTAATTACGAGAATGGCGAAAAAGAGAGCTATGCCGATTATACTGCACCCGCTCCGCAAAAAACCGAGGTTGCTCCTGCTCCCACCGGCCCGCAAAAGATCGAGGTACCCATCGCTGCCAACAATGCCGAACTGATCGCAAAATATAATGAGCCGCTTAATTATAAACCGAAGAAAAAACCGAGTACAAAACCGGCAAAATATACGCTTGTTAAGTACGGAATTACAAAAAACTCGGTATTGTCTAACGAAGATATTGAGGTCAGTATAGATTGGGAGGATATTCATAATTGTTGTCCTTATGTGATTTATATTAAGAATAAGACCGATAAAACTATTTATATTGATTTAGGTAATACCTCCTATGTCAATAAAAATGGTAAATCCTATATTTATTACGATAATTCCGAGCAGACAACAGTTTCTCATGGAAGTGCAAGCGGAGCTAGTGTTAACTTGGGAAGCATTACCGGAGCATTGGGAATCGGGGGAATTGTTGGTACATTGGCAAGCGGAGTTAACGTAGGTGGCGGTAATAGAAGTGGTGCATCAACCACCTATATCAATCAGCGTGTTTTGGTAATTCCTCCTTATGCTCGTAAAGCATTGGAAACACATAGGAATATATATATATCAAGACGTGAAACAAAAATATTGTCGCATGGAGAGAACTTTGCATTAGGCAATGTTTTCGGTATTGTTTCGAGAAATTGTATCAAAGAGTTTGATGAAATTTCATCGCCGATGAATAGAAAATATGTTATAACATATTCTACCCAAGAGAATTTTTTAACATATTCAACCTTGAAATTTGAAGTGTATGCCCAACAAGCCTTTGGAGATAGGATGGCAACTTTTAATTATAGTTGGTTCCGTCATGTGCGAAATAAAAAGGAGAGAAGATCAATAACTCCCATGAAAGAACATTTAATGTCGGAAGGTTTCCGATATACTAATTTCATAAGTTGGAGTAATCGTAGGATTATGTTTGGGTTATAACCAACAGCGAGCGACGAAATTTCGTCGCTCGCTGCCGTTATCTCTATTTCCCTTTCTGTATCTTTTTCAGGGCTTTGAAATAGCGATCATACCATGTCGCTGTGTAGCTGTTGAGTTGTTTCTCCAATTTCGGGCGATCGGTGATCTGCTTGCTCTTCGGGTTGTATGTGCCTTTCAAGGCCTCCTCGAATTGTGCCTGGTTTTGCAGCAACTCTTTCTGCATGGCACCGGTCACCTGCTTGGTTGCTCCGAAACGTCCGTTGTAATCTTTGGTGATCCACTCCCAGAACGACACAAAATTCCATGCAGCCCCTTTGGGGTAGTTGATACGCATGTTCTTGGCATCGCTGAAATGTTTCTCTTCGGCCTCGGCTGCCGTCGTAAAGCGGTTGAATCCTTTGGGAGGTGCACTTACACCCGCATACCACGGAATAAAGAGTTCGTAGCACGGACGACCTCCCGTAGCCCATACCACCGAGCCGATCTCTACGGGCAACCAGCTGCGCAGCTGGAAGATCGAGGCGTTGATCGTGCGATCGACGCAGATGCACGAGGGGTGCAGGGGCGGATTCTTGTACTGAGTCTTCTCGGCCACATTCTCTCCGTGACTGCTCAAAACCTCGATCATGTCGGGAATACCGATCTTACGATTGGCTTTCACCGAGAACGGATAGGTATTGGGATCGGAGGTGTAGTCTTTTCCGGTGATGTGTTTCAGTGCCGACATGTGGCGGATGTAGTTGCGACCGGAGTGTAAGTTCTTGGGCGCGGAGTAGGCCTTTTTGAAAGAGAAAGCACCATCTTTCTCAGGATTGTACCAGCCACGCTGTTGTGCATATTCGATGATGTCGGCCGAGCCGCGGAAATTGGCTGTGTCGGCCATGTTGATCTCACGGATGCAGTAGTTGTTCGGGATGATCATCACCTGATCGTCGGGCACACGTTGTGCGATCCAACGACGGCCGCGTACAATCGAACAAACCCAACCCTCTCGGCTGTCGGCGATGATGTATGTGCGGCCGCTGTGTGCGTATCCGCGTTGCTCGACCAGACGCCCCAACAACTCGACACCGTGACGAGCCGAGCGGGCATATTTCGCTACGGTGGTGCGTACCTCGTAAACCACTCCGCCGTCGGTCACATCGTGTTTATCTTCGCGCGAAGGACAAGCATCCGACACAACAGCCACGCCATGCTCATTGAGAAAGGCATCGGCCACCTTCATTCCCGGGAACTCTATCCACAGATATTTGTTGATTCCTTTTTTCTGATCACGCGGAGCAACATATATATTGAGCATCTGTTCGCCTCCATCATCCTCGTTATGAGCCAACAATACCGATCCATCGGTAGTGGCATTTTTGCCGGCCAACACGGCAAAACAGTTGTATTCATCGGGTTCGTACGCTTGTACCTGAAACAGACAAGCCATGGCCAACAGGCCGAAAAGAGTTCTTTTTCTCATAGGTATAAAAAATGTAGTTTGTTTCGTTTTCGCAAAGATGGCAAAAAAAAACGTTTTCTCACACTTTTTATTGAGAAAATATCCAAGAGAAGCCGTCTAACAAGGTGATTTCAGCGTTACGCTTGCCCTCAAAATGCTCATTTACGCCTCAGTAAACTCCGCTTCTTCGGGCTTCGCAAGCCTTGAAATCCCACATGTTATATAATTTCTACGAAAAGAGGCTGTCGCAACACTATCTGTTGGACAGCCTCTCTCTGATATTTGTTCTTCGGCTGCGTTGCAATCTCGGCCGCAAACGACCTACCAACGGGATTTGTTCATCACCTTGCTCGATTTTTTGGCGGCTTTGGCCTCTGCTTTGGCGATCTTTTTGGCTTCGCGTGCCTCCTTGCGGGCCACCCGTTCCATCGCTCGCGCCTCCTCTTCGGTCAACTTGTTGACGATCTTCGTCTCTTTGCGTGCCACCTGCTCATACCCTCGGGCTTCTCTCTCTGCGGCACGTTGCGTCTTGCGATATTCGGCTTTTGTCTCCGGAATCTCGATGATCAACCCCGTAATCGACTCGTCGATAACCACGTCACAGCATGGCTTTTTCTTCGCTGCCGTCGGCTTTGGTGCCGGCTCGGTTTTGGGCTTGGCGATCATCGTGCGCAACTCGACAATATGCCCCGTACTGTAATTGATCATCAATTCTACCCGTCTTAAAGGGGGCAAGATATTCTTTTTCAAATAGTTCCATGCTGCCGGCAGTTTTCTTAGTGCAGCCTCTTTGGCCGCCTCGGAGTGTTTTCCGTCCAAAATGCGCAATACGGCCTCTTTGTCGGGGATCGAAGAGTCTGCCACCAACGTCCGACACATCTCCCAATCTTCGGCTACGGAGTTGACCTGCACAGAATACTTCTTCGAGAAGTCATATTTCTTGTTCAGATAACTCTTGAAATTCTGGGCACGTCGTTCGGCCAATGTCTGGTTGAACTTCTCCGGTCCGTCGGGCGAGGAGTAACCGGTGACGATCGCCGAACGAAGATGCGTCAACGTGTCGTTGGCCAATCCCGAAATAAAAGTTCCCAACTTGTCGAGTTCTTTGTTGTTCCCGTTGATGGTGGGGGAGAGATCCGAGGCATTGATCTGATAACGTACCGAATAATCGATATCTTCGTGATTCTTGATCATATACCTGCGAACGAGGTAATCGCCATCGGTTCTTTCCGACAGCAATACGGAATCTGCATGAGTGGCTGATTCCGTGTTGCCCGATTGTGCGGTGGCAACAATTGCCGTACACCAAGCGAGCAAAAAAGCGAATGTAGTACAAATCTTTTTCACGTCAAAGGAGTGTTAGTTAACCTTGCCACTCTTTCGCAAGATTCGTACCAAGCAGAACGGCATCCCCGTAGAGATGCCGTTCAAAATCTATTTCAGGGTCGAATTACATCCGCTCCGGAACGTCGATTCCCAACAATTTCATGCCACTGCGAATCACGCCGGCCACCTGTTGCGCCAATTGCAGACGCATGGCTCGTACCGCTTCGTTCTCCTCTTTGAGGATCGAATGGTCGTGGTAGTAGCCGTTGAACTGTTTGGCCAACTCGTAAACATAAGCCCCGATGATCGAAGGCGCGAAGTTGTCGCCTGCCGACTTTACTACTGACGGATAGTCGCATAGTGCTTTCACCAACTCGATCTCTTCGGGCAGGTACTCTGCTGCCGCAGTGCCCTCAAACGAGATTCCTGCCTCGTTGGCCTTGCGCAGAATCGAACGGATACGCGCGTGCGTATATTGAATAAAAGGTCCGGTGTTGCCGTTGAAATCGATCGACTCGCGCGGATCGAAAAGCATCGTCTTCTTGGGATCGACCTTCAAAATGAAGTATTTGAGCGCGCCAAGTCCCACCATTGTCGATACCGCATCGGCCTCTTCTGTCGTGCAACCGTCAAGTTTTCCCAACTCGGCCGACATCTCGCGAGCTGTTGTCACCATGTCGGCAATCAGGTCGTCGGCATCGACCACCGTACCCTCGCGCGATTTCATCTTACCTTCGGGCAACTCCACCATGCCGTAGGAGAGGTGGGTGATGTGGTCGCTCCAATCGGCATATCCCAACTTTTTGAGCACCAATTTCAACACTTGGAAATGGTAGTTCTGTTCGTTGCCCACAACATAGATCATGTCGTCGAGCTTGTTATCCTCAAAACGACGGAATGCCGTGCCGAGATCCTGCGTCATGTAAACCGAAGTGCCGTCTCCGCGCAACAGCAACTTCTCGTCCAAACCATCCCCCGTCAGATCGATCCATACCGAGTTGTCGTCGCGACGATAGAATACGCCTTTCTGCAAACCCTCTTCGACGAGCGATTTGCCCAACAAGTAGGTCTGCGACTCGTAATATACCTTGTCGAAATCGACTCCCAATGCTTTGTATGTCACGTCGAAACCTTCGTACACCCAGCCGTTCATCGTCTCCCATAAACCATATACCTCGGGATCTTTGGCCTCCCATTTGCGCAACATCTCTTGCGCCTCACGCATGATCGGAGCGTTTTTCTTGGCCTCATCTTCGCTCATGCCCTCGGCCATGAGTTCCTTGATTTGTGCCTTATAGTGTTTGTCGAACTCGACATAATATTTACCCACAAGGTGGTCACCCTTCATCCCCGATGAGGCCGGAGTTTCGCCGTTGCCGTAGAGTTTCCATGCCAACATCGACTTGCAGATGTGGATGCCGCGGTCGTTTACCAAGTTGGCTTTGATCACGTTGTGGCCGTTGGCTTTGAGAATCTGTGCCACCGAATACCCCAACAGGTTGTTGCGAATGTGTCCCAAGTGCAGCGGCTTGTTGGTGTTGGGTGACGAGTACTCGATCATGATCGTACGACCCGATTCCGGAGCTTTGCCGTACTCCTCTGTTGTGGCAATCTCTGCAAAACGGGCAGCCCAGAATGTGCTGTCGAGTGTCAGGTTTAAGAATCCTTTGATCACATTGAACGCTTTGATCTCCGCGATGTTGGCTACCATATATTCGCCTATCTCGGTGGCGGTTGCTTCGGGCGATTTGCGGCTTCGTCGCAGCAACGGGAATGTCACGAGGGTATAATCTCCCTCAAACTCCTTGCGGGTCTTTTGAATCTGCAACTGCTCGTCTGCGAGCGGGCCGTAGAGCGCCTCCACCGAACGGCGGACCGCTTCCGAAATAAAGTTTTCGATATTCATGTCTTTTACAAATTTGCCTGCAAATTTAGCGTTTTCTTGTGTAATAACCAATTATTCGGTTCGAAGGATGTTGAATTCTTGATTTTTTGATACCTTTGTCCTTGAAAAAGCACCCTGATATGAAAATTGCCGATATTGATCTTGGGAAACACCCGTTGCTGTTGGCTCCGATGGAGGATGTTACCGACCCGTCGTTCCGCTATATGTGTAAGCGGTTCGGAGCCGATGTGGTCTATACCGAGTTCATCTCCTCCGACGGGTTGATCCGCGATGCTGCCAAGTCGCTCAAAAAGTTGGAGATCGACGAATTTGAGCGCCCTGTGGGAATCCAGATCTATGGCCACCTCATCGAGCCTATGGTTGAGGCCGCCCGTATGGCCGAGGCAGCCAACCCCGACATTATCGACATCAATTTCGGTTGCCCCGTGAAGAAAATTGCCGGCCGCGGTGCGGGATCGGGCATGATGCGCGATGTGCCGCTGATGGTCGAAATGACGCGCCAAATCGTTCAGGCTGTGCGAAAACCTGTTACGGTTAAAACCCGTCTGGGTTGGGATGAGGAGTCGAAAAATATCGAGGAGATAGCCCTGCGCCTGCAAGATGTGGGTATTGCCGCACTGACAATCCACGGCCGTACGCGAGCGCAAATGTATCGTGGTGAGGCTGATTGGACACTGATCGGCAAAGTCAAAAACAACCCTGCCATACATATCCCGATCATCGGCAACGGCGATGTCGATTCCGGCCCGAAAGCGGCCGAGATGTTCAATCGCTACGGTGTTGACGGAGTGATGATTGGTCGTGCCACTTATGGCCGACCGTGGATTTTTCGCGAGGTGAAACATTTTCTCGCCACGGGCGAAATTCTACCCCAGCCCTCTGTTATCGAGCGTGTCGCTATTGCCAAAGAACACCTGCATAAATCATTGGAGATCAAAGGCGATTATGTCGGTATTCTCGAAATGCGTCGCCATATGACCAACTATTTCAAAGGGTTACCTAATTTCAAGGAGACCCGCTTGAAATTGGTGACTTCACTCGATGTCGATGAGTTGTTCGGCCTGCTTGATACCATTGCCGAGCGTTGGGGTGATTACGACCTTATGACTACCGTACCGATGCCGTTGTCGCATAATATATAGGTGCTTCCCTCGTAATATCGAACTCTCCGTATTGCTTTTTTTTCGGTTTGTGTGCCGTTTTGCTCGGGTTATAGTTGCCGATCGCTCCCTAAATCTCGACTTTCGAGTGGAAAATCTGCTCCATTAATCTCTTCCATCGAGGGCGAATATCGGGTGCTTTTTATGATTGTCGTAACAAAAAGTAACTAATTATAGCTTTTTGCCATTCATCGTGCGCGAAAGCTGGTGGATAAAGTTGCATATAATTACCTTTTTTCGTACTTTTGTGTAGTTGCTTTGCGTTCTATTATGTAGAATGCAATAATTTGGAACTTAAAAAGAGCAAAACTATATGTATAACAACGACAAACGAGTGGTTATTACCCTTGATGCCGGAGGCACAAATTTCGTCTTTGGAGCCATGCGGGGCAATCAGTTTATCGTCGATCCTATCACTATGCCTTCCCAAGCTTCGGATTTGGATCGATGCTTGGCAACGATGGTCGAAGGCTTTCGTCAAATTATTGCACAACTCCCCGAGCCGCCTGTGGCAATCAGTTTTGCATTTCCCGGGCCGGCCGATTATCCTAACGGGATCATCGGAGGCTATCTTCCCAATTTTCCGTCGTTCCGCGATGGGGTAGCATTGGGTCCGTTCTTGGAAGATACCTTCGGAATTCCGGTTTTCATCAATAACGATGGCGATCTCTTCGCTTATGGCGAGGCGTTGGGTGGAGCTCTTCCCGAGGTAAATGCCAAGCTCCATGCTTTGGGAAGCAAAAAACAGTATAAAAACTTGTTGGGTTATACGTTTGGAACAGGCTTTGGTGTCGGTATGGTTGTCGATAGACAACTCAACCGCGGAGATAATTCGTGCGTCGAAACTTTCTGCCTGCGACACAAAAAATATCCGGAGGTTATTGTCGAAGAGGGTGTTGCTGTTCGTGCCGTAAAACGAGTTTATGGCGAATTATCCGGTGATAAGAATCACCAATTCGAACCCAAAGAGATTTTCGAGATTGCCGAGGGTATCCGCTCCGGAGATCAGGTCGCAGCGCAAAAGGCTTTTGCCGAGTTGGGTGAGATAGCCGGTGATGCCATGGCTACGGCTGTAACTCTTGTCGATGGCTTGATCGTCATCGGAGGAGGTATCACGGCGGCTCGTAAATATATCATGCCGGCTCTGTTGGTCGAGTTGCGCTCGAAGATGCAGACACTTGCCGGCGATGTGCTGAATCGGGTACAAATGCAGGTCTATGATTTGGACGACGAACAGGAATTTGCCGCTTTTGCGCAGGGCGAAAGCTGCCCGTTGAAGGTCTATGGCTCGGATCGTGTCGTAAACTACGATCCGCAGAAACGTGTCGGAGTGATGATCTCGAAGATGGGAGCCAGCCAAGCTATCTCCGTCGGAGCTTATGCGTTTGCGTTGAGCCAACTCGATAATCGTAACTAAAACTGCCGTTATGTATAAATTCAAACCCATTTTCAAATCTATGCTGTGGGGTGGCGAGAAGATTGCCCCCTATAAGCAGACGAAAACCGATCAGCAACAGATTGGTGAAAGTTGGGAGTTGTCGGGAGTTTCGGGCGATGAATCGATCGTTGCTGAAGGCTCCGAAGCCGGCGTTTCGCTTCCCGAACTGATCGAACGATACGGTGCTCGACTGCTTGGCAAGGCGAATTTCGAGCGTTTTGGTACAGAATTCCCGTTGCTTATCAAATTTATCGATGCCCGACAAGACCTCTCGATTCAAGTGCATCCCGACGATGCGTTGGCTTGGGAACGTCACCGTTCGAAAGGAAAAACCGAGATGTGGTATGTGGTAGCGGCCGATGAGGGTGCACACCTCCGTTCGGGATTTTCCAAAGAGGTTACCCCCGAAGAGTATGAGGCGAGCGTTGCCGATAATACGATTACCGACATCCTTGCCGACTATCCGGTACATGCGGGCGATGTATTCTTTTTGCCGGCAGGACGTGTACACTCTATCGGTGCAGGTTCGTTTATTGCAGAGATTCAACAAACCTCGAATATCACCTACCGCATTTATGACTTCAATCGTCGTGATGCGCAGGGAAATCTCCGCGAACTGCATACCGAACAAGCCAAAGGGGCTATCGATTATACCGTGCTGCCCGATTATCGAACACACTATGAGTCGAAAAAGAATGAGGGCGTAGAGTTGGTGAAATGTCCCTATTTTACAACCACCATCTATGACCTGACCGAAACCGTAACGATTGACCTGACCGAGAAAGATTCTTTTGTTGTGGTGATTTGTGTCGATGGCGAAGGAACAATTGCGGATAGTGCGGGCGAAACGCTTCCGATTCGTCGCGGGGAGACACTCCTCGTGCCGGCCTCGGTCGATGGAGTGCGTCTGACTCCGACCGGATCAATGAAGATTCTGACCGGTTTGATCGACTGATCATCGCAGCCTGCTTGTCTGTTTTGAGTAAGTCGCTCATTGTCGGATGAGTTTTTACTATTTTTGAGTGGTGTATTGTTTCAATATTATTTCGTCGTTATATGACTGAGAAATTTCAACCTATCCTCTCGGAGTTTGCCATCGAAGGCGACATCTGCGCTATCGACTCGTTGGGCGAGGGGTTTATTAACGATACGTTTATCGTTCGTACAGTGGGAGATACCCCCGATTATATCCTGCAACGCAAGAATAAACGCATCTTTCCCGATGTTCCGGCCATGATGGAGAATATCCGTAAGGTGACCGATCATATTCGTCGTGGTGTCGAGGCGGCGGGAGGTGATCCCCTGCGTGAGGTGATGACCGTTGTCCCTACAAAGTCGGGCAAACTCTATCATGTAGATCCGGAGGGCGAATATTGGGCGGTATCGATCTTTATTGATGATACCATCGCCTATAATAAAGCCGATTCCGAGGCGTTGGCGCGTAAAGGTGGAGAGGGTATCGGCAAATTCCAAGCACAGTTGGCCGATTTCAACGAGCCGCTGGCCGAGACGATCAAAGGGTTTCATAATATCCGCCACCGTTTTACGCAGTGGGACGATGCGATCGCTCGCGATGCTGCCGGTCGTTGTGCGTCGCTCTCCGAAGAGATCGGTTGGATCGCCTCGCGTCGCGAGGAGATGCTCTCATTCTGGTCAAAGGTCGAAGAGGGGATCATCCCTACCCGTGTAACACACAACGATACCAAAATCAACAACCTGCTTTTTGATCTCAACGGCGAGGCTTTGTGTGCAATCGATCTCGATACGGTGATGGCCTCTACCTCGCTCAACGATTTTGGCGATGCGATCCGTACCTATACCAACACCGGAGACGAGGATGATACCGATCTGAGCCGTGTAGGATTGTCACTTGGTATGTTTCGAGCCTATACCGAAGGCTATCTCTCGCGACGGGCCAAGCAATTGACGCAAGCAGAAATCGACCATTTGGCATTTTCGGCTCGTTATATTACTTACGAACAGGTGTTGCGTTTCTTGATGGATTATATCGATGGCGATACCTATTACAAGATCAAATATCCGGAACACAACCTTGTTCGCACACGGGCACAATATAAATTGTTGCAAAGTATCGAAGACCAATATGCCGCGATGTGCGAAATCGTGTGTGAAACCTACGAAAAATATAAATAACCATGAATATTCGCAAGATCTTGCTCGATACCGAGAGTCTCGCAGCTGTTGATCAGGCTTTTGCCGAGATCGAAGCTCAGCCCATTGCCTCTTGCAATTGGCCGGAGAAATTTCCATATACTCCGAAGGTGACCTATAAGATGTTCCATACCGGGGAGCAATTGTTGTTGCGTTTTGAGGTGGAAGAGCGTTATACGGCTGCCCACGTTACGGAGGATAACGGAGCCGTGTGGACCGATTCGTGCGTGGAATTCTTTGTGACTCCGGATGATACGGGATTTTATAATTTCGAAACAACCTGTATCGGACGCTTGTTGCTTGGATGGCGTAAGTCGCGTAACGAAGGTGTTGTCCATGCAACTCCCGAAGTGCTGGCAACTATCGCCCGATATACAACCCTTCCGGAGGAACCCTTTGAAGAACGTGAGGGGGATAATCGCTGGGCTGTGACGTTGAAAATCCCCATTACAGCACTTTTCCGCCACCATCTGACGACGTGGGACGGGGCTCAGATGCGCATGAATCTCTACAAATGTGGCGATAATCTGTCGCATCCCCATTTCCTTTCGTGGCGACCCATTGCTACCGAGTCTCCCGACTTCCATCGCCCCGAGTTTTTCGAAACCGTAGTTTTTGAAGCAAAATAAATATTGTTGAAATAAACGCATAATTCCATGAATAATAAGTATTCTCTCCCGAAAGATGGAGGACTCATCTCCTCTTCGGCACCGCGCGACATCATCCATCGCTATGAGAAGATCCATACGCGGGTTTATGCCAACGAATACGATGGTGTGCAATATGTTGCCGATACAATTGTCAAGGCCATCCGAACTTATAACGAGACCCACCTCTCGAATGAGGTCTATGAAGAGTCGCATCCGTTTGTATTGGGTCTGACAACGGGACGCACCCCGTTGGGGCTTTACCGCGAATTGGTGAAACGACATGCCGCAGGGGTAGTCTCCTTCCGCAATGTCGCTGTTTATAGTTTGGACGAATTCTATCCCATAGCCTCCACCGAGCAGCAGAGCCGAAACTATCGCATCCATGAGGATTTCATCAACCATATCGACATCCTCCCCGAAAATGTCCATATTCCCAATGGTACAATCCCCGAAGCAAAGATCTCCGAATATTGTGCCTCTTATGATCAGGCTGTTCGCCATATCGACTTGATGATCATCGGAGTAGGTGAGGACGGACAAATCGGGTTCAACGAGCCGGGCTCTTATTCCAAGTCGCGCACCCGTTTGGTGCAGTTGACTCACAATACCCGTAAAATACAGTCTGCACCTTTTTATGGCTTGGAACATACCCCGAAGATGGCTATTACGATGGGTATCGATACCATTATGCGAGCCGATCGTATTGTGCTGATGGCATGGGGCGAAGAAAAAGCTCCGATCATACAGCGTGTTGTCGAAGGCGAGATCACCAGTTTGGTGCCGGCATCGTATCTTCAAGCCCATTCGAATATCGAAGTCGTTATCGATGAAAATGCCGCCCATCTGCTTACTCGCGAACAAACTCCGTGGTTGGTAGGCCCTTGTGAATGGACTCCCAAATTTATCCGCAAGGCAGTGGTTTGGCTCTGTGGAGTGGTTGGTAAACCGATCTTGAAACTTACCTATAAGGATTATATCGAGAACTCGTTGGGCGAACTCTTGGAGCAGGGTCGTTCCTACGATCAAATCAATATCAACGTCTTCAACGATCTGCAACACACCATCACCGGATGGCCGGGAGGAAAACCCAATGCCGACGATTCAACACGTCCGGTCTCCTCGACGCCTTTCCCCAAACGGGTGGTTATCTTCTCTCCGCATCCCGACGACGACGTGATCTCAATGGGTGGTACATTCATCCGTCTGGTGCAGCAGGGACACGATGTGCATGTCGCCTACGAAACCTCGGGTAATGTCGCCGTTGCCGATGATGTGGTCCTTCAAAATATCGATACGGCTTGTGAGTTGGGTTTCGGAAATCGTTTCCCCGAGGTCGAACAGATCATTGCCAATAAGAAAAAGGGCGAACCCGAACCTCGGGCTTTGCTCGATATCAAAGGTGCCATTCGTCGTGCCGAGGCGCGTGCCGCTGTGCGGTCTTTCGGCTTGAATCCCGATACCAATGCCCATTTCTTGAATCTGCCGTTCTACGAAACCGGCGGTATCAAGAAGGGACAACTCTCGGATAAGGATACCGAGATCATTGTCAACCTATTGCGCGAGGTCAAACCGCATCAGATCTATGCCGCCGGAGACTTGGCCGACCCGCATGGAACACACCGCACCTGCATCGAGGCAGTATTGGCTGCGTTGGAGGTTGTACAACACGACGATTGGATGAAAGATTGCCATCTTTGGCTCTATCGTGGTGCATGGATGGAGTGGGATCTCGGTATGGTCGATATGGCAGTGCCTCTTTCGCCCGATGAGTTGATCATGAAACGCCATGCCATCTACCGCCACCTCTCGCAGAAAGATATCGTGCCTTTCCCGGGTAGCGATACGCGCGAGTTCTGGCAAAGAGCCGAGGAACGCACTCAAAATACCGCAAAACTCTACGATCAACTCGGCATGGCCGAATATCAGGCGATCGAGGTCTTTGTACGAATGTTTTAAGCAAAATTTTAATACCACTGAATATATGCGACTGATTATCGAAGATTCACAAGAGAAAGCCGGCCGTTGGGCTGCTAACTACATCGTAGATCAGATTAATAAAAAACAGGCCGCCGGCGGAACTTTTGTATTGGGATTGCCTACGGGCTCCACTCCGTTGAATACCTATAAAGAGTTGATAGCTCTCTATAAGGCGGGTAAGGTCTCCTTTAAGAATGTCATCACCTTCAATATGGACGAATATATCGGACTGCCCGAGGATCACCCCGAAAGTTACCATTCGTTCATGTGGAATAACTTCTTCAAGCATATCGATATCAACCCCGATAATGTGAATATTCTCAATGGTAATGCTGCCGATTTGCAGAAAGAGTGCGAAGAGTATGAAGAGAAGATTCGTCAGGCAGGCGGTATCGATCTCTTTATGGGAGGTGTTGGTGAGGATGGTCACTTGGCGTTCAACGAGCCCTTCTCCTCGCTCAATTCGCGTACCCGCATAAAGACTTTGACCTATGACACGTTGGTTGTAAACTCGCGTTTCTTCGATAACGATGTCAACAAAGTTCCCAAACGGGCGTTGACTGTCGGTGTGGCAACCGTTCTTTCGGCCAAAGAGGTGTTGATCCTTGCTTTTGGACACAAGAAAGCTCGCGCACTGCAACAATGTGTCGAAGGGCCATACTCCCACGTCTATACCGTTTCGGCATTGCAGGCACATCCTCACGGAATTGTCGTATGTGACGAGGCTGCTACAGTTGAACTAAAAGTCGGTACATACCGCTATTTCAAAGATATCGAGAAAGATAATCTTTGATCTGCACGATGCGAATACGATAAGAGGCTGTCGCAACACTACTTGTTGGACAGCCTCTTCTTCGAACTCTACTAATCTCTAAATAATATCGTTCGTTATATATAATTCAAACACTCCGATTTCGTCGATTGCGAAATAGGTGGGGGCGGTTATGCCCCATTCGTTCGCATCGTTTGTGTCAATCGTGAAAGTTACTTTATCCACAATTCCAAGCGGGAGCAGATCTACAAATTGCCAACCCTCGGCGGGTCTTCCTTTTTCTATCAGTCGGCAATGTACCTCACCTGTTTCACTCCCGTTTCGCCAACCGGTCACTACCACCGTATAATAGTAATCACTCGTTTCGACGTTTTGAGGCTGATAGGTATAGGTCAGTGAGGTGTTGGCCAAATAACAGTGGCATAACTTTGTCGGTACACCGGTCTCTATGGTTGGAATGGCATAGCCTCCGCTGTATGTATCGACATAACCGATAGCAAATGTGTTAGACGCGCAAGCTCCTTTCGAGGCTCTCACGGCAAATTGATTGTCGTAACTCAGTGTCGTGGCCGTCGTATCGTAGTTTGCCGATAGCACAAATCCTCCCCAATAGTCGCCCCATGTCGAGGAGTAATAGCTGCCAAACGCAAGCCGACCGCTTGCTGTCGTAAACAGAGGCGAATTGTAGCTCCCGTCTGTTTCGAGGTAGTTGGCATAATCGGCAAAACTTTTGACCCAATAGACGTTTTTGTGTGTTCCGGCTGTGCTGTTGCCAACCAATACGGCATCGCCTAATACCACGCTGCCGCCTGCCGGATTCTGCATCGCCTCCGAGGGCTCGAAAGAGATTGTTTCGATGGGTATCGAGGGACATGTAACCCACTCAACCGTTTTGTCGTCGGCACAGGAAGCTAAACCCATTGCTGCTGCCCAAAAGAGAAAAAGTTTCTTCATAGTAATATACCATTAAATAAAAAAAATCGATTCCACTCTCCGGAATCGAATCATTCTCTTTTCGTCTCATGTGGTCCTCGACCTGCTGTCGTTTTTACGCCGACAAGTCCGAGATGCTCCGTTCACCGCAGATGCGCTCGAAAAAAAGAGATCCTTCCTCCGGAAGGCGCAAAGGCAGGTCTTCTGGCTTATTCCGGCCACATCGCCTTCCCGACCCGTAGGATCAGTGGCTTTGTTGTGCGGCACACGATGGAACTTACAGCAGCGGGAACTGCTGCCGATTTTCACGGCATTCCCTTTTCATCGCACGGACATTTTGTCCTTTATGCGAACCTTTACATCGCAAAGTTAAGAAAAAAATCGTATCTTTACCCCCGCAAACCAAATATTTTTATTGAAAATTATGAAACATGCATATGTATTCCCGGGACAGGGCGCACAGGCCGTAGGTATGGGTAAAGACCTTTACGACAATGTTCCGGTAGCCAAAGAACTTTTCGAGAAGGCAAACGAGATCCTCGGATTCCGTATTACGGACATTATGTTTGCCGGCACCGATGAGGAGTTGAAGCAAACCCGTGTTACCCAACCGGCCGTTTTCCTTCATTCGGTAATTCTGGCTAAGGCTCTCGGAGTAAAACCCGATGCCGTTGCCGGCCACTCGTTGGGAGAGTTCTCTGCGTTGGTTGTTGCTGGTGCTCTTTCGTTTGAAGATGGTTTGAAATTGGTGTCGAAACGTGCTATGGCCATGCAGGCTGCCTGTGAAGTCCAAGCCGGTACGATGGCAGCCATCCTCAGTTTGGAGGATCAAACTGTTGAAGAGATCTGCGCTTCGATCGAGGGTGTTGTCGTTGCTGCCAACTATAACTGCCCGGGACAACTTGTTATTTCGGGAGCTGTCGAGGCCGTAGATGTCGCATGCGAGAAAGCTAAGGCCGCGGGAGCCCGTCGTGCTTTGCGTCTGCCTGTCGGTGGTGCATTCCACTCGCCGCTCATGGAGCCGGCACGTCAAGAGTTGGAGAAGGCCATCGCCGAAGCTCCGTTCCAAACTCCGAGTTGCCCGATTTACCAGAATGTCGATGCAAAACCCTATACCGATCCTGCTGCTATCAAAGCCAATTTGATCGCCCAACTTACAGCTCCTGTGCGTTGGACCTATATCGTTCGCGAAATGTTGGCCGATGGTGTGACCGAATTTACCGAACTCGGCCCGGGTGCGGTACTTCAAGGACTCATCAAGAAGGTCAATGCCGAAGTTGCTGTTGAGTCGAGATCTACGTTGTAATATAGTGATATAAGAAAAACTTTTTGCGTGAATGCTTTGTAAATCAAAGTATTCACGCTTTCTTTTGGGCCGGCGGATCGGGCGTTTTCGCAAAATTTAACAAATTAAGACCCGAATTGTGAAAAAATTTGTATATTTGTGCCTAAATTTGAAAAACAGGTAAAAAGATGACATCGTTGACCGAATTCTTTAATAAGCACGAAGAGGATGCGTTAAAGGGAATTTCATACAAAAATAATATTATCAAACGCAACATCATTGCCTATATGGCGGTGAATGGAGAATCTACGCTCTCGGAACTTACTAAGGAGTTGCATATCAGCGTGCCTACCATTACCAAACTTGTCCAAGAGTTGGTCGAAGAGAATATCGTGACCGATTTGGGAAAGGTTGAAACCCCGGGAGGTCGCCGTCCCAATATCTTCGGATTGGCCAACTCTGCAATCTACTTTGCCGGAGTGAGTGTAGGACGTGATAATATGCAGTTCCTGATTACCGACCTGCAAAACAATATCATTGTTCAGAAAAACGATACAACCTTTGAGTTGCTGGATCGTCCCCAGTGTTTGGAATCTATTTGTGCCAATATAGAAACCTTTATTAATACCTGCGGTATCGATCGCAATAAAATCCTCGGCTTGGGTGTTTGTATGACAGGTCGTGTGAATCCGGATACGGGTCGTAGTTACAGATACTTTACTTCCAGCGAACAATCGTTGCGCGAAATTCTTGAAGACCGAATCGGAATTCGGGTGCTGTTCGAGAACGATACCCGCGCTCGTTGTTATGCCGAGTACACTTGCGGAAAATCAAAAGAAGAGAGCAACGTACTCTATCTGCACATGGGACGCGGTATCGCTATCGGTATCGTGGTAGATGGCCAACTCTATTACGGGAAGAGTGGCTTTGCCGGTGAGTTTGGTCATATCCCGTTCTTCGACAATGAAATTATCTGTTCGTGCGGTAAGAAGGGCTGCCTTGAAACCGAAGTTTCGGGTATCGCTCTCGAAGAGAAAATGCGCCACATGATCGAGCGAGGAGTCAATACCATCCTTAAAGAGAAATACGACCTCCAAAAGACCATCCACGTTGACGATATCATTGCGGCCGCTAAAAACGATGATAACCTTTCGATCGAGTTGATCGAGGAGGCCGGTGAAAAGATCGGTAAGGCTGTGGCATTTTTGATCAATACTTTCAATCCCGAAACGGTAATTGTCGGAGGTAACTTGGCCGAGGCCGGTGATTATATCATGTTGCCGCTCAAATCCTCGACCAACAAATATTCGCTCAACCTGGTCTATAAAGATACCAAGTTCCGCCTTTCGAAGATGCCCAAGAATACCAGCGCATGGGGAGTGTCAATGCTTATTCGTAATACTATCATCGGACTTTGATCAATCTCGAAGGAAAAACGATCCGACTGCGAGCTGTCGAGCCTGCGGATATCGATACGATGTATCGTTGGGAAAACGATCCGTCGGTGTGGCGTGTGAGTGGTACCACCGCGCCTTTTTCTCGCGCTATGCTCGAACGCTTTTTGGAGGAGCAACGTTATGATATCTTTCAGAGCCGTCAGTTGCGATTGATCATCGAAACCCTTGCCGATAATCGTCCCGTCGGAACTCTCGATCTCTTCGAATTCGATCCGCTTGCTTGCCGTGCAGGACTTGGGATTTTGATCCATTCTTCCGAGGATCGCGGTTGTGGCTATGCTGCCGATACGTTGGCTGTCTTGTCCGAATACGCCCGCCAAACGTTGCGATTACATCAACTTTGGTGCGATGTCGGAACTGAAAATGTCGCAAGCCTTGCACTCTTCCGCCATGCAGGATTTACCGAAGTCGGTATCAAACGTGATTGGCAGTGGTCTCCCGAGGGCTATACCGATGAAATCATGATGCAGAAGATCTTGGAGTGAACGAAATAACACCTATAAATGTGTTTGAATAGCGAATAATTCAAAACTTTTGTTACCTTTGCAGTTAGATAAACTAAAAACTTAAAATAATGGCAAATTTACGTGTTTTGAAAAAGGAAATCGACTACCGTCTCGAAGAGGTGGTTTTCGATTGTGATATGGCGATCTGTTTCCAACCCTCCAAGGAGAAGGAGATTTTCGAAGTTATGCAGGAGGCTGTTGCCGTGCGCAACGCACTCTATGCTAAGGCTATGAATCCCGCCGAGCCCCACAACCGCTCTTTGGTTCGTAAACACTATGCAGCGTTGCGTACCGAGATGATCGCAGCTTATGGTGAGTTGTTCGAGAAGTTGAGCAAGATCAACGAGGTGAAATAACAATCATCCGAGTAGGGTAGAAATGTATAGCGGTCGGCTCTTGCAAGAGCCGACCGCTGTTTTGTTTCTCTCATTTGTGGTCGCAACAGCACCCGTCTCCCGGGTGGTGCTCCAAAACAGTGTGGGGAATATGTCCATGCGAAACGATCTGAATCGGGCAATCGTAGTTGCGTAACTGCTCCTCGGTCAGTATGTTCGAACGGTGCCGGTGAACATGCCGATTGACACAGACAATCTCCTTGACCAAACTTGTGATCGTGCCAACATCGTGCGAAACCATGACAATTGCCATGCGTTTGTTCAATTCGTGTAATGTCTGGTAGAGTTCGTGCTCAAATTTGTTGTCCACGAAATTGGTCGGCTCGTCAAGGATCAATAATCGCGGATCGGATATTACGGCTCGGCATAACAAAGCTCGCTGCATCTGTCCTCCCGATACCTCCCCGACAGGATGATTGATTACATCTGTAAGGCCGACATTTTCAAGCAGTTCAATCGCTTTGCGCCGGTCGTGTTTCGAGTATCCGCCCCAAAATCCCTTTCCACCTTGCAATCCGGAGAGTACCACTTCGAGCAGAGAGATGGGAAAAGCCCGATCAAAATTCGAAATTTGTGGCATGTAGCCGATAAGACGCTCTTTCCCTCGGTAAAGTTGTGGGGCGAGAACGATCTTTCCGGTGTGGGGTATATTGCCGAGAATGGCCTTTACAAGAGTCGTTTTGCCTCCTCCGTTTGGGCCGATCACCCCTAAAAAATCGTTTTCGTCAATCTCTAAATCGACATGTTGCAGAGCCTCATACCCATCGTATGCGACACTCACATCCTGTAATGTTACCAACTTCATCGTCCTAATATCAAATGCGTTATCTTCGTCAGGTTGGTAACAATATCTTCGTGTAGAGGATCTATCTGCACCGATTCTGCGTCGGTATCTTTGGTAATCGTCTCGACGCAAGATGCCGGAAACTGACTTTGGTAGAAGATCCGTTTTACGCCGTCTTTGCGAATCATGGCGATTAATTCAGCCAACCGTTTTGCCGAGGGTTCCTTGCCATCCTGCTCAATAGCTATCTGTTTTATCCCATAATCTTGGGCATAGTAGGAGAGTGCGGGGTGGTATATGACGAAATAATCAATGCCGCTACCTGAAATCTCCTGCCCGATATATTGGTCGAGCTGTTGCAGGCGGGTTTGCAGCGTATCGTGATTGGCCGTGTATTTCGCCGAGTCGGGATACATGCGGTGTATCGCTTCGTAGGCATTGCGAGCCATCTGTTGCAGGGCTTTGGGGGCTGTCCAGATGTGCGGATCGACACCGTGACCGTGGTGGCTATGCCCGTGTTTGTGGTTGCAATGCGAACAACTGCCGGCAATCAAGTCGATTCCCTTGCTCAAATTGACAACACGTTGCTGGTTCTCTAATTTGGAGAGTAGGGCAGTCTCAAAGTCAATCAATCCGACACTGAATATCAGTGGTGCTCGATTTAACTCGACAAATTGACGCGGTGTCGGCTCAAAGGTTTCGGGGCTGGCACCCGCCGGAACCAACACTTCGATCGGAAAATCATCGCCGACGATGTGATTTACAAGATACCGTAACGGCAGGATGGAAACGTATAATTTCTGCTCTTTGACGGGAGCTTGCGACGAACAACCGACAGCTAACCCGAGTATAAATAGAAGAATCAGAAGTCTTTGCATAAGTGATTTTTTATAGGTTTTGGTTATTTGGCCAATGCTTTTTGCAAAAATTGTATAGATTGTTCTCTTAAATTGGCAAGACGTCGATCAACATCATCCCAATCAATAGCCGGCAGGTTCTTGGGGTCAAAGTTGTCGGGCGAAACAAGTCGATTTTCAAGTCCTAAGGCTCCCAATAACGTGTTAAGTCGGGCTAAACCACGGCTGGCATTTCCCAAAGTGAGAAACTCCCGATGGTTTAAGATGGAGAATACCGTGCCATGAAACGACTCCGTCACGATCATTCTTGCATCTCGGAAGGTTGCCAACCACTCCTCAACGGAGAGAGCTTCGGCTGTATCTGCCGTGAACGATTTGACTTTCAAGTTACGTGCAGCCGCAATTTTCTCTACAAATCGTTTGTTGTTTTCGATACGCTTCTTGTTGTGTGCTTTCAAAAAGTAGGCCGCCAAAACCGGCTCATTATCAGCCGGAATATTTTTGCATAACTCCCCGTAGTCGGCAGCTGTGAGAAGTAGGGTAGGATCGAGTACGGTGGTCGCCGAAACATTGAGTCGCTCACTGCATAGTTTCTCTCCGGATCGCTCGCGGACGGAAATTGCATCGAAACGCGATGCCAACTTTCGACAGCGTTGGGTCTGCCCGAGGGAGTATTCCCATTTATCCACACCAAACGATGCTGCGTATGCCACTCGTCGAATTGCACAATCTTGGGCAAACCGCAAGAATATATCTTCCAGATAGTTGTTGTATTTCGGACGCCATACCTGATCGCTGCCGACAACAATCGCCTCTAAACCGTATTGCTCAATCAGCCCTGATTCATAGCGTGTTATGCTTTCGGTAGTAGCAATGTGCTTTTTGATGAAGTTTTCCATCGTTACGTTGCGTAGTCGCAGACGGGTCGGTGGTTGCTGACCGGCCGGAACTTTATTCAGCAACTTGCGTAGTTTGTATTTAAGCGTATGGCGAAAATAACGATACGATGAGTTGTGCATGATATAGTCGATGGTCTGTGGTGTGTGTCCCAAGCGACGTAATATCTGCTGCAAGGCATAGTTTTGCAGAATGCCTCCATAGTTCCCCAATAATGGTTGCGTAACGATTCCTATTTTCATTTTATTTGTTTTGTGGATATTCTCAATAATCTGTTACCTTATTAATATAAATAGGTATATCTGCACAAAGATACGAAAAAGATCATATCACCATATTTTTAATGCTGAAAAGTTCACCGAATATTTAACCAAATATTTTGACGTAATATTTACATTATGTTAAATAATGTATAATGTAAAATATCCTACTTCCTAAATTATCGTCAAAAATAAACTTTCCGAGAATCTTCTATCCCTTATCAAGAGGTAAGCGCTGTGTTTTTATCGCATTGTTGACGAGTTCAGTGTGTAGCTCTCGAATGTGTGGTTGTCGTAACAAATGATCACACGAACCACTTGTCTATTATCCGCACTGCTCGTTGTTTCGAATACCGTAGTTTGGAGTAATGAATTTGCGGTGTCGGTCGAATTATTATTCCGAGGAGTGTTTGTCTCGGTCGATCGTTCATTTTGGTTTTCCGATTTTGGTGCGACCGGCTTTTCGTTTTTCGATAGGGATGTCAAGGAAGAGATTTCTGGTTGCTCCTCCTCAGAAGTTTGTATTTGTTCGCTGCGATACATGGGGCCTTCGTCTAGAATCAGCCAATCCGGATTGATCCGCGGAAAGCGGCGTAGAATTTTTTGCAATAGGTCATACCCGGGTTTGTTGCGACCTGCTATGATGTGAGATATTCCGGCAGGGTTGACTTCGAGTATCTCTGCAAGTTGGCTCGGTCTCAAACCTTCGTTTTTCATCAAATCAAGAAACTTTTCCTTCATCTGTTTAATTTTTTACAAAAATAAACAAATTACTTTTATAAACCAAAACTTTTTGCAATTTGTAAAATGTTAATAAGTGGTTAATATGTTTACAAGTGTAAATAATAAAATACGGTTAAAATACACTCAATATTATATCATAAATTAAAACTTTATCTAATAATATGTAATACGCTGATAATTCGCGCCGTATGCTTTATAATATTTGTAAAACACCTATTAATTGCATTTAGTCAGCGGTCGACTATGTTATGTGTAATATTAGCTTTATATAAAAATTGAAATCGACTGATATTGAGTGATTAAATATTGAAAAGTTTAATCAATGAACTTGGATTTTGTGCGGCAAATTAATCCTCCAATCTCTATTTCCTGTTATTTACGTTTGTAAATATAAGCACCCCTTAATCCCTTTGAGTCTGATTTACATATGTAATATTTAACAATCATAACACCACTTTGTTTATTTTACAAATGTAATTGCGCTACCCTATCGACCGAATTTTTTTTGCAATTTTGGAGTATTAACACTCTTTGTAAGCATCTTTTGATCTCTTCCATGAGCCAATCGTGTATTATGTTAAATAAAAGATCGGCCGATCGTGTTAATAACTTTCGATCGGCCTGTAATATAGTGATTTATATTTTTGTAAATCGCTTGTCTATTTCGATAGTTTTGCAGCGATTTCTTGAAACTCTTCGGGCGTTAATTGTAGCTTTTCGCGGTGGAAATCGACATCTTTTTCGCTTTGAATGGGGATTAAATGGATGTGTGCATGGGGTACTTCCATGCCTAAAACGACAACTGCTACCCTAGCGCAGGCTATTTCCTGTTTGATTTTGGCGGCTACTTGTTTGGCGAATACCATCATGCCGGCCAATGTTTGATCTTCGAGATCGAAGATGTAGTCTGTTTCCTGCTTGGGCACTACCAGCGTGTGTCCTTTGGTCAGCGGGTTGATGTCGAGAAATGCGTAGTAATTTTCATCTTCGGCGACCTTATATGAGGGAATTTCGCCTGCAATAATGCGTGAAAAAATAGTTGCCATGTTTTTGTCTCTTTTGTTTGTGATTTATTCTCTTCGGGCTGATTCTTACTCCTCCTCGAATTTGGGTTTCAGTATCTCGGAGTATATTACTGCCTTTCTTAGGTCAAAATCGATTTTCTGGGGCGACTCTTCGAGCTGCGGCTGACTTGTCCTTATCGCTTGCGGCTTTTGGAGGCTCTGTCTGCGCGTTTTTTGCCGATTTGTTGTGGTAGGGAGATGTTCGGACGTATTCGCTGCATACTCTTGTGCTATCTCCGGCTCGATTGTTTCTAATGAAACAGCTTCCGCGGTGGAGATCTTCTCTAAACTCTCCGTCTCCGAAACATATTTCGTATCGCTCTCTTTTTGTGTGCGCTCGGTCGTACGTTGCATCTCTCCGAATAGTGGCCACGATTCCGGAAGCGTCGATCCCTCTTCGGGTGTCCTGTACTCGGGCGTGCTGCGCTGATTCTTGCGTTTGATCGAGGATAACGCGCTAAAAATAACTGCGACTACGATCCATATTATCGTTGAAAAGTCTTCCATATCTTTTTCTAACTCATTGTGCGTTTTACGCTCTCTATTCCCTTGATTTTGCGTATTCTGTCCATTACGGCATGCAGACTCTCTGCATCTTTGACGTAGAGACTGATGCCGCCTTCGAAAATGCCATCGTGGCTGTGGAGGTTGATCTCTCGAATGTTGATATTGAAATCGTCGCTTACAACCTTCGCCAAATCCAACAAAATACCCATGCGGTCGATGCCGCGTAACTCCACAGTCACCAAGTAAGACATCGCTTTGTGTTGCGACCACTTTATCTCCTCTTTGACGATGTTTTTTCCAAATTGGGCTGCCAAACGGTTTAGCTCGTCACAGGTTGCTTTGTGTACGATGATGTTGCCGGTCGCAGGGTCGCGATACCCTACTACTTTCTCTCCCGGAATGGGCTTGCAGCACTCTGCAATCTGGAATTGTGGGGTTGGAGTGGGCTCTGCCTCTTTTGTAGGCGTGATCTCGTTGCCTCCATCCTCTTGTTCCTCTTCCTCCTTTTGCGGAATGAAGAGTGTCCAGAACTTTAATATTTTATTCTTGGAGTTGGTTTTGAGTACCTTTTCCAAATTGTCGAGCGATATGATGCCGGCGCCGATCTTGCTGTATAGTTCCTCCTTACTGTTGCTGTCGTAGATCGGTATGATCTTGCGCAAAACACGGCCGCTGAGCTTGATGTTTAGGGTATTCATCTTGTATTCAAGCATTTGCATGCCGCGCTCGATGTTGTTTTGTCGCTCGCGTTTCAAGAAACTTTTGATTGCCTGTTTTGCTTTGGCCGTTGTCGCTATTTCGAGCCACTCGGGTTTGGGACGTGCGTTGTCTGCGGTGATGATTTCGATCTGGTCGCCACTGTTTATCTGAGTGGTGATCGGTTCGAGTTTGTGGTTGATTTTCGCGCTGATAGCGCTGTTGCCTATCTTCGAGTGGATGTCGTATGCAAAGTCGAGGGCGGTAGCTCCAAAGGGCATCTTTCGCGACTCTCCTTTTGGTGTAAATACCACAATCTCCGACATATATAGCGACAACTTGAAGTTGTCTAAGAAGTCAACTGCATTCTCCGTAGGACTATTTAGGGCGGCTCGGATCTGCTTCAACCATTTGTCAAACTCGTCTTCGTCTTGCGAAATGGTAGCTTGTTTGTATTTCCAATGGGCGGCAAAGCCACGTTCGGCGATGTCTTCCATGCGCTGTGTGCGAACCTGCACCTCGACCCATACCCCATCGGGTCCCATCACTGTCGAGTGTAATGCCTCGTAACCATTGGCCTTGGGCATCGAGATCCAATCGCGTAGTCGATCCGGCTTGGGTGTGTAAATGTCGGTTATCGTCGAGTATATCTGCCAGCATTGGGTCTTCTCCGAGGGGAATGGCAACGGTTTGAAAACAATGCGGATGGCAAACAGATCGTATATCTCTTCAAACGGAATCTGCTTGCGCTGCATCTTGCTCCAAATCGAGTAAATGCTCTTTACGCGTCCCGAAATCTCGTAGTTGATGTTGTCGCGATTGAGGGCGGCAATGATCGGAGCGTTGAATTTGTCGATAAACTCCTGACGGGTAGCCTCGCTTTCTTGTAGTTTTTGGGAGATCTCGGCATATTGTTGCGGAAACCGATATTTCATGCAGAGGTCTTCCAACTCGCTTTTGATCGAATAGAGACCGAGTCGATAGGCCAATGGCGCAAATAGGTAGATCGTCTCACCGGTGATTTTGATCTGTTTATTCAACGGCATAGAGCCTAAGGTGCGCATGTTGTGCAGACGGTCTGCAATCTTGATCAAGATTACGCGCACATCGTCCGAGAGGGTGAGTAGTACCTTGCGGAAATATTCAGCCTGCTCCGAGGTGTCGGCGTTGAAAACTCCGGACATCTTTGTCAGGCCGTCAACCATCGATGCGATTTTGGGCCCAAAGATACGCTCCATGTCCTCTACGGTGTACTCCGTATCCTCCACCACGTCATGCAGTAGTGATGCAACCACCGATTTGACTCCCAATCCGATCTCGTCAATGACAATTTGCGCTACGGCAATGGGATGCAGAAGGTAAGGTTCGCCCGATCGACGCCTTACCCCTTCGTGGGCCTCTTTGGCTAGAAAAAATGCACGTTTGATGAAATTCCAATCCTCGTCATTCTTGCACACTTTGGCACATGAGAGGAGCAAATCGTTCCATTTTTCTTTTATAAGATGCTCATCTTCGGCAGTATACCCCATATCCTACTCTGTTTGGTTGGTGAGGAGACTCGTTCCGAAACGACAAGTCTCCTCTGCTTCCTTATCTATTCTTCCGCTCCTTCTTGGGGATTCTTCATTGCTTCGCGTACTTTCTGCTCGACTTCGGCAGCCAGTGCGGTATCACTTTTCAGCAACTCTTTTACAGCGTCGCGTCCTTGACCTATTTTCCGATCTCCGTAAGAGAACCAGGATCCGGCCTTTTTGATCACTCCGAAATCAACACCGAGGTCGATGACTTCGCCAAGTTTTGAGATTCCCTCTCCGAACATGATGTCGAACTCTGCGCGCTTGAACGGGGGAGCTACCTTGTTCTTTACCACCTTTACGCGTGTGCGTGTGCCAAGTTGCTCTTCGCCATCTTTGATTACCGATACCCGACGAATGTCGATACGCACCGAAGCATAGAATTTCAACGCATTACCTCCGGTTGTCGTCTCCGGATTGCCGTATATTACGCCGATCTTGTCGCGCAATTGGTTGATGAAGATACAAACGGTTTTGGTCTTCGAGATACTCGATGTCAACTTGCGTAGTGCCTGTGACATCAGACGTGCCTGTAATCCCATCTTCGAGTCGCCCATCTCACCCTCGATTTCGGCTTTCGGGGTCAAGGCTGCCACCGAGTCGATTACGATGATGTCTATGGCACTCGAACGGATCAGCGAATCGGCAATTTCAAGAGCCTGCTCGCCATTGTCGGGTTGCGAAATCAGCAGATTATCGACGTCCACACCCAATTTTTGTGCGTAGAAGCTGTCGAAAGCGTGTTCTGCATCGATGAATGCCGCAATACCTCCTGCTTTCTGCGCTTCGGCAATGGCATGAATTGCCAATGTGGTCTTACCCGATGACTCGGGACCATAGATCTCGATTACGCGACCTTTGGGATAACCTCCCACACCGAGCGCCATGTCGAGTGTCACAGAGCCCGTCGGAATTACCGGTATGTCGGTTACCTCCTGCGAGTTCATGCGCATAATCGATCCTTTTCCGAAATCCTTTTCGATCTTCTGCATTACTGCGTTGAGCACTTTGAGCTTCTCCGCGTTTACTTCAACTTTTTCAGCCATGGTTGTATTCTGTTTTTATTTTAATTATCGTTTTTTATTCCCTTGTGGGGGCGTTTGTCTATTGTGTTTCAGCGTTTTAGGCAACGGAACCGAGAGTGTGCGTGCATCCAATGCCCGATCCGGATAGGAACTCCAACTTCCATCGGTATTGTTGCCGATTCGTATTTTCCATAACCTTGCCTCCTGATCTTCGTCGGACTTTGTATGCGATTTCTGTCTCCCGCGAGCTTGATAGGCTCTGCGGTCAAGCATGCGGCGAATACGATGTCGTTCCCAACGCAGGGGATCACCCGCCTCTTTAAGTTGTTCCAATGTGATCGCCTGTAAGGGTGCAACCTGCACGGGTGGCAACTCATAACCGGCTCCGAGCGGAGGGAGTTTGTGAAACTCCTGCGCCTGCAAAGTTGCGAAATAACCGAATATCCCACAACTCCATAAAACTCCGGAGAGTATTGGTTTTGTGACCTTTTTGGACAACATCTCTTTTAATTACTCTTGGTAGGCTTTCAATATCTGTTGATAATGATTTGCCGTATCTACTTTGTCGAATATTCGTTCAATGCGTCCTTCGGCATCGATGACAAAAGTCGTGCGCAAAATACCCATATATTTGCGACCGTACATCGACTTCTCCGCCCAAACACCATACGCTTCGGCTACCGAGTGGTCGGTGTCGGCCAACAAGGTGAAGTTGAGATCGTGCTTGGCGCAGAAATTTCGGTGTGATTTCTCGCTGTCGGGACTTACACCGATAATCCGAAATCCCATGCGTGCCAACTCTGCTTTGCCGTCGCGCAGGCTCTTTGCTTCGAGCGTACATCCCGAAGTGTTGTCCTTGGGGTAGAAATAGAGGAGTACACGCCCACCTCGAATGTCGCTAAGCGACAGCGAATCACCATCTTGCGTCGTCGATTTGAAATCAGGAGCCCAATCCCCCACTTGCAATTTGCTCATAACGTTTTTCGAAAAAGTGAATTTCCTTTCAAAGATAGCATTTTTTCTGCGTATTTCTATGATTATACCCCACTTTTTTCATGTTGCGCTCTCCGAAAACCTTTAATCCCATACATAGGTGACCTCAATTTGCTCGTTAAACTCCTCCGGAGTGGAGTTGAGTTTACGAAGACATGCCGGACATCGAATAGCCGCATCGGTTTCGATATACTCTCCACATCCTACACAGACGGGCATCATGCCGTATCCGGCCTGCATGTAGTGTTCGAATTGTGCACCGCAGTGCTTGCATTTGATTTTGTAAGCTGTTCCCATAATCTTAATTTTTTTTGTTCACGATACAAAGGAACGGTATAAAAGTGTCAACTTTTGACACAATATGATTTTGTAGTAAGAAAATATGAAAAAAAATAGCCGCCACCGGATGAATTCCGATGGCGGCCACGTTTGATCGACCGATTTTACGGTCTTACTTTGATCCGTTTGAGTCGATTATCGACGCGGTTTGATATCCAACTTAACCGGCTTGATCATATTCTCGGGCGAGAGAATCGTGTCAAGTTCCTCTTTGGTGAGGATGCCGTGTTCGAGCACCAAGTCGTACACGCTGCCACCCGTAGCCAAAGCCTCTTTGGCAATCTTCGTCGAGTTCTTGTAACCGATGATGGGGTTCAAAGCCGTTACGATACCGATGCTGTTGTGAACATACTTGCGGCACTGCTCCTCGTTGGCTTTGATGCCGTCGATACAGTTAACACGCAGGGTGTCAAAACCGTTCATCATGATCTCAGCCGACTCGAAGCAGCACTGAGCCATTGTGGGCTCCATGGCGTTCAACTCCATCTGAGCCTCTTGTGCACACATAGCCACGCAAGCGTCGTTACCGATCACTTTGTAGCAGATCTGGTTCATAACCTCCGGAATCACGGGGTTAACCTTACCCGGCATGATCGACGATCCGGGCTGGCGGGCCGGCAGGTCAAACTCATGCAGACCGCAACGGGGACCCGATCCGAGCAGACGGAGGTCGTTCGAGATCTTGTTGAGTTTGATAGCCACGCGACGCATAGCCGACGAATAACCTACCATGCAGGTCGTGTCGGAAGTTGCAGCTACCAAGTCCTCTGCAAGGCGAATATCCCAACCTGTGATCTCGCGCAATGCAGCGATACATTTTGCCGAGTACTCAGGCTCCGAGCAGATACCCGTACCGATAGCCGTAGCACCCATATTTACTGTGAGGAACTCCTGAGCGGCGTACTCCAAATTCTTTACCTCGTCGCGGAGAATATTGGCGAAAGCACCGAAAGTCTGACCGAGCGTCATAGGTACAGCGTCTTCCAGCTGTGTACGTCCCATCTTCAAGATGTTTGCAAACTCTTTGGCTTTGGCCTCGAACGATGTGATGAGCTGCTCGAAGTGTTTCATATAAACCAAATGTGTTGCGTACAATCCGAGGTGGATGGCGCAAGGATAGGCATCGTTGGTCGATTGCGAGCAGTTTACGTGATCGTTGGGTGAGCAATATTGATATTCGCCCGCCTCGTGTCCCATGATTTGGAGAGCACGGTTGGCAATTACCTCATTGGCATTCATGTTGGTAGTAGTACCAGCACCACCCTGAATCATGTCAACAGGGAATTGGTCGTGGTGTTGTCCGGCCAAAATCTCGCGACAAGCTTGTGCGATGCCCTCATATTGAGCATCGGTCAACAAACCAAGCTGATGGTTAGCTTCGGCTGCTGCCAGCTTAGTCATGGCTAAACCGTTGATAAACAGCGGGTAGTCATTGAGATGAAAACGGCTGATGGGGAAATTCTCCAAACCGCGCAATGTTTGCACACCATAGAGTGCCTCAACCGGAACCTGCATCTCGCCGAGCAAATCGCTCTCGACACGCGTCTTACCTGAAAGATTGGTAGTCATAATTTTTTTAAACTATTAGAGGGTTAAGGGTATTTGAAAAATACTCGGTTATTATTTCGACAAAGGTAGTAAATTTTTATTAAATATGCGACTTTTTACGGGATATTTCCAATTGTTTGTTATTTGGAGGGTATTATTAATAAATTTTAATAAAGTATTTCTCTTGTAGTCTGTTGTTTTTGGGAGTTTATCCCAAATTTCTCCGTACATATTCGGTGATATAGGTTTTGAGTTCCGGAGACTCCACGATTTGAATGTCGTCGAGCAATCCGATTACAAACCGCCCCACTCCGGTCATGCCTGCCACCTCCGTATCCAATAACCAGCCGCCTTGTTTGAGCGGCCGAATATCTCGCTCGGCCAACGGATACTCTTCGCAGAGCAGATTGTAGGCCAATAATCCCATTTTCAGCCGCACGCGGTAACGCTTCTCGCCGTGGATGCGGAAGGCGTCAATAAATCCTTCTTGATGTTTCTCGGTATGTTCCCAAGCGTTTTCAAGCAGCTCTACCGATCCAATACGCGAGGTTTTGAATAGTTTGCAGACTCCGGCCTCCAAATCATAACACCACACCTGCACATAATTCGTGGTGAAGGCAAAGGGTTCTACTTTGCGGTCGCGAACCCTTCCGCCATGTGCCGATTGGTAGTCGCGCAGGAGCACCTGTCGTTGCTCCTCTATGGCATTGATCAACCCGCGAATGTTGGGTGCGTTTTTGCCTCTTACTACGGTATTTGCCAGATTTTTGTTGTCGTATACCGAGTATAGCTTTCGTTTGAGATTCTGTTTCAGCAGGTTGTTGTCATCGATGTTCTCGATGGCATTTTTCAGAATTACCGCCTCCTCTTCGGTGAAGTGAACCAATTGAGAGATATCCTTGAAATGGGGCGACTCCTTGTCGAGACGAATATAATCCCCCGATTTTTTGATGACAAATCCGGCCTCGCGGAAGGTGTCGATGTAGCGATAGATGGTGCGTCGCGACATGTCGAGCCGCTCGGCCAATTGATCGATGTTGTAGGTCGTGTTGGCCGTCAGCAACTTCATCAGTCGCAAGAGTCGTTCGAGTTTGGGTTGATCCATATGCTGCCGAATGTCTCCGATGGGATGGTTTATACGAACTAAAAACTGGTCCTGCATTTAGGCAAGAACCAGTTTTTCAATCTCTTCTACTTGACGTTTGAATCCCTTGTCGGTCTCTATCAAGTTCGATACCGCTTTGCACGAGTGGAGTACGGTGGCGTGGTTGCGTCCTCCGATTGCCGCACCAATGCTCGTGAGCGAAGCTTTGGTGTGCTGCTTGGCCAAATACATGGCGATCTGTCGAGCCTGTGCAATCTCGCGGGTGCGCTCCGTGGAGTTGAAACGCTCGAAATCGAGATTCAGGTATCCGCAAACTACCTCGATGATGTGCTCTATCGTGATCTCTTTTTGGTTGAGTTGCACATAGACCTTCAAGATCTCTTTGGCCAACGAGGTGGTGATCTTGCGACCGAGGAACGAAGCGTTGGCTATCAACGACGAGAGTGCCCCCTCGATTTCGCGTACATTGGCCGAGATGTTGTCTGCCAAATAGTTGACCACCTCTTCGGAGATCTGCGCTCCCAATCGTTGCGCTTTCGCTCGAATGATTTTCAGTTTGGTCTCGTGATCGGGCGTGTTGAGCTGTGCCGAAAGTCCCCATTTGAAACGGGTAAGCAGTCGCTGCTCGATATCTTTCAACTCTACGGGGGGCTTGTCCGATGTCAGTATCAGCTGTTTGCCCGCCAATTGCAGGTGGTTGAATATGTTGAAGAAGGCATTTTGAGTTCCTGTCTTTCCGGTCAACTCCTGAATGTCGTCGATGATCAATACGTCGATCATCTGATAGAAGTGGATGAAATCGGGAATCTCGCCATTCTTGTAGGCCGTTTGGAATTGGGCCTGAAATTTGTTCATCGAGACATAGAGTACCTGCAACTCCGGATGGCGTTGGCGGACCTCATGACCGATGGCCTGTACGATGTGGGTTTTTCCCAACCCCGAATCACCATATATATATAGGGGGTTGAACGGGTTGTTGCCCGGATTGATGGCCACCGATAAGCCGGCCGAACGCGCCAAACGGTTGCACTCTCCCTCGATGAAGGTCGAGAATGTAAGCCCTGCGTTTAATTGAGGATCCACAACGATCTTCTTGACGCCCGGAATTACAAAAGGATTCTTTATATTTGCCGTGTTGTTTTGCGCATTGAATCGGGTGATGGCCGTTGTGTCGGCATCGGCTGCTGTCAATGTCGGCGTTGTTGTGCGCGGTACGGCATAGTGCAGTTTGGTCTGTTCTCCGTAATGTTGCAGAATGATCGGTCGAAGGAATGAGATGTAGTTCTTCTCGATCTGGCTCACATAACTCTCGTTGGGAACACGCAACCGCAACATCGTCCCATCGAATTCGAGGGGGACAATGGGCTGAAACCACTTGCTAAACTCCTCGTCGGATACGTTTACTCGGATCCTGTCGAGGCAGTTTTGCCACATGTCGCTGTATGTCTCTGTATTACCTAACATGAGTGGAGATTGTGCTGTTTTTTGGTGTCACAAAGTTGTGAATAATTTTGTTAAAATATCTTTCATTTTTAGTTGTAAATGTCGTTTTTTTATTTATGGAAAAAAGAACTTTTTTGGGGTGTTATTTTTAACTCGCTGATATTGAATATTTGATTTTTATTCCCTATATTTGCATATAAAATTTTTGTGTGATAGAAAATCAAATTATAAAAAAAACTGATAGTCTATGATGAACGAATTGGATCAACAAGTTTTGGCAAAAGCCCAATCATGGCTCGATGGTCATTATGACGAAGCTACGAAAAAACAGGTCAAATATTTGATGGAAAATGACCCCAAAGAGTTGCTCGAAAGTTTCTATAAAGACCTCGAATTTGGTACGGGTGGCTTGCGCGGTATTATGGGCGTAGGCTCCAATCGTATGAATATCTATACGGTTGGTGCTGCTACTCAGGGTCTTGCAAACTATTTGAAGAAAAATTTTGCCGGTGAGCAGATTCGTGTAGCCATCGGTCACGACAGCCGCAACAATTCGCGGATGTTCGCCGAGCGTGTCGCCGACATCTTTGCCTCAAATGGTTTTACGGTCTATCTTTTCGATGCGCTCCGCCCCACTCCGGAGTTGAGTTTTGCCATTCGCGAGTTGAAATGTCACTCGGGCGTTGTTATTACGGCCTCGCACAACCCGAAGGAGTATAATGGTTATAAAGCCTATTGGACCGACGGCTCGCAGGTCACCGCTCCGCACGATAAGAATATCATCAATGAGGTGGCTCAAATCACCGATGTCGATATGGTCCTTACGGGCAAAAATCCCGAGAATATCACCATCCTCGGCGAGGAGTTCGACGAGATCTACCTCAATAAGATCCACGAGTTGTCGCTCTCGCCCGAATGTGTCAAAAAGCATAGCGACATGAAAATTGTCTATACGCCGATCCACGGCTCGGGAATCCGCTTGGTGCCTGCCTCGCTCAAAAAGTTCGGTTTTACCAATGTGATCCTCGTTCCCGAACAGTCGATTGTCGATGGTAACTTCCCTACCGTCGAGTCGCCCAACCCTGAGGAGCGCAAAACCATGTCAATGGCTATCGACATGGCGGCTCGCGAGGGTGCCGACTTGGTGTTGGCCACCGACCCCGACTCCGATCGTATCGGTGTGGCTTTGCGCAACAAGAAAGGCGAATATGTGTTGCTCAACGGCAATCAAACCCTCGTTCTGTTGTTGAGCTATCAGCTTACCCGCTGGGCGGAGTTGGGCTGGTTGGATGGCAACCAATATGTCGTGAAGACAATCGTTACCTCCCTGATGGCCAATGCTGTTGCCAATCATTTCAACGTCAAATGTTACGACTGCCTTACGGGCTTCAAATATATCGCCCGCATCATCCGCGAGAACGAGGGCAAAGCCAAATATATCGGTGGCGGTGAGGAGTCGTTCGGCTATCTTGCCGGTGACTATGTACGCGACAAAGATGCCGTTTCTGCCTGCTCATTGGCTGCCGAAGCTGCTGCTTGGGCCATGGATACCATGGGACTTACGCTCTATGAGTGGTTGCAGAAACTCTATGTGAAATACGGTTTCTACCGCGAAGGCCTTGTTTCGGTGGTGCGTAAGGGTAAAGAGGGCGCGGAGTTGATCCAAAAAATGATGGTCGATTTCCGTACTACCCCGCCGCAGTCGATTCTTGGTTCTCCCGTTGTGAAGGTCAACGACTTCCTAACGCTCGAAACCACCTGCTTGAAGACCGGCAACAAAACCCCGATCCAAGAGGAGAAGAGCAATGTGCTGCAATGGTTTACCGAGGATGGAACGATTGTTTCGGTGCGCCCGTCGGGTACCGAGCCGAAAATCAAATTCTATTTCGGAGTCAAAGCTCCGCTTGCCTCGGTTGCCGACTTCGACGACACCCTCGCAAAACTCGATGCCAAAATCGAGGGTATCAAAGCCGACCTGAAACTGATCTGATAGACTGCCGATCAAAAGATCGCTACCCTACCTTACAATTTCCCCCTTGTTGCGTTCGCAACAAGGGAGAGTTGTTATAGGAGCTTATATACGGAATTCACATAATTTTGTCGCGTGCGCCCACCTGCGGTGGAAATCGGGAATTCCGCACCTTATTATATATTCGGTGAGATTAACTTTACTCCTCGATCCTCACCCGCTCATATACCTCTTCAATTCGGGTACACATCTCCTCCCACGAGAATCGCTTGCGTTCTTCGAGACAGTTGGCGCGGAAGGTCTCTAATACTTCGGGTGCATACATCCGGTCGATTGCCGCAGCTACCCCCTCTATGGTCGGTGGAGTGACATACCCTACCCGACCGTCGGGTACAATCTCGGCCAATCCTCCGACGTCGGTCACCACCATCGGCGTACAAAATTGATAAGCAATCTGTGTCACTCCGCTCTGTGTGGCACTCTTGTAGGGCTGCACCACAAAATCGGCTACCGAGAAATAATAACGAACCCGATCATCCGGAATAAAATAGTCGTGCAGCAAAACCTCCTGCTGTAACCCGTACTTGTCAATCAGCTGTATATAAGGCTCTTTCGCGGTGTAAAACTCGCCTGCTACAATCAATTTCCGATTTTCGTACTGCTTCGTCTGTTTCAGTCGGGTCCATGCCTCCAACAGCAGATCCAACCCCTTGTAGTCGCGTATCAGGCCGAAAAACAGTACATAATCGTTTGCCGGATCCAATCCGAGCTGGGCGCATGCCTCGCTTCGTGCAACCCCCTCTCCGAAATTCTCGAATAGCGGATGGGGTGAGAAGAGTGCCGGTGCCGAGGTGTAGGCCTTCAATTCGCCATGTACCTGCTCCGACATATACACAAACCCGTCAACCGCCCCTAAAAAATAACGATTGAACAGCTTGTCGGTCAAATGGTGCTCGTGGGGCTCCACGTTGTCTATCTGGCAAATGATCCGCGTGTGGTTGTTCTTGCGAGCCATGCGGGCGATTGTTCCGAAACAGGGAGCCATGAAGGGCGTCCAATATTTCAAGAGCACGAAATCCGGCCGCTCGCGACGAATCTGCCGTCCGACACGCAACCAATTGAACGGATTGACCGTATTGACACATCGAACTATTTTCAGATCCTCGGGCGCGGGAGTTGTCACCGTCTGGCTCTTACCCGGAAAGAGTAATGCGGGATATTGCAACGTGAAAGTCTTGATATCTACCGCATGACCGCGCCGCCCGAAAGTGCGAGCCATGATCTGCATGATCGAAGCCAATCCTCCCCGATAAGGGTGCGCCGGTCCTAATATCGTGATCTTCATAATTTTGCCGATCCGTCCGTGTGCGGTTTGTTATAAAAGTGTTTTTAACGCCTGCGCCAATTGGTCGGGACACGACGTGCCACGCCCTCGGCAGTCAATACCTTCCAAGCGAGCAACCGCCTCCTCGACCTGCATGCCGCGTACCAAAGCTGCTACTCCTTGTGTGTTGCCATGACAACCGCCGATAAAAGCCACCTCCCGAATGATTCCGTTCTCCACCTCGATATCAATCTGTTGCGAGCATGTTCCCACGCATCGATGGATAATTTTTTGTGCCATTGTGCTGTTTTCTGCTTTATATTTTTGCAAAGATACGAAGAAACGAGCGAGAAATACCAAGCTTGCTTGAATATTTATCACAGCGAGTGAAAGTGTCTTCGAGGTTTACCTCAAAGATACAAAGATCTTACGAAAAATCACCCTCGCTCTCCCGATAACTGCCGTAAAGAGTATCGGTCTTCTACAAAAATCAAGGCCGACAATTTTGCAATTGCCGGCCTTTCGGTGAAAAATATGATTAGAATCCAAATCCGATTTGAAAGGACATTCCGCCGTCACCCTCTCCGAATTTATTGTAAAGAGCGGCTATCGAAACCCTCCCAATTCGAATTCCGGGACCTACTTGTATGAGATAATTGGTGTCACACCAACCGTAACCGATACCAACACCGATCCCCACCTCTCCATAGAGGGAAACTTTTTCGCTAAGAGGTAGTATTCCTTGCACATCAGCCGTTATATTGACTGTTCCGCTTGTTTCATCCAAATCATAAAACAACGAAGTTCCGGCCGTTGCTCCTACGGCAAGATATGGATTAAATCTGTATCTAACCTTCATGCCTAAGTTAATGGCATCCAATGCATAATCACCCAATCCAAGAGTATATCCGGCATATCCACCAGCGACAAACTCCGGCTGAAATTTATTGCTGGAAACTGATTGTTGCTTGTTTGATTCTTGCTTGGCAATAGCCTGCTGTACCGGTTTTGTCGCAGTTTGTGTTGACGACGTATAAGTGGTTCTCGGTTGGGGTTCTGCGGGTTTTGTTGTTGGTTGATATGTTACCGGAGCCGGTGCAGGCTGATAAGTAGGTTGCGGCTGTACGTAGGTTTGGGTAACAGCCGGCGTGGTATTATTTGCCGGAGCCGGTTGAAGTGTTTGAGCGGTTTCTACTTTTGTGTTTGGAGCGGTTGTGGTGGATGTTGATTGTGTTTTCTTGTCCGAAAAGGTTTGTTTCTCTCCGTTGCGGTATTTGATAACGAAGATTTTGTTGGTTTCGAGTGTGAAAATAGGACCCGTCTGAAACGTCCACTTTTTGTACTTGATAATCTGTGAATCAACCTCTGTTACCAAAGCTTTGATTTCGTTGGTGTCTTTCAATACAATAACATCCTGTGCCGACACCGATCCGATCGTGAGAAACAGAGCCCCGACGATCGCTTTCCATTTAGTTAAGTTAAGCATAAATTTGTAGTTTTTTGCATGTCGGCTCCGCCCGTGCAGTCCATATAAAAAAGAAAGTGTGGAGCCATTCGTTTATCCGATAGGAGGTTCTGGAATACCCGCGTTCAAATAAACATACCCCACACCCGTATCGGCGGGTATGGAGCAAGAATGCTGCCATACGGATATACCAATACAAGGTGACGAGTGCAGTGCTTACCTCGAACGCTTGAAATTTTCCAGATTTCCTATCAAGGATTAGCGAAACACTTTCACTAAAAAATCATGTCGTCACCCTCCAATGGGGATGACGACACAAAATTAAACAAATATTTCTTATAATCAACTCTTATCTCGCGAAAACAATTTTTGCTCGCTATTTGATCGGCATTTTTTTCATGCTCTTGCGGCTCTTCTCGGCTTGGAATCCCATTACGTGGCTCTCGATCGATGCCTCAATCGTACTCGAAAGCAATCGCTCGTCTTGTGCCGATACCGCACGCAGGAAGTCGCGTACCAACGCATGGTCGCCACCGCCATGTCCGGCTCCTTTGTATCCGGCTACCTCGGTCACCTTCCGATCCCAAACACTGCGATGCTTGGTGCGGAACTCCACAAACGTAAACTTCTTCATATCACCTTCGATGTAACCCTTCGTACCCATGATTCGGGTGCGACGGCCACCCCACGGAGTAAATGCATCCATCGTGAAACTTGCCGTAGCGCCACCTTTGAAAAGCATGTTTGCCACATAGTGATCGCATTGGTCGTTCTCGCAGAAATAGACGCAACGGCCGTAGTTCGTGGTTTTGAGCTTCTCTCTGATCAGGGCATTATCCACCTTCGGCAGGTCGAATACGCGCATCCAGCGGTGACGACGCTCATAGATCTCGATGGCCGAATAGGGACACTCGGCCTCATGCGGACAGCCGTCCGTACAACGCTTGGTTGCTCCTTTGGGCGCATTTTCGGCCTTGAAGTGCATCAGCGAACCCTCTGCCGAGATCACCTCACACGGTTTGCCGACAATCCAGCGGAGAATATCCAAGTCGTGGCACGATTTTGCCAAGATGATCGGCGTGGTCTTCTTCGACAGCGGCCAGTTTCCGCGTACATAAGAGTGTGCCATGTGGGCATACTCGATCGGCTCTTGGTGCTGAATACTTACCAAATCGCCGATTGCACCCGAGTCAACCACCTCTTTGAGGGCGATGAAATAGGGTGCGTAACGCAAAACGTGACATACGGCCACAATGCGGTTGTATTTGCGTGCCTGCTTCAAGATGTCGCGACATTGTTTCTCGGTCGGAGCCACCGGCTTTTCGAGCAACACATCATAGCCCAACTCCAACGCCTTCATACAAGGCTCGTAGTGCAGGTTGTCGGGTGTGGCAATCACCACTGCATCGGCCAACTTAGGTTGCGCAAGAGCCTCCTGGAAATCGTTGAAAATCTTATCTTTGGCAACGTTGTATTTCTTTGCCATGAAGTTGCGACGATATGTGTTGGGGTCTGCTACTCCCACCACCTTCATCGAATTCGGGAACTGCTCCGAATAGCGTGCGTAGGTTTTTCCGCGCGATCCTGCTCCGATTACCATCACCGTAACCGGCTTGGTGAGTTTGGCATCAAGGGTTTGAATCTCCGTTTTGATGGTTTTGTCTTTTGCAATTTCCGGAATTGCTTCGGCATCGGCCATGTCGGCAATCTGTTCACCTTTGGCATCCACTCCGATCAGCGACGCTCCTACCGTCAGCACGCCGAGTCTTTTGAGAAATTCTAATCTATCCATTTGAGTAGTATTTGATTGGTAAATTATTTTTCATGAAAATCATAGTGATTCTTCCACCCATCGTTGGCGCAGAAGGTCAAGAAACCACTCCGGACAACGGCACGGGCGACGCGAGTCGCTGTGAATGAATCCCAATTGGGTCATTCCCGTATTGATCAACTCCCCCCTCTCGTTGTAAAGTTCGTAAAAGAAGTTGATGCGTGTCGATGGAATCTCTTTGAGTATGATGCGTACCGTCAGCAGTTCATCGAAATAGGCAGGTTTGCGATATTTCGATTGTACTTCGAGAATCGGCATCATGATCCCGCGTTTTTCGACTTCGGCAAACGACATCCCCAACTCGCGCAAAAATTCGCTGCGAGCCGCCTCGTAATAACAGATGTAGTTCGAGTGGTGGCAGATAGCCATCTGGTCGGTGTGTTTGTACCACACGCGGATCTGACAATCGTGTGAAATCATGGTTCTTCTTTTTTATGGTTGTCGAGCGATAGCCGATGTCCTGCCAACCGTTCGGCTGTGGCAGTATCTCCCGCTTCCAATAATCGCCGAATGATGGTGGAACTTACTCGCACACCCTCTATTTCGCATGCTTCCACGCGAATCACTCTCAATCGGCTGTTGTTGAGCATCGTTCCATCCGTTCTATCATGCCCGAAACGATGATTGTATCCCGCTATCAGTACCTCGGCACCTAATTTTTTACATAAATATTCATCGGCAAACTCCGCCCCCGACAATGCTGCAAATTGTTGGTCAAATGGTGCAACAACCAGATTGTTCACTCCGAGTGCTTCGAGTAAAGCCGCTTTCTCATCGAGTGTTGTCAATAATTGCAATCCCTCGGCCTTTCCCAACGCAATGCGCGGATGCGGCTCAAACGTCACGACAATGCTCTCTCCCCCGATTGCTCGTGCTTCGGCTACCAAACGGTCAAGCAATACCCGATGTCCTCGGTGAACTCCGTCGTATGAGCCTACCGTTACCACCGGATGGCGAAATGTCGGCAAATTATCGAATCCTCGGAAGATCTTCATGAGCTTGCGGTTATAGGTTGGAGTTGTCGGCCTCTTTGACAAAATAGGCTACTTTTTCGAGCAACGTGGTGATGTCGTAATTCTCAACGACAATACCTTGCGGAAAATTCAGTGGTGTCGAGGTGAAGTTCAACACCCCGCGAATACCCGCGTTGATGATCGGAACGACCAATTGTGAGGCCACCTTCGTCGGCGACGATACAACGACCATCGCAATATCCTTATCTGCCACAATCTCCTCAAAGTTATCCATGTGATAACATGGTATCTCGTCGATTATCTTACCCACCTTTTCGGGATCGACATCAAACGCCGCCGTGATGCGCAATTTCAATCTTTTGCCGTTGAAATACTTGGTTATGGCCTGTCCGAGGTGACCCATGCCGAGAACCGCGATATTCATCGGCTCCTGACTGTCGAGTATGGTGCTGATGTATTTGATGAGCTCCTCTACATCATAGCCCTTTTTGGTGTCGCTGGAAAACCCGATCAACATCAAATCGCGTCGCACCTGCACTGCCGTTATGCCGTGCATGCCGGCCAACACATGCGAAAAAATATGGGTAATTCCCTGCTTGTGGCTGGACAGCAGCGTTCGACGATATTCGCTCAAACGCTCGATGGTTTTTTCGGGTATCGAATTGGTCAATGTTCCCATGTGTTGGATCAGTCGAGGGTTATCGTGAAATCTTTGTTGTAACGCACCTGTGTCCAGTTGCGGTTTATATGATTATCTCTTCCTGCCTGTGTCTTAAACAGATATGTTGTCTGCAACGGAGTGTATCGTTTGCCCTCCATGTCATACTCGATATCGTTGTACATTGCCGGACAAAAGATCGTGGCTGCATCGTAGCCGCGATAGGAATAAAGCGACGGCAACATGCCAAACGACCGTAAATAGGCAGCATCAAATGTTACTATCGATGCCGCATCGCGTTTGGCATGATAGGTCGAGGTGAAGACCACCCTGTTTTTGAAGAATGTTGCACGGTCTATGTTGTTGAATCGATTCCATTTCGTATTTCCCAATACAAGATAGCGCGGAGCAGTACGTCCTCGTGCCGTGATGTTTGTGTCGGCCGAAGCCAATGCCGCCAAAATACGATCCACTTCTATCTCGTCACTCGCCATGATTATAAAGAGGTTCTCCTCTTGATTTTCCAGCAATGGCGAGAGATCGCTTGTCGAATCCTTCCTCTTCTCCTCTCTGTAGTTGTGTACCGAGTGGTGCTCATAACGGTAGTCGAATCGATTGTATTTTCGTTCTCCGATCAATGCCAGCATCTCCTTTTCAAAAGCCGCATCAATCTTCTCGGCATAGATCAGCGTGATCCGCTTTCCGTCGATGAGCGCGGCAGCCTTTTCGTATTTGTCACTCGGAAGCGGAGCCATCTGGAACAACGCATCGCTGTTTACCTGCGTAATGTTTGCCAATGGAGATACCACCGGAATCTCATGCTTCTCGGCATATCGAATCACCGGTTGAAGTTCCTCCTCATATACCGGACCGACGATCAGTCGTGTTCCCTCAAATTGTGGAGAATCAACGATTTGCTTTACGGTTTCGGCGTTGCGATGCGTATCATAAAGGGTCAAGTCCACCGAGTACCCGTTGCGCATCTTTACGCTGTCCAACCCTAATAGAAAACCTTGATAAAACTCCAAATAGTTCTCCGACAATTTCCCGTTGTCACTCATCGGCAACAGCAACGCCACTTTCAGCGGCTCATTGGCCGGCAAAGCCCTAAATATCAATTGAGTCCCTTTGCGTATTGTCGTGGTGTCGGTCGCAATATGCCCATCGGCAGGATCTTTGACTTCACCCTTGTTGGGCACTCGAAGCAACGCTCCGGCTTTGAGATCTTCGGCTTTCAATCCGTTGTTGAGATTTCCGAGCTCCAACTCCGAGATTCCGAAACGACGCGATAATGTGTAGAACGTCTCTCCGGCCTGCACAATATGATAAGCCACCGAGTCCGAAACACTGTTCAACTTATTTCGATACTCTTCCCACTGTTTCAAAGCACCGGCCTCGTCCTCCGAGCCTATCTGCTTTTTGCGGATCAGGATTCGTTGGCCGAGTTTCAGGTGGGTCGGATCGAGATCCGAGTTGTCGGCCATCAGTGTTGCTATCGGAATCTCATAACGCCGCGATATGGCATAGAGCGTTTCGCCTTTCGACACATAGTGTTGGTCAAATGTTTTTCGCAACTTTTTGGGCGAAAGCACCTCTTTATCCTCCGAGATATATGGGATTCGAATGTTGGCGGCAGCCTTCAACCCCTCGGCAAGCGAAGGGTTGCTCTTTTGGATAACCTGCTCACTCACTCCGTAACATTTCGCAAGACTGTATAGTGTCTCTCCGGCCTGTACGGTGTGTACATAGTATTTCGCCCCGTTGATGTAAACGATCGTTTGCGACCGCTCTACGGCACCTGCATAGAATCCCCAGAGTATTAAAAATATTGCGAAACAAACTCTTCTCATCGTCATTTTATTTTCTCGCGCATACGGATCTCGGTGATGACTTTTTTGGTATATAGCGGGAAATCGCCATTCATCATCCACGCATAATACCCGGGTTCTGTGGCAAAAACCTCTGTCACGCTGCGACCCTTGTATTTGCCGAATCCGAATACCTCTTCTCCCTTTTCGTTGTAGAGTATGCGACCGGCATAGTCGGCCGTCTCTCCGCGACTCGAATATTCGGCCAGCGCATCGATGTCGTTGGCCAAGTCGTCGTACCGGTCGAGTTGCGCTTTCAGCACCTCGTAAGTTGCCCGCGTGTCGGCTTCGGCCGAGTGCGCATCGTTGAGATCTTTGTCGCAGTAGAACTTATACGCCGCAACCAACGTGCGTTGCTCCTTTTTGTGGAAGATGTTTTGCACATCGACAAACTTCCGTCGTTTGAAATCCACATCGACACCGGCACGCAGAAACTCCTCCACCAATAGCGGCAGATCAAACCGATTGGAGTTAAATCCTCCAAAGTCGCACCCTTGAACAAATTGCGCCATCGATTTGGCAACTTGGGCAAATGTCGGGCACTCCTTCACATCCTCATCCGTTATGCCGTGTATGGCCGTAGCCTCCTCGGGAATGTGCATCTCCGGATTGATTCGGCGTGTTTTTACGATCTCCTCGCCATCGGGCATGATCTTGATCATCGAGATCTCCACGATGCGGTCTTTTGCCGAATCCACTCCCGTCGTTTCAAGGTCGAAGAAGATGATCGGCCGTTTGAGGTTCAACTTCATTGCCCTATGCCCTATGCGTTCAACATCATCGGCATCAGCAACATGAGTGTTGCGCTGTTCTGCTTGTCGTCATATACGGGTTTGAACACTCCTGCACGGGTCGAGTCGGCCAACTCGATTACCACGGTCGGCGTCTCGATGTTCGAAAGAATCTCCACGAGGAATGTCGATTTGAATCCGATGGAGATGGGCTGTCCGTCGTAGCTGCACGCAATCGTCTCATTGGCCGATACCGAGAAGTCGAGGTCTTGTGCCGTGAGATTGATCTTGTTGTCGGCGATGTTCATGCGAATCAGGTTGGTCGTCGGATTCGAACATACCGCCACGCGTTTGATGCCGTTCACCAACTCGATGCGGTCGATCAGCACCTTGTTGGGGTTGTTGGCCGGAATCACTGCGTTGTAATTCGGGTAGTTACCCTCGATCAGACGGCATACGAGCGTATGGCTTTTGAGTTGGAACACCGCATTTTTCGAGTCAAAGGCTACCTCGATGTCATCCTCCTCTTTCAGCAATACGGTTTTGAGCAGGTTGGCCGGTTTCTTGGGCAGGATAAACGAGGCCGATACTTCGTTTTCGGTCTCGGTTTCGTATTTCACCAATTTATGCGCATCGGTTCCCACAAAAGTCAGTGTTGCGGGTGCCAAGTTGATGAATACGCCGTTCATCACCGGACGCAACTCATCGTCGGCCGTGGCAAATATCGTTTTGTTGATGCCGTTCACCAACATATCGACATCGAGTTTCAACTCCTTCTTCTCGGGGCTGAGTTGCGGTACGGCCGGATAGCTCACTGCGCTGGCTCCCGGAATCGACAACGATCCGCTCTTCCAGTTGATGCGAATCTCCCAATTGCTGTCGTTTACCTCGATTTCGAGCGGCAGTTCGGGGAACTCTTTCAGCGAGTCGAGCATCAGTTTTGCGGGGGCAGCGATTGTTCCTTCGCTTTCCACGCTGCTTACCTCGATCGAGCCGATAAGTGTCGTTTCGAGGTCCGAAGTCGTAACTTTCAGCGTGTTGCCGCTGAGCTCCATCAAGAAATAATCCAAAATGGGCAGGGTGTTTTTATTACTGATTACTTTACCTGTGGTCGCCAAAAGCGAGAGCAGGGCCGAACTTGATACGGAAAATTTCATAAGATTCTGTTTATTTTTGTTTGTGTTATTTCAATGTTGCTAATTTGTCGAGAGCCATGGCGATCATCTGCCGCACAAATGGCTTGTAATCGGTGCATGCGTCGAGGGCAACGCGTTGGGCTATGATCGTGCAGATTGTCGCCGCACGGTGTCCCATCAAGGCTGCCATGCCGGCCAGTGCCGAACTCTCCATCTCGAAGTTCGTGATCCTGCGCCCCTCGTATTCAAACGATTCGATCTTTTCGTTGAGCTGCATATCCTGCGGTTGCAGGCGCACCCAACGTCCCTGAGGTGCATAAAACCCGGGAGCTGCAATGGTGATACCTTCGGTTGTCGTGTCGCGGAAAAGCTCCAACAACTCTCGGTCGGCATCGATGAAATAGGGCTTGGGCAGCAACTCGTTCCACCCTGTGTGGGTCATGAATGCCTGCTCTATTGCCAAGTCACACACCTCGTTACGTCCTTTGTAGTAATTCAACAATCCGTCGAATCCTACCGACGTGCGCGAAAAGATAAAATCTCCAACCTTGATGTCGGGCTGCAACGCCCCCGATGTGCCGAGTCGCAACAGCGTCAATTGTCGTTTCTCGCGCTTCTCTTGACGAGTTTCGAAGTCGATGTTGGCCAAAGCGTCCAACTCGGTTACAGAGATGTCGATATTTCCGATGCCGATACCCGTCGAGAGTACCGTCATGCGTTTTCCTTTGTAGGAGCCCGTCACGCTCTTGAATTCGCGGTTGGACACCTCACACTCTTTCGTTTCAAAAAAATCGGCCACAAGAGCCACACGACCCGGATCACCCACCAAAATAACGGTGTCGGCCAACTGCTCAGGCCGCAGATGGAGGTGGAATATCGAGCCGTCGTCGTTGATAATCAACTCGGAAGCGGGAATGGTTCTCATAATTCTCCGGTTTTAATTTTTTTTATTGGCATAAAAGTAATATATTTACCTCGAAAATCAAAATTTTTTCGCTCAATCGATTGTCGATTGCCGAAAACCGTAAAAAATTACGTTATGACACTCATAAAATCGATTTCGGGCATTCGCGGAACGATCGGTGGTGCTGCGGGTGAAAATCTTACCCCTCCCGATGTCGTGAAGTTTACTACCGCCTACGTCCGTTTCATTGCCCAACAATGTGCAGGCAAAAAACTTACCATTGTTGTCGGACGTGATGCACGTCTTTCGGGCGAGTTGGTCTCCGATTTGGTCGAAGGTACCCTGCTGGCTTGTGGTGCCGATGTGATCAATGTCGGCCTTTGTACCACCCCGGGTACCGAAATGGCCGTCATCACCTATCGTGCCGATGGCGGAATCATCATTACGGCCTCGCATAATCCGCGCCAGTGGAACGCCTTGAAATTGCTCAATTCGTCGGGCGAATTTCTCTCCGATGCCGAAGGTAAACAGGTACTTACCCTTGCCGAAGAGGAGGATTTCGCCTACCCTGCCATCGACTCCATCGGTCGTGTTCTTTCGCGTGAGCCGTTCAACGACCGGCATATCGAACAGGTACTTTCGTTGCCGCTTGTCGATGTCGAGGCTGTTCGGGCGCGTCGTTTCAAAGTGGTCGTCGATGCCGTGAATTCGGTGGGCGGTATTGTGATGCCGGAGCTGTTGCGGCGGCTGGGATGCGAGGTCGTGGAGCTGAATTGTGACCCCACGGGCGAATTTGCCCATAACCCCGAACCTCTGCCCGAAAACCTTACCGAAATCTCGTCTGTCATCGTGCGCGAAAAGGCCGATCTGGGTATCGTTGTCGATCCCGATGTCGATCGCTTGGCTTTCGTGTCGGAGGATGGCTCGATGTTTGTCGAGGAATATACGTTGGTGGCTGTTGCCGATTATATCCTCTCCCACACGGCAGGCGATACCGTCTCCAACCTCTCCTCCTCGCGGGCTCTGCGCGATGTAACCGCCCGTTATGGTTGCAATTACCACGCCTCGGCTGTCGGTGAGGTGAATGTCACGACCAAGATGAAAGAGGTGGGTGCCGTGATTGGCGGTGAGGGTAACGGCGGCGTGATCTATCCCGAACTGCACTATGGCCGCGATGCGTTGGTCGGTACCGCTCTCTTTTTGACGTTCCTTGCCAAAAAAGGATTGACCATGACCGAGTTGCGGGCTACTTACCCCTCCTACTACGCTTCGAAGAACAAAATCGAACTGACACCGGCAATCGATGTCGATAAGGTGCTGCATGAGATCAAAAAACGTTATGCCGGTGAAAATGTGAATGATGTGGATGGTGTTAAAATCGATTTTCCCGACAATTGGGTGCATCTGCGCAAGTCGAATACCGAGCCGATTATCCGCATCTATACCGAAGCTCAAACCATGCCCGAAGCCGAGGCTTTGGCGCAGCGATTTATTGCCGAAATCAAAGAAATTTGCCAAATCTAAATACCAATCGTTATGAATCAAGTAAAACATTACATTGAAGCGAATAAAGATCGTTTTATCAGCGAGTTATTTGACCTGCTCCGCATCCCTTCCATCAGTGCGCAGAGCGACCATAAACCCGACATGGTGCGTTGTGCCGAGTGGCTTGCCGCGGCTTTGGCCAAGGCCGGTGCCGACCATGCCGAGGTGATGCCTACCGATGGCAACCCCGTGGTTTATGCCGAGAAGATCATCGATCCCAAAGCCAAAACCGTTTTGGTCTATGGCCACTACGACGTGATGCCTGTCGATCCGCGTGCCGAGTGGCGCACCGAGCCTTTCGAGCCGGTTATCGAAGATGGCCGTATCTGGGGACGTGGTGCCGACGACGACAAAGGTCAGCTGTGGATGCACGCCAAAGCTTTCGAGGCGATGTGTGCCACCGACTCGCTCCCTTGCAACGTGAAATTCATGCTCGAAGGCGAGGAGGAGATCGGATCACCGAGCCTTTATAAGTTCTGCGAGCAGAACAAAAAGTTGCTCAAAGCCGATATCATCTTGGTCTCCGATACCTCCATGCTGTCGATGCAAACACCCTCTATCACATGTGGTTTGCGCGGCTTGGCTTATATGGAGGTTGAGGTTACGGGACCTAATAAAGATCTCCATTCGGGGCTGTTCGGTGGTGCTGTGGCCAATCCGGCCAACGTACTCACTCGCTTGGTTTCGCAACTTGTCGATGCCGACGGACGTATTACCATCCCGGGCTTCTACGACGATGTGCGTGAGTTGACTCCGGCCGAGCGCAAAGCATTCAACAAAGCCCCCTTCAACCTTACTGCTTATAAAAAGGCGTTGGAGATCGGTGCTGTCGAGGGCGAAGCCGGATATACCACATTGGAGCGTACGGGTGTTCGTCCGTCACTCGATGTCAACGGCATCTGGGGCGGTTATACCGGTGAGGGAACTAAAACCGTCATCCCTTCGAAGGCCTCGGCCAAAATCTCGATGCGTCTGGTTCCGAATCAGGACTATCGCAAGATCAGCAAGTTGTTCGAGAAATATTTCAAGTCGATTGCTCCGAAGAGCGTAACCGTCAAAGTGAAAGCGTTGCATGGTGGTATGCCCTATGTCGCTCCTACCGATATGCCGGCTTATCGTGCTGCCGAGAAGGCTGTTACGGAGACCTTCGGCAAGAAACCGCTACCCTTCTATTCGGGCGGATCGATTCCGATTATCAGTGGTTTTGAGGCGATTCTCGGAATCAAGTCGTTGCTCATCGGATTTGGCTTGGCAGAAGATGCCATCCATTCACCCAACGAGAGCTACGGACTCGACCAATTCTATAAAGGAGTCGAAACTATTCCGCTGTTCTATAAATATTTTGCCGAGCAGTAGAATCTAGTGTAAAAAGAGCCGGCGATCTCGAAAGATCGCCGGCTCTTTTTGTGTTTTATTACATCATCTCTTCGTAAGCATATTGAACGGCCCGATTCAAAATCTCGACAAACGCATGTGTCTTTCGAAACTCTTCAACACTTCGTTCCACAAGATTATCGGCGAACAAAAACGCTTCGTCAATCGGTTTCGATACGTCGAACTCTTTGAGCCTCAATAGATCGTCATACTCTGTCCCCGTAGGAAATCCTTGTGGAGTACGTTTGAGCATCGACTCTCGCAGGAGTTCAAATCCTTGCGCCTTTTCGATCGCTTGGGTGAACTCGGCTCCATTGTCGAGAATCTCATCGCGCACCGAGCGTAAGATTGCTCCTTCGGGACAATAAAGTCCTGCCGCCAATTGGTGGCCGTTGAGCAACGTGTCGTAAGGCGTGGCAATGTGGAAATAATATCCCGCATACCCCGACTTTTTACCGTGTGGTGCGATATAGATCCCCAACCAACTTTTGTAAGGTGTCTTGTCGGTCGAAAACCGCGTGTCACGTGCAATCCGATAGGTGCAGTCCGCTGCCCGCAGGCCGCGTACCGAGGGGTCGAACGAGGCAATGCCTGCGATCAACTCCTCAGCAAATCCGCTGTAAATTCTCCGCACCTGTTGCCACTCGACCCGATGTTCTTCGAACCATTCGCGACAGTTGTTTTCGGAGAGTCGGCGTATGAAATCGACGACCTCGCGCATCTTACCAAGCGAAGAGCGGATAGTTGGCCATCAAGGCGTTGACATCCTTGCGTACGGCTGCGATATTCTCCTCGTTTTCGGGATCTTGCAGTACACGGTCAACCAACTCCACGATGTACTCCATCTTGTCCTCTTTCAGACCGCGCGTCGTGATGGCGGGCGTTCCGAAACGCAGACCCGAAGTCTGGAACGGTGAGCGGCTATCGAACGGTACCATGTTCTTGTTGGTGGTGATGTCGGCAGCTACGAGGCACTTCTCGGCCAATTTACCCGTCAACTCGGGGAACTTCGTACGCAGGTCAACCAAAATCAAGTGGTTGTCCGTACCGCCCGAGACGATCTTATAACCGCGTTTTACGAAGGCGGCAGCCATGGCCTGAGCATTTTTCTGTACTTGCTGCTGGTACTCTTTGTAAGCCGGCTCCAAAGCCTCGCCGAATGCCACGGCTTTGGCGGCGATGACGTGTTCCAGCGGACCGCCCTGAATACCCGGGAATACCGACGCATTGAGGATCTGCGACATCATCTTCACAGCGCCCTTCGGCGTCGTAAGACCCCACGGATTCTCAAAGTCTTTGCCCATCAAGATAATACCGCCACGAGGACCGCGCAGGGTCTTGTGTGTCGTAGAGGTTACGATGTGGGCATATTTCACCGGATTGTCCAGAATACCGGCAGCGATCAAACCGGCTGTGTGAGCCATATCGACCATAAACAATGCACCTACCTTGTCGGCGATTTCACGCATACGTTTGTAATCCCATTCGCGCGAGTAAGCCGAAGCACCTCCGACGATCAATTTCGGTTTGCACTCCAAAGCTTTCTGCTCCATAGCGTCGTAGTCAACCGTACCGGTCTCCTCGTTAAGCTGGTAACCTACGGCTTTGAAATATTTACCCGACATGTTCACCGGCGAACCGTGCGAGAGGTGACCGCCATGTGCCAAGTCGAGGCCCATGAAGGTGTCGCCCGGTTGCAGGCAGGCGAAGAATACGGCCATGTTGGCTTGTGCTCCCGAGTGGGGCTGTACGTTGGCATACTCTGCGCCGTAGAGCTTGCAGATACGCTCGATGGCCAAGTTTTCTACTTGGTCAACCACTTGGCAACCACCATAATAGCGGGCTGCCGGATAGCCTTCGGCATATTTGTTGGTCAATACGGAGCCCATAGCCTCCATAACCTGATCGCTTACAAAGTTTTCCGAAGCGATCAACTCGATACCGTGTGTCTGACGCTGGCGTTCGGCAGCGATCAAATCAAAAATCTGGGTGTCTCTTTTCATATTCGTGTTTTAAGGTGTTTTGTTTTTTTGCGTGCCCAAAGATAATGAAAATCGGCGAACTTCGAAATTTTAGGAGCAATTAAAATATTTTTGTCTCTTTATCGAAGAGTCTATCCCCCATTTCGATAAAGAGGCGTTATGTTTTTTAACGGTCGAAAACCTTGAAATTCGGACCTTTTTGCACACCTAAATAAGTTTTGAGAGAAAAAATGAAAAGAAGTTGTCTAACAAGGTGATTTCCGCGTTACGCTTGCCTTCAAATGCTCATTTACGCCTCAGTAAACTCCGTTTTTCGGGCTTCGCAAGCCTTGAAATCCCACTTGTTATACAACTTCTACGAAAAGAGACTGTCGCAACACTGCTTGTTGGACAGCCTCTTTGTAAATAATAGCTGAGTATTATAGGTGTCATCACTCAATGATTGCGGCAAAACCACCACCCGGGGCGAGGTGAACTTGAAGGGGTTGCTCCCCTACGGTAAGGAGTTCTCGTTTGTAGTCTGTTGCCTTGCGGTCGGCATTGATGCCGTCGCGATAGAGAACGACTTTGCTCCCCGAAGAGGCTAACGAGGAGAGGTCAACTTTCAAATCGCGCGCCGTCCAGTTTGTCAAACCTCCCACAAACCAGCGATTGCCTTTGCGGCGAGCCATCACCACATACTTGCCCATTTTACCCGCCAGCACGCGCGTTTCGTCCCAAACGGTTGGCACAGCCGAGAGAAACTCCATCGACTCCTTCTCGCGCAGGTAGTGCGAAGGTGTATCGCAGAGCATATTCAGTGGGGATTCCAGCACGACATAGAGAGCCAATTGGTGGCAGCGTGTCCCCTGACTCATCGGTCGCCGACGCGAGAGGTGGAAATCGCGTTTTGTGGCGTTGATCATCGCTCCCTGCGTGTAGTCCATCGGACCGGCTACCTGACGGATGAACGGGAGCATCACATCGTAGGTCATCTGATCCTCCACGCGCCCAAACTTCATATTCTCCATTCCGTTTACCCCCTCCACATTCAGCACATTGGGCCATGTGCGGTTCAGGCCGGCCGGTTTGTGGGTGCCGTGCAGGTCGAGTATCAGGTGGTATTTGGCGGTCATCTCGGCAGCGCGGTAGTTGAAGCCGGTCATCTTCTGATCATCCCGATCCATCAGATCAACCTTGAAGCCCTTTACACCCATCGCGGCATAGTGGCGGCAGATGCGCTCCATCTCTTTGTGGAAGGCTTTATAGCTCGCCCAAAGAAGGATATCCACCCCCTTTTGGCGACCATATTCAAGGATGGCCGGCAGATCGACTTGGGGTTGAATTTGGAACAGATTTTCGCTTTTTCGGTCGTACCAACCATCATCGATGAGCAGGTATTCGATTCCGTATTGAGCGGCAAAATCGATATAATATTTATAGGTCTCGGTATTGATGCCTGCGCGGAAATCGACCCCCTCTAAGTTGCGGGCCGACCACCAATCCCAAGCCGCCTTGCCGGATTTGATCCACGACAGATCGGCGATGCGCGAAGGTTCGGCCAACAGCCATGTCAGGTCGTTGACGGCCAATTGAAGGTCTGTGCCGAAGATTGCTACGCGCCACGGGAAAGTGCGTGGAGCCTCCACGCGAGCGATATAGGGCTCGGCTTTGGAGACAATAATCTGACGCTTTTTGACCTGTTCCTCTGCGGGATAGGGAGCAAAGACTCCTTTCAATGTGGCGGTTTGGGTGGTATCACGCACCAGATAGAGCCCCGGGTAGGACTCCAAATTTACCTCTGTAAGGAGTATGTTGCAACTCGGCGTTGCGTGTGCCACCAGCGGCAGGAAGGAGAGGCGATAGGGATTGAGTCGCGAGAGCCTTTTGGTTGTATAAAGGTTTTCGAATTGGTGGAAAAACTGTGTCGTAAAGACCGAATCGCGTCCTCGGCGCACATAGGGTGTCGTAATCGAAAGATCCTTTGCAAAGCGATACTCTACCTGCTCGTTGCGGATCTCAAAAGGTTTCTTGCGGTGGGTGACAAAGCGGTAGGCCACTCCTTCGTCATAGGCGCGGAACTCCACCGACCACTCGCCTTTCATGCGGAGTGTCAGGGCGTTGTAGTGGTCGCGTACCCGAGCGGTGCGATAGAGCGGTGATTCGATGGTCTGATCCGCGCTTTGGCGTACGGCACGCTGTACCCGTGCTCGTTTGCCCAGCGTCGTTCCATCCATCAGGTGCAAGGCTAACGGTGAGGCGTTTAGCATAACCTCGTCCCCTTTTTCGATTGAGTAGGTAAGTTCTTCGCCGAGTGAGATGGTTGTTTTCAGTTCTCCATTGGGCGACAAGAGTTGGTAGCTCTTCTGTGCCGAGACCTTGCCCAGCACCAACAAAGCGGTAAATAGTAGTAAAATTTGTTTCATTTTTCCGTTCATTTGTTTTATTGGATGTAGCAAAAGTAAGGCGATTTACTCCCAATTACAGAAAGAAATTGCACAAATAGTGTCATTTTTGTAACATTAGCCTTTCAATTGGAACCCTGATCTTTTTATGTCGATTTCTGCTTTGATTGGGAGTAAAGTTTTAGTTCTCTTTTCGAATTGTGAATTATTTTCTATCTTTGCAAACGAAAAAATTGGCATATTTTACCTTAAAATTATAACGATTATGAAATTACTCGAAGGAAAAGTGGCTGTCGTAACGGGTGCAGCTCGCGGTATTGGCAAAGCCATTGCTCTTTGTTTTGCAAAGGAGGGTGCCGATGTGGCATTCACCGATTTGGTTATCGACGAGAACGGTAAGGCTACCGAGGCTGAGATTGCAGCTTTGGGTGTGAAAGCCAAAGGTTATGCTTCGAATGCAGCAAATTTTGAAGAGACACATAAAGTTATCGACGAGATTGTGAAGGATTTTGGCCGTATCGATGTGTTGGTGAACAACGCCGGTATTACCAAAGACGGCCTGATGATGCGTATGTCGGAGGCTCAGTGGGATGCCGTGTTGACCGTAAACCTCA